>JANWXD010000100.1 GCA_025055455.1 Bryobacteraceae bacterium
GCGGCCTCAGTGTTCGCAGGCGCCCCCGGGCCCGCTTTTCGAAACCGGGTGCGAGTCGAGGAACCTTTGCACTTCGCTTCGTGTTGGAATGGACGCCTGCGCTCCGGGCTTTGTTACACTTAGCGCCGCCGCGGCGCTGGCAAACCGCAGGGCCTCCGGCATACCCTGTCCCTCGGCCAGCGCCACCGCGAGCGCCCCGTTGAAGACGTCTCCGGCGGCTGTGGCGTCACAGGGGGTGACCGGGAAGGCGGGGACTAGGATGCCCGCCGCGTCGTTCGAATAAAAACATCCGTCCTCGCCCAGCTTCAGCACGACCGACCGCGCGCCCTTTTGCCGCAGGGCTCGTGCGACCTCGGGGGCTTCTGCGGGCGCGATCCGACCGGCCGGCAAGCCCAACAGGAGGCGCGCCTCGGTCTCATTCGGCGTCAGGATGTCGGCAGCTTCGAGCATCTCGCGGGACAGCGCCTGCGCCGGCGCGGGGTCGAGAATCACCTGCGCGCCCTCTTCGCGAGCGGCTCGCATGGCGGCCCGTACGGCCTCCAGCGGCGTTTCGAGTTGGAACAGCGCGAACCGGGCGCCGCGGAAGGCGGCCCGCATGGATCCCACGTCGGCTGGCTGGAGTTCGTGATTGGCGCCCGGGGCCACGACAATCGAGTTCTGCCCGCTGCGGTCCACCCAGATGAGCGCGACACCGGTCGGCTGGGCTTTGGTGGCGTGGACGCCGGAAACATCCACCCCGGCTGCGGACAGGCTCGCCCTCAGCTGATCGGCGAACAGGTCGTATCCGACGCGCCCGATCATGTGGACGCGCGTCCCCGGGCC
>JANWXD010000101.1 GCA_025055455.1 Bryobacteraceae bacterium
GCCCTTGTTGAACGCCACGGCACCCTGGAACGCCACCTTCTCGCCAATCGGTCTGCCTCCTACGTTCTTCGCTAGGTAGTTGTGTACTGCCGCGAGACACACCGCCGCGCACAGGTCCTCGACAGGAACCCCCACCTGCTGGTAGTACACCATCGCGCTCTCGGTGAACACAGTGCAGGTCCAGTCCATGTGTGGCGGGTTCTTCGCACGCAGGGCGTATTCGCCAAACTCCTGAATGGGGATTCCCAGCTTCGCCGCCTGCTTTTCGAGAAACGCGCCACAGCCCGCTGCGCACGCCTTGTTCATCTCGTAGTCCACTACCGCGTCGCCGTCCAGGCGGATGTACTTCGAGTCCTGCCCGCCGATTTCGAGGATGGTGTCCACGTCGGGCAGGAAGGCGCGGGTGCCGCTCGCCTGCGCGGTGATTTCGTTGCGAATCAGGTCGGCGCCGATGAAGTCGCCCGTGAGGTATCGCCCCGAGCCTGTGGTCGCTGCCACAATCCTGCCGATGCGATAGCCTTTCTGCTGAATCTGCTGATGGATTTGGGAGAGGGTATCGCGCACCGCGCTAAGGGGGTCGCCATCGGTACGGCGATAGTAGCTCGCCAGCACGACGATGTTGCCGTCGCGTTCGGCTACCAGTGCCGCCTTGGTGGAGACCGAGCCGATGTCCACGCCCAGCGCCGCAAGCGGAATCTCCTGCTGGAGACCGTCCTGAGCAGGCGGTTGCAGAATCTGAGAGCGTTCGAGGCGCAACGCACCTGCGCTGGCGTAGGTGACCGGGCGTACAATCTGTTCGTCGAGG
>JANWXD010000102.1:0-243 GCA_025055455.1 Bryobacteraceae bacterium
CGGGGCGGCGGAAGATGGGCAGCGGCTTGCTGCCTTCGGTGATTTCGGCGATGCGCTCGAGGCGGGAGGCATCGAAGGTGACGCCGAGGCCGGGCCGTTCGTTGGGCCAGAGCCTGCCGTTGCGGAAGTCGTAGTGTTCGGGGAGCCAGGCCACGTCGCGCCGGCCGTCGCCGAGCATTTCCATCAGCACGGGGCCGGAGTAGCCGAGCAGGCAGTGCACGAGCGCGGCTTCGCCGACGGGGC
>JANWXD010000102.1:253-782 GCA_025055455.1 Bryobacteraceae bacterium
CCATGCCGACGTAATGCGTCTCGCAGAGGGCGCAGATTTTCATGAATTCGGTGATGCCGCCGCAGTTGGGCAGAGAGACGCGGCACCAGTCGATCAGGTGCTGCGCGACGAGGCCGTGGATTTCCCAGCGGTCGCCGAACTGCTCGCCGACGGCGATGGGGAGGCGCACGGCCTGGCGGAGCTGGCGGTAGACGGATCGGTTTTCGCTGCGGACGAGGTCCTCGGCGAAGACGGGCTCGAGCGGCTCGAGCAGGGCGCTGAGGCGCACGGCGTCAGCGAAGTCGAGGCGGGTGTGGTAGTCGATGGCCCAGCCGCCATCGGGGCCGACGCCTTCGCGGATCTCGCGGCATTGTTCGACGGTGCGGCGGATGATGGCGCGGGAGTCAAAAGGGCCGCCATTTTCCGGGTCGGCGACGGAGGTGCGGTAGACGCGGAAGCCGGCTTCGATGCAGGCGCGGGCGGTCTCTTTCAGGGAGCCTTTGCGGGGAAATGCGGTGGAATAACACTCGATAAAATCGCGGGATTTTCC
>JANWXD010000103.1 GCA_025055455.1 Bryobacteraceae bacterium
GCCCCGCCTCCACCGTGCGGCGCAGGTGCGTGCCGCCGCAGAGTTCGAGCGAGAAGCCCGGAATCTCCACCATGCGCACGCGCTCGCCGTACTTCTCGCCGAACAGCATCATCGCGCCGCGCCGACGCGCCTCGTCAATCGGCACATCGGTATACACGCGCACCTCCAGCTCCTGCAGGAGCTTCTCGTTCACCAGCGATTCGATGCGCTCCAGCTCGTCGGGCGTCACGGCGCGCGGGTGCGTGAAGTCGAAGCGCAGTCGGTCAGGCGCAACCAGCGAGCCTGCCTGCGCCACATGGGTTCCGAGAACCTGCCGGAGCGCGGCGTGCAGCAGGTGCGTCGCCGTGTGGTTGCGCTGGATGTCCAGTCGGCGTTCGGCGTCCACGCGCGTTTGCACGGTTTCGCCTAAGCGCAGCGTCCCCTCCAGAATTCGCGCGTGGTGGAAGTAGTAGTCGTTCGCTTTTTGGGTGTCCAGCACCTGAGCGCGCCCGCCCTGCCATTCTATTACGCCCGTGTCGCCCACCTGTCCACCAGCTTCGGCGTAGAACGGCGTGCGGTTCAGCACGATTTCGACGGTCTCGCCCGCGCCTGCTTCGGGGATCAGGTTGCCCTCGCGCACGATGCCCACCACCTGCGCCTCGCCTGAGAGGTGTTCGTAGCCGATGAACTCGGTGGGGGCGGTCTGCTGCGCGAGTTCCGCCAGCGCCGCGCCCGTTTGCACGAACAGTTTCTCGGAGATGCCGCTCGCTTCGCGGGCGCGCTGGCGTTGCGCCTCCAAAG
>JANWXD010000104.1 GCA_025055455.1 Bryobacteraceae bacterium
GAAAAGCACGAAAAGGCGGGTAAGTATCAATATGGGAACGGCTGCTTGTCGGACCAGCTGCTCGGTCAGTGGTTCGCCGAAGTCGTCAACTTAGGAAAACTGCTGCCCCACGAGCACATTCGAACCGCCTTGGCTTCGATCTTCAAATATAACTTCTGCAGCGACCTCGGCGACTTCGCCAATGTGCAGCGCGTCTATGCGATGGACCAGGAAAAAGGCCTGCTCCTCTGTAGCTGGCCCCGGGGCGGCCGCCCGCTGTTACCCTTCGTGTACTCCGATGAAGTCTGGACCGGCATCGAATACCAGGTCGCGGCGCACCTGATGTATGAAGGCATGATCAAGGAGGGCGTAGCGATCGTGGATGCCGTGCGCGACCGCTACGATGGCGTGCGCCGCAACCCCTGGAACGAGATCGAGTGCGGCCATCACTACGCCCGCGCCATGGCCAGTTGGTCGCTCCTGCTGGCGCTGTCCGGCTTCGCTTGGTCGGCGCCGTCCCGCTCTCTCCGCTTCCGGCCCCGCGTCAGCCCGAACAACTTCCGATGCTTCTTCTGTGCGGGCGTGGCCTGGGGTACCTACGCGCAGCGGCGCCTCGCCGAAGAAACCGTCGCCGAAGTCGCAGTCAAGGAAGGACGCCTAGAAATCGCCGAATTGCGGCTGCCTTATCGTGGGGCTAATGGGCGGATCACCGCATCGTTACCGGCCGAGAGCTCCGTGCGCGCCGGCGAAGCCATTCTCCGATTCCCGAAGCTCGCGCGGCT
>JANWXD010000105.1 GCA_025055455.1 Bryobacteraceae bacterium
GGAATTTCAGAATGCGATCGTGGACACGCCCGCACGTGCCCTCACGACCCGCGTGAACGGCACGCCGCGGAACAACAACAACACCCTGACGGACGGCGCGGTGAACATCTTCATCTGGCTGCCGCATCACACCGCCTACGTGCAGCCGGCCGAGAGCATCGAGACGGTTACGATCACCACCAATGCCTTCGACGCCGAGCAAGGCATGGCCGGAGGAGCGGCGATCACCGTGGCCACCAAGTCCGGCACAAACGAGGTGCACGGTACCGGTTTCTGGTATCACAACAACCAACGCTGGCAAGCCGCTCCTTACTTCCGCGCCCCCGGCTTCCGCAAGCCCAAAGACATTTTCAATCAGTTTGGCGGCACCGTCGGCGGACCCATCCGGAAAGACAAGCTGTTTTACTTTTTCAGTTTTGAAGGGACGTATTACCGGCAAGGCGGCGCCGGAAACTTCTCGGTGCCGCCGGCGACCTTCCGGGAGGGGAACTTCAGCACCTGGCCCGGCTGTACGGTGTGCGGCGCCGCTTACTCGATCGTTTACGATCCGGCCACGACGATCGGCGGCGATCCCCGCACGCGCCAGCCCTTCCCCGGCAACATCATTCCCAGAAACCGGATCAGCCCGATCTTCGACGAGATCCAGAAGCGCATCCCGCTGCCCAACCAGGTCTCGCCCACGGACCCGGTGAACAACCTGTTCGGAAACTTCGGCGCCTCCGGTACGCTGAAGTTCGACCGGCGCAATT
>JANWXD010000106.1 GCA_025055455.1 Bryobacteraceae bacterium
CATCGGGTTGCGCGTCTGAAACGCCGCGATCCGCGACCAACCTAGGCGCTCGAATGCGGCGCGGGTTTCGGCCGGCGTCATGAAAAGCGCGCCGTAGCGCGCCCGAAACCCGCCGTCGGAGAGGACGCGCACGGGGCCGGCCAGATTCACCTCGCCCTGCGCCATCACCATTTTCACCCCCGGGTGCTCCGGGTCGGTGGTGCGGAACACCATCGCGCACTCGTGCGCTTTGTCGATGGTGTATTTTTCGGTGATCCGCATCGTGGCGAGGATGTCGTCGCTGTCGGGGTCGAGAAGCGCGACCTCCGCGCCGACCTTCAAGCCGTCCGCGACGGCGCGCTCGGCCGACAGCGTGATGGGGATCGGCCAGAACAGACCGTTCGCGAGTTCCATGCCGTCGCAGACGCGCTGCCAGTCGCCGTAGGTCATGAACCCCTCGAGCGGCGTGAAGCCACCGATTCCGAGCATCACGAGGTCGCCTTTTTCGCGCGAGCTGATGCGCAGTTTCGGCAGCGTCTCGGCGCGGCGCCGCTCTTCGGCGGCGTGCGCCGGATCGAGCAGCAGGGGCCTCAAGCCCCGGCCGCCGTGGGGAGCGACAAGACCGGGCATGCGAGCAGGAACGCGCTGCGAATCCGCCATTACGCTAGCACGGCGCGCGCGCGCGCCGTACGCGTAATGCTGATGCGCCGATAAGCGCGCTCGATTTCCCGCGCGCGGGTCAGCTCTCCTCGAGCAACGCGT
>JANWXD010000107.1 GCA_025055455.1 Bryobacteraceae bacterium
GAGTTCCTCGCGCGGCATGTGCGCGAGCGCCCGCTCGAACGCGGCCTTGTAGCGCGCCATCGCCGGCGCGTAGAGCGCGCCGATCAGATGCCGGATCTCGCGCGCGGGCTCGGTGTAGGCGCGACCGAGAAGCCGCACGAAATTGCGGCCGCCGCCCTGCGCGTCTTCGAGCAGCCGCAGGCTCGGGGCGATGAAGGCGCGGACGATCGCCTCGGGCGCGAGCGCCGCCCCTTGCGCCTCGTTTTCCAGCCGCTCGAGCGCCGCGATGCGCTCGGCGTTCATCGGGTCGAGCCGGCGCCGGAACACCGCCTCGATGAGCGCGTGCTTCGAGCCGAAGTGGTAGTTGACGGCGGCGAGGTTGACGTTCGCCTTCGCGGTGATCATGCGCATCGAGGTGCTCCCGAACCCGTGCTGCATGAACAACGCCTCGGCCGCATCGAGGATGCGGCTGCGGGTGTCGGCGGGCGGCTTGACGGCGCGCAGGGGCACGGCGGACCCTGTTCAAACGGACGTTTGAAGGCTATCTGCGCGCGCTTTCGCGGTCAAGGGCTTGCGCGCGGCTGTGACTAGAATGGCGTCCTTCGCATGGCTACGCACCGACACGATCGGGCGGCGCCGACGCAGTCGCTCTCGGGAAAGGAGTGGCGCGCGCTGCGGCTCCTTTTGCCCTACCTCCGGGAATACCGCTGGCGGGTCGCCGCGGCGCTCGCCTGCCTC
>JANWXD010000108.1 GCA_025055455.1 Bryobacteraceae bacterium
GGCCCGCGCCAGATGATGGCCTGCTCCGGCCTGACGATGAAGCCCATGCTGAACAGTTCGATGCCATGCACGCGCGCCGGCGTCAGCCGGCCGTTGACGGCGGCGGGCTTATAGGCGTTCGCGCCCAGCATCATCGGCGTGTTGGGGCCGTAAATGTCGGCGTCGAGCAGGCCGACCTTCGCGCCGGATTGCGCCAGAGCGACGGCGATGTTCACCGCGACGGTGGTCTTGCCGACGCCGCCTTTGCCCGAAGCGATGGCGATGACGTATTGGGCAGGCATTCGCATTTGGGGTTGGGGGATGCCGCGTTGAGCGAACATGGCAAAATTCACTTCTCAAACTGTGATTTCAATCTTCAGCGCCAAGTCTATCACAAGCAGCAAGAAAAAAACGCGGAGCGTATCTTGCAACACGCTCCACGCTGTCGGATGCCGATCCACTGCTGCCTTACTCGCTCTTCGGTGCGTCGTCCTTCTTCTCGGCGGGCGCAGCCTTCGCCGCCGGGGCGGGCCGGGCCGCGGCACCGGTTGCCGCCTTCTCTGCCGCCGGCTTGGCCGCCGCCTTAGCCGCCTTCTTCGCTTCTTCCTCGGCGCGGGCCTTTTCCTCGCGCGCGTAGTTCGTCGGGCGGATGCTGGCGTAGTAGCTCACCGGCTTGCCCAGCCTCTCTTTATCGAAGAT
>JANWXD010000109.1 GCA_025055455.1 Bryobacteraceae bacterium
GTGCTGTCGGGGCATCCCGGCTACGAGGTGACTGACGGCGAAGTGCTGTTCCGAGGCGAGGATATTCTGGAGATGGAACCCGACGACCGCGCCCGACTGGGGCTGTTCCTCGCCTTCCAGTACCCGATGGAGGTGCCCGGAGTCACCATCGCGAACTTCATGCGACTCGCCTACCAGCGACGCTTCGATACCGAAGTGAAGTATACAGACTTTTATAAAATCCTTTTGCAGCATCTAAAGAAGTTGGAGATGGATCCCAGCTTCGCAGGTCGCCCGGTGAACGAGGGCTTTTCGGGCGGCGAGAAGAAGCGGTTCGAAATCGTACAGATGTCGCTGCTGGAGCCTGTGCTGTCCGTGCTGGACGAGACTGATTCGGGGCTGGACATCGACGCGCTCAAAATCGTGTCCAACGGCGTCAACAGCATGCGTTCGCCTGAGCGCTCGTTCCTTGTGATTACGCACTACCAGCGAATTCTGAACTATATTCAGCCCGACTATGTGCATGTGATGGTTGAGGGGCGCATCGTGCGCTCTGGCGGGCCCGAGTTAGCCCTGCAACTTGAAGAGAAGGGCTATGACTGGGTGCGCGGCGAACTCGCAACCGCCCCGTAAGGAGGTATCTCAAAATGGCGCAGCCTGATATTCTGACGCTGGATCAGGACTAC
>JANWXD010000010.1 GCA_025055455.1 Bryobacteraceae bacterium
GATGACGTTGATGATCTGCGCCAGACACCCGACCCGCACCCGTTCGGCCTGCCGCAGCAGCGTATTGACGCAGCCACCCACCAGCAGAGCGTCCTCGAGGTTGTAGATCTCTTCGAGCAGCCGCGGCGCGAACTGCCACTTGCCGTCCCCGCTGCGGGCGCGATACCACACGTTCCATTCGTCGAAGGACAACCACAGCCGCTTTTGCGCCTTGCGCAGGCCGCGCACGTAATCGCACACGGCGATGATCTCCAGGATCTGACGCTCCATGTGCAGATTGAGGGCGACGAACCGGCTCGTATCTCCGTTGGTTTCGGTGGTGTTGTTGAAGTACCGGTGTAAGGAGATCGCATCCACAAGGTCGTAGCATTCCTCGAGCACCTCGCGATCCCACGTCAGATACGTGGGCATGAACGGGTTGCTCGAGCCGCAGGCGATCAGCTGGAGGTTGCGGTCAATACGCCGCATCTGCCGCGCGGTGTCGGCCGCTTTGCGGCCATACTCGCGGGCGGGCATGTGCCCGATCTGCCAGGGCCCATCCATCTCGTTGCCCAGGCACCAGTAGCGCACGTTGTGAGGCTCGGCGTAGCCGTGCGCGCGCCGCAGCTCGGCCCATCGGGTTCCCTTGTCCACGTTGCAGTACTCCAGCAGCGCAACGGCCTGCTCCGGCGTTCCCCAACCCAAGTTGACAGCCAGCATCGGCTCGGTACCGATGATGCGGCACCACTCGATGAATTCATTGGTGCCGAATTGGTTGGTCTCGATGGAATTCCAAGCCAGCTCCCGCACCGTGGGCCGTTTGTCTTTCGGGCCGACGCCGTCCAGCCAGTTGTAGCCGGACACGAAATTGCCGCCCGGGTACCGCATGATCGGCACCCCGAGCTCCTTCATTTCGGCGATCACGTCTTTGCGGAATCCTTTGGCGTCGGCCAGCTTCGAGCCCGGTTCGTACACGCCGCCGTAGATCGCGCGGCCCAAGTGCTCCAGAAACGCGCCGAGCAGCCTGCGGTCCATGTCCGCCCGCTTGCGCGCCAGATCGATGCCCACTCGGGCTGGCGCCCGCGTCTGGGCACGGACCACGCGGCCGAAACCCGCGATACAGCTCAGCGTGACGCCGACCCAACCGAGCTGCCGGACGACGTCTCTCCTGCTCATCTGCATGGCTGTCACACCTCCGCCACAACGTATCACAGGAAACAAGCGGGCTGCCGCGTTCTGGGCGCCAGCCCGCTATTTTGCGATCGAAACGCCTCGGCCTCAGTATTCCAGCTTCATGCCAAGCTGGATCGAGCGCGGCTGGTTGCACTGCGTGCTGACCTGTCCGAACGCAGCGGCGCTCCAGTTCGTGTTCGGCTCGCAGAAGATCGTCCGGTTGAAGACGTTGCCGAACTGCACCTCGAAGCGGTGGCGGAAGCGCTCGCTAATGCGCGTTTCCTTGAACAGGCTGATGTCTTCAGTGGTTGCCGTCGCCAGACCGCGCACCGTTCCGTCCGTACGCGGCGCGTTGCCGAAGCGGAGCGGTCCGGGATCCGTCCAGGCGCTGCGGTCGAAGAGCCGGTCTTTGTTGGGATCGAACTTGTCGAAATCCAACCGGCCCTTGGCGCCTGCCACCCGGTCCGGCCGTTTCTGGTTGTTGAACAGGAACGGCGCCAAGTCATTGGTCATGGTAATGTTCAAAGGCCGCGGGCTTTCATAGCGCAGGATGCCGTTGAACGTCCAGCCCTGAAGGAGCTTACCCGCAAACCCGCTCTTGCCCTTCCCGATCGGCAGTTCCCACGTGTAAGCGACCACGAATACGTGCGGCACGTCGTCGAAGCTCAGACCGCGCTCGCCACGTTGCGTGTCGGCCGGATTTTGAATGCCCGTGCCGCCCCGCTGGGCGTTCTCGGCGCCGTCGTTGATCAACTTCGACCACGTGTAGAAGAGGCGGAACTGGACGCCATTCGAGAACCGCTTGTCCAACTTGGCTTGCAGCGAATGGAAGATGCTCCAGCCGATGGGCAGCGCCCGGTAATCCAGGAACTGGTACTGCGGATACGGCCGCAGGGCTTGGGCGACGTTCCCAGTGAAACCCGGATATGGACGGGCGATGCCCGCATCTCGCGCCACCTGGGAGTCGATGCTGGCCGACAGCACCGCCGCCCCGTAGCGGAGCACATCCGGATGATTCATGTTGGCCGCCGTGCCGAGGAAGTTCGGGTGCTGCGGCAGGCGGGTGCCACGGTTGGCCACGTAGGAAATGTCCGCTAGCGTATTTTCGGTCACTTGGCGCTGGATCGTCAGCGACCAGTTCTGGTAGCGCGGCAGCTTGAGCTCGTCGGCCGGAATGGCTTGAATGGTCGTCCCGTTGGCGAAGGTGGGATCGATGAACGGCGGCCGCTCGACCAAATGGCGCGGGAAACCGTCATCGAGGTAGAACGCGGGCGACAAGCCGGCCGTCAGGTTCGGCGCCTGTGGGTTGCCTTGGAATCCGCGGATCGGCTGCGGCCCCGAACCGAACGGCTTGCTGTTGTAATAAATTCCGTAGCCGCCGCGGATCACGTTCCGGTCGCCGATCCGGTAGGCGAAGCCGAACCGCGGACCGAAGGCATCCACCGGAATATCGAAGAAGTGCCGCAGTCCGGTGCGGCCGGGGCCCTGTCCGGCGAACACCAAGGCGCCGGGGCGCCCGCCCGCCCCAGGGTTGGGCGTTGTGGCCGAGAAATTGGACATTCGATCGTAACGCTCCGTCCACGGGTGCTGGTAGTCGAACCGCAGCCCGAGCGTCAACGTCAGCCGCGGCGTGACCTTGATGTCGTCATTGATGAAGGCCGACGTCCAGTTGCCGTTGAACGTCACAAAGTTCGGGATCAGGAAGTTGGCCGTGTGCGTCTGGCCGAGCAGGAAGGAGGCAAATGGATCGCCGGTGGCGGCCAAGCTGTTGCCTCGCGCGTCATAGCCGCCCGTACCCAAGCGATTGAAGTTGAAGAAACCGCCGGTGCCGTTGGCCCAGCCGCGGTAGTTGAACTGATGATGCCGGAACTCGTAGCCCACCTTCAGCGTGTGCTTGCCTTTCACCCAAGTCAGGTCGTTGGCGAACTGCCATCGGTTGATCGCTTCGAAGCCAAAGCCGATCCAGCCGATGCCCAGCTGGGTGTAGGGGATGTTTCCAGTGAAGGTGATATTGGGGAAGCCCGCTGTGTTGTCGAGCAATCCGCTTCGCTCCAGACTGCCCCACAGCTTGGTCGGCCAGCCCACACCGGCGGAAATCGGGATCCCTCCCATGAACCACCGGTCGTAGGCCACCAGGCCGTGGTGCAGCAGATTGTTGGTGATGATGGTGTCGAACTGCTGCGTGGCATGGTGCGTGGAGATGCGCTGGTAGAAGCCAATGCCAATGTAGTCGTCGTTCTTGTGCGATTCCTTCTCCGGGTTGTAGCGGAAGTTGCAGCCCTGAATCTCGCCGCAGTTGCGAATCGCCGGCCGGTACGGCCAGAAGAAGGTGTGGCTGGTGCGGAACCGCGGGTTGAAATGGTGGTCGAAGCGGACGAGGGGCGTGCGGAAGTTCGCGATCCAAGTCTGATCGCCCGCCGGATTGCCTGCCACGTTGAACGACATCCCCGCGCGGTCCGGTCTTGGAATCAGGGGCACGATCTTGGCGGCCACCTGGCTGCGCAACGGGTGGTTGGCGGGAATGATGTTGCCCGGGAACGGGTCGCGCACCGGAACGCCGTTGACGGTACGGGTGGTGCTCGGGTCAAAGATTTGACCCGAATAGACC
Source organism: Bryobacteraceae bacterium (assembly GCA_025055455.1). Taxonomy (GTDB): domain Bacteria; phylum Acidobacteriota; class Terriglobia; order Bryobacterales; family Bryobacteraceae; genus JANWXD01. The sequence goes on from JANWXD010000010.1 coordinate 3,761, forward strand.
GGGCGACCGAGTACGTCGGTGGAGATTTGGCCTCCCAGCAGCGCACTAAAGTCCCCGCGGCGGAACGGCTCAATGGGCACCGTGTTGCCGAATCCGGGCAGCACGCCGGAGCGGAACCGCAACCAGTCCATGTTGAAGAAAAAGAATGTCTTATTGTGGCCGTCGTAGACCTTCGGGATCACCACAGGACCACCGATGGTAAACCCGAAGGCGTTGCTGCGCTGCTTGGTGGCGCGGTCGGGGAAGAAGCCTCGCGCATTCAACTTGTCATTGGCGAAGTATTCATAAAAACTGCCGTGCAGCTCGTTGGTGCCCGACTTGGAGGTGTACTCCACGGTCCCCCCCGTGGTGTGCCCGTATTGGGCCGAGTACATCGTGTTGGTCACCTTCATTTCTTGGATCGCTTCGATGGAGGGAGCGCTCTCGTGGCTCTGCTGGTGGCCGGAGGCGTATCCGAACGCGGCGCCGTCGAAAAAGTTCTCCATCCCGAAGGTTTGGCCGCCGTTCATGCGGGAGGCGAACTGGCTGCCACGGAACATGGGATCGCCGTTGGGCTTCATCGGGAAATACCCCGGCTGGAGCAGCAGCATCGCCTCGGCCAGACGGATGTCCGCGCCCATCACCACCGGCAAGTTCTTGTAATAGGTCTGGTCGACGGTATTGGTGACCTCGGGCTGGGCAGTGTTGATCAGCTCCGCGGCCGCCGACACCTCGACCCGTTCCGTGACCGCGCCCAGCTCGAGCGTCGCGTCCTGCCGGTAGACCTGTCCGCCCACCAAGGTGATCCCGGACCGCACGAACGACTTGAACCCTTGATGCTCGACCGTGACCGAGTAGGTCCCCAACGTCAACAGCGGCGTCGTGTAGCTGCCGGCCTCGTTCGTGGTGAGGACCGTTTCCACTCCGGTTGCCTCATTGCGCACGATGACCTTGGCATTGGGAATCACGTTGCCGCTGGGGTCCATGACGATGCCGGTGATCGTGGCGCGGTCGGCCCGCTGCGCCAGCATCGTGATGCTGAACAGCGTGACCAGGGCCAACAGACGACCGATTGCGACAGCGCTGCGTACCATCTCTTCGACTCGCCTCCCTTAGCTTTTCCACCCCGCCAGACCATGCGCCGCTGACGAGGTTTGTGTAAACGCTCTCAAAATATATAGCCGTGTAACGGATGAAAGTCAAGCAAAAAAATTAACGGGAATGTGTTAGCGCCGCCCGCGCCGGGCGCATTCGTACCTCAAAAAACGAGCCCGAATCCAGCTCAGCGCTGGAAGGACCCTCCCCCGTCGATTGTAAGCGCTATTTTAGCTTATCTTGCAAGGAGTTCCGCCCGGGTGACGCTGGCGTGCGGAAATGTGTAGGAAAATTCTACGCCCGCAGGCACGAAGCTCTCGATCGGAACTACGGCCTCGGGGCGCATCTCGTTGTTGTGCTGGTAGATGCTGGCCCCGGTGAGCGTCCAGATCCGCGCTTGTCCGGACGCGCGGAACCCGGTGAGCCGGATCCGCGCGGGCAGGTCGCGATAGAGGTGCCGGTTGACGGCGAACACTGTCAGACGATCGCCCGCCTCGTTGAGCGCCGTCGTCACGTCCAAGTACGGGGTGTCAGGGATGTCCGGAATCCGGTTGTTGCCCTCCTTGACGTCGTAGGCCGGGCCGGTGACGCGCGTCGCCACGGAGGTGGCGATGTCGGCGGTCGAATAGAGGCGAAAGGCGTAATAGGCCGGGGTTGCGTACACCCGGCTGCGCTTCTTCCAAATGCCGCCGAATTCGATCAGGCCGGTCATGTCCGCGATCGGCACGAAATCCGCGACGCGGATCAGCGTGTTGAGAAAGCCTGCGGCGCAAATGGCGCCCCCGAGGTTGTGGAACCGCGGCACGCGGTCATCCCGGCCCCAGAACAGCCACTCGGTGAAGGCGATTTGCACTCTGCCCCGGTGCGCGGCGTGTGCGTCGATCTGCGCCTTCATCTGGCGCAACAGCCGCTCGAGTCCTACCGGCAACGCGAAAGCCGCTTCCGCGACGAAATCCGGTGAGGCATCCTGGCGGCGCACGTTGGCCGTGCCTACGACGAAATGGGTGGCCAGGTAGTCGAACGTTCCCGCAGGCAGCGCCAGAAGCCTCGCATTCCACTCCCGGAAGCGGTCCGGATCTTCGCCGGTGGCGATGAGCCGCGCCGCCGGGTCCACAGCCCGGACAGCGTCCCGGAACACTTGGGTCCGTTCGGCGGCCCGCTCGAGCGTGGGATAACCGATCTGGAACGTGCCCCAAAGCTCGTTGCCGAGCTCCCACAGCAGCCCGCCGCGACGGTCGCCCCAGCGCTCATTGACATAGCGGACCCATTCGGCGGCCTCCTGCGGCGTGCCGCTTCCCAGATTGAGCGCGATCTGCGGCTCGGCGCCGATGAGGCGGCAAAAGCGCAGGAACTCGTCCGTGCCGAAGTGGTTGTACTCGGGGATGCCCCAGGCTTGGTTCAGCATCGAGACGCGGCGGTCCAGCGGTCCGACGCCGTCTTTCCAGTGGTAGCCGGAAGTGAAATTGCCTCCGAAACGCAGAAGCGGCGTGCGCAGGGCGCGCGACAGCTCGATCATTTCCGGCTCCATGCCGTCCACGTGATCGGCGGGAAACAGCAGGACTTGGTCCACGAAGGCGCGCCCTTCGTCGCGCAGCGCGATGACGAAGTCGGCCGGCTCGAGGGGCTCGATCTGCCCGCGTTGCAGCTCCAGTGCGAATTCGTAGCGCGCCCACTGCGTCCCGCTCAGGCGAACGGAAGCGCGGTGGAAGACGCTTCCAGGATCGTTCCGCCGTCGGATCGAGACTTCGAGTTCCGCCGGGCCGCTCACGTGGCGCGCCCACAGGCTTCCGGTGTAGCGCAGAATCCGGTGCACCGGCAGATACACTCTCTGCCGCACGCCGGTTTCTTTGCCGGGCAGAGCCATGATCAGCAGCGACCGGGAAGAGTTGGCGGCTTCGCCCCACCTGGGCTCGTAACGCCAGCCCTGGGCGTAGTCGAGCGGCTCCCAGGGAACCGGTAGGCCCAGGCCGGAGGCGCGCTCGAGGGCGGGGTTTTCTTCGATGAGTCGTTGGAGGTTCTGCACGCTCCAGAGCGCTTCTTCGAAGCTCGGGTTCTCGAGAACCTGCGCCCACAACCCGCCGTAAATGGCGCGCCCGATGGGTTCGAGGAACGTACCGAAGATCGTGCGCGGGATCCGGTAGGGGGCGCGTTGAGTGGCGTCAATCTCGACCAGCGCTTCCCACCGCTCACTGCGCACGAAGGTGTCGGCGGCCCAACCCGCCGTCGTCACCGTCAGCAGCAAACAGCTGTGCAAACGCTTTCTCATTTCGCGCTCCGTTCCCCCAATCATGCCACGGGGCGAGGGCTGGCTATAATGGGCCTGTCGGCATGAGGGGGTGGACGCTTACCGTTGTGGTCGCGGCGGCTCTGCTCCGCGCCGAGCTTCCCACCTTCTCGGACGTGACGGCCAGCTCGGGGCTGTCCTTCCGCAACCACGCGAGCCTGACGTCGGAAAAGTACCTGATCGAATCCATGACCGGCGGCGTGGCGCTGTTCGACTACGACGGTGACGGGCTGCTCGACGTGTTCCTCGTCAACGGGGCCGCCCTGGCGGACCCGATGCCTGCGGGCAAGCAGCCGGACAAATCCGATCCCCGGTACTGGAATCGGCTGTACCGCAACCTCGGCAACTTCCGGTTCGCCGACGTGACCGAGAAAGCGGGCGTTCGCGGCCACTCCTACGGCATGGGAGCGGCCGTCGGGGACTACGACAACGACGGGCGCCCGGATCTTTACGTGACCAACTTCGGGCGGAACATTCTCTACCGCAACAACGGCGACGGCACATTCACCGACGTCACGGATAAGGCCGGCGTGGCGGCCTCCGGCTGGTCGGTGGGCGCCGTCTTCGTCGACTACGACCGGGACGGCTTGCTCGACCTCTTCGTGGCGCGCTACCTGGACTGGGACTTTTCCAAGAACATTTACTGCGGCGAACGCAAGCCCGGCTACCGCGCCTATTGCCATCCGGACCAGTTCGAGCCCATCCACCATCTGCTGTACCGCAACAATGGCGACGGCACGTTCACCAATGTCTCCGACCAGGCGGGAATCGCGGCGCACCCCGGCAAGGGACTCGGCGTCGCGATCGAAGACTTCGACCGCGACGGTTGGACCGACATCTTCGTGGCCAACGATTCCTTCCCCCAGCAGTTGTTCCGCAACAAAGGGGATGGAACCTTCGAGGAGACGGCGCTGCTTCTCGGCGCGGCCTACGACGAAGACGGGCGCACCTTCGCCGGCATGGGCGTGGATTTCGCCGATTACGACAACGACGGCTGGCCGGACGTTTTCGTCAACGCTCTGGCCAATCAGAAGTACGCGCTGTTTCGCAACGCAAAAGGCTCCTTCGAATACGTTTCAGGACCGAGCGGCGTGGCAGGCATCACGATGCTGCATTCCGGCTGGGGAACGCGCTTCCTCGACTATGACAACGACGGCTGGAAGGATCTGCTGGTCGGCCAAGGCCACGTCATGGATAACATCGAGCTGACGCAGCCCAACATCCGCTACCTGGAGCCGCTCTTGCTCATGCGGAACCGGGGAGGCAAGTTCGAGGACGTGTCCCGGCAAGCGGGCGCGCCGTTTCAAGTCCCGCTCGCCGCCCGCGGCATCGGCTTCGGCGACCTAAACAACGACGGCTTTGTCGATCTGGTGGTCAACTGCAACGACCGACCCGCGCTCGTGCTCCGTAACGATGGCGGCAACGGCAACCACTGGCTGCTCGTCAATGTCGTGGGGACGCGGAGCAACCGCGACGGCATCGGAGCAAGACTTCGGCTGGTCTCCGAATCCGGGCTGGAACAGCACGCCATCGTAACGACCGCCTCGAGCTACCTTTCGGCCAGCGACAAGCGGGTTCACTTCGGGTTGGGAAAAGATGCCCGGGTCAAGCTCCTGGAAATCACCTGGCCGAGCGGCGTGGTGCAGAAACTGGAACAGGTGGCCGGGGACCGGATTCTGACGGTGCGCGAGCCGGCCGACAGCGACGGATTATGAAGCGCTGGCGCATCCTCCTGCTGGTCGTCGTGGCGGTCGCGGCGGGGGCTTTGCATCAAGCGCTTTCGCAGGGTATGGCCACGGCTTCCCGCACAGCCCGCCCGGCACGGCCCTTGCCGCCGGGCCTCCAGCCGCCGGAGGTGCGCTACGAAGACCTGGCCGAAGCTGCAGGACTGACCGCGGTGAATATCTCCGGCGCCGAGCGCAACAAGTCCTACATCGTCGAAACCACGGGCAATGGCGTCGCCATCCTCGACTACGACAACGACGGGCTCCTGGACATCCTGCTGGTCAACGCCGACCGCTTCGAGAAGACAGGGCCGCGCCCATCTCATCACCTGTACCGGAATCTGGGCGGTTTGAAGTTCCAGGAGGTAACCGCGAAAGCCGGTCTGACCCACACCGGCTGGGCTCAGGGAGTTTGCGCGGGAGATATCGACAACGACGGCTGGGTGGACCTCTACATCACGCACTGGGGCCAGGATGTGTTGTTTCGCAATCAAGGCAACGGCACGTTCCGGGACGAGACCGAGGCGCGGGGACTCAAGGCGCCGGCCCGGCGCTGGGGAACGGGCTGCTCATTTTTCGACTACGACCGCGACGGCGACCTGGACCTGTTCGTAGCACGCTACCTGGAATTCGATCCGGCGAAAACCCCCAAACCGGGCCAGAGCGCACATTGCCGCTGGAAGGGCTTCCCGGTCCTGTGCGGCCCCAGGGGGCTGCCGGGAGAGACCATGTCGCTGTACCGCAACGACGGCCGCGGCCACTTCACCGACGTTTCGCAGCCGGCCGGGGTCGCCGGGCCGAAACAGTACTACGGCTTCACAGCCCTGAGCGGGGACTTCGACAACGACGGCTGGCCGGACATGTACGTGGCTTGCGACTCGACGCCGAGCCTGCTGTACCGCAACAAGCGCGACGGAACCTTCGAAGAGATCGGCCTGTACTCCGGCGCAGCATTGAGCGAAGACGGACAGGAGCAGGCTGGCATGGGCGCGGCGGCCGGGGACTTCGACCGCGACGGTGCGTTGGACATTTTCAAAACGAATTTTTCCAACGACACGCCGAACCTCTACCACAACGCCGGCGACGGCACATTCACCGAGGTGACCATGGCGGCGGGTCTGGCCGTCAACACCTTGTTTTTGGGCTGGGGCGCGGCGTTTGTGGATTTTGACCACGACGGCTGGAAGGACATCTTCGTCGCCAACGGGCACGTCTATCCGGAGGTAGACCAGTTGCCGGTGGGCGAGACCTACAGGCAGCAGCGGCTGCTGTACTGGAACCGCCGCGACGGGCAGTTCTATGACATCTCCCCGCACGCCGGTCCCGGCATCCTGACGCCGCACGCCTCTCGGGGCATCGCCATCGGGGATCTGGACAACGACGGTTCCGTGGAGATCGTCGTCGTCAACATGCACGAGCGGCCTTCGCTCTTGAAGAACTTCGGCACAAAAGGCAACTGGCTGCTGGTGCGGGCGCTGACGCGCACGGGGCGGGACGCCGTGGGAGCGCGGATCACCGTGGCCACCGAGGACGGCCGCCAGATCGACGAGGTCCGCAGCGGCGGCTATCACATCTCGCATGGCGATTTCCGCGTGCACTTCGGACTGGGCAAGGCCGAGGCCGCGACCGTGACGGTGCGCTGGCCGGAGGGAAAGACCGAGACGTTTGCAGCTGTGCCGGCCAATCGGCTGGTTGTGATTCAGGAAGGCAGGGGACTCGTCGAGCCCCGGGAAACGAACGGCCAGCACGAGAGGCGAAAGTCGCCGCGGTGACGGCCATCCGCACGCGCGCCTAAGCACCGTCAGTACGGGCTAACAGCTTCCAGTTCTGGCGCCGGGGCGCGGCCGAGAATCTTTTCGACTTCGCGCTTCAACGGACCCACAGCGCGCGCATAGATCATCTTGTAGGCCGCACAAAAGTAATCGAGATCTTCGAACCGGCGGTGTGGCCCGTGGCGGAATTTCGGGCAGCCACCGTGGCAGATGGACTGATACTCGCACACCTGGCACTCCGGATGGGCGATCGTTTTCTTGGAAGCGAACTGATATCGTCGCTGGCGGCGCGCGATCTCCGGCCAGGAGTCCACCAGAATGTTGCCCAGCTTCCAGCCGCTCTCGACAAAGAAGTCGCACGGATAGACGTCCCCGTTGTATTCGACCACCACGTAGCTATCGCAGGTCTCGTGCATGGTGCAGCTGCCGGGCTTGCGGCCCGCCAAGGCTTCGGCGATGTTGTCGAAGAACCGGATCCGCACCTTGCGCCGGTCGGGCCACCACACGTCGAAGGTTTCGCACAGGAAGCGGCCATACTGCTCGGGTGTGATGGTGAACGGCAGCGGGTTGCCGTCTCGGTCGAATTCGGCCAAGGGGATGTACTGGATGTATTGAATGCCGAGGCTGCGGAAAAAGCGGTAGAGCTCCCGGGGCTTTTCGACGTTGGCCTGGCTGAGAACGCAGAGCACATTGAACTCCACGCGGTTGCGCTGGAGCGTTTCGATCCCCCGGATGACCTGCCTCCAGGTGCCCCGGCCCGCCTTGTTGAACCGATAGGCGTCGTGCACCTCTTCTGGGCCGTCAATCGAGATGCCCACCAGCCAGTTGTATTGCATAAACAGCGCGCACCAGGCATCGTCGAGCAGGATCCCGTTGGTTTGAATCGCGTTGCTCACGCTCTGGCCGTTGCGGCCGTAGTGCTGTTGAAACTCGACCAGCTTTTCGAAAAACGGCAAGCCGGCCAGCGTCGGTTCGCCGCCCTGGAAGGCGAAGATGCTGACCGGATACGAGTAGAACAGGTAGCCATCTACCAGCCGCTCCAGCGTTTCGAGCGTCATGCGCCGCCCCGGCAGCGACTTGTACGGGTCGGCCTCGCGGTCGAGGTAAAAGCAGTACACGCAATCCAGGTTGCAGACGGCCGAGACGGGCTTGATCAACAACGAGCTGATCCGGGGCGCTGCGCCCGGCTCTGTGCCCAGAATCGGGAAATGGGCTCCGTCGCCCATGCCGCCAGTGTAAGCCATCCGGCTCGGGACGTGTCGGCGTGCGAGCTCACCCGCGCCGCTGACGTGGCGGTCCTTCGCTGGGAGGATCGGGCGGCGAACCGAATCAGCGGGACGCGAGCAACTCGTCCGTGGTGAACAACCGGCCGCGGAGCACCACGGCGCGGATCGCGCGCAAGTTCCTCACGTCCGCCGTCGGATTTGCGCCGACGATGACGAAGTCTGCGGCGGCTCCGGAAGCGAGGCGTCCCGAGGGCAGGCCGAGGGCACGGCCGGCGGCGCCGGTCGCTGCCCGGAGGGCGTCTGCGGGCTTGAGCCCTGCTCGGACGAGCGCCTCCAGCTCGTGTAACAGTCCCGGGCCGCGGTAGACATCCGGGTTGCCGGCGTCGGAACCGGCCAGGATCGGCACGCCGGCCGCCGCGAGTCGAGTCAATCATGGGGCGGCTCCACTCGCGCGTCCGCGCCGGATAACTTCCCTACTTAGTCGCTTGCGATTCTATGCATCAAAAACAGCTTGAAAAGGTGTCGCCGCTCCGGAGGGCCTCAGCTTCCGAGAAGGAATTTCCGAGCCGTCCCGCGGGGCAATTCGGGCGCGCCTGAGCTGTCCTTCCGCAAAACCCGGCATGCTATCGTGTCAGCGTGCAAGGGGCCAATCCGTTCCACGACGGCGTGCGCTTCGGACGTCGTGCGCCTCCGTGCACACTCGTCATCTTCGGAGCTACCGGGGATCTGACGCGGCGCAAACTGCTGCCCGCCCTCTACCGCTTGGCGGCCGACCGCCGACTCCCGCCAAGCTTTGCCGTGCTCGGCGTCGCCCGCCGCCCCCTGAGCGATGAGCAATTTCGCGACGCCGCCCGCGAGGCTGTTTCGAAGTTTTCCGAAAACGGGCCGCGGTCGCAAGAGATCTGGAGCGAATTCGCCCGGGTGCTGCACTATGTGGCGGGCGACGTCGGGGATCCGGCGGCCTTCGAACGTCTGGCGGCGCGTTTGGCCGAAATCGAGGCGGCGCGGCACACCGGGGGCAACGTGGTCTTTTACCTGGCGACGCAGCCGGCCCAGTACGAGACCGCCGTCGAAGGCATCGCGGCCGCACGCCTGCATCAGGGCGCGGGATTCCGCCGCCTAGTGGTCGAAAAACCGTTCGGATGGAATCTGGAAAGCGCGCGCCGTCTCGACGCCCGCCTCCGCCAAGTGTTCCCCGAGGAGGCCATCTATCGCATCGACCATTACCTGGGCAAGGAGACGGTCCAAAACATCCTGGCTTTTCGCTTCGCCAACGGAATCTTCGAACCGCTGTGGAACCGCCGCTACGTTGACCACGTGCAGATCACCGCAGCCGAGACGGTGGGCGTAGAGGGCCGGGGTGGGTACTACCAGCAGGCGGGCGCGCTCCGCGACATGGTGCAGAACCACCTGCTTCAGGTGATGGCCACGATCGCCATGGAACCGCCCCCGGCGTTCGAACCGGACGCCGTGCGCGACGAGCGCGCCAAGCTCCTGCGCTCGATCCGCATCTGGAAGCCGGAGGAAGTGGAAGCCAATGCGGTGGCCGGTCAGTACGGACCGGCGCGCATCGGCGGAGAAGATCTGCCTGGGTTCCGCCAGGAGCCGGGTGTGGATCCCGACTCTCGAACCGAGACCTACGCCGCGCTGACCCTGCTTGTGGACAATTGGCGCTGGGCGGGAGTCCCTTTCTATCTGCGCACAGGGAAGCGTCTGCCCAAGCGCGTCACCGACGTGGCAGTGCAATTCCACCACGCGCCCTTGGCGTTGTTCGGCGACGGGGGCTCGTGGGGAACCGCGCCCAGTCTGCTCATCCTGCGCATCCAGCCCGACGAGGGCATTTCTCTCCGGTTCTTGTCCAAGCAGCCGGGAGCGGGCATGAAGCTGCGGCCAGTCTCCATGGACTTTCACTACGGCTCGAGCTTCGGCGCGCAACTGCCGTCAGCCTACGAGACCTTGCTCCTCGATGCCCTGGCGGGTGACAACACGCTGTTTATCCGGCAAGACATGGTGGAAGCGAGCTGGGCGGTGGTCGAACCGATCCTTCAGGTGTGGGCGGAACGCAAGTTCGAATTCCCCAATTACCCCGCCGGATCCTGGGGGCCAGCCGAAGCCGACCGCATGCTCGCACGCCGCGGACACGTCTGGAGGAGACCCTGATGGCGGCGCGCCCGGAGCGACTGATGGCCGAATTGGAGACGCTGTGGGAGCAACTGGCTCGCCGCGGAGAAGAAGGCGTACTACGCGCGTGCGCGCTAACGCTGGTCGCGGTCACCGACGCAGGAGAGGATGTGGGCAGGGCCGGCGCAACCCTGGCGGAGCTCACCGAGCGTCATCCAGCCCGCGCGATTCTGCTCCGGCTCAGCGAAGGCGGTGCGGAACCGGAGGCGCGCGTCTTTGCGCACTGCTGGCTGCCGCGAGCAAGCCGGCGGCAGATCTGCTCGGAGCAGATCGAGATCACGGCGGGCCGCGAGCGCCTCCGAGAGATAATCCCCGTGCTGCTGGCGCTGGCCGCCCCGGACCTGCCGGTGGCGATGTGGTGGCGCAACCCCGAGGTTCTACTCGCGCCGGAGCAGGAGGAGCTTGCTGCGCTGGCTTCGCACGTCATCAGCGATGCCGGCGGCACACGCGAGGCCGCCCGCTTCCTCGCTCGCATGGCGGCTTGGCTGCGGCCGGATCGTACCGTGGGAGACCTGGCGTGGGCGCGGCTGACGCGCTGGCGCGAGGCTCTGGCCCAGGCTTTCGAATGCGCCGCCGGCCCGACCCGGAGCTGGGAAATTTCTGCCGCAGTGGTCGTCAGCCCGGGCGGATCGAAAACGGTCGCCGCCTGCTACATGGCGGCGTGGCTGGCCATGAGTCTGGGTTGGGCGCCGGACGATCGGCGGTTGCGAATCGAACACAGCCGCACGCCCGGACCAGGATCGCTCGAGGCAGTGCGGCTGTCGGGGTCGAGTTTTTCCGTGTCGTTAGAGCGGAGGGGTCCCGAGCTCGTCGAAGTGCGGCTGAACGGCGAGTTCCACCACAGATTCTTTCCACGCCAGGGGGAGGCAGAGCTGCTCGCCGAAGAGCTAACCGCAGGGCCACGCGACGAGATCTACCGCCGCTGCTTGGTCGCGGCGGCCGCACTCGCCCGGCGGCTGGAACAGCGATGAGCTTCCTCTGGCACGCGTATCCCTCGGCCCGCGCGGCGGGGGAGGCGTGCGCCGAGCACGTGGCCGGTCTCTTGCACCGCGCCGTGCTCGAACGCGACTGGGCGACGCTCGCCGTTTCCGGGGGCGCCACGGCGCGTCTGCTGTTCGAGCCGCTTGCCCGAGTGGCCTTGCCCTGGCCTCGCCTTCATCTGTTCTGGGTGGACGAACGCGCGGTTCCGCCTTCCGACCCGCAAAGCAATTCCCTGCTGGCGGAAGAAACCCTGGTTGCCCCGGCCCGCATTCCGAGGGGCAACGTGCATCGGATTCACGGGGAGCTGGCGCCGGAGGCCGCAGCCCAGCGGTACGAAGAGGACATCCGCAACTTCTTCGGCCTGACTTCGGGCGAGCTGCCCCGCTTCGACGTTATTCACTGCGGCCTCGGCGCTGACGGCCACATCGCCAGCCTATTTCCCGGAAGCCCATTGCTAGCTGACCGAACCGGCATCGTCGGCGTGGCCTGCGCGGCCCGCCTGGGCCAGAAGCGCGTCACCCTGCTGCCCGCTGTGCTGCGGAACGCCGCTCACGTGATTTTTCTCGTGACGGGGCCAGATAAAGCGGAGGCGGTGCGCGCGGCGATCGAAGAGGCAGAGAATCCCGACCGCTACCCGGCCCACCTCCTTCGGGGCCGGCAAGTCCGCTGGTTTCTCGACGAAGCGGCTGCGCGCTTGCTGAGGGCGCCATGAGTCTGACGCGGCGGACGGTTCTCGGACTCGCGGGCCTGCTCGTCGCCGGGCGGGCGCATTGGACGCGGATCCTCCTCGGCGGCGACGTGATGCTGGCGCGCTACATCGGCCGGCAGGCCCGTCTGCGCCGCGATCCGGCCTGGCCGTTTCGCGCCATCGCCACGATGCTCGAAGCGGCCGACATTGCCTTCGTTAATCTCGAGTCGCCGTTTACGGATCGCGCCCCTCCCACAGAAAGCGGCATGCTGTTTCGCGCCGCGCCGGAGATGATCGCCGGCCTGCGGCTGGCGGGCGTGGATGTCGTTTCGACCGCAAACAACCACGCGCGCGATGCCGGCGAGTACGGGATCGAGTTCACACTGAAATGGCTGGCGCGCCACGGAATCTATGCCGCTGGCACGGGTTTGACCGAGCAGGCCGCCCGCGAGGGCGCCGTGCTGGTGCGCAACGGCCTGCGCTTCGGGTTTCTGGCCTACACCTACGACCAGTTGAACGGCAACCGCACGCTGCCGGATCCCCGCGTCAACGGAATGGACATCGCCCGAATGCAGGAGGACGTGGCCGCCATGAGCCGGCGCGCCGACGTGACCCTCGTCTCCATGCACGCCGGCGAAGAATATCGGAGTCGCCCGAACCGGCAACAGGTGGCATTCGCCCGCGCCGCCGTGGACGCCGGCGCGTCGGTCGTCGTGGGGCACCACCCGCACGTGATCCAACCGACGGAACGGTATCGGGGCGCCGTCATTTTCTACTCGCTCGGAAATCTCGTCTTCGATCAGTTTCACCGCCGGGACACGCAGGAAGGTCTGCTCGCTGAAGTGGCGTTCGAGGGCACAGCGATCTGTGAAGTCAAACTCCACCGCGTCGCGATGGTCTCGGGCGCTCCTCATTTGGCGTCGCGCCAGTTGGGACCGATGCCGGTCTCGACGACCAGCGGCACCTCCAGCCGGTAGACGTTTTCCATCTCATGCTTGACCATTGCGGCGGCTTCGTCGACTTCTTCGGGCGGCGACTCGAACAGCAGCTCGTCGTGGACCTGGAGCAGCATGGCGGTGCGCCACCGGCGAGCCTGAAGTTGGCGGTCAATGCGGATCATGGCCAACTTGATCAGGTCTGCCGCGGTGCCTTGCAACGGCGTATTGACGGCGGTTCGTTCGGCGAAGCCCCGCGCATTGGGATTCCGGCTGTTGATGTCCGGGATGGGGCGCCGCCGGCCGAACAGCGTTCGCGTCTCCCCCGTGCGCCGCACTTCGGCGATGGTCTCGTCAATGAAACGCTTGACCCCGGCGTAGCGGGCGAAGTAATTGCGGATATACGTCTCGGCTTCTTCTCGGGAAATGCCGAGCTGCGCCGAGAGGCCAAAGGCGCTCAGCCCGTAAATGATGCCGAAGTTGACGGCCTTGGCGTTGCGCCGCAGCTCCGGCGTCACCATCAGCGGCGGCACGCCGAAGACTTCGGCCGCCGTCCGCGTGTGGATATCCTCGCCCTTGCGGAAGGCGGCGAGCAGCACCGGATCCCGCGACATGTGGGCCAGCAGGCGCAGCTCGATTTGCGAGTAATCGGCCACGAGCAGGCGCCAGCCCTCACGTGGAATGAAGGCGGCCCGGATCTGGCGCCCCAATTCGGTCCGGATGGGAACGTTCTGGAGGTTCGGATTGGAACTCGACAGCCGTCCGGTCGCCGCGCCCGTCTGGTTGAAGGAGGTGTGGAGCCGGCCGGTCTTCGGGTTGATCAACTGGGGCAGTGCGTCCACGTAAGTGCCCTTCAGCTTGGCCAGCGCGCGGTATTCGAGCACCTTGGCGGCGATCGGATGCTCCGCCGCGAGCTCCTCGAGCACGTCGGCGGCGGTCGAGAGGGTTTTGCCTTTGCCGTATTTGACCGGCGCGGGCAGCTTCAGTTCCTCGAAGAGCACTTTGCCGAGCTGTTGCGGCGAATTGATGTTGAAGGGCCGGCCCGCCATCTGCTGGATCTCCGCCGCCAGGCGCTGGATTTCGACTTCGAGTCGCTGCGACAATTCGCCGAGCGCCGCCGGATCGATGCGGATTCCGGTCCGTTCCATGCGGGCCAGCACGGGTACGAGCGGAAGGTCGATTTCGTCGTACACCTTCCGCAGCCCGCGGGCCTCGACCTCCGGCGCCAGCAAGCGCGCCAGCTCGAGAGTACAGTCGGCTCGTTCCTCGATCGCGCCGGTGAGCTTGCGGTCCAGGCGCCGCTGGGCGAGCTGCTCGAGCCCGCAGCCCGAAGGATCGGCGTCGAGCAGGAAGGCGTACAGCATCACGTCTTCGTGGAAGCCGCGCGGCTCGATGCCGGAATCGGCCAGCGCCAGGAGGATCCTCTTGACGTCGTGAGCGATCTTGGGACGGGCGTCGTCCTCGAGCAGGGGCCGAAGCTCATCCACCAGCGCGAGGCTGAACGATCGGGCTTCCCCGACGCGCCAGCAGACGGCGGCCATGCCCAGACACAGCTCGCCCTGCCCGCCCGGCTCGACCGCCACGGCCATAGGGGCTTCGGCGGGAATGGCGGCCAGGTATTCCTTCAAGTCCGCCGTGGTTTCCAGGCGGCGGTAGTCGCGCTCGAGGGGAGGCTCCGGCTCGATTTCTTTGAGCAGGCTGTAGAACTCGAGCTCCTTGTAAATCCGGCGCAGCGCCGCCGCATCCGGTTCCTGAGCCCGCAATTGCTCGAGCTCGAACGGTACCGGCACGGTGGTGTCGATCGTCGCGAGCCGCTTGCTCAGCAGGATCTGGTCGCGATGGTTCTGGAGGCTTTCGCGGTAGGTCTTGCGTTCCACTTCGGCCGCGTGTTCGATCGCGGCCTCGACGGAGCCGAAGCGCGCGATCAGCTCGCGAGCACCCTTGTCGCCGATGCCCGGCGCCCCCGGGATGTTGTCGATGGCGTCTCCTTTGAGCGCGAGCAAGTCTGGCACCTGCCAGGGCTTGACGCCGAGGAACTCCTCGACCTTGGCCGGGTCGTACCACTCGTCTTCTTTGACCGGATTGACCATAGCCGTGCGTTCGTCGACGAGTTGGAGCATGTCCTTGTCGCTCGAGACGATCACGACGTCCAGTCCGGCGTCCACGGCGCGCCGCGCCAGCGACCCGACCACGTCGTCGGCTTCGAAGCCGGCGTATTCGAGCACCGGGATGCGCAGGGCCTCGAGCAGCCGCCGGATGTACGGGATTTGCTCGGCCAAGTCGGGAGGCATCTCGGCCCGCGTGGCTTTGTACTCGGCGTAGGTTTGCTCGCGGAAGGTCGGACCGGCGCTCTCGAAAATGGCGGCGATGTACTCCGGGCGGTGGGAGGAGAGGAGCTTGCGCAGCATGTTGTGGAAGATGTAGACCGCCTCCGTGCTCAATCCGGTGCGGGTGCGCATGGGAGGAGCGCCGCTGCGGGCCCGGGCATGGTAGGCGCGAAAGATGAAGCCGAAAGCATCGATCAGAAACAGGCGCGGACGGCTCATGCTCCCCCAATCATAGCCTACGGTGCCGGTTTGCCACGCCCGAGCGGCGAACTGTGGCAATTCTGCAACAGCGTGACCGCTGCAACCCACTGATCTAGCGCGGGATCGTAATTGGAGAGCGGATTGCTTGGTTTTAGCACCGCATGCACCCCTTGAGCCTTCGCGTCGAGACCACGATCGGGCGGCCGGTGGAGGTCTCCGGCATCGGGTTGCACAGCGGCGCACCGGTTTGCTTGCGGTTGGCGCCGGCTCCGGCGGGCACGGGCATCGTGTTCGTGCGGACCGATCTGGACCGCTTCCAGGTTCCGGCCGACTGGCGTCATGTCGCGCGCGTCAGCTACGCCACAAGCCTGATGCGTCAAGGGGTCTTGATTTCGACGACCGAGCATGTGCTGAGTGTGCTCTACGGCATGGGCGTGGACAACGCCTTCGTCGAGATGGACAACCTCGAGGTGCCGATTCTCGACGGCAGCGGGCTGCCGTTCGTGCGCCTGCTGGAGGAGGCCGGGATCGTGCCGCTGCGGCGCCGCCGAAAATACCTCCGCGTGCGCCGTCCGGTTACGGTCGAAGATCACGGTCGGCGCATCTCGATTCTGCCGGCGAACAGCTTTCGTCTCACCTGCGACGTGTTTTTCGACCACCCTCTGGTCGGGCGCCAGGTGCTAGAATTCGAAGTCACGCCGCTGCGCTACGCCTCCGAAATCGCGCCGGCGCGCACGTTCGGGTTCGCCCATGAACTCGGCCGCATGCGGGACATGGGCCTGATTCGGGGCGCTTCTCTTGAGAACGCGGTCTGTTTTGAGCGTGACGGCGTGATGAATCCAGAAGGACTGCGTTTCCGGGACGAATGCTGCCGGCACAAGGCGCTAGACCTCATCGGTGATCTGGCGCTCATCGGCCGTCCGCTGCTGGGCCACGTGGTGGCGGAGCGCGCTGGCCATGCCATGCACGTCGCTCTGGTGCGGCGCCTCATGTCGGATCCGTCGTTGTGGGAGCTGGTCAGCTTCGACCAGCTGGCCGCCCGAGTCGCCCACGCTTTGGTACCGTAGGTTCCAGAGCGAGCGAACCCTTGAACCTGCCGAACCTGCTGTCTGCGACACGTCTGGCTCTGGCGCCTCCGCTGGTTGCTTCGATCGCCTCGGGGGAGTACCGCCGTGCACTGGTTTTGCTCGCGCTGGCCGGCGTCACCGACAGCGCGGATGGCCTGCTGGCGCGCCGTTACGGGTGGCAGACGCGTCTGGGCGCGTACTTGGACCCGGTGGCCGACAAGGTGCTCTTGGTGGGGGTTTATCTCGCCTTGGGCGCCTCGGGGTTGCTGCCGTGGTGGTTGGTCGCGCTCGTGTTCGGCCGTGACGTGGCGATTCTCGCCGCCGCGGGCACCGTGCTGCTGCGCACTGAGTACCGGGACTTTCGTCCGTCGGTGTGGGGGAAGCTTTCGACCATTTTCCAGATCCTGGCGGCCCTGAGTGTGTTGAGCGCGCGAGCCTCGGAATTTTCGGCTCTCGGCGCGGCGGCGGATCTGCTGATTCCTGCCACGGGGGTCTTTACGGCCTGGAGCGGGCTGCACTACGCTTGGTGGCTGCGCAAGGAACTGTTGCAGTCGAGCGTCGCCCGGCGTTGACGCGCGCGGCGCCCAGGGGTAGTCTTGGAAGTGGGAGCCTCCAATGACGCGCTACCTTCCCTCCCGTCGCTACTTTTGGGCCGGATTGGTGGCCTGGGTTTTGGCGGCGCTGTCCGGATGGGTGGCGATGGATTGGACTCCGGCGGCCGCGGGGTTTGTCCTCTTCCTGCTGAGCTCGGCGGTGTTGGTTTTTTTGGCGCTGCGCCCGCCCATAGAGATCCGTGAGACCCATTTGCTGGTGGGCAACCGCGCGATCCCGTGGTCCGACATCCGCCGCGTGGACCGTACGGGGTGGTTGTCGCCGCTGATCGTTCACCTGACGCTGTTCGACGACTCCCGGCTGACGATCGTCTACCCTGGAGATTTGGACACGGCGCACAGCCTGCTGCGGCAATTGCGGCGCCACGCCCGCGAGGCGCTCATTGACGGAGTGCCGTACCGGCAGTTCTGGGGCGACGCGCTGCCGGCGGCGAGCGAGCGCCGGCTGCCGTCGCCGCGCTACCGGCTGCTGCGTCCGGAGGACGAAGAAGAGGTCGAGCGCCTTTACCAGCGGCTGCGCACGGTGCGGCGATTGGATCCTGACGAATTCCGCGACGAGAAGTAGCCCTTGCGCAGGTCCACCCTGGTCGCCGCGGGCGTCAGTTTTCTGCTCGTTGTCGCGGCCGCGGCCACGCATGTGCACTGGCTCGGGGCTCTGGGGCGATCGCTCGTCCAGGCGGAACCGCCGCAGCGCGCTGAACTCATCGTCGTTCTGGCTGGGGACTGGTGGGGTAACCGCATCCTCAAGGCGGGGGAGCTGGTGCGGCAAGGTTACGCGCCGCAGGCGCTGGTGAGCGGTCCGGACGGCGCGTACGGCTACCACGAGTGCGATCTGGCCATCCCCTTCGCGGTGCGGCACGGCTATCCCGAGAGCTGGTTCCTGCATCTTCACATCCGTGCCCGCTCCACGCGGGAAGAAGCCCAGGCGGTGTTGGCGGAGTTGCGCCGCCGACGCGTTCGTTCGGTCTTGATCGTCACCAGCGACTACCATACGCGCCGCGCGGGCGCCATCTACCGCTCCTTAGCGCCGGCGGAGCTCCAGATCCGCGTCGTCGCCGCCCCGGACGCGTTCTTCCGCCCGGACCGCTGGTGGCAGACCCGTGAAGGACGCAAACAATGGGTCCTCGAGTCGCTCAAGACCGTGAGCGATTGGTTCGGCTTGTGAACGGATGAAAGAACATCTGCGCACGCTCTGGCCGTATCTGTGGCGCTACCGGCGTGGTCTGCTGGTCGGGCTGGCGGCGCTGGTGCTCAAGGACCTGGCGGCGGCGGTCCAGCCCTGGCTGATCGGCCGCGGCGTGGACGCTATCACGGCCGGGTTCCGCTGGGAGCTGGTGCTGGGGTTCGCGGGGGCGTTGATTGGGCTCTCGGCGGTAAAGGGCGTCTTTCAGTACTTCATGCGCGTCATCATCATCGGGATCTCGCGGGACATCGAATACGACCTGCGCAACGATCTGTTCGCGTCCCTGGTCCGCCTGTCGCCGGACTATTACCGCCGCATGCGCACCGGAGACCTGATGGCGCGGGCGACCAATGATCTCAACGCCGTACGGATGATGCTCGGCCCGGGCATCATGTACTGGACCGAGACGAGCCTCACCACCCTGTTCGTCATCAGCGTAATGCTTTGGGTGGACTGGCCGTTGACGCTCGCCGCCCTGCTGCCGGCGCCCCTGGTGAGCCTTTCGGTCTCCTATTTCGGACGCCGCATTCACCGCCGATTCGAACACATCCAGAAGATCTTTTCCGACATCACCAGCCGGGTGCAGGAGAACATCGCTGGCGTCCGGGTGATTCGGGCGTACGTGCAGGAGGAGTCGGAACTGCGCCGGTTCGAGCTGCTGAACCGGTCCTACATCAAGGAGAACCTGCGGCTGGCGCGCCTGTCGGGGCTGTTCACGCCCCTGCTGCAAACCCTGGTGGGCGTCATGCTGCTCATCGTGCTCTGGGTAGGAGGGGCGCGGCTGCTCGAAGGACGCATCAGCCTGGGCCACTTCGTCATGTTCAACACGTACATGGCGATGTTGGTTTGGCCGATGATCGCCTTCGGCTGGGTGGTGAACCTCATGCAGCGCGGCACGGCCTCGTTGGCGCGCATCAACGAGATTTTGCAAGAGCAGCCCACCATCGCCGCACCGGCAGTGCCGCGCCGTGTGCCCACGCCGCTGCGCGGCGAAATCCGGTTCGACAGCGTCACGGTGAGGTACGACGGACGCGTAGCTCTGGAGGGCGTGACCCTCACCATTCCCGCCGGAGCCACGGTGGCGGTCGTGGGGCACACGGGAAGCGGCAAGTCGACCCTGGTGCAGTTGATCCCGAGGTTGCTGGATCCGACGGCTGGCGCCGTCTTGGTGGACGGCGTGGACGTGCGGGAGTTCTCGCCCCAAGAACTGCGGCGGCAGATCGGCTTCGTGCCTCAGGAGACGTTTCTGTTCAGCGCCACGCTGGCTGAGAATATCGCCTTCGGAGCGCCGGATGCGTCAGAAGCGGACATCCGCCGAGCTGCTGAGATCGCGGGCCTGGGACCGGACGTGGCCGGCTTCCCCGACGGATATCGCACACTCGTGGGGGAGCGGGGCATTACGCTGTCCGGCGGCCAGAAGCAGCGCACTGCCCTCGCCCGGGCGATTCTGCGTAACCCGCGCATCTTGATTCTGGACGACGCGCTTTCCAGCGTCGACACGGAAACGGAAGCGCGCATCCTGGAACGGCTGGTCCACCTCATGCGAGAGCGCACGACGATTCTGATCTCTCACCGCGTTTCGACGGTACGCCACGCCGACCGCATCTTCGTGATCGAAAACGGCCGCCTGGCGGAGCAAGGCACGCACGCCGAGCTGCTGGCGCTGGGCGGTTACTACGCCGATCTGTACCAGCGTCAGCTCCTGGAAGAGGAACTGGAGGCGATTTGAGCCGGGGGGCAGCCACGGGCTTACGGGCCCGAGGCCCGGCACACAACCGCGCGCGCTCGAGCGGTATGATAGAGCCAACCAGAAAACAAGCTGAAGGCAGGAGGGCTCCCATGCAATCCGTTTCGTCCCGCCGCACTTTTCTGAAGATGCCGGCCGCCTTGGCGGCTTCCGGACCGCTGGCGGCCCTGGCCGCAGCGGCCGAAGCTGAAGACCTCAAGCTCGGCGTGGCCACCTATTCGCTGCGGAAGTTTCCGCGCGCCCGCGCGATCGAAATGATCAAGGAGCTGGGTGTGCGCTACGTCAGCATCAAGTCGTTCCATCTGCCCTACGAACTGCCGCCCGCGGAGCTGGCAGCCGGGGCTAAGGAGTTTCGCGATGCCGGTTTGACGGTCTTGAGCGGCGGCAACATTGACCTGAAAAATCCGGCGGAACTGCGCCGCATGTTCGAGTATGCCAAAGCGGCCGGCATGCCGATGATCGTCTGTGCGCCCTCCCATGAGACCCTTCCGGAGGTGGAAAAGCTCGTCAAGGAGTATGACATCCGGGCCGCGATCCACAACCACGGCCCAGAGGACAAATATTTCCCCACGCCGAAGAGCGTCCTCGACGCGGTACACGGGCGGGACCCGCGACTGGGTTTGTGCATCGACATTGGCCACACGGCGCGCACGGGAGCTGACATTTTGGAATCCATCCGCGAGGCGGGCGCGCGGCTGTTCGACGTTCACGTGAAGGACCTGAAGGACACCTCGGCGCGAGCCGTGCAGGTCGCCGTGGGCGACGGCGTGCTGCCGATCGTGGGGATGCTCCGGCTCCTCAAGAAGATGAACTATCAGGGCGGCGTTATGCTCGAATACGAGATTTACCCGGACAACCCCCTGCCGGGCATGCACCGATCCATCGGCTACATGCGCGGGGTGCTCGCGGGGATGCGCGGCTAAGCGGACACGCTCTAAGGTAGAACTGGCGTGTCGTGACGCGCGTGGGTGCGCGGCGCCCGGCGAGGCTACGCGGCCGCTTTCGAGTTTCCCCGGGCCGCGCGAACTCCCCACCGGCCGGTTTTGACGCCATCTGGAGCCGATCTCTGTCGGTAATCGGGCAGACTCCGGCTCATCTGGATGTGGGAAACGGAGGAAAGTGCGGCGGTGGGGGTCAATTAGTCATGTATAATAAAGGGTGGAAGTGTCGAGCCAAAGGTGGGCGGAATGCCCACTTTTTTGTTGGCTCGCAGCAGTCATCATGAACGAGGCGGTCATCGCCAGGGTGAAAGAAATCGCCGAGCGCGTCGGCCGGTCGGAGGGCGTCGAAATCGTGGACGTGGAGATGACCGGAGGCAGGAACCGGGTGCTGCGGATCTACATTGACAAGCCCGCCGGCATTTCGCATGCTGACTGCGAGCGAGTTTCGGTGCAAGTGGGCACCATCCTGGACGTGGAAGATGTCGTTCCGGGGGGGCGTTACATCCTGGAGGTGAGCTCGCCCGGCATCGAACGCAAGCTGGTGAAGCCCCGCGATTTCGAAAGGTTCCTCGGCCGGAAGGCCCGCATCGTGCTGCGCGAGCCGCTCCAGCAGCGGCGGCACTGGGAGGGCGTGCTGGCCGGCTTTGCGGAAGGAATCATCACCCTGGAGCCCGCGCCAGGGCAGAAGATTTGCTTCCCCCTGGAACAGGTGGAGAGGGCAAATCTCAAATTCGAGTGGTAATCTCCCCAAGGTAACGACGGCGAAGAGAGGGTCAGTTGGGAACGATCTATCAGTCCATTGAGATCCTGAGCAAAGAAAAGGGCATCGACAAGCAGATCGTGCTCGACGCGGTGAAAGATGCCGTGTTGGCCGCGGCGCGCAAGCAGTTTCGCACCAACGAAGAGTTGGGAGCGGATCTCGATCCGCAGACGGGAGCGATCCACATTTACGCAATTTACAAGGTGGTGGAGACGGTGAGCGATCCGGAGCGCGAGATGAGCGTGGAGCAGGCGCGCCAGTACGATCCCGCGGCCGAGCCCGGCTCAGAGATCCGGCTTCCCCGCCCCACCGACGTGCTGGGGCGCATCTCCGCCCAAACGGCGCGACAGGTGATCCTGCAAAAAGTGCGGGAAGCGGAGCGGGAAATCATCTACCAGGAGTATGTGGGCCGGATCGGGGAACTCGTGACCGGAACGGTCAAACGGATGGAAGGCCCCGACCTGATCGTGGACCTGGGCAAGACCGAGGCCCGGCTGCCGAAGAAGGAGCAATCCAAGCTGGACAACTACGCTGTCGGGGATCGCATCCGATGCGTGATCAAGGGCGTGGAAAAGTCCGGAAAGAACGCCGGCCTGACGGTTTCGCGCGCGGCGCCGGAGCTGGTGATGCGGCTGTTCGAACAGGAGGTGCCGGAGATTTACGACGGCACGGTCGTGATCAAAGCCTGCGCTCGAGAAGCAGGTGAGCGGACCAAGATCGCCGTATGGAGCCGGGACCGGGACGTGGACTGCGTGGGGGCGTGCGTGGGCATGAAGGGCATGCGCGTGCAGTCCATCATCCGCGAGCTGCGGGGAGAAAAGATCGACATCATCCAATACTCGGACGATCCCGTAACTTTTGCCACGAATGCTCTCAGTCCGGCGAAGATTTCGCGCGTGACCATTCTCGATCCGGTCGAAAAGCACATGGAAGTCATCGTGGACGACTCCCAGCTCTCGCTGGCCATCGGCAAGAAGGGGCAGAATGTGCGGCTGTGCGCCAAGCTGCTGGGCTGGAAAATCGACATCAAGAGCGAAGAGGAGAAGCGGCAGGAGGTGGAGTCGGCGATGGCGGCGCTCGTGGTTCCAGGAGCCTCGGTGACGGCGCTGATCGAGCACGGCTTGAGCCAAGAATTGGCGGCGAGCCTCGAGGGGGCCGGCGTGACGACGGTGGAGCAGCTGGGTTCGATGACGCCGGAAGAGTTGGAAGCGATCCCGGGCATCGACCGGAAGGCGGTGGAAGAAATCCAGTTCGCCGTGAACGCCTACTACGCGCAATTTGAGGAAGCGCTGGGAGTGAGCAGCGACATCCACGGCGCCACGACGGCGGTCGTGGAGGCGGGCCTACTGCAAGCGGAGGAAGGGGCTCACTCCGAGCCGGAGGCGGCACAACCGACCGCACTAGAACCAGTCGGCCCGGAGGAGTCGCCGGCCGCTGGCGTGGCGGAGCCCGAAGTTCCTTCAAATTCCAGCGAATTTGGTACGATAGAGGAGCGCTGAACCTTCGCGGGCGGTGAGGAGGCCGGCGAAGCCGGGGTCCCCGGAGGGCCGGTGAGTGGCACTGATCTCCGTTTATGAGTAAGATCCGTATCAACGAGCTGGCGCGCGAACTCGAGGTCAAACCGAACAAGATCATAGAGCTGTTAACGGAGTTTGGCGTCACAGAAAAGAAGACGCACTCCAGTTCGATTGACGAAGAGATCGCCAACAAGGTGCGGGCCCATTTCGGCGTGGCACCGGTTGTGACGGTCGCGCCGCCGGCCGCTCCGGAGGAGCCGTCGCCGTCGGCGCCCACCATCGAGGAGGTCGTCGCGCCGCCGACCATGGCGGCGGCTCCGGAACCGGCGGCTCCGGAACCGGCGGCGACCGAGGCGCCGGTCAACCGCCCGACTCCCGCCTCACCCCCGAGCGCTCCGGTGGAGAAGGCGCCGCCGTTGCCCGTTCGTCCGGCCACACGGCCCTTGCGTCCGCCTTTGGCCACCAGTGCACGCGAGGCCGCACCCACTCCCCCGCCCGCTCCAGTCCCATCGCCACCCCCGCCGGCCACCCCGGAGCCACCGCCGGCCGTGATTGCGGCCAAACCGATTCCGGTGTCACCCAAACCGGGGCAGATCCTGGGCCCGCGCCAGCCGCTGCCGGTGCAAGGTCCGGTCATTGTGAGCCCCGAGTCGCTGCCCCGTCCCGTAGCGCCGGCGCCGCCGAAAGTCACACCGCCTCCCCGGGTTTCGGTGCCGCAACCGGCGCCGCGGCCGGTGGTTCCGCCTCGGCCTGACATCGTCGCGCGGTTGGCGCAGCAGCCGAGAGCCGTGCCGGGCCAGCCCGTGCGGCCGCCGCGACCGGCGGCGCCAGTTCCCGGGCAGCCCATTTACCGGGGCCCCATTCGGCCCGGCCAGCCCCTGGCCGCCAAAGCCGGAGCGCCCACCGCGCGAGTCCAGCGCCGGCCGGGGACGCATCCGACCGCGGCCGTCGTCGAAATCACGCCGACGGAAGCCGCACGCCGGCTTACGGAAAAGAGGGTCCGTCCACCCGTCAGGGACCGCGAGGCCGAGCTGGAGGAGAAACTACTCCGCCCCACGGTGCGGCGCGCCCCGGAAATGCCGGTGGCGGTCAACCGGGACATTACGATCTCGGAAGGCATCACGGTCAAAGAGCTGTCGGAGAAGCTGGGGCTGAAGGCAAGTTATGTCATCAAGAAGCTGCTCGAGCGCAAGATCTTCGCCACCATCAATCAGACGCTGGACGTCAAAGTTGCCGAAGAAGTGGCCCGAGACTTTGGTGCCACGGTGAGCACGACCACTTTCGAAGAAGAGACGGCGCAACGGATCGAACAAACGGGCGGCGACGAGGAGCTGGTGGAACGGCCGCCGGTAGTGACCGTGATGGGGCACGTGGATCACGGAAAGACCTCTTTGCTCGATGCCATTCGGGCCACTAACGTGGCGGCAAAGGAGGCCGGGGGCATCACCCAGCACATCGGGGCCTACTGCGTGGAAAAGGGCGGACGCAAGATCGTTTTCATCGACACGCCGGGCCACGAGGCGTTTACGCGGATGCGAGCACGGGGCGCCAAGGTGACGGACATCGTGATCTTGGTGGTAGCCGCCGATGACGGCGTGATGCCGCAGACGCTGGAGGCGATCGATCACGCCAGGGCGGCGGGCGTGCCCATCATCGTGGCCATCAACAAGATCGACAAGCCGGAGGCTGCGCCGGAGCGCGTCAAGCAGCAACTGGCGGATCGCGGCCTTATGCCGGAGGAGTGGGGCGGCGACGTGGTCATGGTGCCAGTATCGGCCAAGACGGGCCAGAATCTGGACCTGCTGCTGGAGATGGTGCTGCTGGTGGCGGACATGCAGCAGCTCCGGGCCAATCCGAACCGGCCCGCTACGGCGACGGTACTGGAGGCCAAGGTGGACCGAGGTCGCGGCCCAGTGGCCACGGTCATTGTGCGGCAAGGAACGCTGCGTGTGGGCGACCATTTCCTGTGCGGCACGGTCCTCGGCAAGATCCGGGCCCTGTACAACGACCGGGGCGAGCCGGTGCGGGAAGCGGGTCCTTCGATTCCCGTGGAGGTCCTGGGTTTGGAAGCGCTGCCGGAGGTGGGCGACACGCTTCAGGTCATGACGGATACGGCCAAAGCCAAGCAGATCGTCATGTACCGGGAGAGCAAAGCCCGCGAGCAAGCCATGGCCCGTACGGCCCGCGTGTCGCTGTCGCAGCTTCACGAGCAAATCGCTGCGGGCGAGGTCAAGGACCTTCCGATCATCCTGAAGACCGACGTCAGCGGCACCGCGGAAGTGCTTTCCGAGACGCTGCAAAAGCTGTCCACCGAGAAAGTGCGCATCGTCATCCTCCACGCAGGGGTGGGGGCGATCAACGAAAACGACGTCATGCTGGCGTCGGCTTCGAACGCGATCATTGTGGGATTCAACGTGCGCCCGGAGCGAAGCGCCGCGCAACTGGCCGAGCAGGAGCGGGTGGACATCCGGCTTCACACGATCATTTACGAGCTGGTGGACGAGATCAAGCGGGCCATGACTGGAATGCTCGAACCGGTCTACCGCGAGGTGTACAAAGGCCGGGCGGAAGTCCGGCAAGTGTTCCACATCAGCAAAGTGGGCAACGTGGCGGGTTGTGCGGTGTTGGACGGCGTGCTGAGCCGCGACAGCGAAGTGCGCCTGCTGCGGGACAACGTGGTGGTCTACACCGGACGCGTGGCTTCGCTGCGGCGCTTCAAGAACGATGTCAGCGAAGTAAAGAGCGGGATGGAATGCGGCGTAGCCCTGGAGAATTTCGGCGACATCAAGCCGGGTGACATCATCGAGGCGTTCGTTACCGAGCGGGTAACCGCCGAAGCTCTGGTGTAGCCGGCCAAGGGCCACAGCTCACCGAGGAAAAGAGACACAGCCGGGACCGCAGGCCAGTGCCCGGCGGGCGGTCGGTATGGCGACGATTGGCGTGCTGACTCTGGAACTCCGCCTCAACCATTCGCAGTCGCTGAAAGACAAGCGCCACGTGGTGCAGGGGCTCAAGGACCGGCTGCGCCGGAAGTTCAATGTGGCGGTGGCCGAGATCGATTGCCAGGACCTGTGGCAACGCGCGGTCGTGGCGGCGGTGACCGTGTCCGGGGACCATAACCATGCCGCTCAGGTGCTGCAACTGGTGGAACGCGAGGCGGCCATGCTTCTGGGCGGCGACCTGGTGGGCGCCACGGTGGAGTGGGTGGAGTAGCGGACATGGATCCGCACCGCACCGAGCGCATCTCGGAAGCTCTCCGTGCCGAATTGGACGAGCTGATCGGCTACGAGATGTCGGACCCGCGCGTGGAGGCGGTGAGCGTAGTGGAGGTAATCGTGACGTCCGACCTGCGCCGCGCCCGCGTGCGGGTGGCGGTTGCGGGCGGGGCCCCCGAGCAGCGGGCGGCCCTGATCGCGCTGGAAGGGGCCCGAGGCTATCTGCGGCGGGCCCTGGCGGCACGGCTGCGCCTGTTCCGCATCCCCGAGCTCCACTTTGAGGCGGGCCGTTACCCGGGCCCACCCGAGCTGCTTCCAAAGGTGGCCCCAGGAAGCGCCGCAGAATCTTCCCCCGAATGAAACAATTTGTGATATTTTTGCTAGTTGGCCTCGGCGGCCTGCGAGCGGGCGAACTGCTGCGCTTGGAGGACAGCGCCGAGGTCATGGGCACCACCTACACGCTGATCCTGTACGGCGAAGATCAGGAGAAACTGGAGGCCGCCGCGGGCGCAGCGTTCGACGAGGTCCGGCGGCTGGACCGCATGCTTTCCAATTATCGACAGGACAGCGAATGGAGCCGGGTGAACCGCGGCGCCGCCCACGGTCCCGTGAAGGTGTCGAGCGAGTTGTTCGCGCTGCTCGAGCAATGTCTCGACTACAGTCGGCAGAGCGAAGGAGCCTTCGACATCAGCGTCGGACCGCTGATGCGCACCTGGGGGTTTTACAGGGGGACGGGCCGTCTGCCGTCGCGGGAGGAGATGGCTGAGGCATTGAAGGCGGTAGGGTACCGCAACATTGCTCTCGATCCCAGGGAACAAACCGTGCGCTTCCTCCGATCCGGGGTGGAGCTGGACCCTGGAGGGGTGGGCAAAGGGTACGCGGTGGACCGGGTGGTGGCACTGCTGAAGGCTCACGGGATCCGGTCGGCGCTGGTTTCCGCAGGGAGCAGCAGCATTTACGGGCTGGGGCATCCGCCGGAGGAACCGGGGTGGCGCGTCGAGATTCGCCATCCCCGCGACTGGAGGCAGACCGCCGCAGAAGTGGTTCTCCGGGACGAGTCGCTGTCGACGTCGGGCGATTACGAGAAATTTTTCGAAGCGGGCGGGAGATTGTACAGCCACATTATGGATCCCCGCACGGGGTATCCGGCTTCGGCGGGTGTGGTGTCCGTGTCGGTGGTGGCGCCGACCACGCTGGCAAGCGAGGTCTGGACTAAGCCGTACTTCGTGTTGGGCCGCGCCTGGGCGGCCCGCCATAAGCCCAAAGAGTTTCGGGTGTTCCTCTGCGAAGAAAGAAGCGAAATCGAATGCGCGTGGCTACAATAAACAACCGCTTTTTGGACGCCTGCCGGAGGCGGCCGACGGACGTCCGCCCAGTGTGGTTCATGCGGCAGGCAGGTCGCTACCTCAAGCCATATCGCGACCTGCGGGCCAAGCACACCATTCTCGAGATCTGCAAGCGGCCGGATCTGGCGGCCACGGTGACGCTGATGCCCGTCGAGATCCTGGACGTCGACGCGGCGATCATCTTCGCCGACTTGCTGCTGCCGCTCGAGCCGATGGGCTTGAAGCTGCACTT
Organism: Bryobacteraceae bacterium; assembly: GCA_025055455.1. Lineage (GTDB taxonomy): Bacteria > Acidobacteriota > Terriglobia > Bryobacterales > Bryobacteraceae > JANWXD01. The sequence continues at coordinate 31,773 of JANWXD010000010.1, forward strand.
TGCCGCCGGCGAGGGTCCGGTGATCGAGAACCCGGTGCGGACGTCGCAGGACGTGGATACGCTCTCCATTTCCAACACCGATGACCTCGGCTACGTGGGCGAGGCGATCCAGATCGTCTGCAAAGCGCTGGGAGGACGCATTCCAGTCATCGGATTCGTCGGCGCGCCGTTCACCATGGCGAGCTACATGATCGAGGGCGGCATCTCGCGCACGTTCCTCCGCACTAAGCGCCTGATGTACAGCAACGAGACGCTGTGGCGGCGCCTGATGGGCAAACTGGTGGACGTGCTGGGGCCCTACGCGTTGATGCAGGTGGCCTCCGGCGCGCGGGCGATCCAGGTGTTCGACAGTTGGGTCGGGGCGCTGGGACCGGACGATTACGTGCGTTACGTGCAGCCGTACTCGCGGGCGTTGATCGACCGGATCCGCTCGAGCGGCGTGCCCGTGATCCACTTCGGCACGGGCATCGGAGGGTTTTTCCGGGAGCTGCACGCGGCCGGGGGCGACGTGTTGGGAATCGACTGGCGCATCAACATCGACCAGGCCTGGATGGACATCAGCTACCGCACGGCGATTCAGGGCAACCTGGACCCGGCAGCGCTGTTTGCCCCGCTGGCCGAATTGAAGATGAAGGTGCACGAGCTGCTGAAGCGTACCGGATCCCGCCCGGGACATATCTTCAATCTCGGCCATGGTATTTTGCCCGAGACACCAGTCGAGAATGTGAAGGCCTGCGTGCAGTTCGTGCGCGAGTTTCGACTGCAGTGAAGACCGCCGCCGGCGGCGCGCGAGCCCTGGGGATGGCTTAGGGTGGGGCGCTAGGGAGGTGGTCTTCGGGCGTGTGGCCGCCCCAGGACGGTTCGTTTCGGCAGCGGGCGGCTGGTTCGTGATTCCAGCCCGCTCTGGGCGCTGCTAGCATAGTTCCTTATGCTGGAAAACTTCCGGCACTTCCGTGCGGGGCCGGATCCGTTCGGCCGCACCTGGCAGGTGGATTTTCTTTGGCTTCAGACCGCCATCGCAATTCGTCACAGCGACACCGTAGACGTGAAATTCCTGCTATCCGACGGAGATACTCGCCTGGAGAAAGTCATCGCCCTTCCCCATGCCGAACTGGTGGCCTTGAGCCAAAAAGCCGGCCGCCCCCTCACGGATCCGTGGTGCGCGCGGTTGGCCGCACTGCATCTGGTTCATATGATCGAGACTGGCGAGGATTTCGAAAAGAACCTCGTGACGGTGTCCCCGCACGATCTGGAAAAATACCACGCCATCCTCGAGCAGGCAGCGGCCGCCCGAAAATAGGGCCGAGCGGGGACTCATGGATCTAGCGACGAAGCTGCGCGAATGCGGCGTCGTGGGCGCCGGGGGCGCCGGGTTCCCCACCTACGTGAAAGCCTCGGCGCGCGTCGAGTTGCTAATTGCCAACGGCGCCGAGTGCGAGCCGCTGATTCACAAAGACGCCGAGCTGATGAAGCATTTCCCGGCAGAGATCGTCTCGGGGATGGAACTGATGCGCAAGGCCACGGGCGCGGGGCGGGCCCGGTTCGGAATCAAGAAAAAGAACGCCGAGGCGGTCGAGGCCATCCGCCCGCACCTGAACCCAGAGACAGCGGACTTCGTGTTTCTGGGCGATTTTTATCCGTCGGGCGATGAGTACGAGCTGGTCTACGAAGCGACGGGACGGCTCATTCCCCCGGCGGGCATTCCGCTTCAGGTCGGCTGCGTCGTCAACAACGTCGAGACGCTCTACAACGTGCACTACGCGGCGCAGGGGGTCCCGGTGACGCGGAAGTTCGTCTCGGTGGCGGGAGCGGTGCGGGAGCCCAAAGCGTTCTGGGTTCCCGTAGGCACGCCGTTCCGCGACCTGATCGCGCTGGCCGGAGGAGCGACCACGTCGCGTGTAGGGGTGTTCGTCAGCGGCATCATGATGGGCACGCTGACTTTCGATCTGGACGAAGTCGTGACGCGCACGACGGCGGGACTGATCGTGCTGCCGGAGGATCACTACCTGATCATGCGCATGAACCGGCCGATCGCGGCCATGAACCACATCGGCAAGTCCGCCTGCGACCAATGCAGCTACTGCACCGAGTTTTGCCCGCGCTACCTGCTCGGATACGACGTCCAGCCGCACAAAGTGATGCGCAGCCTCGGCTTCAGCGCCACGGGCGCCGAGATTTGGAACCAGTGGGCGGAGCTATGCTGTGGCTGCGGCTTGTGCACGCTCTATGCTTGTCCCGAGGATCTGTTTCCGAAGGAGGCCTGCGATCAGGCCAAATCCCACTTGCGCGCCGCCGGAATCAAGTTCCAGCAGGCGCGTCCGCCCATGGTTCACCCCATGAAAGCATACCGGCGGGTCCCGCTGCCGCTGCTGCGCAAGCGCCTGAAAGTGGAGGAGTACGAGAGCGAGACGCCGTACGCGCCCATCGAGCACCGGCCGGCATGGGTCCGTATCAAGTGGCGCCAGCACGCGGGGCGGCCGGCGCGTCCCGTAGTGAAGGAAGGCGACCGAGTAGAGCCCGGCGCGGTGGTCGGGCAGGTGGATCCGCCGGATCTGGGCGTGCCGGTGCATGCGAGCATTGGCGGCAGGGTGGCGCGCATTGCCGAGGAGTGGGTGGAAATTCAGTCGTGAGGGCAGGAGATGGCAAGGAACTCGATCGGGCTGATCGAACTCGGAAGCATCGCCGCGGGCTATGAGGTGACCGACGCGATGCTCAAAGCGGCGGACGTGGAGCTGCTGCTGGCGCGCTCGATCTGCTCGGGCAAGTACATGGTGATGGTGCGGGGGGACGTGGCAGCGGTAGAAGCCAGCGTGGAGGCGGGCAGCCGGGCGGGCAGTTTCTCGTTAGTGGATCGCTTCGTGATCCCGAACGTGCACGAGTCCATCTTTCCGGCGATCGCCGGCACCAGCAAGGTGGAGGCGCTGGAGGCGCTGGGCATCCTGGAGTCCTTTTCGGTGGCGTCGCTCATCGAGGGGGCCGACGCAGCGGCCAAGGCGGCCAACGTCCGGCTGATCGAAATCCGGCTGGCGATGGCGTTGGGAGGCAAGGCGTTCGCTACGCTGACGGGAAGCGTGGCGGCCGTGCGTAGCGCCGTGGAGGCGGGCGCTCAAGTGATCGGCCGCAAGGGGCTGCTCGTCAACAAAGTCGTGATTCCCCAGCCACGGCCGGAGCTGCTGTCGGAAATGATATAAGGGCGTTGGTGTGCTGAGCCGCAGATGATGAAACAGCTGGCTGGGTCAGCAAAATCGTTCCGGCGGCGAGGAGGGCGGGCACCAAGTTTCGGGGTTGCTTAAACCTCTCCCCGAAATCAGAAGGCGTCGTGCGAGATGAGGGAGAGAAACTCTTCTCGGGTTTCCTGGCGGTCGCGCAAAGCGCCCCGCATGGCGCTCGTCACCGCGCCGGAGTGCTGCTTTTCCACCCCGCGCATCATCATGCACAAGTGCCGGGCCTGGCAAATCACGCCCACACCTAGCGGATCCACCGCTTTTTCGATCGTGTCGGCGATTTGCTGCGTCATGCGCTCCTGAAGCTGCAGCCGGCGGGCGTACATGTCCACGATGCGCGGAATCTTGCTCAGCCCGATCACCTTGCGGCGCGGCAGGTACGCCACGTGCACCTTGCCGAAAAACGGCAACAGGTGGTGCTCACACAGGCTGAAAAACTCGATGTCCTTGACGATGACCATTTCGTCGTACTTGACGGTGAACAGGGCGCCGTTGAGGATCTCCTCGATCCGCATTTGGTAACCCGCCGTCAAGTACCGCAAGGCCTTCTCCGTGCGCACCGGCGTGCGGATGAGACCCTCGCGGGCCGGATCTTCTCCTAGCTCCGCCAGGATCTCGCGCACGCGCGCCGCGATTGGGCCCTCAGCGGGCTTCGGCGCCATCACTTCGACGAGCGCCTTGGGCTTTTTCATGACCGCTCCGCCAGTTCGAAGATGTTTCGCCGGGTTTCATACAGCCGAATGCCCGCCAAGCGCGTCCTGGCCAGCGTCTCGGGCCAGCGCGCGAGCAGGCGCTGGCGGATGAGCCGCAGCAGGTTTTCCGTCGTCGGCGGCGCATCGGAGAATTCGGCGACTTCGGCGTTGAGGTTGCGATGGTCCAGGCAAGCGAGCACTTCTTGGGCGACGAGCCGATCCAGGACCGCCGGATTCGCCACTCGCCCGGTGGCCTCATCGAGCGGCCCGGCCACGCTCACCTCGAGCACGTAATCATGCCCGTGCCCGTGGGGATTGTTGCACTTGCCGTAGAGTTGCTGATTGGCCTCTTGGGAAAAAGCCGCGGCATGCAGCCGGTGGGCCGCTGCAAAGCGGTAGCGGCGCGTCAGACGGAGGATCATGCGCTCTCCCCGAAGTAGTCCGCCCAAAGATCCTCGGTCTCGTAGACGCGCACCGCATGCAGGCGCACGCGGCCGTTGAAATGCGGCGTGAGACGCCGCCAAATTTCCACCGCCAAATTCTCGGGCGTGGGCACGACGCGGTCGAATGGGGGAACCTCGGCGTTCAGGAAGCGATGGTCCATCGGCTCCACCACCTCTTGCCGCAGGATCTCTTTGAGTTGCTTGAGGTCGAGCACCATGCCGGTGAGCGGGTCCGGCTCCCCTTCGAGCGTGACTTCCACCAGGAAGTTGTGGCCGTGGCCGTGCGGGTTGGCCGCGGGCCCGTAAAGCGCCCGGTTGGCCTCCTCGTCCAGATCCGGCCGGCGGCACACATGAGCCGCCGAGAACTCCACTCGTCGCGTCACGAACATGTCCAAATATTAAGATGCCCGAACAGCCCTGGCGATTCCAGGAGCGGCGGTCCAAAACACCGTAAGGAATGCTGGCTGAAGTTCGGAGGCTTGGTTCGTTACGCTTAGAATTATAAGAAGATTTCATGGCGAGCGTCAAAACCGAGCGGCTTCTTCAAGCCATCATCGCTGTCTGTCTTGTCGGGCTGGGCTACGTCATCGCCGACGCGCTGCGGGAGAAAGTGGTGGGCGTCGGCGACACGGCCCCGGATTTTTCCATCATCACCGATAGCGGCCGGCGCATTTCCCGATCGGACTTCGGCGGCAAGCTGCTGGTGCTGAACTTCTGGGCGACGTGGTGTCCGCCGTGCGTCGAGGAGATGCCGTCGCTCGAGGAATTCCACAGGCGCTTGGCGCCGTCGGGGGTGGTCGTGTTGGGCATCAGCGTGGACCAGAACGAGCGAGCTTACCGGGCCTTCCTCGAACGCGCCCGCGTGACGTTCGCCACGGCGCGCGACCCGGAGGCGCGCATCAGCGCCGAGTACGGCACGTTCAAGTACCCGGAGACGTACATCATTGACCGAAGCGGCAAGGTCGTGATCAAACATATCGGTCCGAGAGATTGGACGGACGAGCAAATCATCCGCAATGTCCGCGCCTTGCTCTGAGGCGGCATGATTCCTGCTTCGGTCAAACGGCAAATCGCCGCGATCGTCGGGCCACGGGGCCTGCTGGACCGCCCCGAGGACCTGATGCTCTACGAATACGACGGCAGTGTGGACAAGGCACGCCCGGAGCTGGTCGTTTTCCCCCGCACCACCGAGGAGGTCGCCGCGGTGGTCAGGATCGCCGCCGAGCACGGTATCCCGGTGGTGGGGCGCGGGGCCGGCACGGGCTTAAGCGGAGGCGCCATCCCCGTCGCCGGCGGCATCGTGCTTTCCTTCGCACGCATGGACCGCATCCTGGAAATCGACATTCCGAACGAACGCGCGGTGGTTCAGGCCGGGGTGGTGAACCTTGACATCAGCTTGGCGGCGCAGCCGTATGGCTATTTCTATGCGCCGGATCCCTCCAGCCAGAAAGCGTGCACCATCGGAGGCAACGTAGCGGAAAACGCCGGTGGTCCCCACACGCTGGCCTATGGGGTCACGACCAACCATGTTCTGGGACTCGAAGCTGTGTTGGCGGACGGCACGGTGGTGTCGACCGGCGGCAAGGAGGTGGACCTGCCCGGCTACGACCTGACGGGTTTCTTTACCGGCTCCGAAGGGACGCTGGCGCTAGTGACCAAGGTCATCGTGCGGCTCGTGCGAATGCCGGAGACGATCAAGACGGCGCTAGCGATTTATGACTCCACGGAAGGCGCGGGTCGAACCGTCAGCGAACTGACGGCACGGGCCATCATTCCGGTGGCGCTGGAAATGCTGGACGGGGTGATGCTTCGTATGGTCGAGGAGGCGACGCACGCTGGCTACCCCAAGGACGCGGCTGCGGTCCTGTTGATCGAGCTGGAAGGCTTGCGGGAAGCCGTCGAGGAGCAGATCGAGCACGTGCGAGAGGTGTGCCTGGCCTGCGGGGCGCGGGAGTTCCGCATCGCCCGGTCTGCCCAAGAGCGCGAATTGCTGTGGAAAGGGCGGAAGAACGCTTTCGGCGCGGTGGGACGTGTCAGTCCGTTTTACTACGTGCAGGACGGCGTCGTGCCCCGCACGCAGATCGCCCCGACGCTGCGCTTTATCGGGCAGGTGGCGGAAAAGTACGGCCTGGAAATTAGCAATATTTTTCACGCCGGCGACGGTAATCTGCATCCGATCATCCTGTTCGATGCGCGCAAGCCCGGAGATCTGGACAAGGCGCGCGCCGCGGGGGAGGAGATCCTCGAGTATTGCATCGCCGCGGGTGGCTCGATCACGGGCGAGCATGGCGTGGGGATGGAGAAGAAAGAGCTGATGCCGAAGCTTTTCAGCGACGATACGCTGGAGACGATCCGCGATTTGAAGAAGCTGTTCGATCCTGCCTGCCTGCTCAACCCGGGCAAGCTGCTGCCGACCGGGAAAGGCTGCCTGGAGATTCGCCATCCGGCGCTGGGCCGGGATCTGGTCTTCTGAAACGAAACACGCCGGCGACGCTCCGCGGCGCCGAAAGCCCGACGCGTAGGGGCCCGGCGCCGCCGTCGTACGCTACCGGGCCGTAGGCGCGCGGGCGGCCCGGTTGGTTGCCTGCAAGGCCAGCATCTGGGCCTGGCGGGCGTAATCGAGGGCCTCGTTGAGCTCTCTGAAGACCTCCTCCGGGTTGTGGAAGCCCATGCTATTTTCGGAAACCGCCAGGTTCTCCCAACGCACATGCGCCCACTGGTGCAGTTGGACCGCACGTTGGAGGAGCGCGCCATCCACGGGCGTGCCTTGCTGAGAGGCTTGTTTTGCAGCGGCGATGGCGTCAATACTCTCGCTCAGCGCTTGCTGCACCCGCTGTTGCGCAGCATTGACGTGCTGCTGCACGCGCAACACCTGGGCCCTCAGAACCTCCGGCGTCACCGTGTGGCACTGAGCGCACGGAAAGGCGCCGAGTGACTGCTGATTGAGGTGCCGGTCAATATAGCGCAGCGGCGAGACCAGCCAGTGCGAGGTTACCTGGCGCCCGTTGAAAGTCACCTTGGGCATGTGACAAGTGACGCAGGACGCCCCGGCGCGCTCGTACTTGCTCTCCCAAAACAGCTCCGTCTCCGGATGCTGGCTCTTGATCAGCGGTTCGTTGAGGAGGCTGTGGACCCAGTCCTGCTGGTAGTTGAACGCCTTCCGGTAATAGTCATCGAGGTCTCGAACTTTGCGCCAGCTAAAGACAAAGCGCACCTGTTTGTCTGCGCCGGGGCCGCACACGTATTCCACGTGGCACTGGGCGCAGACGAGAATCGCCTTCTGCTGGCTGTCGGCGTCCTCGAAGCGACGCGCGTTCTTCTCCGGCCAGTAGGGGTTCACGCCGCGCTCCGCGATGGCCGCCTCCAGCCCCTTGTTGATGACGCGGAGACGCGCGCCGTGAGGATCATGGCACTGCGTGCAAGAGGCGCCGTAGTCGAGCATCTCTTTGGGAATCCGCGCTATGACGTCCTCCCACTTGGCGGACTCGACCAATGTGACACCCTTCCACTGCCGGCCCCAGTAGTACGCCACCGGCGTGGCCTTGCAGTTCAAACAGGCGGCGTTTTTCGGGCGCTTCACGTCAATGTGGTCCCGAAGAATGAACTTGTGCGAGCGGTCCTCGTTGTACTCCTTGGTGAAGCCGTGGCCAGCGACGATCTTGTTGTAGAGGGGAAAATCCTTTGTCTTGGGGTGTGCCTGTGGATCTGCGGGCGTGCCCCCGAATTGGCCGGGCGTACCCGCTTCGCTCATGAAATAGGTCTCATACTGAAACCGGTGGCAAACCCCGCAGCTTTCCGCACGGAAGTCCACGACGGGCAGCACCTTGGAAGGATCCTGCGCCTTACGGTGCTCGTCGGCTCGCGCGTGGCATAGCGAGCAACTCAGGCCGCGGTGCGCGCTCTCGGCGTGGGACTCGGCAAAGTCCGAGTGACAAGGGCTGCAGGTCTCCCGTTCCGCGCCCACACCCGGATTGTCAAGCGCCGGGCCTTGAGCTTGCCAGGCGGACCAAGCCAAGAAGCCGAAGAGGGGGACGAAAAGCATGAGGCACAACGTGGAGCATCGCGGCATCTGACACCTCCCTGTATTGCTCAGCTCGGCACCCGGAACCCGCGCCGTCACAGGCGCTGCCAGTCACGCTTTGCCGGCAAACACCGGATATTTCGGATCCGCGGCTATTATATGACGGTCCTCGGATCGCGCTGACGAAGCTCTCGCCTAGTCCGGCCAGTGCGACATCGCACCAGCCGCTTGGCCTTCGCTGCAGCGCGAGCTGAGGCCACGCCCTGCAAGCCGAACAGGGGTCACGGTCGACTCACTTTTGCGTAGCGAACCTCTTGGTTCTCGTGGGTAAAGGTGCGGGCTCAAATGGTCGTCTCGCGGCGCGCGGTCCCGCTGGCGGGTGTCCCCATGCCCGTGCCGCCCTCACATCGCGGTTCCCATTCCGTCGTCTACGATCCTTCCTTCAAACAGGCGCACGGTGCGGCTGGCGTAGTCGGCGTAGCGCGGGTCATGGGTGACCATGCAGATGATCGAGCCCGCGCGGGGCAGCTCGCGCAGCAGCGCCACCACGGCCTCGCCGGTGCGGGAGTCCAGGTTCCCGGTCGGCTCGTCGGCCAGCGGGAGGGACGGCCGCCCCACGATGGCGCGGGCCACGGCCACCCGCTGCTGCTCGCCGCCGGAAAGCTGCATGGGATAGTGCCGGACGCGTGGGACACGCCTACCTGCGCCAGCGCCTCCAGAACGCGGGCTTTCCGCTCCTTGCGCGGCATGCCACGGCAAGTCCGGGGCAGCTCCACGTTTTTCGTACACCGTCAAGTCGCCGATGAGGTTGAAGGCCTGGAAGATGAACCCAATTTCGCGATTACGCAGCCGCGCGCGTTCGGCCGCCTTGAGTCCCTCCACGGCCCGGCCCTTCAGGTAAGACGGTCCGCGCGTGGGTCCATCCAGCAGCCCGAGGATCGAAAGCAGCGTGGATTTACTCGATCCGGAAGGTCCGGCCACCGAGACAAACTCGTGTTCGTAAATTGCCAGATTCACGTCGGAGAGTGCATGGGTCTCCAGTTCCTCGGTCTGGTTGACTTTGGTGACGCCCTCCAGACGGATCAGCGCCTCCTGGGGCGGCCTGGCCGGCGTTGCGTTGCCGGTTCACTCAAGACGGACACGGTCGTAGGCCTCCCACTGCGACATCTCGGAAACGATCACGCTCTGGCCCGCCTCCAAGCCGTTCAGCACCTCGATGGTGGTGACGGAAGTGCGCCCCAACCGCGCCTGTACGCGGCTGGCTTGCCGTCCGGCTCGAGGCGAAACAGACTGACCACGCCGCCGGGCTGGCCGAAGACGGGCCGTTCGACGTAGAGGATATCGCGGATGTTTTTGACCTCGATGATGCCGTCGACGCTGAGATCGGGCCGCGCCCCGGGCGGCAGAGCGCCCTCGAGGCGCACCTCCACCGTAACGGCGCCCTCGCGCACCGGCGGGTCTACGCGCACCACGCGGCCAGGGATGGTGCCGTTTCGGGCATCCACGATCACCCGCTGCCCGACCTGGATGTCTTTAGCCTGCGTCTCCGGAACCTTGAGCTCTGCCTTGAGCTGCGCGGGCTGCGCCACCTTGGCGAGCACCGTTCCGGCGGCCACTCGCTGCCCCACCGGGACGGCAACCTCTCGAAGCACGCCCAAACTTCCGGCGCGCACGTGCAGAGCCGCCACCTGATCCTGCTTCAAGCCCGCCAGCACCTGCAGTCTCTGAATTTGCGCCTGCTGTACCCCCAACGGGGCGCGCTGCTCCAATCACGCCCCCAGCTCGCGCCCGGGAAAGCGCCACTGGCACTGCGTGCTGGTGCCGGACTCGGCGAGCGCGGCGGAACGGCGGTGGTTTGTGAGCATGGAGACATTGCTGGCTCGGCTGGCTACGGAGCTGGGCCTGCCTCTTGCCCCGAACGCGGAAGCGGTGGGCGCGGAGGCATACTGCACTCCAGCCCGCGGAGGTACTGGCCCAGATGCGTCGCCTGCTCGTCCAGCCGCAATCGTAGCCACAGCGGGAAACTTCGTCCATGCAACTCCCGCAGCACTCCGTGGAGCTGGCCCCCGTTCTGCCTCGCCGGCGGATACCGGTAAACTCCCGTAGCCGGATCGCGCATTCCCGCCAACCAGACCAGACGCGCAACTGGATTGGGCTGCTCGCGAACGGTCTCACGCACTACGGCCTAAAGCCTCTCGCGGACCGCCCCTTACTGGCAGAACCTCGGTCGCCAGGGGACCGGCAACTCCTCTGCCAGACGCCTACGAGCCTGAGTGCTTCAATAATCTATGGACATCGGGATCCCGGCTACGCCTGCGGAGTGTCCGGCTGCGGGATTTCAGTCTTCGCCAGCGGACACGCGCTTGCGCGCCTCACACGCGCCGGAGGGGCTTGTCACCTCGCTGCGTAGGCGCGGAGCAACGCGAAGATGATGCCCGACAGCACCGCGATATGACCCACCCAGAAGGCGAAGGACCATTTCAGCAGGTCGACTTTGACGCTGTGGATCTCGCTCCGTAAGGCCTGTTCCGTGCGGTGAAGGTCGTCCTTGAAGCGCCCCTCCAACTGACGAATCTCTTCCCGAAGCTCGGTCTCTACCCGCCCGATCTCTTTCCGAAGCTCGGTCTCTACGCGCCCGATCTCCTCCCGAAGCTCGGTCTGCACTCGTCCGATCTGCTCCCGGAGCTCGGTCTCCACCCGCCCGATCTCTTCCTGAAGCTCGGTCTGCACGCGCCCGATCTCTGCCTGAAGCTCGGTCTGCACGCGCTCGATCTCTTCCCGAAGCTTGGTCTCCACCTCACGGATCTCTTCCCGCAGCTCCGCCTCCGCCCGTCGTAGGTCTTCCTTCAGCGCCAGTTCGGTCCGCTGCAAATCCTCTTTAGTTGCGGCCCGGTGCTCGACGCTGGTTTCGATAAATTCCAATAGCGAGCGGGCCTCCTCTTCACCCAGCTTCGGCCTCAGCTTTTCGTAGACCTCCAGGACCGTGGGCATTGGTTCACCGAACAGTATATCGTGGCGCCCGCACCAGCCGGGCGCCGAAGGTTCGATCGCGCTCCCAAGGCGACGCGAACCGGCAGCGCCAGAGGCGTGCTTCGCCCGCGGCGACAGCAGGGTATATTCATACCGATGCGTCGAAAACTTCTGCTGGGCTGCCTGTGCGCGCTGGCGGCTTGGTACGCGCCGGCGCAACCCCCCGACCTGAAGCCGCTCGAAGGGCTTGCGTGGCGCTTTATCGGCCCGGCCATCATGGGAGGGCGCGTCACGGACGTGGAAGGTGTGCCGGGTGACCCTGCCGTGATCTACGCCGGATTCGCGAGCGGCGGCCTCTGGAAAAGCACCAACGGGGGCCATTCCTGGACGCCGATTTTCGAGGACCAAGGGACGTACTCGATCGGAGATATCGCCCTGGAGCCCGGCAATCCGGAGGTGGTCTGGGTCGGCACCGGGGAATCCAACACGCGCAACAGCGTCAGCTTCGGTGACGGGGTGTACAAATCCACCGACGGCGGCAAGACTTGGCGCCACCTCGGGCTCAAGGAGACGGAACGTATCTCGCGGGTGCTGGTGCACCCCAGTGATCCGGATACGGTCTGGGTCGGCGCCTTGGGCCATGCCTTCGGCCCGCACCCGGAGCGCGGCGTCTTCCTCACCCGCGACGGCGGCCGCACATGGCACAAGACGCTCCACATCGACGAACATCACGGCGTGTCCGACATGGACGTGGATCCGCGGAACCCGAATATCGTCTTCGCCGCGATGTGGAAGTTCGAGCGCAAACCCTGGACCCACACCTCAGGCAGCGAGCAGGGCGGCGTCTTCCGCTCACACGACGGCGGCCAGACGTGGAAGAAGCTCGAAAAGGGCCTGCCCAAGCTGATGGGACGCATCGGCGTCAAGGTGGCGCCCAGCAACCCGCGAGTGGTGTACGTCATCGCGGAAAGCAAAGACGGGACACTGTTTCGCTCCGACGACGGCGGCGACAGTTTCCGCAAGGTCAGCGACGATCGGGAGATTGTTTCGCGCGGATTCTACTACGCGGACCTGCGCGTGGATCCCTCCAACGAGAACCGCCTGTACGCTCTGGCGACGCGCCTCTTCCTCTCCGTGGACGGCGGCAAGACGTGGAAGTCCATCACCGGCGGCACGCACGTGGATTATCACGCTCTCTGGATCGATCCCGTCAACCCGAAGCGCCTCTGGCAGGGCAACGACGGGGGGCTGGCCGTTTCCCACGACGGCGGCGAGACCTGGCAGGCAGTCTACAACATCGCGCTCGGGCAGTTTTATCAGATCCACGCGGACAACCGCCAGCCGTTCTATTACGTCATGGGTGGGCTTCAGGACAACGGAAGTTGGACCGGCCCATCGCGCACGCGCGAGCCCGCGGGCATCCTCAACGACGACTGGCGCCTGGTTTCCTTCGGCGACGGATTTTATATCTTCAACCACCCGGATGAGCCCGATTTGTATCTGAGCGAATCGCAAGGGGGCCGGGTGGTGCGTACCGACCTGCGCACGCGGGAGCAGCAGTCGGTGGCCGTCGAAGCGGTCGGCACGGCAGGCGGCGGCGCGGCCGAGGCCCGGTACCGATTCAACTGGAATGCGCCTCTGGTGCCGTCTCCGCACGACAAGAACACGGTCTACACGGCAGGCAACGTCGTGTTCCGATCCACGGATTTTGGCAGGACCTGGCGGGCCATCAGCCCGGATCTCACCACCGATGACAAAGAGAAGCAGAAACCGGCGGGAGGCCCGGTCTGGTTCGACAACTCCACGGCGGAATACCACTGCACTGTGCTGAGCCTAGCCGAATCGCCGGTGAAGCCTGGCATGATCTGGGCGGGCACCGACGACGGGAATCTGCAATTGACCACCGACGGCGGCAAGAGTTGGCGGAACCTCATCGGCAACGTGCCCGGCATTCCGCCCCACTCGCCGGTGTCTCACATCGAACCCTCGTGGACCTCGCCGGAGGTGGCTTACGTGGCCTTCGACCGGCACATGTTCGATGACTTCCGCCCGTATATCTTCAAGACGGAAGACGGCGGGCGAACCTGGACGCGCATTTCGGGCGATCTGCCCGCGAAAGCCTATGTGCACATCGTGCGCGAGGACCCGAGGAACCCCAAATTGCTGTACGCCGGCACCGAGTTGGGCCTTTACGCCAGCTACGACGGCGGCAAGCATTGGCGTTTCCTGAAATTGAAGAACCTTCCGCCGGTGCCGGTGCACGACATCCTGGTGCATCCGCGGGAGAACGATTTGATTCTCGGCACGCATGGACGGAGCATCGTGATTCTGGACGACGCGACGCCGGTGCAACAGTGGAGTCCGGACCTAGCCAGCCGGGAGGCGCACTTGTTTCCGGTGCGGCCTGCGCTTCGCTTTGCCACGCGAATGAGCCGCTACGGGCTGGGCGGCGCGCAGTTCAAGGGACCGAACCCACCCTACGGGGCGCTGATCACGTTCTATCTCAAAGAGGACGCCCCGGAAAAAAATCCTCCGAAGATCGAGATTCTGGACGCCGCCGGCAAAGTCATCCGGACACTGGACGAAGTCCCGCGCGGAAAAGGCGTCCACCGCGTGGCATGGGACTTGCGCATGGATCCACCCGCCAGGCGGCGACCGCCCGAAGACGACGAAGAAGACTTCGGCGCGGGTCTCCAGGGCGTGCACGTGCTGCCGGGAACCTACACGGTTCGTTTGCGCGTCGCGGGCCGCGCGGTGGAAGAAAAGGTCGAGGTCCGCATGGATCCGACCGTGCGCGTCACTCGCGCCGAGCTCGAAGAGCGATTCGAACTTGCGGCCAAGCTGCGGGAGATGGTGCACGAAGGCAATCGCAGCTTGAAGGCGCTCGACAGTCTCAAGCACCAGCTCGAGCAGACGGCGAAACTGTTGCAGGAGCAGGCACCAGAAAAAGCGCGGCAGATGGGGAAGACATTCGAGGACTACCAGAAGGAGATCGCTCGAGTCACGGAGACCATCGGGCGCCCGCCAGGCGCCTCGACATTGGAGTACGGCCCGCGGGTGGTCGAGAAGCTGGTGGCGCTCTACCAAGCGGTGGAGGGGCCGAACGCGGCACCTACCGACCGCCAGAAGGAGGCCGCCGAGGAACTGTCCTTGGAGTTCGCCCGGCGCATCGAGGCCGTCCGTGAATTCTTCCGCCGCACGGTGGCGGACTGGAACCGCGCTCTGGCCGCGGCCGGGGTGCCGCAATTGTTTGTGGCGGAGTTGGAATCGACGGAACGGAGGTCAAGATGAGACGCGCAATCGGGGCCCTCGCTGGAGCGGTGCTGGTGGGCTGCGGGTTGGGTGGCGAAAAGACCGCGCGAATCGAAAGCTCGGGAATTCGGATCGAGTTCAACGACCGCATGCACACCCGAATCACGGCACGGACCGACGGCCGAGAGACGCCGCTCGGCGCGTTTCAGCCCTCCGAATCCGTGAGCCTGGCCTCGGGCGACGTCAAGGATTTCGTGCTACGCCGCGTGCGATCGGAGAAAATCCGCGACCGCATCGGGCCCGGCACACGCTACACGCTCACCGGCGACGCCGCGTCGTTGCGGAAGACGGTGCTGGTGACGCTGTACGATTCGTTTCCCACCATGGCGGTTTTCCAGGTTTCTTACGAGAACACAGGACAAGGCGACGTTACCGTGACGGGTTGGACCAACCATGCGCTCGCGGTGGAGGCGCAGGCCGCCCAGGAGCCAGCTTTCTGGTCCCTCCAAGCCGGCTCCTACGCCAAACGCCCTGATTGGGTGCTGCCGCTTCAGGTCGGATTCCGCCAGGAAAATTTCCTCGGCATGAACGCCACCGATTACGGCGGCGGCACGCCGGTCGTCGACGTCTGGCGGCGGGACGCGGGTCTGGCGGTGGGCCACTTGGAGCTCGCGCCGAAGCTGGTTTCGCTTCCTGTGGCCCGGCCGGAGCCGGGCTATGCCACGGTAGCCGTGGCGGCGCGCGTTCACCGGGTGCTCAAGCCGGGCGAGCAGTTCCGCACCCTACGGACATTTGTCGCCGTGCACCGGGGAGACTATTTCGAGACCCTTGTGCAATACCGGCGGTTCATGACCGCGCAGGGGGTCCGCTTCGGCCAGCCCCCGGAGGTGGCTTTCGAACCCATCTGGTGCGCCTGGGGTTTCGGGCGGAAGTTCCTCCCGGCGCAAATCGAGCGCGCCTTGCCGATGGTCAAGAGGCTCGGCTTCGGTTGGGTTGTAGTGGACGACGGCTGGCAGGAAGCGGAAGGAGACTGGCGGCCTGTTCGCTCCAAATTCCCGCGGGGCGACGACGACATGCGCGCGCTGGTGGACCGCATCCACGCGGCAGGCTTCCGGGCGCAGTTGTGGTGGGCGCCGCTTGCGGCGGATCCGGGAACTGAACTGTTGCGCCGCCGCCCGGACGTGGTTCTCCAGACCGCGGACGGGGGCACGCAAAAGATCACGTGGTGGGATTCTGTCTACTTGTGTCCGGCCTACGACAAAGTCTGGCAGGACGCGCGAGAGTTCGTCGTGCGCGCCCTCCGGGAGTGGGACTACGACGGACTCAAGATTGACGGCCAACATCTCAACGCGGCGCCGCCTTGTTACAACCCGCGCCACGGGCACCGCAGCCCGGAGGAGGCTTACGAGGGCCTTCCGGGATTCTTCCAGGTCATCTACGAGGCCGCGCGGAGCGTCAAGCCAGACGCTCTCGTGGAGATCTGCCCCTGCGGAACCTCCTACTCCTTCTTCACGCTTCCCTACCTCAACATGGCCGTGGCTTCGGATCCGACCAGTTCCTGGCAAATTCGAACGAAAGGCAAGACGCTCCGGGCGCTGCTGGGACCAGCGGCGGTGTATTTCGGGGACCACGTGGAGCTGAGTGATGACGGGACGGATTTCGCATCCACATTGGGCGTCGGAGGCGTGATCGGCACGAACTTCGTTTGGCCGCCGGCGGGCCGCAGGCGAGTGGATTTGACGCCCGAGCGGGAGCAGCTTTTTGCACGCTGGGTGGAGATCTACCGCCGATTGATGCTACCAAAGGGCGAGTACTTGGGCGCACTGTACGACATCGGCTTTGACCGCCCCGAGGCGCACGCCATCCGCAAGGATGGTCGCATGTATTATGCCTTTTTCGCCCCTTCGTGGCACGGACCGGTGGTGCTTCGGGGCCTCGAGCCTCGGCCCTATCGGGTCACAGATTACACGCGAGGCATCGATTACGGCACAGTCAAAGGCCCCCAGGCGACGCTCAAGGTGCGCTTCGAACGACACTTATTGCTCGAGGCGCGTTGATGCCCTGGACGTACGCCCCGATTCCCGGCACGGACGCCTGGGGGTGGCCCGTCTGCAACCTCACCCCATCCTCGGTCATAGCACGGGGACGCTCTTGAAGATCTCCCAGGCGTATGCGAAGACACCCGGCGCCACGCCCTCCGAGACCAAGGGCGCGGAAAAACGACCAAACTGGCGGCCATCGTTGGTGGCGATGAGCCCCAGCATGCCGACGCTGCCGTCGGAGCCGCTGGCCGATGCCGGGGGCAACACGGCAGTGGCCTGAGGGGGGACGGTGAACGTCCGGGCTCCGGCTGGGGCAGTGCAATAAAAGATCCCCAAGTCGAAAATGGGATCGGCGTCCGTCCCACCGACGCGCCCGCCGCTCATGCCGACGATGGCGACGATTGCGCCCGACTCGGTCCCGCCGCCGGTCCAAGTGACGGTCAATGGCTGACCGCGTGCGATGCTGGCGATAGAGTCCCGATTGGTCCATGCAAAGGCGGAGGGGAACTGGGTCGAAGCCGTGAAAGCCCGTACGTCGGCGCCGCCAGGTGCGGACAGAGTGTACGTTCCGGCCGCCAAGGTGGGGCTGCCGGTCCCCCCCACGCCGCCGAAACTCGACTGGTATAGCAGAAGATTGTAGACATTTCCGGCTGCTTTCGGCACCGCCCGATTGGCGGCATTGGGCCCGTTGAGGATCAGTTGCGGACCCGCATCGAGGGCTGCCGGAAGCGGCGTTACAGAATCCAAGTCGGCCCGCCCTCGGTGCCGGCGGTAGTAGCAGGTTCCGGTCTCGATCACGAGGCCGGCCGGCATGCCATCCATTTGGTCCGCCCGGAAGCGAAAGATTCCTCCGCCGACGTCCTCCGTGGCCATCTCCACATTTCCAAGGCCCGGCAGGGTGACGTGCGAGGTTGCCTTCGTCAACAAGAAAGAGCCCACCGTGACCGTGCCTCCCGCATCCAGAGCACGAACCTGGTCCGCGGCCAGGAAGGGATGGCTGCAGACATCGACGCCACCCGGAGCAATGGCCAGTGTGCCGAGATTGCTGAGCCGGCCCCCCGCACGCACTTGGACCGGTACCGCGCATCCCTCCGGGGTATTTAGGGGAAGCGTGAAATTGATCTGGTCCAGACCGGGCGAGCCGGGGGAGCGGCCGGCATAGGTCGGCGTTATCTCCAAGCCCCCGACGATCACGCGCACTTGCGCCGCGTCCTTCATGTCGCCGGAGCTTCCGCCAGTGACATCGGAGGCGGGATCCGGTCCCAATCCCGTGCCCCAAAGCACCAGCGACTCGCCTCGACGTGCGGGACGAAATTGCCAGGTCCGACCCTGATAATTCAGGCTGCCGCTGGTCATCCGAACCAGACTGACTCCGTTGTTCAAATTGCTGTTGGTCACCTGCGCCGGCCCGTAACCTGCCGCATTAGCCGTGGCAAAACCGAAGTGGCGGTCGACCACCTTCACGCGCACCGGAGCGCTCGCCACGCCGTTGTAGATCACCCGGACGTCGTAGTCGCCGGCCGGCGTCGTGGAGGGCAGCAGGGCGGCGAGCTGCGTCGCCATGGTGTACCACAGCCGGCATTCGACAGCTGCTCCCCCAGCTGCAGGCGTGAAAGTTACCCTTGAGCCGGCCAGCTCCGTCGGAAACGGCACGCTGCTCGCCACGGTCAAACTGGAGGGCCCGAGTCCCGTACCGAAGACCACGAACCAGCTCCCTCGGGCAATGTCCGGCAAGTAGGAACTCGCATGGACAACTCCGGTGCCGTCACTACGAATTACCGGCTGGCCCGGGGCGCTTACACTCAAGACGAGCACCAGTGAGAAGGCATGGGAAACGCGCGATTTCATTTCTCAGCCCTGTCCTCCTTATCCTCGTGTAGCGTCCTGAGAAAGCAGATCCCTCAAAACCCCTCCGCGCGGCCCCAGAAGCGCTCCCCCAGATCCCGCCGGAGGGAACCTCTTCAAGATCGTCGTACTTGCCTTGGCACTTTAGGTTCAGCCCGTTGGTGACAGCCGTCATCAGCTCGAAACCAATAAAGTCGCGACTTCGGGGCGCGTAGACCACGGCTACGCAATACTTAGGTCCGTAGCCGACGGAAATTTTCCGCCGCACGCCTTGCACCCCGAACTCGGCCTGTCCGCGCTGGTCGCGGACCAAATCGCCGAAGATACTATCCAGAGCCAGGTCCTGGGTGGTGGTATGGGCGAGCGGAAATTGCGCCATCCGCTTCGGGTGCCACCAGAATTCGCGGCGGCGAGCGAGCACCGCGGCCTTGTCGTCGGCCTCCAAGCGGGCGATCCGCCGATGGGACGAAAAGGCGAGCAAGCCGTGGATGGGCTTACCGTTCGAATTGCGGCGCAGGTTCCCGAGACTCGGATTCAGAACGAATGTCCGGCCATTGGCGTACAAGGTGTCCTGATCGAGACGGTTGGCCCGGGGCGCCAGCTGAGAATCGCCGCACCGCACGGGCTTGCGGGCCAACCCGCTCAACTGCTCGAACGGAACCCAGAAAATATTGCGGCCGTTGACGGTGAATTCGTAAGCGTTATGGCCGATCGAGGGCGCCACGGAGACCCCCGCGTTTCGCGCGGTGTCTACCAGCCGAACAATCTCGATTCCGTCGGAAATCGTTCGCGCCGCTTTGTAGGGTTCCGCCACGGAGCCAACCGCCATTAGACAACCCAGACCGCGAGTCTCATTGATCCCTGTGCTCTTGAAGGTCGAGCGTCATCTCCTCGCGGCAGCACATACACAACCCAGGCCGGTAGACGCGAATGGCGCACGTCTCGCACCAATAGGTGATCAGATAGCGCTTTTCGTTCTTGCGGACGAACATAGCCTTGGTGTGAATCGGGCCTACGAGGAAGCGACGCGGCCCTACGAAGCGCCCCACTACCTCCAGGTCCGCCCCCGTCAACCGCTGGTCGTTCAGGACCGCCACCGTCGACTCGTCCCCGTCAAGCTCGATCGTGCCGTGTTGTTCGGTGTCGAGGGCAGGCGGCTGGCCGGGAATTTGCACCAGCCGACCGCGAATCGCAACTTGCTCGGCCACTGCCTCCGACACTAGGGCGGCGGCAGCGAGGAACAGGAACTCACGGCGCAACATTATCCTTATTGTATGATGCGGCGCACGAACGACACTCCGGCCGTGGAGTCGCCAATTAGCAAAGCCCGTGACGCCGTCAGGACGGCGATGAAACGGCTTGCTCGCGCAAGCGCGTCTTCCAATCCTCGAGGATCTTGACGGTCGCTGTGGCTCCGAACCGGTCGGCACCCGCTTCGTACGCCGCCAGGGCCATATCCAACGTACGGACGCCTCCAGCGGCCTTGATGCGCACGTTCGGCCCCGCATAGCGGCGCATCAGCCGAAGGTCTTCGAGCGTGGCGCCCGAGGGGGCGAACCCCGTCGAGGTTTTCACGAAGTCTACACCCGCACGTGTGGCGATCTTACAGGCAATGATCTTGAGTTCGTCGGTAAGGTAGGCATTTTCGAAAATGACCTTGAGCAGAACGCCGGATTCGTGACAGGCATCCGCGATCTGGCGCAATTCCGTCTCCACATATTGGAAGCAGCGGGAGACCAGCTTGCCGATGTTTAGCACCATGTCGACCTCGCGGGCGCCGCGGCGGATCAGATCGCGGACCTCGTACAGCTTGGCCGCCGTCGTCGAGGAGCCGTGGGGAAAGCCCGCCACCGAACCTACCGCCACATCCGTCCCGCGCAGCCACTCGACAGCCAAATCCACGTCGGACGGACGCACCGAAACGCTGGCGACGCCATACGCGCGTGCGATGCGACATCCTTCCTCGACTTGTTCCTCGGTCAGCTCGGGACGGAGCAATGAGTGGTCGATCATGCGCGCCAAGCTTTCGTAGCTAGTAAGTGGGGGCCGGCTCAGTTCGTGGATTGGATCCATCGTGAATTATTTCGTTTTTCGCCGCGAGGGCGAAAGACCGAGGGCTTTCAGCTGAGCTTTCGCTTTTGCCGCCAGTTCGTGGTTCGGAAAGCGTTCAATCAAATTGTAAAATTCGTCCCGAGCCTGGTTGCGCCGCCCCACCTTGAGCAGCGCCATCCCTTTCATGTAGTGGGCGTCGGGCGTCTTATTATTGTCCGGGTATTTCTCCAGGACCAAGTCGAAGGCGCGGATGGCCTGGTCCATTTCTCCGCGCAAGTAATAGATCTCGCCGATGTAGAACTGGGCGTTCGGCGCTAGTTCCGTATTGCCGAAGTATTGCAGGTAATCAGTGAACTCTTTGAGGGCGAGTTCCAGATTTCCCCCATTCTTGTCGCGCAAAGCGTTTTGGTAGAGGCTTTCGGCGGAAAGACCGGGCGGGGGACCGCCGGCGCCCGGAGGCGGCGCCGGCGGGGCCTGCAAGGTGCGGACGGCCGTGGAGATGTCCACGATCTGCAACTCGAGCCGGCCCATGCGGCGGTTCAGCTCCGCGACGGATTCCCGCAGGGCCTGAAACTCCCCAGCCAGTTGATCCACTTTGGTGCCGATGGCCGTGACCGGTCGGCCGACGTTGGCTTCCTGTTCCCGCAGACTCTGGCGGAGGTCGTTGTCGAGCGACGCTACGGCCGTGTTGGTCCTCGCGGCGGCGTCAACGGCCTGTTGCACCAGCAGATTGAGCCGGTTGAATTGTTCGTCCATCGCGCTCTTGAGCCCGCGGATTTGTTCTCCAAGAAGGGCGATTTCTCTCTGGAGCTCGACATACTCTTTGCGCTGTGCCGGACAGAGGCACGCTGTGGCCACCAGCGCGAGGGCGGCCCGCCGTGTCGACATGTTTTCCTCCAGCGAAACTGGCGCCGGGCGGGGCATATAGCCGGACCCGGCGCCAGTGGTTCTACGGCCTCGTGTGACCTACTGGCCCGCCACGAAATGCACCCGCCGGTTGAGCTGCCAGCACTCCTCGTTGCTTTCCGTGCACTGGGGCCGCTCCTTGCCGTAGCTGATGGTCTTGAGCCTGTCGGCCGGAACACCCAACTGCACGAGAAACTCCTTGGCGGCAGTGGCCCGGCGGTCACCCAGGCCCAGGTTGTACTCGGCGGAGCCCCGTTCGTCGCAGTGGCCTTCGATGACGATGGTGGCCTGCGGGTACTCGCGGAAAATCTCCTTGAGCGCATCCGCGTTGCGCGTCAGGGTCACGCGCGCGTCCTCACGGATGTCGTATTTGTCGAAGTCAAAATACGCATCCTGGACGCGTTTCTCGAGCATCTCACTGAGCGTCACCTTCGGCGCGGGCGGGGGAGGCGGCGGAGGCGGCGGAGGCACAGTGACCGTCACCGTGACCGAGCGGCGGTCCTCTCCGCCCGGACCCTTGGCCGTCAGGGTGTAGGTGGTCGTGTCGTTGGGGAAGACCTGACGGCTGCCGCGCGCCGGCACGGGGCCAATGCCCTGGTTGATCGAGATGTCGGTGGCGTTGCTCACGTCCCAGCGCAACGTGGCGGACTGTCCCCGCTGAATCGTCGAGGGCTCCGCCGTGAACTCACTGATGGTCGGCTTGGGGGGCGGCGGAGGAGGCGGCTCTTCCTTCGGAGGCGGCGGGGGCGGCGGAGGCGCGACTTTTTTCCGGCAACCGCCGGCCGCGAGCAACAGCGAGAATCCCAAGAGTACGATGCTGATCTTGCGCATGTTCATCTTGACCTCGGCGTATTGAAATTCCAAACCATCCTATCCCACGCGGCGTCTCACTTCCATACCGGCCGCATGTTGCGGCCCTCGGTGGTGAGCTGCCGCAATTGTGTGCCGTCCGCCAGCATAGTCCAGATTTGGGTGCTGCCGGAGCGGTCGGAGGAAAAGGCCAAATGCCGCCCGTCGGGCGCCCACACCGGATTTTCGTTCCGGCCGGCGCCGTGCGTGAGCTGGACGAACTCGCGTGTAGCGACATCCATGACGAAAATGTTGAAGTTTCCCGGAGCGTAACCCCGCGTCCAAGCAAACGCGATATGCTGCCCGTCAGGGTGCCAGGATGGGTTGACAGCGTCGCCTTCCCCGGGCGTGAGCCGCACGACGTCAGCGCCGTCGATATTCATTTTATAGATCTGGGGCGTCCCGGAACGGCCCGAAACGAAGACGATTTCGGCGCCGGTTTTGGGATTCACTTTCGGCTCCACGTCAATGGAGTTGGAAAACGTGAGGCGCCGCAACCCGC
Source organism: Bryobacteraceae bacterium (assembly GCA_025055455.1). GTDB lineage: Bacteria > Acidobacteriota > Terriglobia > Bryobacterales > Bryobacteraceae > JANWXD01. Next base: position 54,571 of record JANWXD010000010.1, read on the forward strand.
TGCCGTCCAAATTGGCGATGTAAATCTGGGCGAAGCGGCCGCCGGCCGTCGAGGAAAACACGATCTGTTTGCCGTCGGGAGTGAAATCCGGCGTGGCGTTCATTGAAGCGTCCTGGTTATAAAAGCTGAGCCGCGCCCCGGTCAGCAGCGAATGGAGCAGGATCATGGGCCGACCCCGTGCGTAGCTGGTGAACGCCAGCAGCGTGCCGTCCGGGGAGACGGCAGGCATGAAGCTCAACGAATTGTAGAATGTCAGCCGCTTCTGGTTCGATCCGTCCGGATCCATGGACCAGATCTCGCGCGTGCCCCGGCCGGTGCGGTCCGAATCGAAGTAAATCTTGGTGCCGAACAGGCTCTTGTAGCCGAACTGGCCCAGGATGTCGGCAGCGAATTCATGAGCGACTTTGCGCGCGCCTTCTTCGTCGAGCGACCCGAAGTACAGCTTACCGAGGATCTGTGCGTTGGCCAGATCCGACTGGTTGACGTTGTAGAGCCATGCGAACACAACCAAGCGGTCGCCCTGCACGGCCGAATACCCGAAGGCGAGGTAGTTCGCGCTCACGGGCGGGTCGGACCAGTCGGTCAGCCACGGGCCCCGTTTCACGATCTCGGGGCGCCCGCCACGCGACGCAGGTTTGACCATCGGCTCGCGGAAATCCTGCGGGCGCTGCGGGGTCTCCAACGGATACATGCTCTTGGGGACCATGCGGAACAGGCCGGAGGATTCCAGGTCGCGGAACAGAGTCTCGTTGAAGACTGCCATGTAGCGCTGGGCCTCGCCCGTTCCGCGGAAATCCGGCACGGCGATGGCAGCCCGCTCGCCCTTGACGATCTTGATGATGATGTCGCTTTGCTGCTGGGCCGCCACGAGCAAGACAACGGCAGCCACCGAGACGACGGCCTTGGTCAGGGTTATGTTCATCGCTGCAACTGGAACCAGATTTCGATACGCGCCTCGTCGCGTTCGTAGCCGGCTGGCAGCGGCGGGAAGGGGCTGGCGTCGTAAACGGCGCGCAGGGCCGAGTAATCGAGCGCCTTGTTGCCGCTGGACTGTTCGATCCGGACGTCGGAAGTCCTTCCATTCCGGTGAATCACGAAGGTCACGATCACCGGCGGCGCGCTTCGCAGATGGGGATCCACCTGATCCGTGCGCCACTTCTGCGCAATGATCTGCTCGAGTAGGTCGCGGTACCATCCGAAGCGCGTGCCGAACGCGCCGCGGCCGCCGATGCCGACGCCTCCCCGGCCGACTTGACCCACCAGCGGAGACGAGAGGGCTCGACCCGCATCGCTGTAGAGCTGACCAGGCGTCTGCTGGGTTTGCGCCGGCGCCGTGGCAGGACGGGCCGGCCGCGATCGCACGGGGCTTTCAGCAGGACCGCGCAAAGGGATGGCATCGGGTTCGAGCTGGGATTGCAGCCGGGTCTCGCGCTTCGGCGCCGCCGCCTGGGGGACCGAGGATTCCGTGTCGTTGGCCAACGGATTGGGAAGTCCGCCGCGGGACGGCAAGGGGATCTGGCGGACCGGAGTGATGCCGACGCTGGAACCGCCAAGCGAGTTGGGATCACCCCAAGTGTCCACGGGACGGCGCTGCACAAGCGTCTGAAACGCCAGCGCGGCGATCACCGCGGCATGGAGCCCCATCGAGGCCAAGAAAGGCTTTTTGAGGCCTTCGCGCGTGTCCAGGATGTTGGTATGTGTCGCCATCCCGTTCGCCCATGTCTTCATTCTAGCCCGAGGGTTGAGGTGTCGGGCAACCTATCGTCGCCGGCGCGCGGCCTCGTCCAGCGGCTGCGTCACCAGGCGTACTTCGATCTTGGCCTCGGCCAGCTCGCTGACCACTTGCGCGATCGGGTCGTAGATGGTGGCCTTGTCGGCCCGTAGGTAGACGGCCTTCCCGGGGCCGAAGCGCCGGACGACCGCCGCTCCGAGCTCGTTGATGTTGACCGGTTGTTCGTTCAGGAACAAGCGCCCGTCGCGGGTGATGGTGACGACCGGCAGCTCCTCGGCGCTGTCGCGCACTTGACGCACCCTGGGGACTTCCACTTCCAAGCCAAACTCCATGACGTGCGCCGTGAGCATAAAGATGATCAGCAGCACCAGGACCACATCTACCAGAGGGACAACGTTGATGTCAGAAAGAGACAAGGTGCGGCGGAAGCGGCCGCGGCCGGTCAGCGGTCCACCGGAGTTGGCGGCGAAGGCCATTATCCCTCCTCGAACTGCCGCTCCGCCACGTTAAGGAACTCCAGCGCAAAGTCCTCCATGCGCGCGGCAAATTCCCGGATCACGTGACCGAAGTGATTGTAAAAAATGGCGGCGGGAATCGCGGCGGCCAAGCCCGCCGCGGTGGCCACGAGCGCCTCGGAAATCCCGGGCGCCACCGCCCGCAAGCTGGTGCTGCCAGCCTGGCCCAGGGCGTGGAACGCGTCGATGATGCCCAGCACCGTGCCGAACAATCCGATGAAGGGCGAGACGGAGGCCGTGGTGGCCAGCCAGTTCATGTGCCGCTCCTGGCGGGCCAGCTCCTCACTGATGCCCAGCTGCAGGGCTCGCTCGAGCGCCAGTTTGTTGGCCAGCGTGCCGCGGCTCTTCACCTGGCGTTCCACCTCTTCGTATCCGAATTCGAAAACGCCGGCAAGGGGAGAGGCGCGGAACTGTTCCGTGGCCAGCGCGACCTGCTCGAGCCCGTTGGCCTTGCGGAACGCCCGCAGGAACTGGGCGCTGGACAGCCGCGCCTTGCGAAATGCGTTCCATTTGGCGAAGATGATCGCCCAGGAAACCACGGAGAAGGCGAGCAGGATCACGAGCACGCCGATGCCAACGGGTGAGGCGCGACGGATGAGCTCCCACAGACTGATTTGAAGCCACAACGAGGGCGCAAGCGCGGTCAACGATTCTCCTCTCCTCACACCATGATAGTGCACCCCGGCGGGCTGACGGGACGAAAACAAACCGTAACGGTTGTGTTTGATTCAGCGCGCAGCGGCGCGCCGTATAATGCCCTCGAATGCTGGCCGAGCTCGTGATCGAGAACTACGCCGTCATCGAGCGGATTCGCGTGCGCTTCCCTGCCGGGTTGAATGTGCTGACGGGGGAAACCGGAAGCGGCAAGTCCATCGTGGTGGACGCGCTGGGCCTGCTGTTGGGGGGCCGGGCTTCGCCCGACATGGTCCGCACGGGCGCCGCCGCCGCCCGCGTCTCGGGCATTTTCGAAATTGGCAAGCGGGATCCGGCGCGACGGCTGCTCGAATCGGCGGGCTTCGAAATCGAAGAGGACGAAGTGTTGATCGAGCGGGAGATCCAGGTGGGCGGCAAGTCGCGCGCATTTCTGGCCAGCCGGCCGGTGACCGTGACGTTGCTGCGCGAGCTGGCCCCCCATCTGGCGGACATTCATGGCCAGCACGACCAACAGGAGTTGTTCGTCCCCGCGGCCCAGCGCCAGATGCTCGATGCCTTCGCCGGCGCCGGGCTCCTGCGGGAGCAAGTCGCCGCAGCTTGGCAACAATGGCGCGCCTGCCAGGCCGAGCTCGAGGAGCTCGAGCGGCTGGAGCAGGACAAGTTGCGAATGACAGATCTGTGGAGTTTCCAGCGGCGCGAGATCGAGGAAGCGGCGCCCAAGCCCGGAGAAGATGCCGCCCTGGAGGCGGAGCGGCGACGGTTACGCAACGTGGCACGGCTCCAAGAAGCCGCCACGGCAGCCTATGAAGCGTTGTACGAATCGCCGGACTCGGCGCTGGCGCGGCTGCGGTCCGCGGGTCGGAGGATCGAGGAGCTGGCACGCGTGGAGCCCGAGCTCGCTTCGCTGGCCGACGGACTGCGCGCTGCGGAGCTTGCGGCCGAAGAGACCGCGCTGGCGCTGCGGGACTACCTGTCGCGGCTGGAGGCAAGTCCGGAGCGCCTGGAAGAAGTGGAGGCGCGTCTGGCCCTGCTCGACAAATTGAAACGCAAGTACGGAGCGACGCTGGAGCATGTGCTGGCGTATTTGGAGGAGATTCGCCAGCAACTGGAGGCCGCGGAAAACGCCGAGGCGCGCCGGGCCGGCCTGCGGCGGCAACTGGAGCGGTTGGCCGGCACTTACGAAGAAGCGGCAAACCGGCTCTCGGCGCGGCGTCGCCAAGCCGCCGGGGAGCTGGAGGCCTGCCTGCAGCAAGAGCTCGCGGCGCTCGCGATGGAGGGAACGGTCTTTCGCGTGGAGCTATCTTCGGGACCGTGGACACCGGCGGGGACGGACGAGATCCGGTTTTTGGTTTCGCCCAACCTGGGGGAGGCGCCACGACCGCTGGAACAGGTGGCCTCCGGAGGCGAACTCTCGCGCATCGCGCTGGCGCTGAAGACCTGCGTGCAGTCCCGCGGCGAACAAGCTCTCGGGGGCCCGCCGCGGACCCTCGTGTTCGACGAAGTGGATGCCGGTATCGGCGGGCGGACAGCCGAGGCGGTGGGGCGACGGCTGAAGCGGCTGGCCTCGACCCATCAGGTGCTCTGCGTGACGCACCTGCCGCAGATCGCCTGCTTCGCCGATCATCACTATTTTGTGAACAAGCGGGAGATCCACGGGCGCACGGCGGCCACGGTGGAGGAGCTGCACGGAGAAGAGCGAATCCGGGAAATCGGGCGCATGCTCAGCGGGAAGACACTGACTCCGGAAGCGCTGCGACACGCCGAGCGGCTGCTCGAGATGAGTGCTCGAGCGCGCTGACGGGATAGGACTCGCCAGCAGGTGGTGGGCCCTGCAGGATTCGAACCTGCGACCGACGGATTATGAGTCCGCTGCTCTGACCGCTGAGCTAAGGGCCCTTGGAAACAGCTACCTGCCGAAGAAAGTCTAGCACGAGACCGCACCGGGCGGGACGGGCCCGGTTGACACGCCGCCCGGTCTTCCCTACCTTGTAGCCATGCCCACACCCTTGAGGCTGGCGTTCTTGTGTGTCGTGGCGGGTTTGTTCAGCCGCCGAGTCCAAAGCCGACTCCAGGCGTGGGTGGGCGGCGGCCCCCGGCGGGTTTGGACGGTTCCCGTCGGGCTGGCGTCATTGTTGTGGCTCACGCTCTGGCTCGCGGACGCCTGGGGATTTTCGATCGCTGTGGTCGCCGCGGCCCACCTGCTCGTTCCGGCGGCGGTGGTAGTTGCCAACCGCCGGCGCTCGGCTGCGCTCGACTTTTGCGCGATTCTGATCCTGTGGCTGCCCATCGAATTCGCTGGGGCGGCGCGCGCGTTGCTGCCAGCCGAGGCGCAAGGTCTGATCTACGAGATGGCCGAAGCGGCGGCGGTGGTGCTGGCCCTGTTTCTGTTTCTCATCTACCGTCACCTGTCAGGTATGAAGTACAACTTGCCCGGCACGCTTGGAGACTTCGTCAACCCGTTGCTCGGCTTCCTGGCAGCCGCTTCGATCCTCATCCCGCTCGGCCGCGCCCTTTGCTTTCTCGGGCCGTTCGGCCTTCCAGAGGCCTTCAGCCCCGTGCATTTCGTCGGAACCTTCGCCGTGATTCTGGCGGGCGTGGCTTTGCCGGAGGAGCTGCTATTCCGCTCGCTGATTCAAAACCGGCTCATGCAGTGTTGGGGCGAGTCCAACCGAACGCTTCTCGTCGCCGCCCTGATCTTCGGTGCCGCCCACCTCAACAACGGCCCGCAGCCTCTGCCGAACTGGCGTTACATGATCTTGGCCACGATCGCGGGCTTCCTTTACGGCAAAGTCTTCCAGAGGTCCTCGAGCGTGATGTCTTCCGCTTTGCTACACGCGCTGGTCAATACAGTTCGCCGGATTTTCTTTCTGTAACGGCCCGAAGGACGCGGCACTACAATGAAGGTGTATGCAAGACACGCCGTTTGTCATTGCCGGGCGGCAATTTCGGTCTCGCCTCATCGTCGGGACCGGCAAGTACCGAAGCTATCAGGAGATGGCGCGCTGCCACGAGGCTTCTGGCGCCGAGATGGTCACGGTGGCGGTGCGGCGCGTCAACTTGACCGATCGCTCCAAGGAGTCGCTACTCGACTACATTGACCGTTCCCAGTACTTCATCCTGCCGAATACGGCGGGCTGCTACACGGCCGAGGAAGCGATCCGCACGGCGCGCCTGGCCCGCGAGGTGGGCCTGTCGAACTGGATCAAGCTCGAGGTGATCGGCGACGAAAAAACCCTCTTTCCGGACAACGAGGGGCTTCTCGAGGCCACGCGCGTGCTGGTCAAGGAGGGCTTTGTCGTCTTGCCGTACACCAACGACGACTTGGTCTTCGCACGAAAGCTGATCGACGCCGGGGCCGCCGCGGTGATGCCTCTCGCGGCGCCCATTGGCTCGGGCATGGGGGTGCAAAATCCGGCGAATCTGCGCATTCTCAGGGAGATGATCACCGAGGTGCCGCTGATCGTGGATGCCGGAGTCGGCACGGCTTCCGACGCCACCATCGCCATGGAGCTCGGCGCGGATGGCGTGTTGATGAATACCGCCATCGCCTGCGCCGACGAGCCGGTGCTCATGGCACGGGCGATGAAGCTGGCGGTGGAGGCGGGGCGGCTGGCTTACCTGGCGGGACGCATTCCGAAAAAACTTTACGCCTCGGCGAGCAGCCCGCTCGAGGGAGTTGTCCGGTAGAAGACCCAAAAAGGGACGGGCGGCACACAGGCAGCCCGTCCCTGTGACCTCCGATCAGAAGTTGTAGCGCAACACCAGCTGCACGTTCCGCTCGGCGCCTTTGCTCGTCACCTTCCCGAAGGTGGCGCTGCGCGGGTCGGCAGTGGCCCCACCCCAGTTCGGATGGTTCGGGAAGTTGAAGAACTCGGCGCGGAATTGCACGGTGTGACCCTCGCGCACGCCGAAGTCCTTGAACACCGCCACGTTCCAGTTCTGGAAGCCTGGGTGGTTCAAGAGGTTGCGCGTCTGCGTTCGCGAGAACGTTCCTGGCGTGGGCGTGGTGAAGAGCGGCGAGCCGTCCGGCAGCCGGGTCCGGAACCAGAAATTGGCGTCGCCAGCGCCTTGCGAGAAACGGCGCTCTCCGCGTGGCAGCTTCGGATTGCCTAGCATCTCCCAGGGCTGACCTTCACCCACTGCGCCGATGCCAGCAAAGTCGTCCCCAGTGCCCACGGTGAAGGGCGCCCCTGTCTGGAATTGAACAATGCCCGTCACCTGCCAGCCGCCAAGCAACCGACCCGCCAGGTCGCTCCGGCCGCGAAGGAGGGGCAATTGGTAGATGAAGTTGATGACCGCGATGTGACGCGTGTCGAACGCCGATGGACCCCAGAAGTTGCGGTCATCCCAAGGATTCCAGATTCGAGCGCGGCGGTCAGACGCGTTGTCCATGCTCTTCGAGTACGTGTAGGAGAAGCCGTAGCTCAAGCCTTTGGAAAAGCGACGGTTCACTTCCAACTGCAAGCCGTTGTACTCCGACCTGGCCGCGTTCTCACCCAAAGCGATCACTTGGAAGCCTTTGTAGGGACGCAGTACGCTCGGCTCGACGCCGCGGTTCTCCGGCTGGAGCAGAGTGCCGAGCTGCAACGGATTCATGTTGCGCTCCCGCTCCAGATGGAGCCCGACGCGACCGACATAAGCGGCCGACACGGTCGTGTCAAAGCCGATCTCGCGCTCATACGTTACGTTCCAAATGTACGCACTGGGGATCTTGAACACCGGATCGGTCGTCATGAAGAAGAGCGGGAAGTTGGACGGGCGGCCGCCCGAGGGGTTGTCAGCCTGGCCGTTCGCGATCGACACCATCGGCTGAAGCGGCGGATTGCCGCCAAGGAAGATGTTGTCGCTGACACCGGGGCGCGCCATGAAGCGCCCGAAGCCTGCCCGGAGGGCATTCTTCGGGCTGATGGCGTAGGCGATGCCGACGCGCGGCTGGAAGTTCGTCCACTGCCGTTCGCCCCAGTAGCGCGGACCGCCGTTGAACAGCCGGTCGAAACTGCGGTCGTCGGCCAAAGCGACGCGCCCGCGAGCCGCTTCGGGCCATCCCTTGCCCGGGATCGTGATGCCGTTGAAGCGATCCCCGCTGATGATGAAGCCCGTGCTGCGATCCTGCACCGCAGCGTTGGCCGGGTTGTAGCGCTTGGGGTCGAACACCGCAATGTTGCCCCACAAGCTGTAAAAATAGGGCGTCATATACGTCCAGCGGACGCCCAGCTCGAGCCGGAACTTGGGCGTCACCTTCCAGGAATCTTGGAAGAACCACTCGAACATGTTGGCACGATACGGCGTGAATGCTCGCTGTCCGATCTCCGCGTAGGTGGTGAACAAGCCCATAGCTGCGTTTGCGACAGCCACGCCCGTTGTCGTGGCGCCCGCACGCGTGTCCGTGAACACGAAGCGGCCGTTCTGGTTGTTGGTTCCGCCGGGCACGCCCGTGACGTTGATCTGGTCGAAGTCGTTCTGCCCGGAGCGCTCGTATGAGACTCCCCATTTAAAGGTGTGGTTGCCCGCGATCTTGGTCATGTTGTTGGAATAGACGTAAATGGGTCCGGAGGAGAAGGCAGGGTACGGCCCACCGTCCAAGACGGCAAAACCGGAAATGTCCACCGTAGGGATCTTGTCAAAAATCTCTTTTCGCTCCGGGAAAATGTAGGGGTAGTTGATGCCGTACTTGCTACGGGCGAAGCGCTGCCCCTCCCGGTGTACGCCGATGTAGACCCGGTCGACACTGGCCGTGATCAGCGCTTCGTTGATGAAGGTGGGCGAGATCGTCCAGATGTAGTTCAACGAAGCGGTCTTATTCGGGCGGTTCCAATCCGTGACAGCCCGGTCCGTACCGCCACGGAACGCATCGATCTGGGTGAACGAGTAGTTCTGATGGCGGAAGCGAAATGCGTGATTACTAGAGGGGTTGAAGTCGAGCGCCAGCGTGTCCTTGCGCTGATTGGTAGGCTGCGGGCGGGTCTGGATGAAATTGGCGGTGCCCTGGAGGAACCCTGGCGTCGGCTCCGGATAGGCGCGCAAGAAGCCGAGCCCGTTGGGGCTCAGACGGTTCGCCGGGATGATGTTGCCCGGGAATGGCGCGCCCGTGTCCGGGTCATTCACCGTCCGCACGCGGCCGAAAAACGTGTTGGCCGGGTTGAGCAGCTCCGAGAAATCCCCTTGGCGCATCCTCAAAGACGGCACCGTAATGATGGAGGTAACGTCCTGCCGGAATCTCACCCACTCCTGGCTCCACAAGAAGAAGAGCTTGTCCCGGTCGGTGTTCCACTTGCCCGGGAGGAAAACAGGCCCGTTGATGTTGTAGCCGAACTGGTTGAACTTGTTCTTCGGTCTGGGCGCCCCGGCCCGATTGCGGGCCCAGGAATTTGCGTCCAGGGTGTAGTTGCGGAAATATTCGTAGAAGCTTCCGTGGAAATCGCGCGTGCCGCTCTTGGTGACGATGCGCACCTGTCCACTGTTGGAACGACCGTACTCGGCGTTGTAATTGGCTGTGAGGATCTGAATCTCCTGCACGGTGTCCACGTCAGCCACGCCGATGGAGGTGCCATTGGCGCGCGTCCGCACGGCCACCGCGCCGTCGAAGGTCATCAGAAAATCCTGCGTCCGGCCGCCATTGATACTGAGTCCCGCCGTCGTCAAAGTGAAATTAAAGGTGGCAAGCGACGAGCCGCTGCGTACGCCCGCCTTGAGCAACGCCAGCCAGATCGGGTTGCGTCCGTTCAGCATCATGTTCTGGATCTGAGTGCTCTCCACCAGACGTCCCACCGTGGCGGTCTCCGACTGCACCGCCGCCACCGAGGCCACAACCTCCACGGTTTCCGTGACGGCTCCCACATCCAGCGTCACGTCCACCGTCAGCGGCAGGTTGGGGTCGAGCTTATTGCGCGTGCGAACGAACTTTTTGAAGCCCGCCGCCTCCACCGTTACCGTGTAGTAACCCGGCGGGAGGTTGGGCACGACATAATAACCGGATTCGTTCGTCTGGGTCTTGCGCTCGGCGTTGGTGGCTTCGTTGGTGATCGTCACCGTGGCGTTCGGAACTACCGCCGCGCTCGGGTCACGCACGAAGCCGGAAATCTGGGCCAAGTCGGATTGAGCAAAACCGTGGGAAACGACGATGAGGACCGCAGCCATTGTCGCCACGGCCCGAAATGGCGTGAACATGGCAGAACACTCCTATCTGTTTCGTACTGTAACCCCTTAAAGCATATCCTATCCGAGAGCCTCAGAGCCGTCAAGGGCTTTTCCGGACAACGGATGAGAATGTGCGTGTCGGCGGTGGTGCCGGTGGGCCGACGTCGAGACCGTAGCTGCTTCAAACAGACTACTGCAGCGGCCTGCGGCCGAGCACTCGCCTGGGAGAAGGTTGCGGCGAGGCCTGTGCAGCAAGCAAGATCTTCTCGAGTTCGGATTCCGGGATGCGCAGCGAGATCTTCACCAGGCTTCCTTCGACCGTCGCACGAAGGGATGGAAGCCACTTCGCCGCTTCGGCAGCCTTCGGATCTTTGGCGTTAAGAGTGACCAGGACTACGATCAAGCGCACGACGTCGGCGAGCGCTACGGCGTCATGGCTGGAGCGGGCCAGCAGCTCGGCGTCTACGACGACCTCCGGCCCGAGCTTCACGCCCGCCGAGCTTTCCAGCACGCCCTGGAGCGGATGGTTCCGCAGGAGGGCGCTCACGCGTTCGTCCGAGGCCCGCGCCAGCCACTGAGCCCCTGGCACTAGCGAAATGCCCCAGAACTGGTACTGGCGGCTCAAGTCCATCACGCGCGCCGTGAGTCTCGCATCGAGGGGCGGACCCCCGCGGCGGTGGCGATCGATCGCGACCCGAACCCAATCGGCATCGCCCGCCACGGCGATCGAGCCGCTCACAAACGCCACCCAGCCGGGCCCCACGGTGGAATTGCGCTCCGCCGCGCGGGTCACGACCAGCACGACCGCGCCGCTGTACCGGGTGATGGGGATTCCCTGGGCCACGGCGTAAGCAGTGATCCGGATTACGTCGAACAAGCCCCGCGCCAGGAGCACTGCTTTTTGCCGCTCCGGGTCGCCGTTCGAAGCCAGAAGCACTTCGTGAAGGTCCTCCCGCGGATCGAATCCCGTCGCGCCCACGAACCGGCGAAATCCAGTATCCTCGGGGGCCATGCGGCTCCGCTGGAGAAGGAAAAGTCCGAGCGGGGAGGTTCTTGCCGCCTGGAGATTCGCACCGGCGATCCGGCGCGCCTCGGGCGGTACCATCTGGAGCAGAGTCGGATCCACCGCGGGCACCGGGACTGCGGCGGCCAGCAGAAGCACTTGGCACAGACGGGCGCGAGTCACTCGTCCCTCCTTCTCTGGTAACGTATCGGCCGGCCAGTGCGTTCCCTACGATTGTAGGTTCTGCCGCCGGAGCCCGGCGGTAGGTACCCTGAAAGAGACGTTGCCCAGTCCCGGAGGGACGCGATGAACCGACGCACATTCCTTCAGACGGCGCTTGGCGCGGCAGTTACGAGCCGCATTCCGGTTCGGAGCGCGGTTCCGAAAGCCACCGACGTGGTTCTCCTCGGTCCGGACAAGGTCCGGCTCAGCCGCATGGCCATTGGTACGGGCACGCGGGGCGGAACGATTCAGCGCGCCTTGGGGGTGCAGGGGCTAGCGGACATGCTCCACTACGGCTATGATCAAGGCATTTTCTTCTGGGACACAGCGGACAGCTACCGGACGCACCCGCATGTTTGCGAGGCGCTCAAGCGGGTGCCGCGCGAAAAGGTCACGATCCTGACGAAGACGCGGGCGCGCACGGCCGAGCAGATGCGGGCCGATCTGGACCGCTTCCGCAAGGAACTCGGGACGGACTATCTGGACATTGTGCTCCTGCATGCGGTGCGCGCCGGCAACTGGCCAGACCTGTACGCCGGAGCCATGGAGGTGCTCAGCGAGGCCCGCGAGCAAGGTCTGGTGCGGACGCACGGTGTGTCCTGCCACACGTTGGAGGCGCTCCAAACGGCAGCCAAGACGCCGTGGGTCCGGGTGGATCTGGCGCGGATCAACCCGGCGGGCTTGCTCATGGACGCCGACCCGCAAACGGTCATCGGCGTGCTGCGCGAGATGAAGGCCGCCGGCAAGGGAATCATCGGCATGAAGATCCTGGGCGAAGGCGGCCTGCGAGACCGTGTGGACGACGCGCTCCGTTTCGCCCTGTCTCTCAACTGCGTGGACTGCTTCACCATCGGGCCGGCGAACCGCGACGAGCTTGACGATTTGATCCGGCGGATTCCCGAAGCTGGGGAACGAGCCCTGGCGGCGTAGGCACGTTCTGGCGTCTGTACGCCCGTGCCGGTTCGGCCCGGCTGCTCCCTCCGCGCCGCCGGCCACGGAGTTTTGCGCTCCGATGCGCGTCAGTGGTAAAACCTGAAATTGTAGCCTCCAGTCTCTGTTCGGACCGACCAGGACGATGGTTGATTCGAACTCCGCCCCCATGATCGAGGCTGCAGGTCTCACGAAGTTATACGGAGACTTTGCGGCCATTCGTGACGTCTCGTTCCGCGTGCCCCAAGGCCAGGTGGCGGCGTTTCTCGGCCCGAACGGCGCGGGCAAGTCCACGACCATGAAAATCCTCACGGGCTATCTGGCCCCCACGTCGGGCTGCGCCCGCATCGCGGGTCTCGATGTGCAGCGCGAGCGGCTCGCCGCCGCCCAGCATGTGGGCTATCTGCCGGAAAACGGGCCCTTGTACCCGGAGATGACGCCGCTCGGTCTGCTGAGATTTTTCGGCCGCGCCCGTGGCCTGCCGCCCCGACGACTCGAGCAGCGCATCGAGGCGGTGGTCGCCCTCTGCGGCTTGGAACCGGTGCTCGAAAAGAGCATTCACAAACTTTCCAAGGGATACCGGCAGCGCGTCGGCATGGCGCAAGTGCTGCTCCACGAGCCCGACGTTTTGATCATGGACGAGCCGACGACGGGTCTCGATCCGAACCAGATCCGCGAGGTGCGCCGCACCATCCGCGAGCTCGGCCGCAGCAAGACGATTCTGCTCTCCACCCACATCCTTCAAGAGGTGGAAGCCGTCGCGGATCGCGTGATCTTCATTCATCGCGGCCAAATCATTTTTGACGGCACCCCGGAGGAGCTCCGGGCTGGCTGGCCGTCCTTGGACGAGGCGTTCTACGCGCTGACCCACGGAGCTGCGCCGGCGCCGCTCGAAGCCGAACCGAGCCTATGAACGTCCGCACGTGGCGCGTCATCGCAGCCATCGCGCGACGGGAACTGACCAGTTACTTCAGCACGCCCACCGGTTATGTGTTTATCACCTTATTCGTCTTCCTGAGCGCGGTGGCGGCGTTTTGGCAGGAGCAGTTTTTCGCCAGCAACCTGGCCAACCTCGAGCAGCTGAACAAGTTTTTCCCTTACCTTTTGCTTTTTCTTGCGCCCGCGATCAGCATGAGCCTGTGGTCGGAAGAGAAAAAGCAGGGGACCGAGGAGCTGCTGCTCACGCTGCCAGCGCGCGACGGCGAGATCGTCCTGGGAAAGTATGTCGCTGCCCTGGCCATTTATTCGGTGGCGCTGGCGTTCTCGGTAAGTCACGTGGTGGTGCTGGCGTGGCTGGGGAGTCCGGACCCCGGGCTGATGGTTTCGACTTATTTCGGGTACTGGCTGGCCGGTGCAGCATTGATCGCCTTGGGGATGCTGGCCTCGCTATTGGCCGAGAATCTCACCGTGGCGTTTCTGCTGGGCGCCGTCTTCTGCGCCGTACCGATCTTTCTCAACCGCGCCGGTGTGTTGCTGACGGGCTCCTGGCAGCGACTGGCGGAACGGCTGTCCGTGCCGGAGCAATTGCGGGACTTGCTGGCGGGAGTCGTCACGCCAGCGCCAATCGTTTACTTCGTCACGCTCGCGCTTGCTTCCCTCTACTTGAACGTCCTGCTCCTCGGCCGGAAGCGCTGGCCGGAGGGCGCACAAGCGCCGCGCATGGGCCGTCACGTACTCGTGCGTGGTCTCTCGCTGGCCGTCATTTTGGGCGCCGCCACCACGCTGGCCGCCACGGCTCGCGTTCGCATCGACGTCACCGCCGAGAAAATCCACACCCTCGCTGCGGACACCGTAGCCCTGCTGCGGCGGCTCGACCCATCGCAGCCCGTGTTCATTCACGCCTATTTCAGTCCGGAGGTGCCCCGGAGCTACGTCGGCGTCCGGAACAATCTGGTGGCGATGCTGCGCGAGTTCGATGCAGTGGGGGGCGAGGCGTTGCACGTGCGCGTCTACGAGACGCTCAAATACTCCCCCGAGGCGCGGCAAGCGCAGGAGCGCTTCGGAATCCGGCCGCACCGTGTGCCGGTGACCGAAGAAAGCGCCCGGGTGATCAACGAGATCTTTCTCGGCCTGGCGTTCACCTGCGGCGCAGAGGAGTTCGTCATCCCCTTCTTCGACCGCGGACTTCCGGTGGAATACGAACTGATGCGATCCGTGCGCGTGGTCTCGCGCGCCCAGCGCAAAAAGGTGGGCGTGCTGGCGACCAAGGTCCGTCTGTTCGGCGGATTCGACTTTCAGACGCGCGTGCAGCGCCCGGAGTGGTCCATCGTTTCCGAACTGCGCAAGCAGTACGACGTCGTCGAAGTGCCCGCTGAGGCCGACTACCCCCAGGATTTGGACGCACTGATCGTGGCGCAGCCTTCGACGCTGTCGCAGCCGGGACTGGAACGGCTGGTGTCCTATCTCCGGGCCGGCAGACCCGCTTTGATTCTGCTCGATCCCATGCCCGCGTTCGACTTGAACCTGGCCCCGAACGACATCGTAGCCACCGACGGGATCCTGGCGCCGCCGACAGCTCCCGAGCCCAGGGCGAACCTGACGCCGCTGCTCGAGTTACTGGGCATCGAGTGGCGCTCGAACCGGATCGCTTGGGACGACTACAATCCGCACCCGCAGTTGCGCACGCTGCCCAAAGAAATCGTCTTCGTCAAACAATTCAACCCCCAGGATGCGGTGACCGCAGGCCTGCAAGAGGTGGTGTTGCTGTATCCCGGCGCGCTCACGGCCCGGGCCGGAGCGCCCGTGACCCCCTTGCTGGAGACCACGCCCTCCTCCGGCCTGGTGCGATGGGAGAGCTTGGTGCAGCGATCCCTGTTCGGAATCACCATCAACCAGAACCTGCGGCGTGACCCCGATCCGGCGCGGCATGTGCTGGCGGTTCGCGTGCGAGGACGGGTGTCCGGCGGGAGGGTCCATGCGATCGTCGCCGCGGACATCGATTTGATGGGAGAACAGTTTTTCGAGCTGCGGCGGCGCGGCGTCGAAGAGCTGAACTTCGACAACGTGACGTTTCTGCTCAACGCCGTCGACGATCTGGCAGGCGATCCCGCCTTTATCGCCCTCCGCAAGCGCCGGCCGCGGCATCGCACGCTCGAGGCTGTCGAAGCGCGGACGCAAGTCTACGAAGCGCGGCGACGCGAGCAGATCCGCCAGGCGGAGGCGGTCGCCGAACAGCGGCTCAAAGAAGCCCAGGCGCGGCTCGATCGCGCGGTGGAGGAAATCCGCCGGCGCACGGATGTGGACGAGCAGACCCGGCAGATCATGATCCGCAACGTCGAGGCCGTGGAGAACCGCCGCCTGGCCGTGGCGCGGGCCAACATCGAGGACGAAAAGCAACGCCAGATCGAGGCGGCTCGGGCGGAGATGGAGAACTCCGTGCGCGCCATCCAGAACACGATCAAGTTGCTGGCCGTGGCCCTGCCGCCGCTTCCGGCTTTCTTCATGTTCCTGGTCGTTTCCGTGCGCCGGCTGCGGCGGGAGCGCGCCATGGCCGGCCGACTGGTGGAGACCTGAGATGCGCGAAGGGATCAAGACGGCTGCGTTCGCGGCGGTGGCGCTCGTGCTGTCGGTCGTCGCGGCGTTGCGGCAGCCGGAAGCGGCCACGCCGCGGATCCTGAGCGACCAGGGAGAGCTGTTCTACCCTAACTTCCGGGATCCCGCTGCCGTGCGGAGCATCGAGATCCTGGACTACGATGAAGCCACTGCCACAGCCCGTCCTTTCAAGGTGGCGTTCGAGCGCGGCCGATGGGTGATTGCCTCGCATCACAATTATCCGGTGGAAGCGGCCGACCGCATGGCGCGCACGGCCGCCGCGCTCCTGGATTTGCGCAAAGACGGCGTGGTCTCCGACTCGGCCGAACAACACGGCCGCTACGGCGTGATCGACCCGCTGGATACGAAAGTGACCACGCTCGTGGGCAGAGGCAAGCGTGTCACCTTGCGCGACCGGCACGGGGCTGTCCTGGCGGACTTCGTGTTCGGCAAACCAGTGGAGGGCAAGCCGGGCTACCGCTATGTGCGGGTGCCGGGTCAAAAACGCACCTACGCCGTGAAGACCGACGCCGACCCCTCCGCCCGCTTTGCCGATTGGGTCGAGGGAGGGCTGTTGCGCCTCTCGGCCGCCTCCATCCGCAAGATCGCCGTTCACCGCTATCAGATTGACGAGTTGGCCGGGCGGCTGACCCACGTGCGCAGTGTCACGGTGACCCGAGAGGGCGGGCAGTGGAAGGCGTCGGGCGAGGAACCGGTCAACATAACCGCGGCCCAAGCCCTGGCGTCGGCCCTGAGCGGCTTGCGTGCCGTGGACGTGCGGCCGAAGCCGCCGACGCTGGCCGAAGATCTGAGGGCTGGCAAAATCGCTTTGACGCTGGAGGCTGCCCTGTCGCTCCGCCAGCGCGGGTTTTTCCTGACGCCGGGCGGGCGGTTGCTGGCCAACGCCGGTGAGGTCACTGTCGAGACAGACCAAGACGTGATCTACACCTTGCGGTTCGGAGAGGTGAGCGGCAGTGCCGATCCCCGGGCCGCCGATGGCGCCATCGGTGACAATCGCTTCCTGCTCCTGACGGCTCGGGCCGCCAAAGAAGCGGCCGAGCCGCTGGCCCGTTCCTTGAACGACCGCTTTGCAGGTTGGTACTACGTCATTACCAATGCCGACTACCGCACGCTGACGCTGCAAACGGCGACGCCGTTGCGCGGAAAGTAATCCTCGCAAGGCGAGAAGAACGCATCGAGCGAAAAGGCGCGTGGCGTCTGGGCAGTAAGATCTCCTGCAGCAGTCCGGGGGATTCGTTCCCACACTCCGCTCGCGCTAGCGTGGGGTCACGACCGAGTGTGGACTCCCAACCCCTCCGCTCCCACCCTCCGGATGGGACGGAGCTGCCGCGGGTCAGCTTGACCCTCGTGTTACCGCCGGATCCCGTCGGAGGTCAAAACATGTAAAGCGGCGTGCCGGACGGCGGCGGATCTCCCGCGCCGACCAATTGCTCCTCGCGCAGGGGCCGCACATAGAGACCGTTCTCGCCGAGGTACACCATCAACTCCGCCGGCTGCGGGATCGTGCCCTGGATCAAGGCCTCCGACAACGGGTCTTCGATGTACTTCTGCAAGGCCCGTCGCAACGGGCGCGCGCCGTAGCTGCGATCCGCGCAGGTCTTCTCGAGGATGTACTTGGCCGCCTCCGGCGCCAGCTGAATCTTGATCTGCTTGGGCGCCAAGGTCTGATTGATCTGGCCGACCAGCAGGTCGATGATCTTGAGCAGATCCTCGTCGGTGAGCGAGGTGAACAGGATGATGTCGTCCAGGCGGTTGAGAAACTCTGGGTTGAAGGCCCGCTTGACCTCCTGCATCACGAGGTCCTCGACTTTGGGAGGAATCGCGCCCGGCCCAGAGGGCGCCGAAAAGCCGAGCTGGCCTTTCTTTTCCAAGTGACGCGCCCCCAGGTTCGAGGTCATGATGATGATCGTGTTCTTGAAATCCACCGTGTTGCCCAACCCGTCGGTCAAGTGGCCGTCCTCGAAGACCTGGAGCAGGATGTTGTAGACGTCAGGGTGGGCCTTTTCGATCTCGTCGAGCAGAATCACCGAGTAGGGCGCCCGCTTCACACGCTCGGTGAGCTGGCCACCCTCTTCGTAGCCCACATAGCCGG
Source organism: Bryobacteraceae bacterium (assembly GCA_025055455.1). Taxonomy (GTDB): domain Bacteria; phylum Acidobacteriota; class Terriglobia; order Bryobacterales; family Bryobacteraceae; genus JANWXD01. Next base: position 72,408 of record JANWXD010000010.1, read on the forward strand.
GCGGCGAACCGATCAGCTTCGAGACGGAGTGCTTCTCCATGAATTCGGACATGTCGAAGCGGATCAGCGCCTTTTCGCTGCCGAAGAGGAACTCGGCGAGCGCCCGGGCCACTTCCGTCTTGCCGACGCCCGTCGGCCCGAGGAACAGGAACGAGCCGGCAGGCCGCTTCGGCGACTTCAGTCCAGCCCGCGAGCGGCGAATGGCGCGCGCCAGCGCGCTGATGGCCCGATCCTGGCTGACGACGCGCTTGTGGAGCTCTTCTTCGATGCGCAGCAGCTTGGCGGCTTCCTCCTCGCGGATGGCCGTCATCGGCACTCCCGTCCAGCGCGCCACCACGTCCTCGATGTCGTCTTTGGTGACGACGGCGGTGGAGGTGTCGTCCAGGTTGTACTTCTCGCGCAACTGCCGCAGATTTTCCCGTTCGCGGCGCTCTTCGTCGGAGTAAAAGCGCGCCTTTTCGAACTCATGGTTCTGGATGGCGGCTTCCATGCGGTTCACGATGAATTTGATCCGCTTCTGAACCTCGGCCACCTCGGCCGGCAGCGTCGTCTGGCGCAGCTTGACCCGCGCACCGGCTTCGTCGATTAGGTCGATCGCTTTGTCGGGCAGGAAGCGGTCCGGTATGTAGCGGGACGACGTGTACACCGCGGTTTCGATGGCCTCGTCAGTGTAAACGACCGCGTGGAATTTCTCGTAGCGTTCCTTGATGCCGAACAGGATCTTGATGGCGTCCGCTTCGCTCGGCGGCGCGACTTTGACCGCCTGGAAGCGTCGCTCGAGCGAACGGTCTTTCTCGATGGACTTACGGTACTCGGCCGGCGTGGTGGCGCCGATGCACTGGATCTCGCCGCGGGACAGGGCGGGCTTGAGAATGTTGGCCGCGTCGAGGGAGCCCTCCGCCGAGCCAGCGCCGACCAGCGTATGAAGCTCATCGATGAAGATGATGGCGTTTTGATTCTCCATCAGCTCCTTCATGATGGTCTTCAGCCGCTCCTCGAACTGGCCACGGTACTTGGTTCCCGCCACAATGAGCGAGAGATCCAGGGCCAAGATCCGTTTGTCCGCCAGGAAGCTGGGCACATCCCCGTCGGCGATCCGCTGGGCCAGCCCCTCGACGATGGCTGTTTTGCCCACGCCAGGCTCTCCAATGAGGACCGGGTTGTTCTTGGTGCGGCGGCAAAGGATCTGGATCACCCGTTCCAGTTCGTAATCCCGGCCAATCAGCGGATCCAGCAAGCCGTCCATGGCGGCCTGCGTCAGATCGCGGCTGAACTCGGCCAACAGCGAGCTTTCTTTGGGCTTGGAAGACATTTTTTCCGATGACGAGCGGGCGATTTCCTCCCGGACGTGCGACAGCCGCAGTCCGCGCTCGTGGAGGATCTCCGCAGCGAAGCACTTCTCCTCGCGCAGCAGGCCGAGAAGCAGGTGCTCCGTGCCGATGTGTTTATGGTTGAGGCGTTCGGCCTCCTCCGCTCCGTACGCCAGCACGCGCTTGCACTCGTGGCTCAACGGCAAGTCGGCGGACGTCGACACCTTCTCGCGAACGGTCGTATGGGCCTCGATCTGCTTGCGGATGGACTCGATGGCAGCGTGCGAACGTAAAAAGCGCGTACACAGGGCCTTGTCCTCGCGCAGCAGCCCGAGCAGCAGATGCTCGGTCTCGATGTAGGGACTTCCAAATTGGCTTGCCTCGTATCGAGCAAAGAAAATGACCCTGCGAGCCTTTTCCGTGTAGCGTTCAAACATACGGATTTTCGTCCTTGAAACTCCCGGCTTCCATCGCCGCCGCGGGCGTGAAGACCTCTGCGCCGGCCCCTATCGGCCCTAGACAACCCGCCTCCAGCTTCAGAACCCGGTCGCACCGCCTGGCAAACGACAGGTTGTGGGTGACGTAGAGCGAGGTGAGGCGGTGGGAGCGATGCACCTCGGCCAGCAACGCGATCATTCGCTCGCCGGTCCGAAGGTCCAGATTGCCCGTGGGCTCGTCGGCCAGAAGGAATGCGGGTTGGCCCACCAAGGCCCGCGCCAAGGCCACTCGCTGCTGTTCTCCTCCAGACAGCTCACCGGCGCGGTGCGTCGCGCGCTTGCCCAAGCCCACCTCTTCCAGACGCGACCGCGCAGCCTCCGCCGCCTCGGTGTAACTGGCACCCCGAATCAGCAGCGGCATCATCACATTCTCCAGCGCCGTAAATTCGGGCAGCAGGCAGTGAGTCTGCCACACAAAACCGATCTGCCGGTTCCGAAACTCCGCCAGATCGGAATCGGCCAGTGTCGTAATCTCCTTCGATCCGAAGTATATTCTACCGCCGGAAGGCCTGTCCAGACCGCCGAGCAGATAGAGCAGCGTGGACTTGCCCGCTCCGGACTCTCCCACGATGGCCAGTCGCTCCCCCCGATACACGGCGAAGTTGAGGTCGGAGAAGACCACTACTTCTTCGCCGCCCGAGCGGTAGCTCTTGGCCAGATGCTCGGTGCGAATGGCGACGTCGCCGCCTGCTGGCATCCCGCAGTCTTGCCTCTCCCTCTACCCTAGCACGCCCAACCGGCAGGAACGCTCCACCCGGTGCCGGCTCGGAACGGCGCGTCCCACAGCGCTTGGCGGCCGGCAGCCAATCTGCCGGGGCGCGCGTCGTGGGCGAGGCTCGGCGAACAACTACACTTCCAACTTCCACGGCGGGCGGTACTCGCGTCGCAACAGAGGCTCCGCTTCTTTCTGGAGCACCGTTCCGGCCTTGTCATCCCAGTCGATACGCCGGCGGCTCAGCAGCGCGATGTTGCCGAGCAGGCAGGTGGCCGTGGAACGGAAGCAGGTTTCCACATCGCTGACCGGACGTTGGCGCGTGCGCACGCACTCGAGAAAGTTCTGCCAGTGAGCCACGTTGGCGTTGTTGGAGGAAGGCTCCTGGATGTACTCGAGGCCGGAGTCGCGTTCCGGCAACAGCCGGTACTCGCTGCGGTCCACGAACAACGTGGCTTTGCTGCCGTGGAAGAGAATCCCCCCGGGCTTGTTGAACAAAGACTGGGCGTTGCCGAAGCGATTCTCGTAGGTCGCGATAAAGCCGCTCGGATACTCGTACGTGACTTGAAGCGTGTCCGGCGTTTCGCGGTTGTCCTTGAGGTAGTACTTCCCTCCCAGCGCCACGACGGCGGCGGGCATCTCTTCACCGAAGGCCATCTGCACGATATCCAGCCAGTGAACGCCCCAGTCCGTCATCATCCCACCGGCATAGTCCCAGAACCAGCGGAAGTGAGAGAACGCCTTGGGATCCACGCCGAAGCGGTTCGGGTTGAAGGGGCGCTTGGGCGCCGGACCGAGCCACAGATCCCAGTCCAAACCCTCCGGGGGGTCCCGGTCGGCCGGGTTGCCGATCCCCTGCTCCGGCGCCAGACCGTAATTCCAGGTGCGTACGAAGGTCACTTTACCGAGGACGCCCTTGCGCACCAAATCGCACGCCTTGCGGAAATGGATCCCGGAGCGCTGCATGGTGCCGGCTTGAACGACGCGGTTGTACTTGCGGGCGGCCTCCACCATCTTGCGGCCCTCCTCGATGGCCACACACAGCGGCTTTTCCACATACACGTCCTTGCCCGCTTTGCACGCCTCGACGGTCATATAGGCGTGCCAGTGATCGGGCGTCGAGATGCAGACCACGTCGATGGACTTGTCGGCCAAAATCTCCCGAAAGTCCCGCACGGGTCGGGCTCGGCCGCCGGTCTCCGCCACCGCTTGCTCCAGGTGCGGGCGATAGACATCGCAGACGGCCACCGCCTCGAGGCCGGGTTGCTTCAACGCGATGCGCAGGTTGGCGATCCCCATGCGGCCCATGCCGATGAAGGCCGCCGCGATCCGGTCGTTGGCACCTCGGGCGCGCGCCGGCAGCAGGGTCGCCGCCACGGCGGCGCTCGTGGATCGAAGGAATGTTCGGCGGGCGGATCCCTGACCTTCCATAACGACTATCCTTTCAAGACCACGTTGACCAGCTTATCCGGAACCACAATCACTTTCGCCACGGCCTTGCCGGCGATGTAGGAGCGGATCTTGTCGTCGGCCAGAGCCTGACGCTCCAGCTCCTCTCGCGGCACGCCGAAGGGGACCAGCAGGCGGCTGCGCACGCGGCCATTCACTTGAAGCACGACCTCCGCCAGCTCCTCGCGGGCCAGTTCGGGATCATACGACGGCCAGGACTGGCGGAAAACCGGACCCGCACGGCCCAGCTCCTCCCACATCTCTTCCGCCACGTAGGGCGCGAAGGGTCCCATAAGCAGCACGAGCTTTTCGAGCACTTCGGCGAGCACGGGCGGCGACAGCTCCGCCTCGCTGGCATGGAGCTCATTGACCAGCTCCATGATGGCGGCGATCGAAGTGTTGAAGTGCCAGCGCGTTTCGAAGTCCTCGGTGACCTTGCGGATGGTTTGATGCAGCCTGCGCCGCACGCGGCGGTCGGCCTCGGTCTCCTCGCCCGAGGCAGCCTGGCCCAGCCGGTCCACGTTCCGGGTCACGAACCGGTAAACACGGCCGAGGAAGCGGTACATACCCTCGACACCCGCGTCCTGCCAGTCCACGTCCTTCTCCGGCGGCGCCGCAAATAGCACGAACAGGCGGGCCGTGTCGGCGCCGTATCGCTCGGCCGTTTCGTCGGCGCTCACGACGTTGCCCTTCGACTTGGACATTTTGGCGCCGTCTTTGATCACCATGCCCTGGGTGAACAACCGTGCGGCGGGCTCGTCGTTTTTCACCAAGCCCAGGTCGCGCATCACCTTCGTGAAAAACCGCGCGTAAATCAGATGCAAGATGGCGTGTTCCACCCCCCCGATGTATTGGTCGATCGGGAACCAGTAGGCGATCTTCTGCGGATCGAAGGGCGCCTGGCGATTGTGCGGGTCACAGTAGCGGTAGAAGTACCACGAGGAGTCGATGAAAGTGTCCATCGTGTCCGTCTCGCGCCGCGCCGGCCGGCGGCACCGCGGGCAGGGCGCGTTGACGAACTCGGGCACGGTCTCGAGGGGCGACCGGCCCCTGCCGGTAATCTGCACGTTCAGTGGAAGCACTACCGGCAGCTCGTGCTCCGGCACAGGAACGATCCCGCATTCGGCGCAATGGATCACCGGGATGGGCGTACCCCAATAGCGTTGCCGCGAGATGCCCCAATCGCGGAGGCGATAGGTGACCGCGGCTTTGCCGAAGCATTCTCTTTCGGCCTTTTCCGTCATCCGGCGGCGGGCCTCCGCGCTCGGCAGCCCCGAAAACTCGCCGGAGTTTTCGCAGATTCCGTCCTCGGTGAAGGCGCCCTGCATGGCGGCGGGATCGGGGAGCTTGCCGTCGACGGGGCGGATCACCGGGCGCACCGGGATTCCGTAACGGGTGCAGAATTCGAAGTCCCGCTCGTCGTGGGCGGGCACGGCCATGATGGCTCCGGTGCCGTAACCCATCAGCACGAAGTTCCCGATCCACACAGGAATGGCCTCGCCGTTGTACGGGTTCACGGCGAAGTGCCCGGTGAACAAACCTTCCTTGACTAGGTCGCCTGGGTCGCGGCGAGCCCGTTCGTCGATCATGGCCTTGAGCCGCGCCTGTTCCTGCGGCGGCACCAGCTCTTCTGCCAGGGGGTGTTCCGGCGCCAAGATCACGCAGGTAGCGCCGTAGATCGTGTCCAGGCGGGTCGTAAAAACGCGAATCGGCTTGCCGGAGCCCACAAGTCGAAAATCGATCTCGGCCCCCTCGGAGCGACCGATCCAATTGCGCTGCATGGTGAGGACGCGCTCCGGCCAACCGCCCTCCAGCTTGTCCAGGTCGCGGAGCAGTTCCTCGGCGTAGGCGGTGATGCGCAGGAACCACTGCTCGAGCGCCCGCTGCTCCACCGGAGTGTCCTCGTGGCGCCAGCAGCAGCCATTCACCACCTGTTCATTGGCGAGTACGGTGGCGCAAGCCGGGCACCAATTGACCAGCGCCTTGGCTCGATAGGCCAGGCCTCGCTCGAGCATTTTCAGGAAAAACCATTGGTTCCAGCGGTAGTATTCCGGCTCGCAGGTGGAAATCTCGCGGGTCCAGTCGTAGCTGAACCCGTAGCGCACATGCTGGCGTTTCATGTAGGCGATGTTCTCGAGGGTCCACTCACGCGGGTGCCGCTGGTTGGCGATGGCCGCGTTCTCCGCTGGCAGGCCGAAGGCATCCCAGCCCATGGGATGCAGCACGTTGTAGCCACGCATCCACTTGTAGCGCGCCAGGGTGTCGCCGATGGTGTAATTGCGGATGTGGCCTACGTGGAGCGTGCCGCTCGGGTAGGGCAGCATCTCGAGCAGGTAATACTTGGGCTTGGTCGAATGGTCCTCGGCCCGGAACAGGCTGCCGTCACGCCAACGCTCGCACCATTTCAGCTCGATCCGGTTGTGGTCGTACGGCTTTTCCGGCATAGGTTTTTCAGGGTCTCGAGATTGCGCCGATCGTCGCCGTCCCGATCGATCGGGGTCTCGAGGATGAAGGCTTTGCTCCGCAGCCTGGGATGATTGAGGATGCGGCGAAACCCTTGTATTCCAATATAGCCTTTGCCGATATGCTGGTGGCGATCCACGCGCGCGCCAAGCGGCGCTTTGGAGTCATTGGCGTGGATCACGGGGATTCGTTCCAGGCCGAGGATGGCCTGGGCCTGCCGCAGCGTGGACCGCAGTCCGGCTTGGGTCGCCACGTCATAGCCGGCCGCCAAACAGTGGGCGGTGTCGACACAATAACCGATGGGAAAATCGAGGTCCGTCGTCAGACGGCGGATCTCGGCCAGCTCCTCGAACCGGCTGCCGAGGGCGCTGCCAGAGCCCGCCGTATTCTCGACGAGCAGGGTCAGTCCGCCATTCCGGAGCCCGCGAGCTGCCGCTTTCAACGATTCGGCCAGCGTGCGAAGCGCCGCGTCGAGCGATTGGCCCCGATAGCTGCCCGGGTGCAGCACCAAGTAGTCGGCCCCCAACGCCAAGGCCCGCTCGAGTTCCCCCCGAAAAGCCTCAATAGAGCGTTCGCGGATCCGCGGATCGGCCGCCGCAAGATTGATCAGGTAGTTGTCGTGAATGACGAACGGGTCCAGCTCCAGGCGTTCGCGCAACTGGCGCAGGCGGCGGATTTCCTCCGGCTCCAGCACGCGGGCCCGCCACATGCGGGGACTGCTCGAGAAAATTTGGAAAGTATTGGCGCCGAGAGCGGCGGCGCGCGCCGCGGCTTGGTCCAGGGAGCCCGAAATCGAGGTGTGAATCCCGATCCGCAGAGGAACATCGTATCACCGCGCCACGGCCGGTTCGAAGGGTCACCTCGATGGGTGCCGGCAGCACTAAGGTCACCTCGTCCGAGGCGGCAAAATTCCCTTCTGCACGCCTCAGCCCATGTCACGGTCCACCATCCGGAGAAGTCGCCTGTAGAAGCGACGGGAAAAGAACACGGGCGACGCGTCGGGGTCTCGTTTGCGACCGGCGAAATTACGCCGCTCGACGCGTAGCAGCGCGATCTTCTCGGTACGGACACCCTGCACCTGAGCCGTCACCGAGTAATCTCCGTCCGGCAGGTCAGGAACGGTGAGGTTGAATTGATACAAACCCGGGCCGACAAGCCCAGCGAAGGCCAAGGGAACCTCGTAAGTATCCAGACGCAGTTGCACCGGGCCGGCGAGCGGATAAGCGCCCTGGAAACGGCGGCCGGCAGGGGGCTCCGGACTGGTGGGCCCGAAACCGGTGCCGAACAACAAAATCGCGTCACCAGGGCGGGCAGGGACCGTCGCGACGCCCGGAATCAGGTCCGGAGGCCCCAGGAGGGCTCCATCGGAGCGCACGGCGGCCACGTATTCGCGGGGAAAGGTGAAGAATCCCGGAGACAGCCGTTTGATTTCGACACCTGCCGGCTCGGAAATGCCTGAACCGTTTCGAACGACGAGGCGCGCCGGACCCTCCGCCACGTCGCTCGGCACGAGGGCATTGAGCTGTTTCGGGCTGACATAATACAGCGCCGCGGGCCGGTCTTCGATCGTCACCGCTACCCCATCCAGCTCCGTCGGCAGACTGTCACCGGCGAAGTCCTCCTCCCGCCACGTCCTCGCCTGTGGCGCGAGCGAGTCCCCAAAGATCGTGATCCAGGAGCCAGGTGCAGCTCCGGGAGAATAGGTGGCTGCGTTCACGATCCCGGCGAAGGACACGATCGTCGGCCGGCTCGGCGTCGGGCCATCTGCGGGCGTGTAGTCCATGACGATGTCGAACGTCACGGCCAGCGCTCCCACCGCCGAGCCGGGGATGGGGACCCACGGACGCACCACCGCAGGACGCTGAGCGACAGGAACCGCGTTCAACACACCGTCATTGCCTGTTTCCCCTTCGATGTACAGCTGGGTCGTCAGCGTGCGGCCCCCAGGCAAAGTGATCTTGAAATGCACGTGTCGGATCCGCCCTGGATACAGACCCGGTTTGATGGTGCGGAACAAGTACTCCCCGGAGGAGGCCGTAAGGAACCGACCGTAACCCTGAAAATTTGGGTCGCGGACGCCGCCGGCAACGAGGCCTTGACTGTGAATATAGTTGCCGCGATGGTCGGCTTGCCAAATCTCCACGAGCGCGCCGCGGATCGGCGTTCCCGTGCGATCCAGGACGCGTCCGCTGATGAACGCCACCGTCCCTACGGCCGGTGTAATGTTGTCGTTAATGATGAGGAGATCGTTGTCCTGGTCCAGGGGCAGCCGGTCCGGATAATAGGGACCCTGGGTTTGCGCCGGGGTGAGCGTGAGGACCTCGGCAAATAAGCCTCGTTGGGTGTAGTACAACCCCCCGACGGCTAGCGCCTTGACGAACCAACGGCGGTCCCACGTGCCTCTGGCGGCCGCAGGGACTCCTCGGATCACAACTTCGGTCAAGCGTTTCGGCGCATTCATACCAGCGAAGACGCAACCCCGGAGTTATTGGTTTACAAGCGAGGCCGCGCGGGGCTGCCCTCCGCCACCCTGCGTTACAATCGAAGTCGAATGCGCCCGCTGGCAGTGCTGTTGGCAGTGGCACTGAGTCTATCCGCAGCCACTGTCAAGCTCTACCTAAAGGATGGCGGGTATCATCTTGTCCGCGAGTACCAAGTCAGCGGGGATCGCGTTCGCTACTACAGCATCGAGAGGCGGGAATGGGAGGAGATCCCGCTGGCGCTGGTGGATTTGGAGCGCACCCAGGCCGAGGTGCGAGCCCGGCAAGAGCGTCTCCGCCACGAAGCCGAAGCGCTCGCTCAGGAAGAACAGGCCGAGCGCGCCCTCCGCGAGGAAATCGCCCGCGTCCCGCAGGAGACCGGCGTTTACTGGATCCACGGCGGGCAGCTCAAGCCGCTCAAGCAGGCCGAGTCCAAGGTGGTGACGAACAAGCGCCGCTCGGTGCTTCGGGTCCTGACGCCCGTGCCGATCGTGGCGGGAAAAGCCACCGTCGAACTGGATGGCGCCGCTTCGGCCTACGTCGTCGACACCCCCGTACCAGAGTTTTATATTCGCCTTGCCGCCGACGAGCGTTTCGGTATCCTCCGCCTCACCCCCAAGAAAGACGCCCGGGTCGTCCAGCGCTGGAGCATCATCCCGATCACCCAGGAGATTTTCGAGGAACACGAAGAAATCGAGGTGTTCCGCCTCCAGGTCGGGGAGGGGCTCTACAAGATCTGGCCCAAGCAGCCCCTTTCGCCCGGCGAATACGCCGTGGTGGAATACACGGCCGGCAAAGGCAACATTCAGGTTTGGGACTTCGCTTACCGGCGCTAAAGCCGCCGCCTGACCGAGCTCGGCGGCTGCGGGAAACTGCCCAGGGACAGAAACAGCCGTGCTACACTGGCGAGGTTCACCGCGCGGATGAGCCACCGTAACTACGCCTTCCTGTTAACCCAGCTCGTTCTTCGTGACTTCCGCATTCGGTACCGCAATATGTCCCTGGGCGTATTCTGGTCGCTGCTGAACCCGCTGATCATGATGGGCGTGCTCACCTTGATTTTCACGCGCGTCCTTCGAAGCGGCGGCACGCCCAACTTTCACGTTTTCGTACTCTGCGGCCTCGTTCCCTTCAATTTCTTCGCCCTCGGCTGGGTAAGTGGCACGGTCTCGATTTTCGGAAATGCCGCCCTCGTCAAGCGCGTCCTATTTCCCCGTGAGGTGTTGCCGCTAGCCACGGTGCTCGCCAACTGCATCCACTTCGCCATTCAGATTGCGCTGCTTCTCGTGCTTGCCGCGGCCGCCGGCTATCGTCCCACCCGGTACTGGCTTCTACTCCCGGTCGTCTTCGGCCTCGAAGTGATCTTTGTCTGCGGCCTGGCTTTGGTCTCCTCCTCGCTGGATGTGTTCTTCCGCGATGTCCGTTACGTAGTCGAGTCCGCGAATACGGTTCTGTTTTGGCTGGTGCCGATTTTCTATTCCTTCGCGGTAATTCCCGTCCAGTATCATTCCTTATACCAGTACAACCCTGTCGCCGCGGTCGTTCTCGCCTGCCGCAATATCATCTTGGACGGCAAAGCGCCACCCGCGAGCCTCATGTGGAAACTGACCCTCGTTTCCGGACTCGCTCTTATCTTGGGCTTCATGGTGTTCGGCCATCTCAAGCGAAGGTTCTCCGATTATCTTTGAAATCCATGGATATCGTAGTCCTCGAAAATGTGTCCAAACTGTATTCTCGGAGACGCTCGCGGCAGTTCTTGCGGACCTACCTGGCGCATTGGTTCCGCCGGCCGCGCGCCGTGGAAGCGTTCTACGCGCTGCGGGGCATTTCGTTCCGTCTGCGGGAGGGGGACAGCCTCGGCGTGGTGGGTCCCAACGGCGCGGGCAAGACGACGCTGCTGAGCCTGATCGCCGGGCTGACCTTTCCCGAAGAGGGCGCCGTGCACGTGCGGGGACGCGTGGCCGCACTGCTCGAGCTCGGTTCCGGATTTCACCCCGACTTGACGGGCGCCGAGAACGTGATGGTCAACGCGGCCCTGCTCGGCCTTTCGCGCCAGGAAGCGCGCGCACGCTTCGACGAGATCGTGGAGTTCTCGGGCATCGGGGATTTCATTGACGAGCCGCTGCGGACGTATTCGTCGGGCATGGTCATGCGCCTAGCGTTTTCGGTGGCCATGAACGTTCGACCCGATGTGCTCTTGATCGACGAGGTCTTGGCCGTCGGCGATCAGGAGTTCCAAGCCAAGTGCCTCGAGCGGATCCTTCGCTTGAAGCGCGCCGGCAAGGTTTTGGTTTGCACCTCGCACGATCCCGAGCTCTTGCGTCGCTTGTGTGACCGCGGCTTGTGGCTGGACCACGGCCGAATGGCCGGCGCGGGCCGGCTCGAGGAAGTCCTGGAAGCGTACCAGGCCTCTGTTGCCGCCGCACCCCGGGGTTGAGCCAGTCAGCTCCTAACGACGCTTCGGAAAAACTCGAGCGAGGTCAGGGCGCAAGCCTTCCAACAATAACGGCTGGCGCGAGCCCGCGCCCTGGCGCCGAGCTCGAAGCGCAGGGTGTAATCCGTCAGCAGGCGCTCCATCGCCTCCCGCAGCTCGACGACGTTCTCCGGATCGACCAGCAGCGCTGCGTCACCGGCCACTTCGGGTAACGACGACACTCGTGAGGTCACACAAGCCACGCCGGCCGCCATCGCCTGCGCCAGCGGCAAACCGAATCCCTCGTACAGCGAAGGGTACACGAAGACGCTGGCGGCGGCGGTCAGAGCGGGCAAATGATCCTCGGGCACGTAGCCCAGATACCGCACACCCTCCTCGGAGGAAAGTCGCCGCAACGTGGCCGTGGCGCGCCAACCGACCGGTCCCACAACCACCAGAGGAGTGGTCTTCCGCAAGGAAGCCGGTAAGGCCGCATAAGCATCCAGAAGGCGGTCCAGGTTCTTCCGCGGCTCGACGGTCCCCACAAACAGGACGAACTCGACCGGAAGCCTGTAGAATTCCGCCACCTCGTGCGCCTGCGGTACGGTGACTCGAAAAAAGGCAGCGGGAACACCCGGATAAATCACCCGTATACGGTCGGCCGGAAGACCGAGGATGGCCACGGCATCCGCGCGCGTGTGCTCGGAGATGGCGATCATGGCGTCGGCACGCTCCAGCACGGCCCGAGCGAACCGCCGCATGCCCCGGACGTTGGCGCGCGAATGCAGCTCCGGCATCAGCCAGGAGGTTAGATCGTGAATGGTGGTGGTGAGTTTGCCCCGGCGAGGCGGATTCCAGCACTGGTGCGAGGCGTGAAAGACATCGGCTCTGGCTCGGGTCCAGTCCAGCACGGGTAGGGGCGTGTAGTTGGCCAAACCGACGTACGCCAGGCGGGCCCACGTGGCGACGGATCCCAACACCGAGCGCTCGTGGCAGACTTGGCCAGGAAGCCGGATCGCGGGAAAAGCCCGGATGTCGTAGCCGTCTCTCAGCGCCTGCAAGTGGCGGATCCAGTAATACAGGTGATTTTTCACGCCGGCGCTGCGCAGCAGCAGAGGGGTGGCGTCAATGACGATCCGCATCGGCCATGCGCGACCGCCTGCCCATGCGTCACCCGCGGTGCCCCCCTGCGCCTTCGTAGCGCCGGGGGATGGGAAGATATTCGACCGTGGGCTGCCGCCGGACGGGCTGCGGATAGAGACTCATCAGATCCAGAATCTCCGTCGGCAGATCGCAACGGACGGGCAGTCCGAAGGAACGGGCGGTCTCGTACGTGATGGGATGGTCGTGGGTCCAGGTACCCTCGGAGAGGAGCCGGGCCAGTTCCTCAGCTTTCTCCGGCGGGCACTTGTCGGCTAGCAATTCGCGCACGCTCTCCCGCACTTGCCCCATGGCCTTCTCCGCCTGGTCGGCGAGGATTAGCGTTTCGTCGTTCACTTCGGCGACCGGCTTACGAGCCACCGCCTTCAGAATGGACGCCGCCGGGTATTGACCCAGCTGCGGGTCCACGGGCCCGAGCACGGCATACTCGCTCATCACGATCTCGTCGGCTGCCAGCGCGATTAGCGTTCCGCCCGACATGGCGTAGTGGGGTACAAACGCCGTGACTTTGCCCGGGTGCTTGTGGAGGGCCCGGGCGATCTGAAGGGAAGCCAGCACCAATCCTCCCGGAGTGTGCAACACAATGTCCAGAGGCACTTTCGGATCCGTGAGGTGGATGGCTCGCATCACCTCTTCTGAGTCGTGGACGTCGATGTAGCGGAACACTGGAAATCCCAGGATGCTCATCGTCTCCTGCCGATGCACCAGCAGGATCACACGCGAGTTGCGCTGGCGTTCAATGCGGGCGATGAGGCGCTGCCGGGAAGCCTCGAGGAACCGCTGTTTGAAGACCGGCTGGAGCGCCGTGACAAGAAAAAATAACCAAAGAAGATCCGTCGGAGTCATCGGCATATTATCTCTCCCCATACCTGGCAGGGAGCCAGGCGACCTCGATCCCGCACTCGTCGCGGTACAGGGGCCGATGCCTCCGCCCGCGGCGTGCGAATGCGAAGTGCAAAATTACACCCGCTACGAACCCACCGACATGGGCCCACCAAGCCACGCCACCGACCTGCTCGGGAACAGCCAGCGCCAAGGTCCCGCTGAAGACTTGGCTCAACGCCCAGAAGGCCAGGTACGTCACTGCCGGCAGCTCGAAAAAAACCGGGAGGAACAGCACCGGAAAGAAAACGATCACGCGCGCTGTCGGAAACATAAAAAAGTAGGCGCCCATGACCCCCGCGATGGCGCCCGAAGCCCCCACTGTTGGGACGGTGGAGTTCGGATGCGTGAACCAGTGAACGAGGCCCGCCAACACACCGCACACCAGATAAAACAGCAGGAACCGAACCGGACCCATTCGGTCCTCGACATTGTCCCCGAAGATCCACAACGTCCACATGTTGCCGAGGATGTGCGTCCAGCCGCCATGCAGAAACATACTCGTGAGAAAAGGCCAGTAATCATTTGCCGGGAGGTTGGCCAGCCACGCCCAGTCCGGGTGGGTGTAGCGTGCCGGTACGATTCCGAACGTGTAAAAGAAACGCTGGAGTACGGGCTCCGGCATCATCAATTCAAACAGAAACACGATGCTGTTCGCCAGGATGAGCAGCCAGGTGGTCACAGGCGGGTTCCGGCTGGGAATCGTGTCACGGATCGGTAACATCGGGTTTCGTTCCTCTCACCACCGCACCAGGCCGGCCAGCCCTCCCAGCTCTGCTATCAGCCGTGTTTCCGCCTCACCCCGCACGAATTCCAGGCGGGCCGCAAACTCCGCCGCCAGTTCCGCGAGGTGGTCGCGCAGCGGAACTTCGACCGGTTCGGCGTCCGGGCAAACGGCCAAGGCTTCCTCGCGGGAGGCCGCCAGCCAGCCCTCCGGACACCGCCACACGCGGGACTCCAACTTCCACGGCGCCACGAGGACGCTGAGGCGGCCCTCTTGAAGCGCGCTGAGCGTACCCCGGAGCCCCCAGACCCCCGGCTGCGAGCGGACGCGGTCCAACAACTGCAGCTCCTGCTCTCTCTCGGCCGCCTCCAGCACAGGACCGACGGTTTCCAGGATGTCCCTGGGCGTAGCGTTTGACAGCGGCACGTCGTTGCTGTGAGCCACAACGCGGTTCCGCATCGCACGGGAAAGGTAGGACTCGAAACGCCGCGTTGTCTCCTCGCGGCCGAGTAGGACTAAACGATGGATCTCGCGCTCCGCGACGGCCCGTTCCAGCAAATGAGCGAGCCGCCGCAGGAACCGGTGGGCCCAGGCTTCCATCCGCCGGGAATACTTGTCGCGGTCCGGGTACGGATGCAGCCGCGCCAGCGTGCTGCCCCGCGAAGGTTCGTATTCGCGGAGCCGCTGCCAGTCCTCCGGATCCACGGCGGCGAACACCTGGTCCGCCTCCTGAATCTCGCCGAGGAACACCTCGAAGAAACGCCAGCCTTCCCCGGCCAGCCACAGCACTCCAGCCCGTTCGTACTCGTCGATTGCGTAGACTAGGGGAGTTACGTATGGTTCACCCCAGCGCGCCTCCACACGACCGTGGGCCAAGTCCACCACGGGCAGCTCGCAGTGCAGGTTGTAGCGTTGAAACAGCTCGTGGGAGGCAAACAGCACGAGTGTGCGGGCCTCGGGAATCACCTGCTCCTCCAAGGCCGACGCGACACGCTGCCGCACGGCTTCCGGCATTTCCAGCTCGCGCAAGGCGTTCTTGGCGCGAGTGACCCAGGCGCGCCGGGCGTTCTCGGGCTTCGCCGGGTTCACGTCGGCATACAGGGAGAGCACGGGCGCGACGTGCGGAGCGATGCGCTCGCGGATGTACTGCACCTCATCTTTCGTCAGCATCGGCCCTCTGTGCCCGGAAGTGTTCGAGCGTGCGACGCAGTCCCTCTTCCAGAGAGACCACCGGCTCCCAGCCGAGAACGCGGCGGGCTTTGGCGATGTCCGGCTGCCGCCGTTTGGGATCATCCTCGGGCAGGGGAGCGTACTCGATGCGCTCGGGAATTCCCGCCACCTGGCAGACGTAGCGGGCAAACTCGAGGATCGTCAGTTCGCGGGGATTGCCCAGATTCACCGGATAGCGCTCGTCGGAAAACAAAAGCCGGTACAGGCCTTCGACCATGTCGCTGATGTAGCAAAAGCTGCGGGTCTGACTGCCGTCGCCGTAAACCACGAGCGGACCGCCCCGGAGCGCCTGCTCGATGAAGGCCGGCACGACGCGGCCGTCGTCCAGCTGCATCCGGGGACCGTAGGTGTTGAAGATGCGCGCGATCGTAGTGCGCAGCCCGAAGACGCGGTGGTAAGCCATCGTGAGCGCTTCGGCGAATCGCTTGCTTTCGTCGTAGCAGGAGCGGGGCCCCACCGGGTTCACATGGCCCCAGTAGGTTTCCGACTGGGGATGCTCCAGCGGGTCGCCGTAGCATTCGGAGGTCGACGCCAGCAGGAAGCGGGCGCCGTGCCGCCGCGCCAGCTCGAGCAGGTTTCGCGTGCCCAAGGAGCCGGCGTCCAGTGTCTCGATCGGATGCTCTAGGTAGTCCTTGGGGCTGGCGGGCGAGGCCAAATGGAGGACACCGTCGACCGCGCCGTCCACCGAGAAGGGCTGCGTGACGTCCTGCTCGCGGAAGCAGAACCGCGCGTGCCCGAGCAGGTGGGCGATATTGCGGCGGGATCCCGTGAGGAAGTTGTCCAACGCGACGACTTCATGCCCCTCGCCGATCAGCCGGTCGCAAAGATGGGAACCGATGAATCCGGCGGCTCCCGAGACCACGAAGCGCAAACGAGCCCTCCGAACGACTTCCACATTGTAGCAATGGCGGGGCGTGCTACATTCGGTGGGAGTCCGTCACGATGCACCGCTCCTGGCCCGAGATGGCGCTCTTTGCCGCCTTGCTTTCCGCATCCCTGTGGGCCTTCTGGGTCCGCTTTCGGCGCGTGTGGGACGCGGTGTGGATCTCGAAACCCGATCCTGACTTGCGCCTGCGCCCTTTGCGACCGCGCCTGCGCGACTTCGTGCGGGAGGTGATGCTACAAAGCAAGGTCATTCGGGAGCGGCCGCTGGCCGGCCTGGCGCACGCCTTCGTGTTCTGGGGGTTCTGCGCCTTCGCCCTCGTTACGCTCGACCACCTGGTCAGCGGTTTCGGTGTCGACTGGATCGTGCCGGAAAGCCGCTTCGGCCGGGTCTATTTTGGCGCGGCAGCTGTGTTTGCCGTGGCGGTTGCCGTCTCGATCACGGCGCTTGCGATCCGCCGCTTCCTGGTTCGCCCGCGGTGGCTCGGTGAGGTGTCGCTCGAGTCCGGGCTGATCGCTTTGCTGATTTTCGTGCTGATGGTGACGTACTTGGCCGGGTGGCAGCTTCCGGAGGAGAGCCTGATCGGCCGGGCCAACTGGTGGCTGCACACGCTGGCGCTGCTCGTGTTCCTCCCCATCATCCCCCGGACGAAGCACCTGCATTTGCTGTTAAGTCCCTTTGCCGTGTTCTTGCGGCGCCCGTCCTTTGCGGCCATTCCTCCGCTGGTCGGGGACGAAGATTTCGGCCTCCACACCGGCCGGGACGTGACGCGGCTGGTGGCGCTGCAGGCGTACTGCTGTGTGGAATGCGGCCGCTGCACGGAACATTGTCCGGCCTACAACACCGGCAAGCGGCTAAATCCCAAGGAAATCATTCTGGGCATTCGCGCATACTTGAACGACTTCGGCCCTTCCGGCGAGGCCCCGCTGGTCGGCGCGCACATTCCGCAGGAGGCGGTCTTTCAATGCACCACTTGCGGGGCTTGTGAATTCCAGTGCCCGGTGGGGATCCAACACCTGCCGGTTATCGTCGGCTTGCGCAGAGGCGAGGTCAACACGGGCCGCTGGCAGGACGAGCACGGCACGCGATTGTTCTTGAATCTGGAGCGCCACGGCAATCCCCTAGGATTTGCCTTCTCCGAGCGCGAAAAGTTCATCCAACGGGCGGGGTTTCCGTGGTTCGATGGGACGCAAGATGTGTGTCTGTGGCTCGGCTGCATGGGGTCTTACGATCCCCAGGGCCGGGAAATCGTCGTTGCGCTCGGCAGCGTCCTGCGGTTTCTCGGCATTCGCTTCGGCGTTTTGCGGCGGGAACGCTGCTCCGGAGATCCGGCGCGCCGGCTGGGTAACGACCTGCTGTTCCGCCAACTCGCCGAGGCGAACCTCGAGGAGCTTCGGAAGGCCGGCGCAAGGCGACTCCTTTCGATTTGCCCGCATTGCGTGCGCACCATTGGGCAAGACTGGAACGAGTTCGGCGCCGACATCCGGATCGAACACCACAGCGAGCTCCTGGCGCGCCATGCGGAGCGTCTGCCGGCCGGCAAGGCACACCAGCGCGTGGTTTTTCACGATCCCTGCTACCTCGGTCGCTACGGCGGAATCTACGACGAGCCCCGGGCTGTGGCGCGGCTGGCCGGAGAGCTGGTCGAGCCGCCGCGCACGCGCCGCCGGTCGTTCTGCTGCGGAGCGGGCGGCGGCCTCGCGTTTTTGGGCGAAGAGAAGGGCACGCGCGTCAATGCGGCGCGGGCGGCCGAACTTGCCGCCACCGGGGCTTCCATCGTGGCCGCAGCCTGTCCGTTCTGCCGCACGATGTTCCGCGACGCGCTGGGGTCCCTCGAGGACCGGGCCCCCGAGCTGAGGGACATTGCAGAGATCGCCGCGCGAGCGATCGAGGCGCGAATCGGCGAGTGAGTCGCGGCGTGCGGACCAGGGCAACTCACCGCCCGAGCCCGCCCGGCCAGCGCCATCGATGGCGTTATGCGAACGTCGCCACCCCTTCCGGACCGCGCGAGACATTCGCGCTGACGGAGCGGCCGCAGCTATAATCGGACCAGAGGGGCTTCCCTCGAAACGACAAGGAACGAGATTCATGTCCACGATCGAAGTCAGGCCGGAAACATATCCCCAAAAGGAAGTTCAGCCCCGGGTGGTGAACGATTTCAGCATCCAGGTGGCCACCGTGAACGGCTCGGGGAGCCAGACAGCGAACACGGTTCTGATGCGGGCCATCTTTCAGATGGGGGTGCCGGTTTCCGGCAAGAACCTTTTTCCCTCTAACATCGCCGGCCTCCCCACGTGGTTCACCATCCGCGCCAGCAAGTACGGCTGGATCGGGCGAAAAAAAGAAATCGATTTCTTGGTGGCCATGAACCCGGAGACGGCGCGCGAAGATGTGCAGAACCTCGAACCAGGCGCCGCGGTCGTCTTCGACGAACCGCTGAAGCTGGACGCCTTGCGCTCCGACTTGCACTTCTACCCCGTGCCGTTCGACAAGCTGGTGGCGCCGGTGTGTCCGGAGCCGCGGCTGCGCAAGCTGGTCCGGAACATGATTTATGACGGCGTGCTGGCTCGGCTGCTGGGCATCGAGCTCGAAGAAGTCCGCAAGGCGCTCTACAAGCAGTTCGGGCCCCGTAAGGTCAAGGCGGCGGACCTGAACTGGGGCGCGGTCCAGGCGGGCTGGGATTACGCGGAAAAGAACTTTACCAAGACAGATCCGTACTGGGTCGAGCGGATGGACGCCACGCGGGGCAAGATCATCATCGACGGCAATGCGGCGGCGGCGTTGGGCGCGATTTTCGCCGGCGTCACGGTGGTGACCTGGTATCCGATCACGCCTTCGACCTCGATGATCGAGACGATGATGGGATACCTCAAGCGATTCCGCATCGACAAGGAGACGGGCAAGGCCACCTTTGCCGTCGTGCAGGCCGAAGACGAGCTGGCAGCGATCGGCATGGTGATCGGCGCCGGTTGGGCGGGCGCCCGCGCCATGACCGCCACCTCCGGGCCGGGCATCTCTCTGATGGCGGAGTTCGCCGGGCTGGGTTATTACGCCGAAGTGCCGGCGGTGATCTTCGACGTGCAGCGCGTCGGTCCCTCCACCGGCCTGCCCACGCGCACGCAGCAAGGCGACATCCTTTTCGTAGCGACGCTGTCCCACGGCGACACCAAGCACCCCATGCTGTTTCCCTCCTGTCCGGAGGAGTGTTTCACCATGGCCCAGACCGCCTTCGATCTGGCCGAGGAGTTCCAGACTCCGGTCTTCGTCATGATGGATCTGGACCTGGGCATGAACAATTGGATGTCGGACCCGTTCCCCTATCCCGACCAGCCGCTGCGCCGCGGCAAGGTGCTAGGCAAAGAAGACCTGGAGCGGCTCGGCGGCTTCGCCCGCTACGCGGACGTCGACGGCGACGGCGTCGGCTGGCGCACTTTGCCGGGCACGGACCATCCCGCCGCCGCCTACTTCACGCGTGGCAGCGGACACAACGAGAAGGCGCAGTACAGCGAGCGGCCGGACGACTACATGCGCAACATGGACCGGTTGGCGCGCAAGTTCGAAACGCTGCGCAAGCACGTCCCGCGCCCCGAGGTGATCCTCAACGAACGGGCCTCCGTCGGCTTGCTATGCTACGGCACGACCCGTTACGCCGCCGAAGAGAGCCGGGATCAGCTGCTGCGAGAATACGGCCTGGAGACCAGTTACTTGCGCCTGAAGGCGTTTCCCTTCACCGAAGAAGTCGGCGACTTCATCGACCGTCACGCGCGCGTCTACGTCGTCGAACAGAACCGCGACGCTCAGATGGTGTCGCTGTTGCGGATGGAGCTCGAGCCGGAGCAGATCGCCAAGCTCCGCAGCGTGCGGTACTACGGCGGTCTGCCCATCGATGCCCGCACGGTGACGGATGAAATCGTGGCCATGGAGGGACTATGAGCACCGCTGTAATGCCGCCCAAAAAGGTAAACCGCATCGGCTTGGAGATCGGCAGTTACAAAGGCGGCAAGACTACGCTGTGCGCCGGTTGCGGCCACAACGCCATCTCGGAGCGGCTGATCGAGTGTTTTTTCGAGATGGGGATCTATCCCTGGCGGGTGGCGAAGTTCTCCGGCATCGGCTGCTCGTCGAAGTCCCCGGCGTATTTCCTCGGCCTGGCCCACGGCTTCAACGCCGTCCACGGGCGGGCTCCGGCGGTCGGCACCGGCGCCCTGCTAGCCAACCGCCACCTCATCGGCCTCACCGTGACCGGCGACGGGGACACCGCCTCCATTGGGCTCGGGCAGTTCTGCCACATGCTGCGCCGGAACGTGCCCATGATTTATGTCATCGAAGATAACGGCGTCTATGGGCTCACCAAGGGCCAATTTTCTGCCACGGCCGACTTAGGATCGAAGCTGAAGACGGGAATTGTCAACGACCTGCCTCCGATCGACACCTGCCTGCTCGCCATCGAGTTGGGCGCCACCTTCGTCGCGCGTTCCTTTTCGGGCGACAAGAAGCAGCTTCAGGCCATTCTGAAAGCGGCCATCGCTCATCGCGGCCTTTCAGTGATTGACGTGATCTCGCCCTGCGTGACCTTCAACGACCACGAAGGCTCGACCAAGAGTTATTCCTACATGAAGGAGCATGACGTTCCGCTGCACGAGCTCGGCTTCGTGCCCGCCTTCGAAGACATTACGGTCGACATGGGCGAAGGCGAGGTGCAGGAAGTGACCCTGCACGACGGCTCGCGGCTGGTGCTCAAGAAGCTCGGACGCGACTACGATCCGACCGACAAGCTGAACGCCATCCGCACGATTCACGAAGCCCACCGGGACGGCCACGTGGTGACCGGGATCCTGTACGTGGAACCGGGGGCGAAAAACTTCATCGAGCTGCTCAACCTGGTGGACGAACCGCTGGCCACGCTGCCGGAAAGCAAGCTCCGCCCGCCCAAGGAAGCGCTGGACGAGGTGATGGAAGAGCTGCGCTGAACCCAGTGGCCGGCGCTGCAGTTCCTGCTCAGGGCCCCGCGGGGCCGTTCACTCGCCAGGAGTGCTCCACCTTCCGACCGTTGCTGCGTGTGGTGCTGGTGGCGCCGCGCAACCCGTTGAACATCGGGGCCGCGGCCCGCGCGATGAGCAACTTCGGGTTCTCGGAGCTGCGGCTGGTGAACCCGTACGAGGTCGCCTTCCGGGAGGCCCGCTCGGCGGTGAACGCCTCTCACGTGCTCCAGGGCGCCGTCGAATTTCCCACCGTCGCCGATGCGGTGGCGGATTGCCGGCTTGTCGTGGGAACCACGGACGCGGCGCACCGGGACTTGCAACATCCCGTGCGACGCCTAGAATACGCCGCGCGGTTGATCCGACGGCATCCCGGTCCGGTCGCCCTGTTGTTCGGTTCCGAGAAATTCGGGCTGTCGACAGAAGACCTGGCTTACTGCCACTGGCTGCTCCGCATTCCGACGCGCGAGGAGCACCCCGCCATGAACCTGGGGCAGGCCGTGGCGGTTTGTCTGTACGAGCTGGTGCGGCAGAGGCCGGTTCGCGATCCGAAGTCGCCCCGGCCTGCCAGCGCGGGCGAACTGGAGCGCTTGACGGAAGTGCTCTTGCATGTGCTCCAGCGGAGCGGCTACGTCAACCCGCGAACCGCCGCTTCGACGGCGCTCAAAGTGCGGCGGCTGGTGCGGCGGCTTTCACTTTCCAGCGCCGACGCCGCCATCTGGACCGGCATGCTGCGGCAAATTCAGTGGAAGCTCGGAGTTGCCGCGGAGAGCTCACAAGCCCATGAGTAAAGTGGACCTTCGTTTCAAGTTGGTGCGGCCGCTGGATGAGGCGATTTGGGAACGGATCGCGGCCGCGCACGGAATTTACGGTATCCTCCGCGTCTTGCCGCGGGCCGAGGCGGGCGAACTCGAAGTCGTCTATGACGCCTCTCGGCTGACGGCAGAAGAGGTCGAGGCGGAGCTTTGCCGCTTGGGCATTCCGATCGAACGGCTGGCAACCACCGCACAGCCGTGACCGGTGCCGGCTGCCCGCACTCCACTGCGGCCAGAGGGACCCGCCGCCCGATGACCCGAGCGGCGCTACGGCGAAACCTACCGCTCGATCGGCGCCTCCCCCAGCCGGACCCGCACTTTCATGGTGCGTCCGTTCCGATAAATCGTCAGCTCTGCTGTGTCGCCAGGCAGCTTCCGTCCGAGCGCCCGGCTCAAGGCGTTCTCTGAATTGACGGGCCGGCCGTCCACCGCCATGATGAGGTCGCCGCCCACGGGGATCTCATACCGCCCCACGATCACGCTCGTGCGGGCGCCTCGCAGCCCCGCTTCGGCGGCGGCCGATCCCGGCTCCACCTGCACCACCAGCGCGCCGCCTTCCGCCGGAAGATCCAAGGCTTGCGCCAGTTCGCCGGAGACGTAGATGGTCCGCACGCCCAGATACGGCCGCGCGTATCGTCCCCGTGCGCGGTAGTGTTCGAGCATCTCCTTGGCCCGGTTGATGGGCAGCGCGAAGCCGATCCCGATGTTGGCCTCCCCCACGATCGCCGTGTTGATGCCGATGACGTTGCCCTGCGAATCGAGCAGCGGCCCGCCGCTGTTGCCTTGGTTGATGGCCGCGTCGGTCTGGATCATGTCTTCGAGCGTCCCGGCCTCGCTTTGAATCGAACGGTTCAACGCGCTGATGACTCCCGTGGTCAGGGTCCCAGCCAGCCCGAACGGATTGCCGATCGCCAGCACCTTCTGGCCCACCTGTAGATGATCCGAATCGCCGAGCTTCAGAAATGGCAGTTTTTTTCTCGCGTTGATCCGCAGCAGCGCCAGGTCGTTGGAGGGATCGCTGTAGAGGATCTGCGCGTCGTAACTCGAACGGTCCGCCAGCGTCACCGAAATCCGCTGCGGCCGCCGTCCTACCACGTGATAATTCGTGACGATCAACCCGTTCGGGTCGATGAGAAACCCCGAGCCGGATCCCCGAACCGGGATGACACGCAGAAACCAATCCTGGCTCAAGACCACGGTCGTGATGTTCACCGTGGCCTGGCTTGCGGTCTTGTAGACTTCGATGTTGTTCAGTTCGTCCGAGCTCAGGCCCGCCCCCCGCGCGCGGTCCGGTTCCGTCCACAGCCGGCCCACGCGACTGACCGGCTCGGCGATCCCGCCGGGACTCCACCGCTTCAGGGAGGTGAAATACACAAAGCCGCCGACCAGAATGGCGGCGAGCAGCCAATGTCGCGCTCTCACGAGGTCAGGCTCCTAAGTCGATCATAAACGGCCCGCACTTGACGTAACGTCTCTTCCTTGCTTCCTGAAGTGTCTATGACGTAATCGGCGAACTTTCGTTTTTCTTCGAGCGGCAGCTGCTGCCGGATCCGGGACAGCACTTCCTCCCGCGTTCCGTCCCCCCGCGCCACGGCTCGTGCGATCTGTTGGGCTTCGTCGCACACCACCACGATGAGCTTGTCGAAACGGTCGTGCACGCCCGCCTCGATCAACACGGCGGCTTCCACCACCACGATCGCTCGCGGGTCGCGCGCGGCAATCTCGGCCTCCGCACGCTCCAGCCGCCGCAGCACCGGTGGATGCACCAGGCGGTTCAGCACAGCGAGCTTCTCTGGATCCGCGAACACGATCCCCGCCAGCCGCCGGCGGTCGATGGTTTCGTCCTGGCGCAAGATCTCCTTGCCGAATTCGCGCACCACCTCCGCATATGCCTCGCCTCCCGGCTCGAGGACCTCATGACCTAGCGCGTCGGCCTGAATCAAGTAGCAGCCCAGATCCCTCAGCGCCGCCCCGACGAAGGATTTGCCCGTGGCCAGGCCTCCGGTGAGGCCCACCTTCAACATCCGCGGAGTCTCCGCTCGGCCGCCTCCACCGTATTGGCCATGAGCATGGCGATGGTCAGCGGACCCACTCCGCCGGGCACTGGCGTATAGGCGCCCGCTTTTTCCGCCGCGTCGAGCGGGTGTACGTCGCCCACTAACAGTGCCCCCTTGCGGTCGAATTCCGCCAGCTTGGCCGCATCGTTGCGGAAGATGGCCGCTACCTCGGCGCGGTCGTGCAGGCGGTTGGTCCCCACGTCGATGACCGTGGCGCCCGGCTTGAGGAATTCCCCGGTGATCGCCGCCGGCCGCCCCATGGCCGCCACCAGAATGTCGGCGCGGCGGCACACCGAAGCCAAGTCCCGGGTCCGGGAGTGACAAATCGTCACGGTGGCGTGCTCCTGCAAAAGCATGAGCGCCGTGGGCTTGCCCACGATGTCGCTCCGGCCTACGACCACGGCCTCGCGGCCCGCAATCGGAATCGAATGCCGCTTCAACAGTTCCAGGATTCCCGACGGGGTGCAGGGCCGCAGGCCCGGACGGCCCGTCACCAGCCGGCCCACATTGAGCGGGTGAAAGCCGTCCACGTCCTTGTCCGGATCCACAGCCAGAAGCACCGCGCGCGCGTCCACGTGCGGCGGCAGCGGCATTTGCACCAGAATCCCGTCGATCTCCGGGTGCCGGTTCAGAGCTTGCACCAGATCCGAAAGCTCCTCCGTGGTCACGCTCGCCGGCGGGGTGTGCGTTTCGCTGTAGAGCCCGAGTTCCTCGCAGGCCTTCACTTTGTTGCGCACGTAGATGGCCGAGGCGGGATTGTCGCCCACCAAAATCACGGCCAGCCCAGGAGCGCGGCAGCTGGATCGGAGCTGCTCGATGCGCGGCCTCAGCTCCGCGAAAATCTCGTTCCGGACCCGCAAGCCATCCAAAACCTGCGCCATCGCCGCCCTTTCAACTCGCCCGCTCAGCCCGCGCCGCGGCCTCCCCGCGGCGCTCCTTCCGCAGCCGTAAGTGGTACGCCAAGGCGCCCAGGCTGATCGTGATCGCCGCGGCCGCCGACACCTTGGGCTGAAGCAGCGTCCCGTACAGCGTCATCCAGGCGCCCACGACGAGGAACAGAGCCGGAATCAGGGGGAAGGCGAAGTCCACCACCCGCACGCGCTGCCAGCCGGGACGCCGGCGCAGCACGAACAGCGACGCCACCGCCAGCACCGCGAAGAAATTCAGCGTGAAGCCGATGTAAATGACCAGCTGCGGAAACGGCGTCAGCGTCATCAGCATGGCGCAGAGGCCCTGCATCCAGATCGCATGGACCGGGGTGTGCCACCGCGGATCGACCTTGGCCGCCGCTGCTAAGAACGCTCCATTCTTGGCCATGGCGTAATAGACGCGCGGCCCGATCGTCACCATGGCGTTCACCGTAGAGACCAGCGACACCGCCATGAGAGCGCTGAAAATCCCCGCCACGCCGGGACCGAACAGCCGCGACGCCGCCAGCGCCCCCACCGCGATCACCCCCTTCAGGTCCTCCAAGGGCGCCGCGTAGATGAACACCACATTGAGCGCCACGTACAACGCCGCCACCAGGCCCGTGCCGCACGCCAGCGCCAGCGGAAGCGTCCGTTCCGGGTGGCGCAGCTCCTCGGCCACGTAGGTGGCGGCGTTCCAGCCGCTGTAACTCACGTAGATCCAGAACAGACTGATGGCAAACTGGGCCACGAGCGGCGTCGCCGAGGTGCGCTCGGCCGGCATCGAAAAGTGAGCCCAGCTCCCCGTGCCGGCCAGAAACCCCAACGCCACGAAGCTGACCAGAACGAGCACCTTGACCAGCGTGAGCACGTTCTGGATGCGCGCCACGCGGCGCACTCCGAAAATGTTCAGCGCGGTGAACAGTGCGATCAGGGCCGAGGCCGCCAGTTGCGCTCCGCCCAGCCTGATCGCCCATGCCCCCGAGCCGAGGACGTATGGCGCGTTTTCCTGCTTCAGGGCGGGAAAAAAGTGTCCGAGGTAGTCCGAAAAGGCTAGCGCCGCCGCGGCGATGGGCGCCGAAAAGCCGGCAAAGAACGACACCCAACCCGTCATGAAGCCCCAGGTCGGACCATAGGCGCGCGTCAGATAGACGTACTCGCCGCCCGAGGCGGGAAAATTCACGCCGAGCTCGGAGTAGCAGAACGCCCCTGCCAGGGCGAACAGTGCCCCTGCGACCCAGATGACCAGCACCAGCAACGGGTCGCCCAGATCGCCAGCCAGAAACCCCGTCGTGGCGAAAATCCCGGTGCCGATCATATTGGAAACCACCAGGGCGGTGGCGCTCACCACGCCCAACTGCCGCAGCAATCCTGCTCCTGCTTCGACCGGAACCCCTGGAACGAGACTTTTCCTCGGCGCCACGTGCACATTGTACGCCAGTGTGTTTACGATTCGGGTATGACGCACGAAAATCGGTCCGCCTTCTCTGGCAGCGTCTTTCGCGCTTCTCTGTACGCCTCCTCGCGCGTCATTTCTCTGCCGGCCCTGCTCGCCGCCGCCCTGCTGGCTTGCGCTCAGGATCCCTACCGCGCCCTGCGCGAACGCATGGTGCGTGAGCAGATTGCCTCGCGCGACATCAAGAACCCGGACGTGCTCCGTGTGATGCGCGAGGTCCCGCGGCACCTGTTCATACCGGAATCGCTCCGCGCGCAGGCCTACGAGGATCACCCGGTCCCCATCGGCTACGGGCAGACGATCTCTCAACCTTACATCGTGGCGTTGATGACTCAGTTGCTCGAACCGGCCAAGGACCACAAGGCGCTCGAGATTGGCACCGGCTCGGGCTATCAGGCGGCCGTACTGGCCCGACTCGTCAAGCACGTCTACACCATCGAGATCATCCCGGAATTGGCTCGCTCGGCCGCTGCGCGGCTGAAAGAGCTCGGCTATCTCAACGTCACGGTGCGCCACGGCGACGGATACTTAGGCTGGCCCGAAGAAGCGCCTTTCGATCGCATCATCGTCACGGCCGCACCGCCCGAGCTGCCGCAAACCCTGGTCGACCAACTCAAGCCCGGGGGCAAACTCGTCGCCCCCGTGGGCCGCACCGTATTTGGCCAGGAGCTGATCGTGGTCGACAAGACCCAGGACGGCAAGATTCGCCGCCGCTCCGTCATCCCGGTGATGTTCGTGCCCATGGTCCCCGGCAAGCGCTAATTTGGGGGACAGGTTACAAGACCCTAACTTCCGCCCCCCGGGTTGACACTCCCGGGCCGCCTTTGCCCGCCGATGGCAAAACCGAGTCGACGCGGGGAGTCCGTGCGTCGCATGGGAAGGAAGTCGCAGGGTGAGCCACGGCATCTTCGCCACCGTAGTAATTCCGCTCGCCGGCGCTTTGGCTCTGTCGCAGCAAGCCGCCGTGCGCAACGCGCCCTCCCCTGTCTTCTCCGCTGACATCGACGACTCCTCGAGCGAACTGCGACCCCACATCGAGCGTTTCGCCGCCGACCGCGGCAGTCTGCTCCGCACGTACAACCTCGAAGGGTCCCCGGCTCGGACGACACGCCTGCGCGGTTTTTACCGCGATTGGCTCGGCAGGCTGGAGCGTATCCCCTTCGAAAATCTCAGCCGCGATGGCCAAGTGGACTATGTCCTGCTGCGCCTCTACCTGGAACGCGAGCTCCACCGGCTGGACTTCGCCGAGCGCCAGCGCGAGGAGATCGCCGATTTAGTCCCGTTCGCCCCCACCGTGCTGTCCCTGGTGGAGGCCAAACGGGGGCTCGAACCGCCGGATCCTGCGCGGGCTGCCGGCGCGCTGGACCAGCTCGCCAGCACCGTCGAAACGCTCCGCCGCTCCCTCGAAACGCCCTCACGGTCCGATTCCTCTCCGCAGGCGGACCACAGACGCCGCGTCCTGGCCGCCCGCGCGGCCGACTACGTCGCCACGTTGCGCGACGCCGTGCGCTCCTGGGCGGGTTTCTACCTCGGCTACGACCCGGTGTTTACCTGGTGGGCCGAACAACCCTACCGTCGCGCCGACGCCGCCCTGGAAGCTTACGGAAACTTCCTTCGCCAACGCCTGGCCGGCTTGCGCGCCCTTGCTTCGGACTCCGAGTCGGCGGGCACACCCCGCCCCTCCGAGCTCCGATGGCGACGCGCCGCAGCGGCCCGTCCCGGCGAAACCGACGACATCATCGGGGACCCGATTGGCCGCGAGAGCCTGGTCGCGGAACTCCGCTTCGAGCTGATCCCCTACAGCCCGGAGGAACTCCTCGCCCTGGCCGAAAGCCAGTTCGCCTGGTGCGAAAGCGAGCTCCGGCGCGCCAGCCGCCAGATGGGGTTCGGCGAGGATTGGAAACAAGCCCTGGAAAAGGTCAAGACCATGTACGTCGGGCCCGGCCGGCAGCCTCAACTGATCGGCGACCTCGCCCGCGAAGCCGAAGCCTTTCTGGACGCTCACGCCCTGATCACCGTTCCATCGCTCGCCCGGGAGACTTGGCGCATGGAGATGATGTCTCCGGAGCGCCAACTAATCAACCCGTTCTTCACCGGCGGGGAGGTCATCCGCATCAGTTTTCCCACCAATACGATGTCTCATGAGAAAAACTCATGAGCCTGCGCGGCAATAACATCCCTTTTGCTCGCGCCACTGTCTTCCACGAACTCATCCCCGGCCACCACCTTCAGGGCTTCCTGCACGCCCGCTACAAGAGCTACCGCTCGCTGCTCGGGGGCACTCCCTTCAACGGGGAAGGATGGGCGGTGTATTGAGAGATGCTGCTTTACGGCATGAACTTCCACAAAACCCCGGAGGACCGCGTCGGCGCCCTGTTCTGGCGTCTGCACCGCGCCGCCCGCATCCTCTTCTCGTTCAACTTCCACTTGGGCAAGATGACGCCCGAGGAGTGCGTCCGCTTCCTGGTAGAACGCGTGAGCCATGAACCGGAGAACGCCGCCGCCGAGGTGCGCCGGTCGTTCGGGGGCAGTTATGGGCCGCTCTACCAGGCCGCCTATCTTGTCGGGGCCTTGCAGCTCGATGCGCTTCGCAGGGAACTCGTGGATTCCGGCAAGCTCACGCTGCGCCAGTTCCACGACGCCGTCCTCCGTGAAAACCGCATTCCCATCGAACTCATCCGCGCCGCCCTAACCGCCCAGAAGCTCTCGCGCGATTACACCTCCACGTGGCGCTTCGCCGGCCCGCTTGCCGACGCACGCTGACCGCCGCACCTCACTGGCCCCAGCCGCCCCGGGCTTACGGTTCCGATAATAATTCTCGTTTGACATTGGCTCGCATTGGCACTATAATCGCCTCTCCGAGCGATTCCCACACATCCTTGACCAGAAGGAGTTCAACAATGAGAGCATATCGAGCCATCGGTAAAAGCGCCGCGGTATTGGCAGCCGTCGCCGCCAGTGTCGCAGCGCTCTATTCCCAACAACCCGCCCCGCGACCTTCCAGTTATGCGCCGGTCGCGATCCACGAGGACTTCGCCTCCATCCTGGCCCGGATGAAGGCCGCTAAACCCGACGTGATGAAACGGCATATGGCGCTGCTCGAGGCGCGCTACGACCTCAGCAATCGCCCCGCTCCGGGCGTGACCATGACGCGCGGCAAACCGCTCCAGCAAGGAGTTCGCGTCAAGCTGCCGGCCGGCATGACCTGGGAACGCCTGGCGCAGATGAGCCCCGAGGAAATTCGCGACAAGGACCTGTTC
The DNA here is from genome assembly GCA_025055455.1 of Bryobacteraceae bacterium. Classification (GTDB taxonomy): domain Bacteria; phylum Acidobacteriota; class Terriglobia; order Bryobacterales; family Bryobacteraceae; genus JANWXD01. Next base: position 102,087 of record JANWXD010000010.1, read on the forward strand.
CCCCAGGGATTCCTCCCTCTGCCGCATCCGAATCACCCCGAGGGCGGCATGCTGTTTCCGCGTTTCCTCATCGACGAAATCAAGCGCCAGGAGGAGCGCGACCTGACGCGCTTCGATCTCGATTTCGACCTGCCCGACCATTTCCTGCCGGAGTTTCCGGCGCCGATCTTCCTGACGACTCGCCCTGACCTCGGCGACGTCTCCCGCGGCCAGCTCGTCACCATCGCCAACTACTACCAGCTCTTCAACGGCATCCTCAACCCGAAACAGCTCGAGGGTCTGCGGCTGCTGGTGACCCCCTTCCCGCAGCAGCAATTCAACCAGACCGAGGACCGCCGCTCGGAGCGTCCCAGCCGCGGCGTAGCCTGCTTCGATTGCCATGCCAACGGACACACCAACGGCGCCACGCATCTGGTGGGCGACATCCGCCCGCAGGAGTTTCGTCACCGCATCGACACTCCCTCGCTGCGCGGCGTCAACATCCAGCGGCTGTTCGGGTCCCAGCGCGCTTTGAAAAGCGTGGAGGATTTCACGGAATTCGAGCAGCGCGCCGCTTACTTCGACGGAGATCCGGTGATCGCCACCAAGAAGGGGGTCAACATCCTCGACCGCGGCAGCCAGGTCCACTTCATGGCGGAATTTCAGGCTCTGCTCGACTTCCCGCCCGCTCCGAAACTGGGTGTGGACGGCAAGCTCGATCCGCGCAAGGCGACGGCGGAAGAGCTACGCGGCCAGGAGCTGTTCTTCGGCAAGGCCAAGTGCGGCACTTGTCATCCCGCGCCTTACTATACGGACAACCTGATGCACAACCTGCGCGCCGAGCGCTTCTACAAGCCCCGGCTGATCAACGGGCGCATGGCGTCGGCGGACGGCCCGATCAAGACCTTCACGCTGCGGGGCATCAAAGACTCGCCCCCCTATCTCCACGACGGCCGCCTGCTGACGCTCGAGGACACGGTGGAGTTTTTCAACCTCATCCTCGAGCTCAAGCTCACGGCCCAGGAAAAGTCCGACCTGACGGCCTTCCTCCGCACCCTCTAATTTCGGAGATAGGCTACGCAACCCCCAATCCGGGCGTGGGGCCGGGCACGGCCGCGTCGTGCCCGGCCCCAACGCTAAGCCCATTCCAGCGCCGGGATCAGAACAGCAACCGCAACCCAAACTGCACCAGGCGCGGATTGTTGTACTGGCCGCTGATGACGCCGAAGTTCGGGTTGCCCAAGGCCCGGCCGGGGTAAGCGAACTGAACGCGGTTGAAAAGATTGAAAATCTCCGCGCGGAACTGGATTCCTAACCGTTCCGCCAAGACCTGCGTGTTCTTGAACAGGGCGAAGTCGAAGTTGTTGATGCCGTGCGAGGTGACGTCCGGAATTGTGCGGCTCACGTTGCCGAAAGTGAACGCCGGCGGAGCGACGAACTGCGAAGTGTCAAACCACCGGTTGAGCCGCTCTTGAGCCGGACCGGTCAGCCGCGCGCTCTTGCCCGTGCTGTTCGGCCGCGAACCTCCGCCGAAGGAGTTGGTCCGGTTCACGGCTGTCGTCA
>JANWXD010000110.1 GCA_025055455.1 Bryobacteraceae bacterium
GACGGATCTCTCCTGCAAAATCCAATTAGAGTCGCCCCCTTGACGCGCAAGTTAACCAGCGGGTATAATACTCGCGTCTAAGGAAGGCGAAGGAGACGCGCATCAGTGGACGAACGGCTGAACGCATTCTGGGTTCTCACACAAACGGGCATCGCCGCAGAGATTGCGCCGCCCGTTTTTTCAGTGCTATCAGGGATTGCAACGCTCGCACTGCTGGCGTTCGCGTTTGCAGCCACCCGCAACATGCAAAAACGCCCCGGACGCCTGCAGAACCTCGCGGAAATCATCTACGAGTTCTTTGACAACCTTGCTGTGAGCGTGGTGGGCGAGCATGGGCGTAAATATGTGCCCCTCGCAGGCACGATTTTCCTGTTCATCCTGTTTTGCAACCTGATGGGGCTGATTCCGCCAGGCATTGCGCCCACCGCCAGTCTCAACCTCACGATTGCCCTCGCGCTGATCGTGATTGTGTATGTGCAGATAGAAGGCATTCGCGCGCGCGGGATAGGCGGCTACTTCAAACACTTCGCGCGCTGGGGCGAAGTGCCTGTGCTGCTCTCGCCGCTGCTGTTCGTGATTGAAATCGTCAGCGAGTTAGCTAAACCTGTATCGCTCTCTATTCGTCTGTACGCCAACATGTTCGGCAAGGA
>JANWXD010000111.1 GCA_025055455.1 Bryobacteraceae bacterium
GACGTCGAGCATGCCCTGGATCCCATCTATGCCCGCAAGCTGGGCGTGGACGTGGACAACCTGCTCGTCTCCCAGCCCGACTACGCCGAACAGGCGCTGGAAATCACGAGCGCTCTCATCAGCTCCGGCGCGATTGACGTGCTCGTGATCGACTCGGTGGCGGCGCTCGTGCCCAAGGCCGAGCTGGACGGAGAAATGGGCGACGCCCACATGGGCGTTCAGGCCCGCCTAATGTCCCAGGCGCTTCGCAAGCTCACCGGGGTGGTTTCCAAGTCCAATACGTGCCTGATCTTCATCAACCAGATCCGGGAAAAGATCGGCGTGATGTTCGGCAATCCCGAAACCACCACCGGCGGTCGCGCCCTCAAGTTCTACGCCACCATCCGCGCCGACATCCGGCGCGTGGCGGCCATCAAGGAAGGCGAAAACATCATCGGCAGCCGGACCAAGGTCAAAGTGGTCAAGAACAAGCTGGCGCCCCCCTTCCGCGAGGCCGAATTCGACATCATCTACGGCGAAGGTATTTCCCGCGAGGGAGACCTGCTCGACTTGGGCGTTCAGCACAACGTGCTCGAAAAGACCGGATCCTGGTTCAGCTACAAAGGCGAACGAATCGGCCAGGGCCGGGAAAACGC
>JANWXD010000112.1 GCA_025055455.1 Bryobacteraceae bacterium
CAAGGTGGAGGTGGCGCGCCTGACGCTCCCATGACGCAGAGCTTCGAACGCCGCCGCTCGCGGCAGGTGATGGTCGGCCACGTCCCGATCGGCGGCGGGGCGCCGATCGTGGTGCAGTCGATGACCAACACCGACACCGCCGACGTCGAGGCGACCGCGGATCAGGTGCTCGCGCTCTGGCGCGCAGGCTCGGAGATCGTGCGCGTGACCGTCAACACGCTGGAGGCGGCGGCGGCGGTGCCGCGCATCCGCGAGCGGCTGGACGCGGCCGGCTGCGACGTGCCCCTGGTCGGCGACTTCCACTACAACGGCCACAAGCTCCTTGCGCGCGAGCCGGCCTGCGCCGAGGCGCTCGCCAAGTACCGCATCAATCCGGGCAACGTGGGCCGCGGGGCGAGGCGCGACGAGCAGTTCGCGATGCTGATCGAGACCGCGCTGAAATACGCAAAGCCGGTGCGCATTGGCGTCAACTGGGGCAGCCTCGACCAGGAGCTCGCCCGCGCCCTGATGGACGAGAACGCGCGCCGCCCCGAGCCCTGGGACGCGCAGCGGGTGCTGCGCGAGGCCCTCGTGCGCTCGGCGCTGGACTCGGCCGCCCGCGCCGAGGCGCTCGGGACGCCGCCCGAG
>JANWXD010000113.1 GCA_025055455.1 Bryobacteraceae bacterium
TGTCACGCATTGAGCCCGAGGATCTGGCGCCGCGGCGGGCGCAGGCGCGGCGGACCGCGCTGCTGCTCGCGCTGGTGGCGCTGGCCGTCTACCTCGGCTTTTTGCTGCGCGGGCTCCTCGGGGGCGGGCCGTGAGCGCCGCCGCGCCGCGCCATCGCGGCCTGGTGCGGCGGCTCCTCGTCGCCTGCGCGGCCTCCTTCGCGCTCGGCTTTTTCGCGCTGCCGCCGCTCTACCGCGTTGCCTGCGAGCTTCTCGGCATCCGGCTGGCCGACGCCGCCGCCGAGGCGGAGCGGATCGCCGCCTTCGAGCCGGACGAGTCGCGCACGGTGATCGTGGAGTTCGACGCGACCGTGAACTCGAGATTGCCCTGGGCCTTCCGTCCCCTGGTCCGGCGCATGGCGGTGCATCCCGGGCGGCTCTACGAGGCGCGCTATCTCGCGACCAACCTCGCCGGGGAGAGCACGGTCGGGAACGCGGTGCCGAGCGTGGCGCCGAACGCCGCCAACCTCTATTTCCTCAAGACCGAGTGCTTCTGCTTCACCGAGCAGCTCTTGGCGCCCGGCGAGTCGCGGGAGATGCCGGTGCGCTTCGTCATCGATCCGGCGCTGCCGGCCTCGGTGCGCACGGT
>JANWXD010000114.1 GCA_025055455.1 Bryobacteraceae bacterium
TTCGGCATCTATGCCAGCCAGGGACAATTGTACGAGCCCGTCGACAAAGACATGTTCCTGTACTACAAGGAGGCCAAGGACGGGCAGATTCTCGAGGAGGGTATCACGGAAGCTGGTTCCATGGCCTCTTTTACGGCGGCGGGCACCGCTTACGCCAACTACGGGATTCCTATGATCCCGTTCTACATCTATTACTCCATGTTCGGGTTCCAACGAGTGGGGGACCTGATGTGGGCCTTCGCCGACGCGCGCGGTAAGGGGTTCCTCGTGGGCGGCACCGCTGGGCGGACCACGCTGGCGGGCGAGGGGTTGCAGCACCAGGACGGGCACAGCCACGTGCTGATGACCGTGATCCCCACCTGTCACAGCTACGATCCGGCTTATGCTTACGAGATTGCAGTCATTATCCAGGATGGTATCCGGCGGATGTACGAATTGCAGGAGGATCGGTTCTATTACCTTACGGTGGGCAATGAAAATTACGCGCAGCCGCCGATGCCGGGCGATTGCGTCGAAGGCATCCTGCGCGGCCTCTACAAGTACCGCGCCGCGCCGGAGGGCAAGGCCATCGTGCAGTTGTTCGGCAGCGGTTCCATCCTAAATGAAGCCCTGCGCGCCCAGGAG
>JANWXD010000115.1 GCA_025055455.1 Bryobacteraceae bacterium
CGACCGCCGCGGCGAGGCCCCAAAGGAGAAGGCGCGCGCAGACCGGCGGGACTTTTTGTGCCCGGCTCATGGGATGGCGGCTCGCCTCGTTCTTACTTATGATACCCGCCGGGCCGGAACCCTTCTCAGGCGAAGCCCAGACGCAGCACCGTGTAGGATCGGGCGGGGACTTTCAAGGTCATTGTAGCGCCCGGTTTGGGCGCTTCGAGCGACTGCGGCACCACGCGCTTGGGCTGCTCGAACGTGTTGGCAGCCTTCAGATCCGGCCCTGTGAGCGTATCGCAGCCGAGAACGCGGGCCGGCGCCGTCCGCCATTCCAGCACGACTTCCCGCTCGGCGTTCAGATCCCGGTTCAACACGAACACAGCCGCTTCGCGGGAACCAGCGTCCCAGGTGGCCGCCACATCCAGGTACGGCGTCGTGCCTACGTTGGGTACCTGGTACGTGTCGCACTCGAACAGAAGATCCAGCACGCTGCCGCGGGCGTACTTGAGCGACCAGGCATACGGATAGTAAATCGTCTGGCGCAACACGCTGGTCTCGTTGGTCATCAGCGGAGCGATGACGTTGATGATCTGCGCCAGACACCCGACCCGCACCCGTTCGGCCTGCCGCAG
>JANWXD010000116.1 GCA_025055455.1 Bryobacteraceae bacterium
TCAGCGAGCGGATGTGTCGACACTTCACCGAGGACTTCGGGCTCGAGACGCGTGTCGGCCGCTACCACAACGTCTACGGTCCCCACGGCACCTGGTGCGGCGGTCGCGAGAAAGCGCCGGCGGCGATCTGCCGCAAGGTCGCGCAGGCGAAGCTTCTCGGCACCGAGGAGATCGAGATCTGGGGCGACGGCGAGCAGACGCGGAGCTTCATGTACATCGACGACTGCATCTTCGGCACGCTCCTGCTCATGAACAGCTCGGTCCGCGAGCCGTTGAACATCGGCTCGTCGGAGCTCGTGTCGATCAACCGGCTGGTGGACGTCGTCGAAGATATCGCCGGGGTGAGGCTGCGCCGCCGCTACGATCTCGACGCTCCCAAGGGCGTCCGCGGTCGCAACAGCGACAATACGAAAATCAAGGCGTTGTTGGGCTGGGAACCGTCGGTCCGACTCCGCGACGGTCTCGAGGTGACCTACGCCTGGATCGAGGAGCAGATAGCGAAGGGCATGCGTCGGTGATCGGCAGAATAACCACTATCGCCTGGATAGCCCTGGCGTTTTTGGTCGTCACGCTTTTCCCCACAGTGGCGCGCTCGCCTTGGCTTGTTGGACG
>JANWXD010000117.1 GCA_025055455.1 Bryobacteraceae bacterium
TGAGCTTCGCCTGTCCTCGATCTGCTCCGGATCGTCCCGACACAGTTGGTGTGTCGGTGAAACCCTCAGCGCATCCGCAGCTTAGAAATCGCCCGGAATCGCATCCGGACTTCTTCGGTCGCATCTGCCAGCTCCGGCGTGTCATGGATGACCCGCGGAGTGATGAAAATGACCAGCTCCGTCCGCTGCTTCGTGACGGACGATTCTCCAAACAGCGCACCTAACACCGGGATGCGCACCAGGCCCGGAACGCCGCTCCGTGAGTTCAGATTGTTCTCCTGGATGATGCCGCCGATGGCGATCGTGTCGCCGTCTTGGAGTGTTAGCTGCGTCTGGACGTTTCGCCGGGAGAAGCTGGGCGACTGGATAGGACCGGTCGGTGCCAGCGGCTGGCTCACCTCCTGGTCGACAACCAGGGTCACGATGCCCGAAGACTGGACTCTCGGCGTAATAGTCAGCGTCACGCCCGCGTTGCGGTTTTGCACCAGGCTCTGCGCTGCGCCCCCAATGCCAATCGCGTTGCCCACCAGCACGGGCACTTCGGTGCCCACGTTGATCGAAGCCGGAATGTTGTCTGTAGCGAGGATTGTCGGCGAGGCCAGGACGCGCGT
>JANWXD010000118.1 GCA_025055455.1 Bryobacteraceae bacterium
TACCGTCGCGTGCCGGTCGAACGCCTTGCGGATTTCGGCAGGCGAGGCGCCGTTGCGCTCGCTCGCGATCGCGTTCAGCGCCTTCTTCACCGCGAAGAACTCGATGTACGACGGCGCGAGCTTCATGCCGAGCAGCGCGACCACGATCAGGACGACGGCGGCGAGCAGCAAGCCGCCGAGGCCGAGGCCGAATTGTGTTTTGCGCATGCGCATTCGTCCTCTCCCAGACTAGCGGAACGTGCCGAAGCGGCCCAGCTCGTTCAGATTGAGCCAGATGAAGAACGCCTTGCCGACGATGTTCGCGTCCGGCACGAACCCCCAGACGCGGCTGTCGCTCGAATTGTCGCGGTTGTCGCCCATGACGAAATAATGCCCCGGCGGCACGGTGCACGCGAGCCCCTCGCTATTGTATGTACATTTGTCCGCGTGCGGAAACGCGCGCGGCGGCGGCGCGACCGCCGGCGCCTCGTCCTCCACCAGGATCTCGTGCTCGACGCCGTCGAGCCGTTCGACGTATCGGCGCGCGAACTGCATGCGCTCGCGGTGCAGGTAATCCTCGATCTGGCGCAGCGGCACCGGCGCGCCGTTGATGATCAGCCGCTTGTGGCG
>JANWXD010000119.1 GCA_025055455.1 Bryobacteraceae bacterium
GAACCTTCTTTGTGGATGGCGCCGTCCCAAATCTGCACTTGCGGATTGCCGCGTAGGTAAATGCCGCTGTCCCCGTTTTTTTCGATCTTCCAATCGACGTAAAGCTCAAAGTTGCCGTAGTGTTTGGTGGTCTGCAAATTGTCGCCCTTGCCGTCGTAGGTGATGACGCCGTCGACAACCTTCCAGTGGGGCAAGATGCGCTCGTCGGCTTTTTTCTGGCGTTCGGTGCGTTCCGCGTCGCTCAAGGAGACGAGCCAGCCGGGGAGGGATCGCGACTTCTTTTTCTCCGGCGCCGGAAATTCGGGGGCCGTCATCAGTCCTTGCCAGCCGGTGAGATCCTTGCCGTTGAACAGGGCGGTGAACCCAGGCGGCGGCGTGTTGTCCTGCCCATGCGCCGCGCTCAGCAGGAGCAAGCCGCACAGGATCGAGAGACTTGCCTTCAGCCAGTGAACTTTCATCGTCGTGCTCCTTGGATTGACCATAAAGCGAGTTGCTCATCAGTATAAGAAATTGCTTCAAACTACCAGCCGGCGGCGCCGCTGTCGCGCCCGAAGGCGCACGGCACGACGGACGGGAGATCGTTGAACCCCCTTGCCTGACCTGCCGT
>JANWXD010000011.1 GCA_025055455.1 Bryobacteraceae bacterium
TGGGGCGGCTCGCCAAGATCATTCCCGTCAGCCCGGATCGGGAACTGCGCCGCTCGCTCCTGCTGGCGGCCGAGGGACTGCGGCGCGGTCTGGTGCTGTGCGTCTTCCCGGAGGGCGAGCGCTCCATCGACGGTACGCTCAAGCCCTTCCGTAAAGGTCCGGCGATTTTGGCCGTCGAGCTGGGCGTCCCGGTTGTACCTGTGGGGATTCGGGGGACTTACGAAGTCTGGCGGCGGGGCTCCAATCGGATCCGCCTGCACCCGGTCAGCGTCGCATTCGGCCCGCCCCTGGCGCCCACTCCGGGCGAGTCCTATGAGGCTTTCAATGCTCGGCTCGCGGCCGCCGTCGCCGCCCTGCTCTGAGAGCTGGCTGCTCGGTGCGTCCCCGTTGTTGTGGAGGTTCTCAAGCCAAGGGGAAGCCTTCTTGCTCCAGAAAGGCGCCTCGCCGGGCGCAGTGACTTCTCAGAGCTTCTCAAGCAGCGCCTTCCAGCGTTCCCAAGCCTGATCCCGGGCCTTGCGGTTGGCTTCCGCGGCGTCCGGAGCTTCGCCGGTGCGCATGAAACCATGTCCGGCGCCGTCATAAATCACGTAGTCGAAGGTCTTGCCCGCCGCCTTCATCAATTCTTCGGACTTGGGGATCGTGGCGTTGACGCGGGCATCATTGCCTCCATAGAAGGCATAGACGGGACAGCGGATGCGGCCGATCGGCTCCGCTTCCTGGGGGCCGGTACCGTAGAACACGAACGCCGCCGCCAGATCCGCGCGATCGGTGGCGAAGCGGAAGGTTTGGCTGCCGCCCCAGCAGAAGCCCGCCACGGCGACTTTGCCATTGGCGGCTGGCAGTTTCGCCACGTAGTCCACGACGGCGTGCAGGTCGGCCGTAATCTGCTCGGGCGGCAACTTGGACATCGCTTCGCGCACGGCGTCCACGGTCGGAAAGGCGGTCGTGCGCCCACCTCCGGGTCCCATGCCGGAGAGAAAATCCGGGGCGATGGCGATGTAGCCCGCTTCGGCGAGTTGGTCCGCCACGCTGCGCACCCAGTCCGTCAGCCCCATGATCTCGTGAATGACCACCACCGCCACGGCCTTGTCCTTGCGCTCGGGGAACACGAGAAACGCCTCGACAGCGCGATCTCCGTACTGGATCGTGACCCATTCTTGGTGGCGGGGCGACGTTTCGAGGCGCTTCCGGGCCCAGTCTTGCGCTTCTGCCACGCTTATGCCCAGGGCGAGCAGAGCCAAGCCGCACGCAATCGTCCTCATCGCAGACCTCCGTAGGGTGTTCCTAGACGACGCACAGTGTACCACGAGCGGCCCCGCATGCCGGTTCGGTTCCGTCCGCACACGGCTCACCGTGGCGCGGCCACGAGCTGAAGGCGTCGCTGGAGGAACAGCCAACGATTCCTGCCGTGAGGAACATCCATTCACGACTTAAATCGTCAAGTCCTCGCTCACCGCCCCGCCCAGCACGGCGTCCGCTTTTCTAAGAACGCCGCCATCCCCTCCTGCGCATCCGCCGCCAGCGAGTTCATCGTCATCACTTCCTTGGCGTAGGCGTAGGCCTTGGCCTGATCCAGGTCGATTTGGGCGTAGAAGGCCTGCTTGCCCAAGCCCACGGTGAGCGGACTCGAAGCCGCGACCTTGTCCGCCAGCTTCCGTGTCTCGGCGCGCAGCTCTGCGGCCGGAACCACCCGGTTCACCAGCCCCCATTCGGCCGCCGTCCGCGCATCGATCATTTCCCCCGTGAGCAGCATCTCCATCGCCCGCTTCCGCCCGATGGCTCGCGTCAGGGCCACCATGGGCGTCGTGCAGAACAAGCCGATGCGCACGCCGGGGGTCGCAAACGCCGCTTCTTCGCTCGCGACGGCCAGATCGCAGGTGGCCACCAACTGGCAGCCCGCCGCCGTGGCGACGCCTTGTACCTCCGCGATCACCGGCTGCGGGATGGACTGGATCTTCGTCATCAGTTCCGTGCAGGCGTCGAAGATCCGCCGGTACTCGCTCACCGAGCGGCCCGTCATCTCGCTCAGATCGTGCCCGGAGCAATAGGCCTTGCCCGCGGCCGCGAGGATCACGGCGCGCACGGATGGGTCGCGCCCGATCGTGTCCAGGCACTCGGTCAGCTCCAGCATCAGGCCCAGGGAAAGCGCGTTGCGACGCTGCGGGCGGTTCAGCGTCACGATGGCGGTGCCGTTTTCGAACTCGACGATCAGATTCTCGTAACTCATGGCAGGCCCGAGAGGCTTGTCCCCATTATCGCGCCGCTTCTTTCGGCGGGAGCGCTTTACCGCCCTCGACAAACCGGAAACCCAAGTGTTCGGGGCCGTGTAGGAAGGGATTCAGGACGGTCAGACTCCCGAAACGCTGGCGGTCCTGAAAGTCCTCACTCAGCAAGTACGCGCAACCGGAGGCTTCGGCGGCGGCAAGGATTAGCGCGTCCCAGTAGCTCACCTGAGACCGGTCGGCCCAGTGCCAGGCGCGTTCGACGAGATTCAGCGTGGTCTCCACCGGGCGCCACGTCGCATAGCTGCGGACCACTTGCCGGGCCTCTGACCTGGCAACCTCCGCCTTCCGCAGGGCGTTGACATAGAACTCGTGGAGGACCTGCCAGCTTAACCGGCCGCAGGCGGTCTCCCATAACGCCGTCAGCCAACGCCAGACGGACGCATGCTTGGACGGTACCCTCGGATCGACGGAATAGATCAGAACATTCGTATCTACAAAAACTTTCGGAAATGTTTTCTCACCGGCGCCGGGCATAGATCTGGTCGCGGGTGAGTCGTTGGCTGGCTAGACCCGGGATCCGTAGACTCCGGACGCGCCGGTACGCTTTCCAGTACTCGTCGGAGGCCCGCATCCGCTCCTCGAGCAGGCGGCCGATGAACCGCGACAGGGAAATGTTCTCTTCCGCGGCCCTTTTGCGTGCCCAGCGGGCCACCTCCTGGTCCACGGTAATCGTGACGTTTTTGAGCACGATCTCAGTGTAACACGAAAACAGGATTTCCGTGTCACAACACGTACCCCACGCCTGCCCCGAGTCGCAAGAATGGCTCCCAGCCCAGACGGACCTCTGGGGCGACGTACGCCTTCGGACGGACGAATACCTTCACGCCGAAGCCTCCCTGAAGAGTCCAGCCGGTGCCGCTCACCGCCCGAAGCCGCAGGTTCTGGTGGCGAAGCAGCCCGAAGCCGAAGATGGCATACGGCCGCAGGGCGCCCCGCGAGCGCAAATTGGCAGCGAGCCAGGGGAGCGGGATCAGGTCGTAATCCCAGGAGCCGCGCGCATAGAGGAACTCGGGCGCAAACCTCAGCTCCGGCTGAAATACCGATGCGGTCCAAACCCTACGACCACGTGGGGGACATCGCACCAGGCTTCGTCCACAAAGCACCCGAGGCCTGCCGAACCGCGAATCTCATGCGGCGGGCGCTGAGCAGGCAGCGCCACCGGCAGACAGCCCAGCAGGACGGCCGTTTGCAGGAGGCGCCAAGTCACTTCTCCAGTCTACTGCCCCGCCAGGACGGCTCATGCGGGCCGAATCGGAACGACCTTGGGCTCCAAGCCTGCCTTCGCCAAGAGCCAGTAGACCAGGAAACCGGCGAGGAAGCTGTACACCGAGGCCGGCTGGATGTACGCCTTGGTCGTTTCCGCCAAGGGGAGAAACGGCAGGATCCCCACCACAAATCCGACCGCCCACGCCCCGTAGCCGGCCCAGTTGACGCCCTCCCGCGGACCGGCCCAACGCCCACCGGAAAGCAGGTAGTCCGCCGCCATCGCGCCGCAGATCGGTCCGAAGGAAGCTCCGACGATCGTGAACAAGCCGATCAGGTCCGCCGCGACGCCGGTGATGGCTAAAACCAGCGCCACCGTCGCGCCGATCATCGTGGAGGTCATCCGCGGCACGCCCGGGATCATCGTAGCGAAACTGTTGCCCGCAATGAAGGCGCAAAAACACGCGGGCGGGATCGAGGCGATGGCGAACAGGAAAAACATCGCCGTCGCCAGGAAACCGCCGAGGCCAGCGATTACCGCATCGTAGCTGTAGCCTTGAATTCCGTACAGGGCCCGGGCCCCCGCCACCGAGAGAAGCGGCAGCGCGCCCGCCACCAGGATCGCCAGGGCGATGCCGACTTTGCCGCCCATCTCCACGTCGCGCGCGTCGCGGGCATTCATGCCGAAGTCGGCGCCCGCAGCGCCCGCCGTGGCGAAGAAACCCACGACGGCGTGGACGAGCAGCGCGAGCCCCACATACGGGGCCGGATCCGTCACTACGTGTCGCTCGATGCCTCCCGCCGTGCGAAAGAAGACAATCAGGATCATCAGCAGGGGGATCAGGTTCAGATACAGGGCGAAACGCGCCACGTACCGAATCCCCTTAACCCCGATGTAGGCCATGGTGTAGCCCCACAGGATCGCCGCCACCGCAAACGGCAGCGTGCCCGGCCCGGCATCAGCCTTCAGGCCTTTCAAGATGAAATCGGTCGAAACGAAGGTGTTCACTGAAAACCAGCCCACCTGGAGCAGGCCCATCAGCAAACCGGGCATCAGGTACCCGCCCCGCGTGCCGAAGGTGGAGCTGCCCACCACGTACAGGGGGTAGCCAGTCTGCATGCCGAGCATGGCCGGAACGCGGTAGAAGAGCGCGTAGCTGACGACGGCGGCCAGGGCGAGCGCCACGAGGCACCATCCCAGGCCGGCGCGGTTGATCGTCCCCTCGGCGAGCTTCATGTAGAAGACCACCCACAGGAAGACTCCGGCGTAACTGGGGGCGATGTTGGCGTACCAGGGTCCCCGGTTGGAAGCGGGATTCGGTGCGGTCTTGGCGATATAGTCCGGCAGCATGGCGACTCCTTTCGGTATGCGTTCGCGGGGCTTCAGTATACTACCACTGCCGGCGATGCAGCGCACTTTCTGCGCGGGTGGGTGTGCGAATTTCCGTGAACCTAGCGCTCCTTCCGGCGCCTCTGCGGCCGGGCCGAGCTGGGCTGTTGAGGGCGGGCCTGCTCGCCTGCGCCGTGTTCTACTTCGGCATTTCGGCCATCGCCTTCCGCCAGCATGGCCGGCTGTTGCGGCGTGGTTGGCCGGGAACGGAGCGTGTGTGAGCCGGGAGTCGCCCACCCCAATGCGCGTCCGCGCAGCCATTCAGGCAGCACGCTGGGACTCCCGCTCCGGCTCGGCCTTGGCGCCGGGGCGGACCTCCCGGGTGGTGAGGGAAATGGGCGCTGGTCGTGGCTCGGGCGGTGCGAGGGCCACACCCGCTAGAAGGACGAAAGCGAGCGTTCGATGCACGCCGCTCCTAAGCTTGCTCCCGCGTTGCGTCCCGACGTCTTTCAGGAGCCGTGGAGGGGTTGCCGTCGCCCGTTGACCAGGCCGGCGCGCATCCTCGGTTCGTCGTGGCTTTCCGAAGAGAAAGGCCGCGGACGTCCGAGTAGACGGTAGGGAGGCCGCAGAGCGTCGGACTAACATGTTGGGAGAAACGGCCATGACCAAACCCTCGACCGGCACCTTGGTTTGTGCGCTCGTGTTGCTCCTGGCGACCGCTGCGGCGGCCCTGGCGGATTCGCTCGTGCGCGCGCAGCGTGGAATCCAAGTCCAGCCCAAAGCCGCTCTGAAAGCCTGGGCGTTCGAGCTCGACCGCGTGCGGCTCCTCGACGGCCCGTTCAAACAGGCGATGGAGCTCGACCTCAAGTACTTGCTCGACCTCGATCCCGACCGCCTGCTGTCACGTTTTCGGAAATTCTCCGGGCTCCAGCCCAAGGCGCCGGAGTACGCCGGCTGGGAATCCGACACGATCTCCGGCCACACGCTGGGCCATTACTTGAGCGCCCTGTCGTTGATGTACGCCTCGACGGCCGACCGACGCCTGCTCGACCGCGTCGCCTACGTGGTGGACGAACTGGCGCTGGCCCAGCAGGCCAAAGGCACGGGCTTTGTCGGCGGCTTCCCCGATGCCGACCGGCTGTGGAAGGAAATCGCCGCCGGCCAGATCAAGGCGCAGCCGTTCAACCTCAACGGCATTTGGGTCCCCTGGTACACAACCCACAAGCTGATGGCCGGCTTGAGGGACGCCTATCTGCTGTGCGGCAACCGGCGCGCCCGCGACGTTCTCCTCCGGCTGTCGGATTGGACGGTCGGACTCATCGATCAGCTCACCGAGGAGCAGATGCAGCAAATGTTGGCCACCGAGCACGGAGGCATGCTCGAGTCGGCGGCCGACGTTTACGCCCTCACCGGCGATCCCCGCTACTTGAAGCTGGCGTGGCGGTTCTACCACCGCGCCATCCTCGACCCCTTGGCCGAACAAAAGGATATTCTCACGGGTTTGCACGGCAACACGCAGATCCCCAAAGTGATCGGCGCCGCCCGTTTGTACGCCCTCACCGGAGAGGAACGGCTCAAGACTCTCGCGCGCTTCTTTTGGGACAAGGTCGTCTATGAACGCTCGTTCGTCAACGGCGGACACGGCGAAAATGAGCGGTTCTTTGCCCCGGATCGCTTCCGCGGAAACCTCACCGGGCGCACGGCCGAAACCTGCAACACATACAACATGCTCAAGCTGACGCGGCACTTGTTCGCCTGGGAGCCGTCGGCGGCGGTGGCGGATTTCTACGAGCGCGCCCTCTACAACCACATCCTCGCGTCCCAGCACAAACAGACCGGAATGATGATCTACCTCTGTTCCCTCCGGCCCGGGCATTTCAAGGTATTCAATACGCCTTACGATTCGTTTTGGTGTTGCACCGGCACCGGCATGGAGAATCACGCCAAGTACGGCGACAGTATTTACTTCCATGACGACGAAGGGTTGTATGTCAATCTGTTCATCGCTTCCGAGCTGGACTGGCGCGAAAAAGGATTGAAAATCCGCCAGCAGACGGCGTATCCGGAGCAGCCGCTCACGCGCTTCCGATTCGAAGCCGAACGGCCCGTCTCCGCCGTCGTCCGCATCCGCCATCCCTGGTGGGCGGAAGGCTCCTTGAAGCTTTCCGTCAACGGCAGGTCGGTCCGCGCCGCGAGCAAACCAGGTGAATACGCAAGCGTGTCCCGGGAGTGGAAAACGGGGGACGTGCTAGAGGTCGCCTTCCCCATGCGGATGCGCTTGGAAACTCTGCCCGGGGATCCCAACCGGGTCGCGATCCTTTACGGCCCGGTCGTCCTCGCCGGCGCTTTGGGCAACGAAGCGATGGACCCCCCGATTCCGTTTGCCAAGGGACAGCTCGACTACGATGGCTTGCCCGCGGCCGACGTGCCCGTCATCGTCGCGCCGGAACCGAATCCCGAAAAGTGGCTGCGGCGCGTTCCCGGCCGCTTCCGGTTTGTCGCGGCTCGCGCCGGTTTGTTCCAACACCTGGAGGCGCCCGAGGCGCCGGCGCCCGAACTCGTGCCTTTCTATGACCTTTGGGATCAGCGCTATACCGTCTACTGGCACTACTTCACGCCGGAGGCTTGGAAAAAGACGCGCGCCGAATTCGAGCAGGATCGGCAACGGATGCGCGGGTGGGGCGAGCGGTTGACCGACGCCTTCCATCCCGGACGGATCCGGCACGAGCGGGAACACAACTTCCGCGGACAACGCAGCTCCGCGGAGGAACTCGGTTTGCGCCGGTACCGCCAGGCGGCCCCGGGCGGCTGGTTCTCGTTCGAGATGAAAGTTCATCCCCGAGAGCCCATGGAGTTGATTTGCCGTTACTGGGGCGACCACGCCGGCCGCAGCTTCGACATACTAGTGGACGATGTCAAAGTCGCTTCCCAAACTCTCGAGCGGCAAAAACCCGGTGAGTTTTTCGAAGTGACGTACTCCATTCCAGCGTCTCTCACTCAAGGCAAGGAAAAAATCACCGTGAAATTCCAGGCTCAGCCCAAGCAGGGGGCCGGTCCCCTGTTTCAAGCCTGGATGTTGCGCAGAGCTTCCTGAGGCCTGTTATGGAGCGCTCCGTCGCGCGCTCGGCGTCGGTTATGCGCCTACCGGTGGCCGGCGCCGGTGCCAGTCGGTTTGGTCCTGGAAGGCTTTGCCGAGCGCCAGGAGGTTGTTCTCGTTGAAGGGCCGTCCCACGAGCTGAATCGCCACGGGGAGATTCTCGGCGAATCCGCAGGGGAGCGACAGTGCCGGCAGGCCGGCCAAGTTCCCGGCGGCCCCCAGATCCCGCAGGCCCCGTCGCTTGGGCTCCGGCTTCGGCCGGGCGGGCCGGTCGAGCGGTTCACTGATTCGGGTAGCCGGCCCGAACCGGCTCGGCGAGACCAGCACGTCCACCTGCGTGAAGAGCTTGCGCATCTCCTCCATCACCACGCGCCGGATGCGCATGGCTTTGAAATAGTCTTTGGCGGCGATCTCGAGCCCAGCTTTGAGCCCCGCAATTTGCTTTTGGTCGGCCAGCTCTTCGACCTTTCCGCTCCGGATCAACGGCTCGAACACCGCCGAGCCTTCGGCCGAGATGATCGTGCCCGCCACCAGCCCGTAGGGCAGATCCGGCAATTCCACTTCGACGAGTTTGACCCCGAGGCTCCGAAGCACCTCGAGCGCCTGCCGGAAGGCGGGACGTGCGGATTCCTCGGCCCATTCCTCGATGTCCACCGGGGCGTAGCCGATCCGCAGGTCGCTGAACTTGCGGGCGAACTGCGGCGCGTAGTAGAAACTCTTGCCCGATGAGCTGGGATCGTTGGAGTCGCCGCCGGAAATCGCCCGCAGCACATGGCCGCAGTCTTCCGCCGACCGGCACATCGGGCCGATCTTGTCCATGGTC
This sequence comes from Bryobacteraceae bacterium, assembly GCA_025055455.1. Lineage (GTDB taxonomy): Bacteria > Acidobacteriota > Terriglobia > Bryobacterales > Bryobacteraceae > JANWXD01. The sequence continues at coordinate 8,739 of JANWXD010000011.1, forward strand.
CACGACAGCGGCATGGCGCCGTAGCGGCTTACCAACCCGTACGTGGGGCGCAAGCCCGTCACGCCGCAGTAAGCGCTCGGCGTGAGAATCGAGCCCCACGTCTCCGAAGCCAGGGCAAAGGGAACCAGACCCGCGGCGACCGCGGCCCCGGACCCGCTGGAAGAACCGCCGGACCACCGCGTGCGATCCCAAGGGTTCAGGCCGGGACCCGTCAGCGACGCCGAGGCATACCGGTAACCGCCGGCGCCCGCCAGCTCCACCATGGCCAGTTTGGCCACCAGCACCGCGCGGGCACGGTCCAGCTTGCGGAGCACGGTGGCGTCGTAGTCGAACACTTGGCCGGCGTAAGGGCGGGCGCCCCAGGTGGTCGGCTTGCCTCGGACGCAGAGCAGATCCTTAGCGCCGAACGGAATGCCCTGAAGCACCCCGCGCAGTCGCCCGCGGCGGATTTCGTCATCGGCTTCGCGGGCCTTTCGCAGCGCCTCTTCACGGAGTAAGAGCGCCAAGGCGTTGTAGCGCGGCCCGAGCTTCTCCATCCGGTCGCAAAAGGCGCGGGTCAATTCCACCGCGGTGAACTCTTTGTCGCGGAGCCGCTGGCTTAGCTCCGTCACCGTGGCGAAAAAAACCTCCTCGGGAATGGCCATTGCCGCTCAGGGCTTGAAGACGAAGGCCGGCTCGACGGCCATGGGGAGGGGAAACTTCTCCAAGCGTTCCGCGCTCTCGCGCACGTCCTTTTGAGCGCGCGCGAGCAACTGTTCCGGGGTCTCTTCTTGCGCAGGGGCCTGGGTTGCCAGCGGCAACGCGATCGCCGCCGCCCACTGCCGGCGGGTGAGTTTGTCGGCCATAGCGCCATTATGCCCCAACGGCGTCCGCGGGGCGGGAAGCAAGCGCCCAGCCTACGCCGGGCCGACCGCCTGGGGGGCGAGCGTGGGTTTCGATGCGCGCAAAAACCGGCGAATCCCCCGGACCGCCTGGCGGATGCGGTGCTCGTTTTCCACGAGCGCAAACCGCACGTAGCCTTCCCCCATCGGCCCGAACCCGATGCCCGGCGAGACCGCCACCAGGGCTTTTTCCAGCAATAGCTTGGAAAATTCAAGCGACCCCATCGGACGGTAGGGCTCGGGAATCGCCGCCCACACGAACATCGTGGCTCGGGGCGGCCCGACGGCCCAGCCCGCCCGGTTCAGTCCCGCCACCAGCACGTCCCTGCGCTTCTGGTAGGTGGCGCAGATCTTCCGGGTCTCCTCTTCGCACTCCCGCAGGGCGATGATGGCGGCGATCTGGATCGGCTGAAAGATGCCGTAGTCCAGGTAGCTCTTGATGCGCGCCAGAGCGGCGATCATCTTGGCGTTGCCCACGCAGAAGCCCACGCGCCAGCCGGCCATGTTGAAGCTCTTCGACAGAGAGTAGATTTCCACGGCGACTTCTTTGGCGCCCTCCACCTCGAGAATGCTCGGTGCGCGATAGCCGTCAAAGCAGATATCGGCGTACGCGAAGTCGTGCACGACCATGGTGCCGTGGTGTGCGGCCAGGCGGATGATTGCGCGAAAAAACTCGAGGTCCACACACTGCGTGGTGGGATTGTGGGGAAAGGAAATCAGCACCATGCGAGGCTTGACGGTTTCTTTGCGGAAGATGTCTTCCAGCCGGTTGAGAAACTCGGCGGGATCCGGCATGGGAACCATGCACGCCTGACCTTCCGCCATCACCACGCCGTATTGGTGGATGGGATAACACGGGTTCGGCGACACCACCACGTCGCCGGGACCGATGACGGCAAACAGCAGGTGCGCCAGGGCGTCTTTGGCTCCGATGGTGACGATAGCCTCGCGGTCCGGATCCAGCGACACGCCGTAGCGCGACTGGTAGCGCCGCACGATTTCCACGCGCAGATTGGGGATGCCGCGCGACACCGAGTAGCGGTGATTGCGCTTGTCCCGGGCCGCCTCGACGAGCTTTTGCACCACCGGCCTCGGTGTCGCGCCGTCGGGGTTGCCCATGCCCAGGTCCACCACGTCGAGCTGGGCCGCCCGCAGGCGCGCCTTCATCTCGTTGACGACGGCGAACACGTACGGTGGCAGCTTGCGGATGCGGTAGAACTCCTGGTCCGAAAATCCCATCCCGTCCATTCTAAATTTCGGGGACAGGCTGCGTAATCCCCTAATTCCCGCCTCCCCACGCGGAGACCGGACGGGAACATTCCCCACGCGAAGATCCGGGGGGTAAGCTCCGGTAGCCTTCGCGGCCGGCCTCATGCTGCTGGCGCCGCCGACACAGCCCCGGTTCAGTCGAGCCGCACCAGCTTGCGGCGCACGGCCAGCTGGACCAGCGCGGCGGTGCGCTCCAGTCCCAGCTTGCGGAGAATGTTCGAGCGGTACGTGTCCACCGTGCGCGGGCTGATGTCGAGCCGCTGCGCCACCTCTTTGATCCGCAATCCCTCCGCCAACAGCGCAAAGACTTCGTATTCCCGCGCGGTGAGCAGGTCCAGGGGATCCTCGCGGGATTCGCCTCCCCCGGGAGCAAACAGCTCGGCCGGCTCGAGCTGAGGCGAGAGAAACACTTTCCCGTCCCGGACGCAATCCAGAGCCGCCAGCAGTTGCGTGGCGTCGTCCGAGGTCAGCAAAAAGGCGTCGGCGCCGCTCCGCAACGCGACCAAAGCCAGCTTACGGTCCGGCCTCGACGCCAAGAGCACGATCCGCACGGGGCACCCCTGCCGGCGGATGCGGCGCAGCACACTGAGGGTGTGCAGTTCCGGCAGATCCAGATCCAGGATGGCGATGTCGGCCTCGCCCGCCTCTAGCCGGCGCAGCGCCGTCTTTCCGTCCGCGCACCTGGCGGTGACGCGGTAACGGCTATCCCGGTCGCACAAGGCGGCGATCCCGTCCCCGAGCAGCGCCGCCGCGCTCGCCACCAGCACTCGGATCACGGCGGCCCTGCGGCTCAGGCAAAGCTGCGCACCGCCTCGGCCTCGTCGTCAAAAACCTCGAAGACGGTGTACAGCTTCGTGATTTGCAGCAAATCCTTGACGCGCTTGGTCAGCCCAAGCAGTTTCAGTTTGCCGCCTTGATTGGTCACGGTCGTGAAGGCGGACACGAGCTCTCCGATCCCGGAACTGTCAATGTAAGAAACTTCTCCGAGGTTCAGCAGGATCTTCTTTTGGCCCTCGTTCACCAGCCCGCGGATCGTTTCCCGCAACGAGCTGGCGCCTTCGCCAAGCGTAATCCGTCCGGCGACATCGATCACGGTGACGTCGCCCACTTGTCGCGTCGCGACTTGAATGCTCACAGGTCTATTCCTCCTTGCTCGATCCCTCGCTCTGGCCGGAGCGGCGGTTCCGATATTTCACGAGTTTGACTTCCGTGCCGCAGGGGCTGAGCCGCCGCATCTGGAATTCGTCCACGAAGGCCCGAATCAGCAAAAGACCGCGGCCCGACTGCTGCAACAAGTTCTCCTCTGCCAGTGGATCCGGAAGGGAGGCCAGATCGAAGCCGTTGCCCTCGTCGGCCACCGTCACCGCCACGTGATCCGGCGCCTTGAACACCTGCAGACGCACCTTCTTGTGGGCGCTGTAACGGTTGCCGTGCACCACCGCGTTGACCACCGTCTCGCGGACCGCCATTCCCAGCCGGTGCAGCTCCTCCTCGGAAAAGCCCACCTCCTGCGCTACGCGGAGCACGATCTCTTCGGCCCCGTCCGCACTCTCCAGCTCGGAGTCCAACACGGCATCCACCGCCTTGGACTCCCCGGTGGGTTGGTCTTCCTGTTTCTTCATCGAGCGGCTTCGCCAAGTCGAACCGCTACCATAAACTAGCGTTCGCAAGGAAGTCAAGCCGAACCCGGCGCACCGCGCGCGCCGCCTTAGGGAAAGACCGGTCGCACGGCGTCGCCGTCGCGGAGCTGCCGGCCCAGCGGCAACGCCACCGCCTCACCCTCTCGGAGTCCGGCGAGGACTTGCGCTCGGGTGACGCTGGCTACCCCGAGTCGCACCGGCCTCCAAGCCACCTTCCCGTCGTTGTTCAAAACGAACACGCCGGTCTGGCCGCCCGAGGTTCGCAAGGCTTCCTTGGGAACGGTGAGGGCGTTTTCGGCCGACTGCGACAGAATTTCGGCGTTGATGTTCGTCCCTGGCAACAGTTCGCCTCCCGGATTGTCCAACATGCAGATGACCTCTCCTACTTGCCGGGTTCCCAAAGTGACGACCTGCGTGGGCGTCTGCTCGACCGTACCCTTCCAGCGTCGGCCGGGCAAAGCATCCCAGGTGATGGTGACAGGCATTCCCCGTGCCACGCGGCCCAGTTCGGGCTCGTCCACGTACAGGCGTATGCGCACCTTTTCGATCTGCCCGACCTTCGCCACCGAGTCCCCGGCGTTGAGGTAGGCGCCCGGGCGGACCTCGATGTCATACACCACGCCAGCGGCCGGCGCGCGCAGGAAACCTTGTTCGACCCGAAGCTGGGCTAAACGCACGGCTGCCTCCGCTTCTCGCAGGCGACCCTCGGCCGCCTGGCGGTCAGCAGGATCCGCGAGCGCGGCGCGCTGCCGTTCCAGGGATTCCACCCGAAGCCGCGCCTCGTTCAGCCGCCGCAGCGCGGCGGCGACCTCCAGTCGCGTCGCGGCTTGTTTGAGCGCCAGGCGCGCCAGCTCATCGTGCTCTCGCTGCGCCGTCTCGAGCTCCAGTTGCGCCTGCTTCCACTCGCCCTCCAGCCGCGCCCGTTCCAGAGCCGGGCCACCGCGTTCCAGCAGTGCCAAGGCCGCCTGCGTCTGCTCACGCCGCCCCTCCGCGGCCGCCAGCTCCATCCGGGCGCCGGTGGAGTCCAACTCGGCGAGAACTTGCCCCCGCGCAACTCGCTGGCCGTGGCGGACGTGGACTTTCTCCACCATGCCGGAGCGCAGCGCGCGCACCGCCACCCACTCCAGTGGCTCCACCTTGCCGTTGGTGACTACCGTGCTCACCAGCGTCTCGCGTCGCACCTTGGAGAACGGCACCTCGGGCGGGGCCGAGCGCTGCGTGAGCTGCCACGCCACCAGCACTCCCACCGCAACGAGTGGCGCCACGACGAGCAACGCCCGGCGCACCTTTCTCATCGCGCGGGCCTCGCACAGTAGTCAAACAGCAATTGCCATTCGGCGCGCTGGACCTCCAGCGCCAGCTTCTCCAGCGGGGACCCAGCTTCCCGGCGGGCCTCCTCGCACAGCTCGATGAAATCAAAAGGATCCCAGGAGTCCCCGAAGCGGACGCCGGCCTCCGGATAACGCGCCGCGGCGGCAGCAGCCGCTTCCAGCAGTTGTGGAAAGATGGGATGGCGACCCACGCGGCGGAACCAGTAGGCCGCATTCATCGGGTCCGGCTCCTGGCGGTGGAGGATGCCATGCCAGAAGCTGCCCTCCGGGGTGTGAATCTGCTGGGCGAGGGAATGGGCCTCTTCGAGACAAGAAAAGTAGAGCCACAGGCCCGCCAAGGCGGCCTCCGGAGCTCGTGCCCCGGCAAACAAGTCCTGCGCTCGAATCGGTCTCAGCGCCGCTCGCGCGGCCTCCGAGGAACAACGGCCGGCGACGAGCGGCATGAGGCGCTGGCCGGCGCCTTCCAGCGCCAGAATCTTTGCGACCCCTTCGCCGTAGGCCCCTGGGTCAAACGTCATCGGTGCCGCTTCCAGAGCCCATTGTAGCCTCGGGCCCGGAATCGGTCAGCCGGATGCGCCCGCTTTCGGCGGGAATGCTCACCCTCGAGCGCGCGAAGCTGCGGCGGCTGATCGAGGTGGAATCTCTCAGCTCGAACCAACTGCCGCCGGACAGGTGGGCGCAGACAGTAGACGGACCGGTTCAGCCCGCGGTCGCGCGAGCCGCTCCGGCCCGTCGAAGCGAACCTCTAAAATTCCAGCCGTATGCCGAGCTGGATGTTGCGCGGCGGCGTGACGCTGCCGTTCCACTTGCCGAAATCGGGGCTTGCCAAGTCGGTCGTGAAGGCCGAGGCCCAGTACCAATTGGCCCCGCCTGACGTATAACCGGTGAAGTTATGCAAGTTGAACAGGTTGAAAAACTCGCCGCGCAGTTGTAACTTCATTCGTTCGTTGAGCAAGATGTTCTTGTAAATTGCAAGGTCCTCGTTCTTGTATCCGTAGCCGCGCACGTTGGAGACGCGCGGTCCCGAACCCCAGTAGAAATTGAACGCCGTGAGCGGCTCGAAGGCGTCCTTGTTGAACAACGGCTGTCCGAGTCCTGGGTCGAAATCCTTCTTATCCTTCGTGAAGACATTCCGCCCCGGCAAAATGGCTGGGATGCAGCCGGCTCGGAACTGACCGGGAACGTTACAGAAGCTCGAGCGGAAGAAGAACGGCGTGCCTGCGGACAGCCGCGTAATGCTGGCTACGGACCAACCTCCAAGCAGCAAATCCGCTGCCCGGCTCTTTGACAAGAACCTCTTGCCTCGCCCGAACGGAAGCTCGTACACTAAGGTGAAGCTGAAAACTTGGGGCACGTCGTCGGCGGCGAGGGATTTGTTGCGCTTTCGCTCATACGGCGAAATCACGCCCCCAACGCCGCTCCAGCCGACGATGACCGGGTCGTTGATGTGGCCCGTGCTCGTCAACAGCTTCGACACCGTGTAGGCACCCAGAAGGTAGATCCCCCGAGAAAACCGCTTCTCGATCTTGGCCTGGAAGGAGTGATACGTCGAATTGCCCAAATTCTCGTTGAGACCTTGCAGCGAGCTGCAGAACTGCGGGTACGGTAACAGCGCCTGCGCGACCGAGGGGGAGCACCCCGCGTCCCGCAGCTGTTGGGCCCAGCCTGGATACGGCGCGCGGACTCCATGGAGTTCGGTTTGCCCCGGCCGGAACTCGTCGTACAGCCTCTCGCGCAGGGTCAAGTAGCGGGGATCCAGCGCGTTGACCGGATTGGTGGCCGACGGCAATCGGGTGCCTTTGTTGGCCACGTAGGCCACGCTCACCAAAAGGTCCGCGCCGAACTGCCGCTCGATCGTGAGGTTCCATTGCTGAGCATACGACAGCCGATTGGCGTCGAACGGCCGGTAGAGAGTGCCGCGGCCGTTGCGGTACCCCGGATCGATGAACGGAGGCCGGGCGAAGGTTTGCGGAAAGCCGGCACTCAAGATGAACGCCGGCACCAAGCCGCCCTCGGTGGCCCCGAACGAGACATCCGCATTGAACCCGTCCAAGTTCATCCCGCCACCCCAGCCGGGGTAAAAGGCCTGGTTGTAAAAAATGCCGTACCCGGTTCGCACCACAGTGCGGTCATTGATGGCGTAAGCGATGCCCAGTCGGGGTGCGAACCCTCGCTTCCAGACGAACTCCGGATGGCGCCGACCGAAACTCGCCGCTCCCCACCGCGTTCCGGCGAAGGCGAGCCGCCCGGGCCGCCCGCCCGCCGCTGGGTTGATTCCCTGCGGATCGAAGAACGACAGCCGATCATACTTCTCCGCGGTGGGTCGGAACATATCCCACCGGATGCCGAGATTCAGCGTCAGCTTGGGCGTGATCTTCCAGGTATCGCCCACATGCCAGATGATGGCGTCCGATCGGGCGTACCAGGCATCCACCGTGCGGAAGGTCGCGCTGGCCCAGGAAACCTGCTCCAGCAAGAAGGAGGCGATCGGACTGCCGCTCACCTCGCCCAAAAGGCCTGTAGGCCCGCGCTCGAAACCGAAGGAGCCCGACTCGTTGCCCGTGTCGTGGAAATTCTGACCCAAATTCCGATATTCCCCGCCGAACTTGAGTGTGTGTCGCCCTTTCACCCAGGTCAGCAAACTGTTGGCCACGTAGGCCGGCCGGGTCGTCACATTGCCGGTGTTCAGTCCCGAGGAGTTGCCGAACTGAGCAAACCCGTCGCTGAAATAAATCACCGGCGGGTAGCGGTGGCCTGCCACCCCGGGAATTTTCGGTAGTTCATTGACGTATTTTCCGTTCACCGAACCGTAGCCCTCGTTGCGGTTCAGGTAGCCGGCCGCCGCGTGGAGCAGCAATGTGGGCGAAATGGTGTAGTCCCAATTGAGCCGGTTCACCCAAGAGTTCTGCGGGTCGGAGAACGTCTCGTTGGCGATCTGAATCGGCAGGGTCGTTGCGAATTTCGGCGGCGCTTTCTGCCGCCAGATCGTCGCGGCAAAGTGGTGCTTGTCACCCACGTACTCGTCGATCTTCACCACCCAGTGCAGCGCGTCGCCCAGAATGGTGTCCGGCACCGGCGTGGGCACCAGGTAGTTGTTCAGCGGCCCCGGCTTGTTCGGCTCCGGTAGAAACTTGAACCATTGCAGGGCCAGCGAGTTGGCGAAGCGCGCTCGGGGAATGATGTTGCCGGGGAAGGGCTGCCTGACGATGCGGCCCTCCACCCGCGCGGTAGTGGCCGGATCGTAGATGGGGATCAGCCGCCCGTCGGGACCCACCCAATCCGTGAAATCTCCGTTTCGCTGCTTGAGGGAGGGGATAGAGATGGTCGGCCGTGTGACGCCCCCGCGGATATAGAATTTCTCAATGTTCGTGAAAAAGTAGGTCCTCAGCTTGGAGGACCAAAGTCCAGGCAGCTTTACCGGTCCGCCGATCGAGCCTCCGAAGTCGTGCTCGATGTCTTTCGGTCTCCGGTCGGCGCCGAATTGCCGGGCATTGAGCACGGTGTTCCGCAAATATTCATAGACGGCGCCGCGGAATTCGTTCGTCCCGGACTTGGTGGTCACCATGATTTGGGCCGACGTCGTCGACCCATATTGCGGCTCGTAGGTCGAAGTCAGCACTTTGAATTCGCTGATCATGTCGGGCGTCATGCGGAAATCCCAGAACGAGATCATCCCGCTCTGGTTCATCGTGCCTTGTTGCATGCTGACGCCGTCCATGATCGCTTCGTCGCCGGACTGCAAGCCCCCGTTGATGCGCGCGTCAAAGGCGCTGCTGCCTCCCCCAGTGGTCACACCCGGCAGCAGGACCGCAAATTGCGCGGAGTTGCGTGGCGCGCCGCTTACAATCAACGGCAGATCATTCATGGTCTCGGGCGCCACGCCCTCGGCCCGCGTGGCGTTGTCGAAATTGAGCGGGGAGGCGTCGGCCACCACTTCGATGGCCTGCTCCACGGTACCCAGCTCGAGCCGGACGTCCACGCGCGCCAGCTCGTTCAACGTCACGCGAATCCCGCGCTGGACATACGGCTTGAAGCCCGCGGCCGTCGCCCGCAGGTCATAGACGCCCGTCACAAGGTTCGGAAACGAATACAGCCCGTCGGCGCCGGTCGTCGTTTTCAATTCCACGCCGGTGGCCGTATTGGTGACCGTCACTTCCGCGTTGGGCACAGGCGCGTTAGCCGGATCGAGCACCGTGCCGCTGATCGTGCTTCGGAACTGGCCATGGGCCCGACCGAGACACACCGCCAGGGCTAGCACTGCGCACAACACCATCCTTGCGCGCATTGTTCCCCGCCTTAGACTCATTGGATTTGTGTCCCCCTTGCGAGTCTTGCTAGACTGTAACTAGTCTCAAGCCGATACTACCTTGAGATTAGTGTATTGTCAATACCGAGTTTTTCAACACCTTCAGCGAAGGGTCATCCCCGTTTACTTGACGGTTGCGGTGCTCGGGACTCCGGTCTGGCTTTCGGCCCAAGGGGTTTCCCAGCAATCGCTTAGAGAGATCGTGAACCTTATCGGGCGGGGTGACGCCGACGCCGCGGGCCGCCTTGTGAGGCGGGCCCTTGAGGCCCACCCTTCCGAACCTCGATTGCACAACCTCCAGGGGGTACTACGCGCCCAAGCGGGCGATATCAAAGGCGCCGAGGCGAGTTTTCGAAAAGCCATTGAGCTGGCGCCGGACTTTGTCGGCGCCTGGGAAAACTTGGCCCGCCTCTATCACCAGAACGCGGAGACCTTTGACCGGGGCCTGCAGCGGGCGGCCGAGGCCTACGCGCGGGTGCTCGCCCTCCAGCCCGCCAACGCGGAGGCCCACTACCAGTCCGCTGTGGTCTGCCAGTTGCTCGGCCGCTACCGGGATTCGCTCGCTCACTTGGCGAAGCTTCCGCCTGAGGCACAAAGCCGGGCCCAGGCCTTGGCCGTGGCGCTGGGCAACTATGTCGCCCTCCGAGACCTCGCCCGGACCGGCGCGGCCGCAAAAAAGCTGCTGGCGAGCCCGGATCTCAACGAGGCGGATGTCCTTCAGATTTTGCCCGTGCTCGCGGAACATCACCGGGCGGATCTCGCAATCGAGTTGATCCAGGGGCTGGAGCGCCGCGGGCTGGCCTCGACGGCCACCCTGGAGCGACTGGCGGCGTTGCACGAGGAGACGGGAAACCTCGCCGAGGCGCGCCAGCGGTACGAAGCCCTGGCGCAACGTGCTCCTGGGCGCGTGTCGCCCTTGCTCGATTTGGCCCGCGTCGCCTACAATCAGCGCGACCTGGAGGGCGCCTTGAGCTACTTGGCTCACGCACGCGATCTTGCCCCCTCCAACGCCGGCATCCATTTCTTCTTCGGCGTCATTTGCGCGGAGCTGGAACTTCCGCTGGAGGCCAAAAGGTCGCTGCAACGGGCGGTCGAGCTGGCGCCGGAAAACGTCTACCACCATTACGCGCTCGGCGCCGTCCTGCTCTACGAGCGCGACACAAGCCTGGCTGCCACGCACCTGCGCAGGTATCTCGAACAGCACCCGCACGATCCCCGGGCACGCTTCCTGCTGGGCGTCGCCTACTTCTACGGCGGCCAGCTCGATGCGGCGCGCCAGGAACTGGCCGTTGCGGCAGGCAATCCCGTTACGGCCGCCCGGGCCCGATATTTTCTGGGACGCCTGGCACGTCAGGAAAACCGGCTCGAGGAGGCCGAGCAGGAACTCAAAGCCGCGCTTCAGGCCGAGCCGAAATTCCCGGACGCCCATGCCGAGCTCGGGTTCGTGTACATTCGACGAAGGGAACACCAGCAGGCCGAACGTGCTCTGATGCAAGCCCTGGCCCTCGATCCGGACCATTACCTGGCGAACCAGAACCTGTTGATGCTCTACCAGCGCACACGCGATCCCCGGGCGGAAGCCCAAGCGAAGCGCTTCGAGCAAGTGCAACAAAAGCGCTCCGAAAAAGAACGACTCCTGCTGCGAACCATCGAGGTCAAGCCGTATTGAAGCCACGGAAAACCGCAGCGATAGCTTTCCTGCTCGTCGCCGCTGGCGCACAGTTGCGTGCGGCCGACCTGGCCGCAGCCACCCGGGCGCTTCTTGGGGGCGACTACCGGCGCGCGGAACAAACAGCCCGAGCCGTTTGGCAGGACGGCGCGGGTCCGCCCGAAGCCGGCGTCCTGCTGGCCCGGGCCGAGATGGCCCAAGGCAAACTGCAGCAAGCATACGAGCGCCTGCGACAGGTTTTGCGGCGTGCCCCGGCCCACCCCGACGGCCTCTACTTCCTATCCAAGCTCTCTTTTGCGCTTTCGCAACAAAGTTACGAGCGGCTGTATGCGCTGGCCCCCCGCTCCGCCCGCGTGCACCAGCTGTTGGCCGAATCCCACGCCGCCCGGGAAGATGTGGCGGCCGCCGAAAAAGAGTATCGGGCGGCTCTCCGCGCCGACCCGCGCTCTGTGGAGGTCCGGACCGCACTCGGGGATCTGCTGCGCCGTCAGAGCCGGTTCGAAGAGGCCGCCGCGCAATACGCCCGCGCACTGGCGTTGAATCCCCACAACTACGACGCGGCCTACGGCCTCGGCGCTTGCCGGTTGTTCCAAAACCAGCCGGCGGTCGCCGTCCGGTATCTTCGAAAGGCGCTCGAGGCGGAACCGGATGCGCCCGCCGCACGGCTGGCCTTGGGCGATGCGCTTCTGCGCCTGGGAGATGCCGCGTCGGCACGCCGGGAGCTCCAACGTGCCCTCGCACTCGAGCCGGAAATGCGCCAGGCCTATGTGCTCCTCGGACGCGCCTTACAGAAGTTAGGAAAGCCGGAGGAGGCACGCCAGGCCTTTGATAAAGCCCGAGAGCTCGGGCGCCGGGAGTTGGAGGCGCAGCAGGCGCTGCTGTCCGAGGACGAGCTGATTCCGCGCTCTGGAACGCCGCGGCAACCATGACAAGGCACGTCCTCGTAGTGATGCTGTGCGTGGCGGCGCCGGCTTGCGCACAACTGGCTCCGCCCCTCGAGAACTTGTTTCGCCAGGCCGTCGCCGCCCAGAAAGCCGGTCGCTTGTTGGAGGCCGAGAAGGCGCTGCGGGAGGTGCTGGCGCAAGGCGGCAGGCTCCCTTTCGTTTACAATAACCTCGGTTTGGTCTACCAGCAGCAGCGCGCCCACGAGCGGGCCATGGCGCAGTTCCGTGAGGCCATCCGCCTGGATCCGAACTACCCGGCGCCGCGCATCGCGCTCGGCGCAAGCCTTCTGGCGCTGGGCCGCGCCGAGGAGGCCGTGACAGAGCTCGAAAGCGCGGTTCGGATCGCCCCGCGCGAGCCTCTGGCGAGGTTACACCTGGCGCGGGCGTATGAACGGCGCGGTGACCCGCTCGCCGCCCTGGACCAATGGCGCTCGCTTGTGGAGCTGGCCCCCGGCGAGCCCGAGCACCTGTATCAACTGGGGCGCGCGTATATGAGGCTCTCCACGTGGTGTCTAGAGCAGCTGCGCCGCTCCAACCATCGCTCCCCGCGGCTGTATCAAATGCTCGGCGAAACGTTTCAATCGCAAGGCCGGTTGGAGCTGGCGGTCCAGGCGTATCAAGAAGCGGCCCGCCTGGATCCGCACTTGCCCGAGATTCACTTCGCTCTGGCGACGGCCTATTTGGCCCAGGGCAAGACCGCGGAAGCGCGCCAGGCTTTGGATCGCGAACTGGCGCTGGTTCCCGAAAGTTTCGCCGCTCAGGCGCTGCGCCGCACGCTTGATGCGGCAGGGAAGTGATGCGGGCCGTTCTCCTCGCACTGCTAGTTCCCGGCATTCTTGCTGCGCAGATCGAAACACCCCCGCCGCTGCCGTTTGTTTCGGCGCCGCTGAGTCCGCAACGTCGCGCTGCCGTCGAGCAAGCTCTGGCCGCGCGACAGTTCGAACAGGCAGAGGCCTTGCTCCAAGAGGCGGCTGCGGCGCGCCCCGATTCCCAGGAGCTGTGGAAGCTCCTCGCCGGGGTATCGTTCCTCGGAGGGAAATACTGGAATGCGGTGCGGGCGTTCCACCGTGCCCGTGAGCTGGCGCCGCTGGATGCCTCCAGCCGCTTCACCCTCGCCATGGCGTACGTGGCGGTCAAGCGGCGGGACCTGGCGCGAGCCGAGCTGGCCCAGCTCAACCAAGCCCGCCCCGACAACGCCTTGTATTGGTATTGGCTGGCCCGGCTGGACTACGACGATCAGCAATTCCAAACGGCGGCGGAACGCCTCCGGCGCGCCATCGAACTTCAGCCAGGGTTCGTGCGCGCTCATGACAACCTCGGGCTGTGCCTGGAGGCCTTGGGCCGCTTCGAAGAAGCCGTGGCCAGCTACCAGCAGGCTGTGCGCTTGAACCGGGAACAAACGCCCGCCTCTCCTTGGCCGGCTCTGAATCTCGGCACGCTCTTGCTCAAACTCGGGCGCATCGAGGAAGCCGAGCCGTACTTGCGCGAAGCCGTCCGGTTCGGACCCCGCCTCGCTCCGGCGCGGCTGCGCCTGGGTGTGCTGCTGGAAAAACGCGGGGCAGTAGAAGAGGCGATCCAGGAGCTGCGGCGAGCGGCGGAGCTAGACCCACGCTCCCCGGACCCGCACTACGCGCTGGCCCGCTTGTACCGCCGCCAGGGTGACGCCGCGGCCGCAGCCGCCGCCTTGGCCGAGTTCGAGCGCCTCAGGAAGGCACGCCGGGACCGGTAGGCGGAGTGGGCTCCGCCACGGGCAGCGCCTCGATGCGCACGCGCGCGATGCGGTTGCGCTCCATCTCGAGGACCGTGTAACGGCGCCCGTCGTAATCCACACTGTCCCCCGCCTTGGGGATGTAGCCCAACCGGTAGAGGAGAAAGCCGGCCAGCGTTTCAAAGCCCGCGCCGCTGGGCAACCGGATGCCGTATCGAGCCGCCAGGTCCCGGATATTGATCGTGCCCTCCACTTCGAGGGCCGCAGCACTGGGGGCCGGCGCTTGGCGGACCGCATCGTGCTCGTCTTCGATCTCTCCGAAGATCTGCTCCAGCACATCCTCCATCGTCACGATCCCGGAAATCGTGCCGAATTCGTCCACCACCAGCGCCATGTGGCACCGCGAGCGGCGAAACTCATCCAGCATTTGACTCACGGGCTTCGATTCCGGCACCACGAGCGGCTTGTGGAGCACGGAGCGCAACCGGAACTTCGACCATGCCCGGCGGGCCGCATCGCCGGCGCGGAATTCCTCCCGCAGCCGCAGCAGGTCCTTGAAGTGCAGAATCCCCAGAACCCGCTCCGGCTGCCCCTCGTAGACCGGCACGCGGGAATATTGGTGCTCCAACATCAGGCCGACGATGTCCTCCAAGGGGGCGTCCACGGCGACTGCCACCACGTCGTTCCGCGGCACCATGATCTCACGCACGGCGACGCCGCCTAAATCCAACAGCCGCTGAATAGCCTCCCGCTCGAAGCGCGGAAACCGAACCTGCTCGCGGCTGAGGATGAGCTTCAATTCCTCGGCCGAATGCCCTCCCCCCAACGGTTCGCTGCGCAGACCGAGGAGCCGGCTCGCCGCCGCAGCCGAACGTTCGATCACATAGACGAACGGCTCCACCACTCGGTAGAAGACGAGGAGCGGCGGAGCGACCAACACCGCCAAGCGGTCCGCCTTTTCCATGCCGAGATTCTTCGGCGCCACTTCTCCCAGGACCACGTGCAGGTAGCTCATCAGCAGGAACGCAGTGAGAAAACTGACCCCGTGCAGCAGCTGGCGGTGCCCCTCGGACAGCACCGGTTCGAGTAGACCGCTGAAAAAACGGTACAGCGTGTCTTCGCCGGCCCAGCCGAGCCCGAGGCTTGCGGCCGTAACTCCCACTTGCACGACCGACAATAACCGTTCCGGGTTGGCGAGCAGGCTGAGCGCCGCCTGCGCGCCGGGGTGTCCCTGCTTGGCCAGCTCCCGCAGCCGCGAAGGCCGCACCGAAACGAGCGCCACTTCCGCACCGGCGAAAAACGCGTTGGCGGCGAGGATCACCGCGAGCAGCAGGAAGCGGTAGCCGTAGGAGACTTCTTCCATCGGACAGAGGGCGGGCGAGCGGCACTCCGGTACAATTTCCAGGTGCGGTCCCGTCGGGTCCTCCGATATCTTAACCTGGCGATCGGCGCGGCGCTCGCCGTCGTCCTGTTTCTCGGCTACTGGTGGGCGTGGCGGCCCTTAGCCCGGACTTCCGGTACGTTTCCAGCGCCGGTCGGCGGCGTGGTGACGATCGCCCGGGACCGGCTCGGCGTGCCCCACATCGAAGCCGCCTCGCTCGAAGATCTCCTGTTCGCCCAAGGATTCGTCACGGCGCAGGACCGCCTCTGGCAGATGGACGCCATGCGCCGGGCGGCTTCCGGGGATCTCGCCGAACTGTTCGGCGCGGCGGCGCTGGCCTCCGATCAGGAAACCCGCCGCATGCGGCTGCGGCGAATCGCCGAAGAACACGCCCGCGCGCTCCCGCCCGCGGATCGCGCGGCCTTTGCCGCCTATGCCCGCGGCGTCAATTACTTCCTCGAGACCCATGCGGGACGGCTTCCGCTGGAGTTCACCTTGCTCCGCTATGACCCGCGGCCCTGGAGCCTTGCGGACTCGCTCGTCATCAGCCTCCAGATGTTTCGCACTCTCACGCGCTCCTGGCGCACCGAACTGCGCAAGCAGAACCTGCTCGAAGGAGGCGACGCCGCCAAGGTGGATTTCTTGTTCTCGATTCACGCCGGAGGACCCGAGCCGCCGGGCTCCAACGCCTGGGTGGTTTCCGGACGCCGCACCGCCAGCGGCCGTCCGATCCTGGCCAATGATCCCCATCTGGAATGGACCTTCCCCTCGATCTGGTATCTGGTGCACCTGAAAGCCCCCGGGCTCAACGCGGCCGGCGCCTCACTGCCCGGCCTGCCCGGTGTGATCCTGGGCCACAACGAACGGATCGCCTGGGGCATCACCAATCTCGGCTTCGATGTGCAAGATCTGTTCGTCGAACGCTTCGACCCACAGACGGGACACTACGTCGAGGGGGGACGCAAGGAGCCAGCCCGGCTGGAGCGCGAAGTGATCCTCGTACGGGGCAGCCAGCGAGCCACCGTCTTCAACTGGATCACGCGGCGCGGGCCGATCTTCATCGCCGAGCAAGGGCGCTTCTTGTCCTTGAGCTGGATCGCCGCCCAGCCAGGCGCCTTCGAATACCCATTCCTCGAGATCAATCGGGCGCGAAACTGGCAGGAATTCCGCGCCGCGCTCGCCCGTCTGGCCGGCCCCCCGCTGAACTTCGTCTATGCTGACGTGGACGGCAACATCGGCTATCAAGTGGCGGGCAAGCTTCCGATCCGGCGCAACTACCGAGGCGATGTGCCGGCCGATCCCGCCAAGGCGACCTGGGATGGCTACATTCCTTTCGAAGCGCTCCCGTCCGTGTTCAATCCCCCTTCTGGCATCCTCGTCAGCGCCAACCAGAACCCGTTCCCCGAGAATTACCCCTACCCGGTGAACGGTCGTTTCGCCCCGCCCTACCGCGCGCGCCGCATTCGCGAATGGCTCGAGCGCGGTAGCCGCTGGCGGGTTCCGGACATGCTGCGGCTCCAGACCGACACCTACTCGCCGTTCGCGCACTTTCTGGCGCGGGAGCTCGTGGCGGCGCAGGCGCGCAAGAAGAGCCGAAACCCGCTGGTCGCCGAAGCGGTGCAACTGCTGGCGCCTTGGGACGGGCGCATGCGGCGCGACGCGCCGCAGCCGATGATCGCAGAGCTGGCCTATCGTCACTTGCGCACGGCGGTGGCCGAGCGCGCTGCTCCCGGCAAGGGATTGCTCTACGACGACCTCATGGCGCCGGCGGTGCTGGAGGTGTTGTTGCGGGAGCGTCCCGCGGGCTGGTTTGCGGATTACGACGACGTCTTGCTCGACACGCTTGCCGATGCGCTCGAGGAAGGCCAGCGGCTCCAGGGGCGTCAGATGCGACGGTGGCAGTACGGACGCTACCAAATGCTTCGGCTCACGCATCCCGTGCTCAGCCGCCTTCCGCTCGTCGGCCGCTACGCGGGCATCGGCGCGGTGCCCATGGAGGGCTCCGAAACCACTGTCCTGCAGGTGACCGCAGAGCTCGGCCCCTCGTTGCGCATGGTTTTGGATCTTGCCGATTGGGACCATTCGCTGGTGACCCTGCTGTCCGGCCAGTCCGGCCAATTCCTGTCCCGGCACTACAAGGACCAGTGGCGCGCCTTTTACGAGGGCCGGGGCTTGCCCCACCAGTTCCGCCGAGTAGAAGTCAAGGACGTGCTCCGGCTGACGCCGGAACGGTGATGCCCAAGCTTCGAAGGCCGGGAACCTGTCGGGCCTGAGGCTCGGACGTCTACCGGGCCTGGCGGCTGAGGAGTCGCGGATCGTTCCCGCGCGGTGCGCCGTGAGGGATCGCCTCGAAGGCGGCGAAATCGGACCGGAATCCGCCGCCTAGCTGCCCACGTATCGCGCATACAAGCTCCGCGCCAGGGCCGGGTCGGTGGTGCCCTTGATGATGGCGCGACCGTCGGAGAAGATCATGAGTTCGTACGGCGGCGTGACGAAGCGCACGGCGAACTCGTTGTGGCGCACCTGGCCGAGGCGGGAGAGCCGCCCGGCGAGGGCCGTCAAGTCAATGGGCCGGGTGCGCTCGTGGATTTGCACCGCGTTGCGGCCGCAGAGGCTGATCGGAGCGCGACCGCTGCCCTCCAGGTGAAGAAAGCTCCGGCGCCCGCAGGCCAGGCACTGGGGATCGCGGGCCGGCAGCTCGATCTGTCGGAGGACTCCGGTCCACAGGTCCACCGTGGTGATCCGACGCGACACCGCCCTGCCACGTCCGGCGAGAATTTTCAAGGCCTCGGCGGTTTGGACGGCGGCCACCAGCTGGGGCACGACGTTGAGAACCCCCGCCGTCTCGCAGGTCGGCTGGTCTGCCGCCGGCGGCGACGGATACAGGCACTTCAGGCAGGGCGTCTCGCCCGGCAGGACCGGCATCGCGATGCCATAGGATCCCACCGCGCCGCCGTAGATCCACGGGATGCCCCGGCTCACGCAGAAATCATTCACGAGGTATCTTGTTTCGAAGTTGTCGGTGCCGTCCAGCACCACGCCGGCGCCACCTAGCAGCTCCTCGGCGTTCTCCGGGGTCAGGTCCGCCACGACCGGTGCAAGCTGGATCTGCGAGTTCACCCGCTGGAGCCGCCGTGCTGCCGCCACCGCCTTGGGCAGCGCCTGCTCGGCGTCGGCCTCTTCGAACAGGCACTGGCGTTGCAGGTTGCTCCATTCGACGTAGTCGCGGTCGATCAGGCGGATCCGGCCCACGCCCGCCCGCGCCAGGGCGTCCGCTTGGAAGTTGCCGAGCGCGCCGCATCCCACGATGACGGCGCAGGACTCCATCAGGCGCTGCTGTCCCTCCTCGCCGAGCCCGGCAAACAAGATCTGGCGCGAGTAACGGTCCGTGTGCCCCGGCGTCATTCCGACTTCATCGTAACAGCCGCAGAGCGAGCGCCGTCGTGAAGTATCATGCGGGTAGTGCGGCTCGGCAACGCCTGGCTGGCGACGGGGTTGGCGTCTCTGTTCTGGGTGGCGCCGCTCCTGGGCGGCGCTGCGGTGCACTACGAAGGCAAGCCGATCGCCGCGATCGTCTTCGAGCCCAGGGAGCAGGCGCTGACGCCCGCGGAACTGGCCGAGATCCTCCCGCTCAAAAGCAAGCAGCCGCTGCGGCTCCAGGACGTGGAAACGGCCATCCAACGGCTTTATGCCACCGGCCGGTACGCCGACATCGCCGTGGAAGCGGAACTCGAAGACGGCGAGGTCGTGCTGCGGTTCTTGACGCAGAACAACTGGTTCGTGGGGCCCGTGTCGGTGCAACGAGTGCCGCAGCCCCCCAGCCTCGGGCAGCTCGTCAACGCCACCGGGCTCAGCCTCGGGGCGCCGTTTCACGAAGAGGATTTGCAGAAAGCCGCCGACGGACTCCGCCAGACCCTGGAGCGCAACGGCTTCTTTGAAAGTCGTGTCGAGCCGTCCGTGGAATACGACCCGCGCACGCAGCAGGCCATGATCCGCTTTCGACTCGAGCCGGGGCCGCGCGCACGGTTCAGCCAGCCGGAGATCCGCGGCAACGCCCTCTGGCCCTTCGACAAGCTGATCCGCGCCACGCGCTGGAAGGGTTGGCTCGGATGGAGACCGGTGACGGAGACCCGCGTGCAACAAGGCTTGGAGCGGATCCGCCGGGCCTACCAGAAGCAGAATCGCCTCATGGCGGACGTGCGCCTGGAAAAAATGGACTACGAGCGCGATACGCGGCAGGCTCGGCCGTTCCTCCGCGCCGACGCCGGCCCCGTCGTCACCGTCGAGACGGAGGGATCCAACGTTTCGCTCGGGCGCCTCCGGCGGCTCGTGCCGGTGTTCGAAGAGCGGTCCGCCGACCGGGATCTCATCGTGGAGGGCGCCGAGAACCTCGCCGAGTACTTCCAAAACCAGGGGTTTTTCGACGCCAAAGTCACTTTCACCACCGAGGCGGACGGACCCGCCCGGCAGAAGATCGTGTATCACATCGAGCGCGGCCGGCGTTACAAGCTGGTGCGGGTCGCCATCGAAGGCAACCGCTATTTCGACCTGGAGACCCTTCGCGAACGGATGCTCGTGACCCCCGCTTCGTTCCAATTCCGCCGCGGGCGCTTCAGCCGAAGCCTCCTCGAGCGGGATCTGGACGCGATTCGGGAGCTCTACCACGCCAATGGCTTTCGCGATGTGCAGGTGGAGGCCACGGTGGAACACGACTACCGCGGCAAGGCGGGTGACGTCGCCGTATTCCTACGGATCCGCGAAGGACCGCAATGGTTCGTCTCGAACCTGGAGTTGGAGGGGGCTTCCGCGGAGCACGCCGAGGCGATCCGGTCCATGCTCCAGTCCGCCCCTGGGCAGCCGTTCAGCGAAGCCAACGTCGCCACCGACCGCGACAACATCTTGGCCTACTACTACAACCGCGGTTATCCCGCGGCGTCCTTCGAATGGAGCTGGCGTCAGGCGCCGCAGGCCCAGCGCGCCGAGCTCACCTTCCGTATCCACGAAGGGCCGAGGCGATTCGTACGGGAAGTGCTGATCGGCGGTCTGGAACACACCCGGCCCCACATCGTTCAGCGGCAGATCTTGCTCGACCCGGGCGAGCCCATCTCGCAGGCCGAGATGCTCGAAACGCAGCGCCGACTGTCGGATCTGGGCATCTTCGCCAAGGTGGAGACGGCGATCCAGAACCCCGACGGTCAGGAAAAATACAAGTACATCCTCTATCAACTGGAAGAAGCGCGGCGGTATTCCGTCGCCGTGGGCGTGGGGGCCGAAATCGCCCGCATCGGCGGAGATCCGGCCAGTCTGGAAGCGCCCGGCGGCAAAGCCGGCTTCAGCCCTCGCATCTCCTTCAACTTTGGACGATTGAACTTTCGCGGCCTGGGCCACACGCTTCTGTTCCGAAGCCGCGTCTCCAACCTGCAACAGCGCGCCCTGGGGACGTATTTGGCGCCGCAGATCCTCGGCAGCCCCAACGTGGATCTGTCCTTCACGGCGCTGTACGACGATTCGCGCGACGTCCGCACCTTCACGGCGCGCCGCCGCGAAGGTTCCGTGCAGCTCACCCACCGCTGGACGCGCTCCCGGACGCTGTTTTATCGGTTCGCCTTCCGGCGCGTCTCCGTCGGCGACGTCAAGATCCAGCCGGAATTGATTCCCTTGCTCACCCAGCCGGCCCGCGTCGGGGTGCTGGCGGCCACCTATGTGGACGACCGCCGGGATGACCCAACCGATTCACACCGCGGCACCTACAACTCGCTCGACCTGGGCTATGCCGCCCGCCCCTTCGGCTCGCAGACCGACTTCTTGCGCCTGGTGGCGCGCAATTCCACGTACCACAGCGTCAGCCGGCGGCTGGTGGTGGCGCGCACGGCCACGGTGGGATTCCTCGGAACGGTGCGCACCAACCCGGCCTTGCCTCTTCGAGAGCAGGACATTCCGTTGCCGGAGCGCTTCTTCGCGGGCGGCGCTTCGACCCATCGCGGCTTCCCCGAAAATCAGGCCGGGCCGCGGGATCCGGTCACCGGGTTCCCTCTGGGCGGCAAGGCGATGGTGTTGCTGAGCACCGAATTGCGCTTCCCTCTCATCGGCGACAATATCGGGGCCGTGGTGTTTCACGATGCGGGCAACGTGTACTCCCGGGTGGGGACGGTGTCGCTTCGTCCCCGGCAGAAGAACCGTGACGACTTCAACTACATGGTGCACGCCTTCGGCATCGGCGTCCGCTATCGCACACCGGTGGGGCCCGTGCGCCTCGATCTGGCGTTCGCGCCCAATTCGCCCCGCTTTTTCGGCTGCCAGGGAACCCGCGAACAATTGCTCTTCGGATGTCCCGTTCAGACCGAGCAGCGGATCGGCCGCTTCCAATTCCACTTCTCCCTGGGGCAGACGTTTTGAGCTCGCCGCGAGCCCGCCCACGGTGCGGCCGCCTCCGCACCTGCGCCGCCGCCATGGTCTTGCTGGCGGCCTCCGTCCGCCCGGAAATCATCGATCGCATCGCCGTCGTCGTCGGCCGCGACGTAATTACCGAAAGCGCCCTGCTGCGCGCCCTCCGCGTAACGGCCTTCCTGAACGCCGAAGAGCCGGATTTTAGCCCCGCCGCCAAGCGGCGTGCGGCCGAGCGTTTGGTGGACCAGACGTTAATCCTCCGGGAGATGGAGACGGGCCGGTATGCCCTGCCGGATCCCTCCGAAGTGGAGCAACTCCTTGCACAACTCCGCAAGGAGCGTTTCAAGACGCCGGAAGACTTCGCCCGCGCCCTGACCCGCTACGGAATCACAGAAGAGCAGCTGCGCGACGTGCTGGCTCGGCAGCTGGCCACGTTGCGGTTCATCGAGCTGCGCTTCCGGCCGGCCGTGATGGTGCCGGAGTCTGAAATCCGGCACTATTATCAAACGCGCGTGCTGGCGCGGTGGGACAATAAGGAGGGAACCAAGCCGCCGCCGCTCGAGGACATGTGGGCTGCGATCGAGCAGGTGCTGGCTGGCGAGCAGGTCGATCGCTTGCTCGAGGAGTGGCTGCGGCAGGCGCGAAAGCAGACTCGCATCGAGTTCAAAGCCAAGGCGTTCGAATGAGACGGCTCCTCGCTCCAGCGTTGCGGCTTGCCGGGAGCCTGACAGCGCTTCTGGCGGCGCTCCTGCTCGGGGCGCTCTTCGTGGTGCGCACGGAGTGGTTCGCGGACCGGATCCGGGAACGGCTGGTGCGCGAAGCGGAAAACGCCACCGGCGGCCGCGTCCAACTGGGAGGTTTTTCCTTCGATTGGCGCAGGCTGCGGGCCGAGGCCCATTCTCTGGTGTTGCGCGGCACAGAGTCGCCGGCCGAACCGCCGCTGTTTCGAGCTCGTTCCGTGCGGGTGAGCCTGCGTCTGGTCTCGGCGTTGCGCCGCCACGTGGATGTGAGGTCTCTCGAACTGGAAGCCCCCCAAGTTTACCTCGCCGTTTACGGCGACGGTCGCACCAACGTTCCCAAACCGCCGGCGGCGGGGCGGACCGCGAATCCCGTAGAACCGTTTCTGAAACTGGCCGCGGGCGAGTTCCGGATTCGCAACGGAGTGTTCCAGCTCAACCAGCGGAGGTTCCCGCTCGATCTGCGCGCCGAGGGACTCGACGTTCGGTGGTGGTACCGGAGGGCGGGACCTCGCTACGAGGGGGAGCTGTCCAGCCGCCGGCTCGTGCTGGCCGTGCCGGCGATCTTCCGAGAAGGCTTCCAGGCAGCCGTGCGCCTGTCGCTTTTCGGGGACCGGGTCGAGATCGCATCGGCCCGGATGACTGCGGGCGACGCCGAGCTCCGGATTCGGGGACGTGTGGAGAAATTCTCGAGGCCTCGCGCTCGATTTGACTTCGAAGGTGCGCTGGAAATGTCGCAGTTCCATCCCGCGAGGCTGGATCCGCTGGAACCCCGCGGCCGCCTGAGGCTCGCCTCCGGCGGAGTGGAATGGTCACAACAGACGGGGTTCGTGTTGCAGACTTGGGTCCAAGCGAGCGGCATGGCCCTTCGCGCCGCCGGCGTGCGCCTGGGAGATCTCCGCGCCGCGGGCCGCGTCCGCATCGAGCGGGACCATCTGGAAATCGCCCCATTCCAGGTAGGCGCCCTCGGCGGGACCTACGTCGGGCGGGTCGAAATGAGCGGCTGGCGAAGGTTTCGCACCGCGGGAGAGTGGCGGGAGATTTCCCTGGCGGAGCTCACCCGCCTGCGGAATGTTTCCGGTCCCGCGCTGAGCGGGCGAATTTCGGGCGTCATGGAGGCGGCAGGCGAACTGGTCCACGGCAAGCTTCGCCAGACGCGGGCCATGGCCCGTCTTTCGGTCACGGCCGAAGCGGGACCACTGCCGGTCCAAGGTTCCGTCGAAGCTATCTATGATCAGCGCGCCCGCCAGATCGAGACTCATCGTGCCTGGTTGGCCACCCCGGCTTCGCGGTTGGAGTTCAACGGGGTGCTCGGGCGCTCGTTGCGCGTCGCCTTGGAAACCACGGATCTAAGCGAAATGGCGCAGCTGGCATCCTGGATTTCGGGTACCGCGCAGCCGGCGGTCCCTTTTCGTTTCGGGCAGGGGGGCAAAGCCCTTTTTGACGGCTCGGTGAGCGGCGACTGGGCGTCCCCCGTCTTCTCCGGGCGACTGACCGGCCAGAAGATTCGATGGCGCGAGGCCCAATTCGAGCGGATTGCAGCGGAAATCACCGCCCGCTCGGACGAGCTGGCGGTGAGGAACTTCTTCGCGCAGCATGGGCCCGCGCGGCATCGCGGGCGGCTCCGCATCGGATTGTCCGCCTGGCGGTTCACGGAAATGGCTCCGATCCAGGGCGAACTGTCCTTTTCCAGCGAACGCCTGGAGGAATGGGTACCGGAGGCCGAGACGCGGCTGCGCCTGACCGGCGTCGCTTCTGGGAAAGTAACGCTCGACGGCACGCTGGCCCAACCCGAGGCCGGGGCTCAGATCGAGGCCCAGCGCCTCGTCATTGCAGGGCGAAGGTTCGACCGGGCGCGCGCCGAGTTGCGTTATGCCTCCCGTACTGTAGAACTGCTTGGCGCCGAGCTGGCTTCCGCCGAAGTGCAGGCGCACCTCCGCGGCGTCTGGACGTTCTGCCGCGATGAGTGGCGCAACGGCAGGGTGCGATTCCAAGCCTCGCTGCGCGATCGATCGTTCGGCCGTTGGTCGGCACTCATGGGATTGCCCAGCAACTTGGACGCCCGCTCAGAGGCGGATCTGGCGGGCGAGATCCAATTGTCGGCGCTCGCTCCCCGGTGGGAGTCCCTGAACGGCACACTCCGGCTCGCGGACGTTCAGCTCAGCGGGCGCCCGGCGGGCAGCCTGGCCGTGCGGATCCACACCACGGGCGGCGCAATGGAAATCCGGGCCCAGGGAAATCTGTTCGGGGCCGGGTGGAGCGGTCAAGCGGAGTGGGCATTGGCAGCGCCGCACGCAACCCACGGCCAGCTGCGATTCGACAAATTTCCGTTGGAAACGTTGGCCTTCCTGCGCTCCCCCCGTCCCCCGGCTGCCAACGCGGCACCCGAGGCGCCGTTTGTCGGCCAAGCCACCGGCGTACTGAAATTCGAGGGCTCGGGCCTTGACCGGAGGAAATGGAAAGGGCGTCTCGAGCTCGCTTCGCTCGAGGTCGCACCGGCAAAGATCACTCCTACCAGCGAAAAGATCCGCTTTCGCAACGACGGGCCCATGGCGCTCGTGTGGGACGGCGACACGGTGCGGGTCCAGCGGGCGCGGCTCACCGGCCCGGGCACGCTCATGGAGCTTTCCGGCGCCGTGCTGCTCGGCGAAAACAAGGAGGCCTACCGGCTGCGTCTAAACGGCGAGACCAATCTGGCCATTCTGGAAACGTTTCACCCCGATCTGACGGCTTCCGGCTCCTCGACCATAGACATCACCGTTCGGGGCCCCTTGGTGGATCCGGAAGTTTTCGGCCGGCTGGAATTTCGCAATGCGTCGTTTTATCTGCGCGGGGTTCCGAACGGGCTCGACAAAGCCAGCGGGACCCTGTCGTTTTCCGGCGATCGCGTCACTGTGGAAAACGTCGCCGCGGAAACCGGCGGCGGCAAACTCCTCCTCAGCGGCTTTGTCGGTTTGGGTGCGGAGTGGAGCTATCAGCTTCGGGCGAAAGCCGCCGGCGTGCGGGTGCGCTATCCGGAGGGGATGAGCACCGCCCTGGACGCCGCCCTGAACTGGAACGGAACGGTCAAAGGCAGCACTGTAGCGGGTACGGTGACCGTGCTCCGCTCGGCGTTGAACCCGCGCGTGGATTTTGCGGATTTGCTGGCCGGCGCTGCCCGCCCCGCGACGACGCCCGCTTCCCAAAACGAGCTGCTGCGCAATATGCAGTTCGACGTCCGCATCACCACCGCGCCGGGGGCGACCTTCGAGACCGCCTTGACGCGGGACATTCAGGCCGAAGCGGACCTACGGCTCCGCGGCACGCCGTACCGGCCGGTCCTGCTCGGCCGCCTGGCCGTCACGCAGGGGGAGATCAGTTTCCTCGGCAACCGCTATTCCATCAACCGCGGCGAGATCTCTTTCGTGAACCCTGTGCGGCTGGAGCCGATCGTCAACGTGGACCTCGAGACGCGGATCCGCGGAGTGGACGTGACGCTGACCTTATCCGGCGCCCCGACGCGGCTCAGCGTTACCTACCGCTCGGACCCGCCGTTGCAAACCAACGAAATCATCGCGCTGCTGGCCGTGGGCCGCGCCCCCAGTTCCGATCCCACCCTGGCGGCGCGGCAGGCCGAGCTGGACCAGACTTGGGCCCAAGTCGGCGCCAGCACGCTCGTGGGCCAGGCGCTGCAATCCCAGGTGGCGGGCCGGTTGCAGCGCTTCTTCGGTGTCAGCCGGATCAAGATCGACCCGAAGCTCACCGGTGTGGAAAACAACCCTCAAGCCCAGCTCACCCTGGAGCAGCAGATCTCCAAGGACATCACCTTCACCTACATCACGAATCTGGCCAAGAGCCAGCAGCAGGCGGTTCGTGTGGAATGGAACGTGACCCGGGAATGGTCCATCCAGGCGGTACGCGACGAAAATGGCCTTTTTGGAGTGGACATCCTTTATCGCAAACAATTCAAGTGAGCGCGGCGTGGAGCCGGACTACGCCGCCCAGCGCAAGGAAATGGTCGACCGCCAGCTCAAGGCGCGCGGGATTCGGGATCCGCGCGTGCTGGCCGCCATGCTCGAGATCCCTCGTGAGGAGTTCCTGCCGCCCCATCTGCGGCACATGGCCTACATCGACGACCCGGTCCCCATCGGTTTCGGACAGACGATTTCTCAGCCGTACATTACGGCCTTGATGGTGGAGTGTTTGGAGCTCACGGGCGAGGAGATCGTATTGGATGTGGGCGCGGGTTCGGGCTATCATGCAGCCGTTCTCGGGGCTATCGCCCGCTGGGTCTATTCCATCGAGATCATTCCGGAGCTGGCCGAGCAGGCGCGGAAGAACCTCGCGCGCGTCGGCCGGGAGGCGAACATTACGGTGATCTGCGGGGACGGCTCGGCAGGCTATCCGGAGCGGGCGCCCTATGACGCCATCTCTGTGGCCGCCGCCGCCCCAGAGGTTCCGCCCAAGCTACTGGACCAGCTCAACGACCCCGGGCGGCTTGTCATCCCCGTCGGGTCTCTGTGGGATCAGGAACTCCGCTTGGTGACCAAGCGGGAGGGAAAGATCGAGTCCCGTCTCGTCACCTATTGCCGCTTTGTTCCGCTGCGCGGAGGTAACGGCTGGGCTTTTCCGGACTGAGCCCTCACCCGGCACGATGGCGCGGGGCCCGTCCCCCGCGGGCGCCCGCCGCTCCTACACGCCCCAGCAGTAGTCCTCCACGGCTTTCTCGATGGTTTCGTCGACCTCCATCAGCCGCATGAGCTCCAGCCGGAGCGCGTCCACCATCGCCCGCCAGCTAGCTTCGATGACGTTGTCCGAAACGCCCACCGTGGCCCAACTGCGCCGGTGATCGGACCACTCGATGAGCACCCGCACGCGCGCCGCCGTGCCCTTCTTCGGCTCGAGGACCCGGACCTTGTAGTCCGTGAGCCGCACGTCGGCGAGGCTGGGGTACAGGCTGGACAGACACTGCCGCAAGCACAAGTCCAGGGCATGCACCGGGCCGTGGCCCGAGGCGGTGGCCGAATGGATGCCGTCCTGCGTCTTGACGGTGACCGAAGCGGTGGTGCGAGAGTGCTTGCCCGCCAGCATCTTGGTGGTGACTTCGACGTTGATGACGTCGAAGAAGTGCAGCCCGGGATGCAGCGCCTCCCGGACGAGCAGCTCGAACGTGCCCTCCGCCGCCTCCAGCTCATAGCCGAGAAACTCCAGATGCTTGATCCGCTCGAGCAACTCTTTGCGGGCGCGCTCATCCAAGCGGTCCGCGATGCCGTGCTGCTTGAGTTTGTAGAGGATATTGCTGCGGCCGGATAGGTCGCTGAGCAGCACGCGCTGGCGGTTGCCCACGGCCTCGGGGGGCACATGTTCGTAGGTGGCCGGGTCTTTCAACACCGCGCTGACGTGCACGCCGCCCTTGTGAGCGAAGGCGCTCCGGCCCACGTAAGGCTGGTCGTTGCGCAGCGGAAGGTTCGCGAGCTCGGCGACGAAGCGCGCGACTGAGGTGAGGTTCGCCAGACGCTCGCGTCCGATCGTGGTGTGGCCCATCTTCAGCTCGAGGTTGGCGATGATGGAGCACA
The DNA here is from genome assembly GCA_025055455.1 of Bryobacteraceae bacterium. Classification (GTDB taxonomy): domain Bacteria; phylum Acidobacteriota; class Terriglobia; order Bryobacterales; family Bryobacteraceae; genus JANWXD01. Next base: position 36,547 of record JANWXD010000011.1, read on the forward strand.
GGTTCGCGTTGCCGCACCGTTCGCCGTAGCCGTTGATGGTGCCCTGCACGTGCGTCGCGCCCAACTCCACCGCCGTCAGCGTGTTGGCCACCGCCAGGTCGGAATCGTTGTGCGTGTGGATGCCGAGCGGGCCGTCGAAGCGCTTCCGCACCTCGGCGAAAATCTCCCCCAGACGCCCCGGCAGCGTGCCTCCGTTGGTGTCGCACAGACAGAGCACGTCCGCTCCGGCTTCCTTGGCCGCCTCCAGGGTGCGCAGCGCGAAGGAGGGGTTCGACTTGTAGCCGTCGAAGAAATGCTCGGCGTCGTAGATGACCTCGCGCCCGTGCTCCTTCAGGTACCGCACCGTTTCCGAAATCATGCGCAGATTCTCTTCTTCGGTCACACCGAGCGCCCGCTCGGTGTGCAAGTCCCAGCTCTTGCCGAAGATGGAGATGGCGGGGGTGCCGGCCTCGAGCAAGGCGCGCACGTTCGGATCGCGATCCACAGAATTGCGCGCGAAGCGCGTCGAGCCAAAGGCCGTGAGCTTGGCGTGTCGGAGGCGGAGCTCGCGGGCCCGTGCGAAAAATTCCTTGTCCCGCGGATTGGACCCCGGCCATCCGCCCTCGATGTAGTCAATGCCCAGTTCGTCCAGCTTCTGGGCGATCATGAGCTTATCCTCGACGCTGAAGGAGATGGTTTCTCCTTGCGCGCCGTCCCTCAGGGTGGTGTCCAAGATGTAGATGCGCATCGTAGTGTTCGGCTATGAGCCAGCCGCCGATTGGTCCTCGGGCGCGCCGGCCTCTTTCGCTTTCTTCAAGAACGGCATCATTTGCCGCAGTTCGCGCCCCACCTGCTCCAAAGGCTGGTTGCGCGCCGCTTCGCGCAGGGCAAGGAACTTCGTTCTTCCGTTCCGATTTTCCTCGATCCACTCGCGGGCGAACTGTCCGGACTGCACCTCCGCCAAAATCTGACGCATCGTCTGGCGGACATGGGCGTCGATGACGCGCGGCCCGCGCGTGTAGTCGCCGTACTCGGCCGTGTCCGAGACCGAATAGCGCATGTAGCTCAGGCCGCCTTCTTGGATCAAGTCCACGATCAGCTTCAGCTCGTGCAAGCACTCGAAGTAGGCGATCTCGGGGGCATATCCGGCCTCGACCAGCGTCTCGAAGCCGGCGCGGATCAGCTCGGAAACGCCCCCGCACAGCACCGCTTGCTCGCCGAACAAGTCGCTTTCGGTCTCTTCCTTGAAAGTGGTCTCGATCACGCCCGCCTTCAGGCAGCCGAGCGCTCGCGCGTAGGCCAGGGCCTGCTCGAGGGCTTTTCCCGAGGGATTCTGATGCACCGCCACCAGCGCCGGTACCCCGACGCCCTCCCGAAACAATTCGCGCACGCGGTGTCCCGGAGCCTTGGGGGCGACCATCGAAACGTCCACGTCCGGGGGAGGCACGATCTGGCCGTAATGGATGTTGAAACCGTGGGCGAACATCAAGGTCTTGCCCGCCCGCATGTGCGGGGCGATTTCCGCACGGTAGAGCTCGGGCTGAAGGTGGTCCGCCACGAGAATCATCACCACGTCGGCCAGCGCGGCCGCTTCGGAGACGGTCCGAACGGTCAAGCCCGCCGCCTCCGCCTTGGGCCAGCTCTTGCTGCCGCGATACAGCCCCACCACCACCCGCACGCCCGAATCTCGCAGATTCAGCGCGTGGGCATGCCCTTGGCTGCCATAACCGATAACGGCGACCGTCTTAGCGTCGAGCAGCCTCGAATCGCCGTCCGCTTCGTAGAACCTCCTGGCCATTTCTCGCTCCTGGGGTTTGATCGGCGCCTGTTTCCCCGGGCGCCGGCACCGGCGGGGACAGGCGCGGCCGACGGGGCCGCAACGACAAGGCCACCACGCCGGAGCGCGCGATGTCGAACTCTCCGTAGCTGCGCATGATGCCGATGAATTCGTCCAGTTTCTCGGGGTCTCCGGTGGCCTCCAAAGCGAATCCCTCGACCGAGGAGTCAATCACCCGAGCGCCGAAGATCTCTGCCTCCTTCAGCACGGCCGTGCGCTTCTCCAAAGGGGCCCGGACGCGCAGGAGCACCATCTCGCGCGTGACCGCGCGGTGGTCGTCGGTGACGTCCGTCGCCTGGAGCACGTTGATCAGCTTGTTCATCTGCTTGATCACGAGCGCCCGCAAGTTCGGATCCACGTCCACGACGATGGTCATGCGCGACAGCGTGGGATCGAGCGTCCGTGCCACGGTTAGGCTCTCGATATTGTAGCCGCGGGCGGTGAGCACGCCGGTGATCCGCATGAGGGCGCCGGGTTTGTTCTCGACCAGCAGCGAAATCACTTGCAGCATGGCTCGCTCCCTTATTTCGGCACCGGCACGGGCTGGGGCGGGCCCAGCACCATTTCGTTGATGGCGCCTCCGGCGGGCACCATCGGGTAGACGTTCTCGTAGGGTGAAACCCGGATGTTGAGCAGGTAGGGCCCCGGTTCCTCGACCGCCTCCTCCAGCGCGCGCGCCAGCTCACCGGGCCGTTCTACGGTGCGCCCCTTGAAGCCGTACGCCGCCGCCAGCTTCTCGGCATCGGGGAAGCAGTCCAGCTCCACCGCACAGAGCCGGTTGTTGTAAAACAGCTCCTGCCACTGGCGCACCATACCCAGATAGCCATTGTTCACCACGACGATCTTGATCGGCAGGCCGTAGCTGGCGATCGTGGACAGCTCCGGCACCGACATCTGAAAGCCGCCGTCGCCGAGCACGGCGAAAACCAGCTTGTCGGGGCGCGCCAACTGGGCGCCGATGGCGGCCGGAAGGCCGAACCCCATGGCACCTAAACCGCCCGAGCAGATCCAGTGCCGCGGTTCGCTGAAGCGGATGAATTGCGCCGCCCACATCTGATGCTGCCCCACATCCGCGGTGACGATCGCCTTGCCGCCGGAAAGCCGGTCAATTTCCACCATGACGTGCTGGGGCTTGATTTCGCTGTCCGAGAACGCCGGGACTAGGGGATGCTCCTGCTGCCAGGCGCGGATCTGCCGCCACCAGGCGCGCCGCGCCGCCGCCTTGCGTTCTCCCAACTCCGGCTCGAGCTCCCGCAGCAAAGGATTCAACTTTTGCAGAACGCGCTTCACGTCGCCCACGATGGGCAGGTCGGCGGCCCGGTTCTTCCCGATCTCGGAGGGGTCGATGTCCACGTGGATCACCTTGGCGTGAGGGGCAAACGAGGACAGGCGCCCCGTGACGCGGTCATCGAAGCGGACGCCAAGAGCGATCAACAGATCGGTCGAGTACATGCCCATGTTGGCCGCATAGCTGCCATGCATGCCGGGCATGCTGATGAAATTAGGATGGTCGCCGGGCAGCGCGCCCAAACCCATGAGCGTGCACACGGCCGGAGCGTCGATGATCTCCACCAGTTCCCGCAACTCGGCCGCAGCCCCCGCGGCCACAATCCCGCCGCCGGCGTACACCATGGGCCGCTCGGCCTCCCAAATCATTTGCGCCGCGCGGCGAATCTGCCCCGCATGGCCCTCGGTGTAGACTTTGTAGCCGGGCAGGTGGATCGAAGACACCGGATGGTAGTGGCCTTGGCCCTGAAAAACATCCTTTGGGATATCCACCAGCACCGGGCCTGGCCGGCCCGTCGAAGCCAGATAGAAGGCTTCGTGGATGATCTGAGGCAGCTCCTTCAAGTTCTTCACCAGGTAGTTGTGTTTGGTGCAAGAGCGGGTGATTCCGAAGGTATCGGCTTCCTGGAAGGCATCGCTGCCGATCAGCTTCGTCGACACCTGCCCCGTAATCGCCACGATCGGAATGGAGTCCATCAACGCGTCCACTAGTCCCGTGACTAGATTGGTGGCCCCGGGGCCGGAGGTAGCGCAGCAAACCCCGACTTTCCCCGTGGCCCGGGCGTAGCCCTCGGCAGCAAACGCCGCATTCTGCTCATGCCGTACGAGCACGTGCCGAATCGGGTGGTCGTACATCGCATCGTAAAAAGGCAGCGTGACGCCGCCTGGATAGCCAAACAGGCATTCCACCCCCTCGCGCACCAAACACTCGAGCAACATTCGAGCGCCATTCATCAACACCGCCATACCGACACCTCACCTCCGGGTCTTCCAACGACGCCCGGCCAAGCCTCGCTGGGCCGCGCGCACGCATTTGCATACGAAAAAAGGCCACCGTCGGATCCGACCCCGCCGATGGCCTCCCGAATTCCCGAACCATCGAGCGGGGTCAGACTACGGTGACCCCGACAAGAATGATAATGAGTACGATTACGGAAACAGGCCAGCCACCCCACAGAACCGCCAACCCAGCATGAAGTGTCATTGCGCTGTGACTACTCGTGGCCGGCACGTTCAGAACGCTATTGTATGTCAAAAGAACCAGAAATGCAATAAGCGACATGCATAAGAAATTCTAATTGACACATTTGAGACGCCCCACTCGAGCTACGGCGAGCGGATCGGGATCAAGAACGGTGGGCTGAGGCGGTCCTCGATGCGAACGGTGACGGGGACCGAGTCACCTGGCTTGATGTCCCCGCTCAAAACGATCTCGACGAAGTGCACGGAGGGATCCGTGGTGGCGAGTCGCACACTCGTGGGCCGATGTGGCACCCCGGCGACGCTGACCGTGACAGCGTCAGGGGAAACCGTGGAGCCCGGTGCGGCAAGCGTGAATACCGCCAAGATGATGGCCTGACCGGGCACCGCCGGCTCCGCCGTGGTTACCGGAACGCCGTCTGGCTTCGTCACGGCGACGATCACTGGCGGTGGCAAATCGATCGGCACGACAAAGGGCGGTAGCAGAATCCCACCGATCCGAAGCCTGGCGACCGTCGGTCCCACCGGCAATCCTCCCGGAACCTCGAACAAGATTCCCTCCTCGGATACGCGGAGTACTCGAGCCGCCTGTTCGTTCAAACTCAAGCTGAGATCCTCGGGTCGCAGGTTCGCCGGAAAACCCGAGACCCGCAGAAGCGCCTGGCCCCCCGAGTAAATGCTGGGGAGCCCCGTCGCAGGGTTAGCCGGCGAGGGATCCGGTACAGGCACGCCCACCCGAGCCGGTTCGATCTGAAACCCGTTCACCTGGCGAGCGATTTCGAATCCGGTCACCGCGGTCGGCGAAACGGATCCGGGACGGGCCGAAGGAGAAATCCACACATTGGCCCAAAGCCGATTGGGGCTCAGCACCCAAGTCCTCCGAGCGACGACATCCGTACTGCCGAACCCCAACAACGTCTGGCCTTGAGAAAAGTTGGTGTTCTCCCCCTGGATTTCGACCATGGCTACGGAGCCACTTGGCAGGGAAGCAGGCGTAATGGATATGCTCGGTGGATCCGCCGGAGCGTAGGTGTACACAGGCGGGCTCGGAGCGTCCAGAAAAAGCGACGTCTGGCCGTCCGGATTCAGCGCGGTCACAATGGCCCGATGTCCCGGGGCGCCCTGGGGCGGTTGAACGAGAATGGTCCCTGCGTCTTTGTCGAAGGCGAGAATCGTGGCCGGCAGCCCGTCGAAAAGGATGCGAGTCTGCTCGGTGAAGCCGGAGCCGGCAAGCGACACGGCGGTGCGTCCCCGGTCAAGCACCAGCGGCGATACGGTTCGGATGGAAGGAGGCGGAGACGCCACTACATTCAATCCGGCGGGCAGCACGTAGAGCTCACTGTCTCGCGTGAAGATCAAGTGCCGCGGGCCAATACCCGAAAACGGAGTGAACTGAAAACTCACTTGAAGGAAGTCCGGAGCTGGTGGGTAGGGGCGAATGCCGTCCGGCAGCACGAACGCCGAGCCTCCCATCACCGAAGCCTGTAAGCCCGGAGCCACGCTGCCGCGAACTGTCAGTCCCTGGCCCGACGCCACCAGGAAGTTCCGCGGGCCGTTCAAGTTAAGGAAAGCGGGCTTGACCGCCACGTTGCCCGGAAAACTATAAGTGCTCACTCCATACAGCGTCAGGGGTCCGCGGGGAACCACCTGGAAGTCCAAACCCTCCCGCGTGCCTCCGGCCGTAACGTCAATGACGGCGGCCCGGAGCAGATCCCCCGTTCCGGGATAAAACTGCGCTTGAAACAGCGGGCCGGGAGGAAAGCGCCGCCCGTCTAGGCCCGTCGGGAGCACAATATCATCCGGGCCGAGCTCCGGTTGGAGTGCCGGCGGCAAAGGATGCACGTACAGGTAATAGCGACCGGGCGGGATTCCGGCGATGTGGTAGTAGCCGTCCGGGTCGGTCAAGGCCGCCACAGAGGCCCCACCGGGGGACAGCGCCATGACCGAGGCCAGGTGCACGCCGACGCCGTTCATCGTCACGCGGCCGCGGATCGCTCCAAATCGCAAGGCAAATTCCGCGTTCGGGTACAGCGAGGAAATTCCAGCGATGTCGTCCTCCGCCAGAGGCTTGGCGCGGGTGGTGGCCCGCGTGATGTAGGTGGACATGACGCTGGAGCTCTGCGTGTGCTGCAACCCCAGGGCGTGGCCCATCTCATGGACCATGGTGAGGAAGAAGGCATCGCTGTGACTGGGTCGGCTCGACAGGTCCTTCGGAAGCACCACTACAGAACGCAGAATCGGAACGAAGGCCCCTTCTCCCTCACCGGTCATCTCGGCCCGCACCGTGGGGCCGCCCAGAGCCACGAGCCCTGGGGGCAGTTCATCGAAAACCACTTCGATTCGAGGATGGTTGTGCGGCGTGCCCGGTTCGGAAAAACCGCCGAACGCTAGGCGCAGCTCGGAAGTCGGAACTTGGCTCCAGGTTTGTGCGGCCAGACGGAGCTGGCTGAGCAAGGAAGCCAGGCTGTCTCCGGGCGCCATTTGCTCCGGTCCCCGGCTGGACACGAAGAACTGCACGGTTCGGTTGGGCAGGGACCTGAGATCGAACCTTTCGGGGACCGGAGCAAATGGCCCCGTCGCGCTCCGGTAGTGCAGAAAGTGATAGTGACCGAAAACGGTCCCGGCGAGGACTGCCATGGCCGTAGCGAGACGCAGGAGGGTTTTGCCGCCGCCCATTCCGCGCTCCTACTTGGCGCCTCCCGAGGAGGCCACCACTCGAGCCCGCAGGTCGGCCAAACGCCACCGCACGGATCCGTCGGAAACCAACTTGCCCGAACTTGGGTCGAGCATCAACGCTTTTGAAGCGGGCCGTGAGGCCACCTCGGCACCGTTTGCCTCCTTCGTGACAGCAAACAGTCCTTGAGACAGTCCCAAGACGTGAGTCACGCCGCTGCGCCCCGTCCAGAGGAACAGCACGTACTCGTCGCCCGGTTGCATCTGCGGCGCGCCGGAGAAGGTTTGGCGTAACCCTCCCGCCACCCCTCCCGGAACGACAACGTCAATTCGAGACACATCGGGGCCTTTCCACCGCTCCAACACATCCACGGTCCAGTGCGTGTAGATGAGCGAACCGTGGAAGGTCGCCCGGGGCGAATGCACCCGCCCGCGCACGACGGCAGTGGATTTTTCGATGAGCTCGTCGAGGGAGAGCCGCTCCAAGGTCGCCGCTGAGAGGAGCGTGACGAACCCGCTGGCGGCTACCCAACTGGCGCGAATCAGGCGCATGGCCCGCTTCGAGAAGGCCGCAATTTCATTTCCACTCTATTACGTTGATTTGCCGGGACTTATCGACTTGCCCGCCGATGCCATGTGGCGGCATGACACAAGCTGTGGGAGCTGCGCCTCACTTGGCGATTTGCCGGACGGGTTCCCAGCTGCCACTGGCTGCCGAACGCAGAACCGCGTCCGTCACGTACTCGGTGGCCAGGGCGTCCCGGAAAGTGGGTGATGCCTGCTCACCCCGGGCCAGGGCGCTCAGAAAGTCCGCGATTTGGTGGACGAAGGTGTGTTCATAGCCGATCTGCAAACCCGGGACCCACCACTGCTTCATATAGGGATGATCTCCGTCGGTGACGTGGATGGAGCGCCAGCCTCGTACGATCCCCTGGTCGCGATGGTCGAAATATTGCAGCCGGTGTAGATCGTGTAAGTCCCAGAAGATCGAGGCATGCTCCCCATTGATCTCGAGGGTGTAAAGCGCTTTGTGGCCGCGCGCATAGCGAGTGGCTTCGAAGGTGGCGAGCGAGCCATTGGCGAACCGCGCCAGAAAGGCGCAGGCGTCGTCGATGCCCACCGGCTCGACGCGACCGGTCAGCGTGTGCTTGCGCTCTTTGATGAACGTCTCGGTCATGGCGGTCACTTGCGTGATGGGCCCGTTCAGCCACATGGCGGTGTCGATACAGTGAGCCAGCAGGTCGCCGGTCACTCCGCTTCCCGCCACGTTGACGTCCAGGCGCCACAGCGCCGCGCCGCCCTGTGGCAGGTCTTTGGAAATGGTCCAGTCCTGGAGGAATTTCGCGCGGTAGTGAAACACCCGGCCCAGCCGCCCCTCGTCGATCAACTGCTTGGCCAGCGTGACGGCCGGAACGCGCCGGTAGTTGTACCAGACCATGTTGGCCACGCCCGCCTTTTCGACGGCTTCGACCATGCGCTCGGCTTCAGCCACGTTGCGGGCCAGCGGCTTCTCGCACAGCACCATCTTGCCTGCTTCCGCAGCGGCCACCGCGATTTCGGCGTGGGTGTCGTTGGGGCTGGCGATATCCACGAGGTCCACGTCCGCGCGTTTCACCAGAGCGCGCCAATCGGTTTCGACGGCCTCGTAGCCCCAGCGCTCGGCAAACGCCCGCGCGTTGTCGGCGTTGCGGCCGCAAACGGCTTTGAGCACCAGCCGGCAGGGGAGCGGAAAGAAATGCCCCGCCTTGAGGAAAGCGTTGGAGTGAGCACGGCCCATGAAACCGTAGCCGATCAAACCGATTCGAACTTCTTTGGGAAGGGTCATTTCGCCCTCAGCTCCTTGTTCGTGCTAGTGGTCGTGACAGGAACCTATTCGCGCCAGCCGTGGGCCGCGCGCACCGCGGCCATCGTGGCCAGGATCTTGTTCCACGTCTCCTGCCGGAGCATAACGTCATTGGGAAACATGCAGCCGTCCCAGCAGATGTGCCGGAAGGCTTTCGTCAGCGCCCCGCTTTCGTCCCGCAGCCAGTGGCCGGCATCGCGCACGATGTCCAGTTTGCCGTTGGGGTCATCCGGAAGGCAGTGTCGGCCGGTCTTGTCGTGCGTGCCCGCCCCTTTGACGGTGGCGTCGTTTTGGGCCACGTGGAAATCGATGGTCCACGGGCGGAGCGCAGCGGTCAGCTCGCGCAGCGCCTGTTGGAGGCGCTCGGTCTGGCTCCAGTCGAAATCCTCGGGCAGGATGCGATCCTCGGGGGCGTTGTAGCCCAGCGTGAACAACAGGGTGTGCGCCATGTCGGCCTGAAAGCCCAGCGTCTGGCGGCGGTCCACCCGTTCGAGCAGCTCCACCACCTTGCGCCAGCTGTGCATACCGCCCCAGCAGATCTCGCCTTCGGCCGCCAGGCGCTCGCCATGGTCTTCGGCGATCGTGCAGGCTTCGCGGAACGTCGCCACCAGCCGCTCGGTGTTGCCCTTCGGGTCCTTAAGCCACTCCTCGGGACTGGCGGCTGAATCGATGCGGACGATCCCGTAGGGACGGACGCCGAGTTCCCGCAGGCGCTGGCCGATCCGGCAGGCCTTGCGCACCTGGGTGAGGAACCGCTGGCGCTCCTCCTGGCTGCCCATGGCGGACCCGCCGCCCGTGGGCGGCCAGACGGGCGCCACCAGGGAGCCCGCCACGAAGTCGAAGCCGCGCAACTTGTCGGCCAGCCGCTTGAGCTCGTCGTCGCTCGCGTCGATCGAGATGTGCGGCTCGTACAGGAACAGGTCCACGCCTTCGAAGCGCACGCCATCGGCTCGGGCCTCCGCCGTGAGGCGGAGCATCGTGTCCAGGTCAATGGGCGGTTCCGAGTCCGGGCCCTTGCCCACCAGCCCGGGCCACATGGCGTTATGCAGTTTCGGATAGTTGTTGCTTGCCGCGTCAGCCATGCCGTCTGTGCCTCAGAGGCAGCATATAACGCACCCGGGGCCAGTGCAAGGCGGGCGGGACTGGTTGCGGCTGAGCCATCCAATATGGTACGCTTGGCTGCTGCCATGTGGGGGGCCCTCCGTCTGGATCCCGGCGCCGAGACGCCGCTGTACCGGCAACTGGCTTCCCAAATCCGGGAACTGATCCGCGCCGGGCGCCTGGCTAGCGGCGACCGCCTGCCGGCCACGCGGGAACTGGCGGCGCGGCTCGGCCTGAATCGTTCGACCGTCAACGCCGCCTATGCGCTGCTGGAATCCGAGGGCCTCATTCAGGGCCACGTGGGCCGGGGCAGCTTCGTGCTGGCTCGCCTGCCAGCGCGAGGCGTGGACTGGGCGGGACTGCTCGAGCCGGCCGCGCGGCTCAGCCGGCTGGCTGGGTTCCCAGCAGGCGAACCGACGGGCGTGATCAGCTTCGCCACTTCCCGTCCGGACGAGAGCCTGTTCCCCCTCGAGGAGTTCCGCGCCACCTGCCGCGAAGTGGTCGACAGCGCTCAGGCCCGCGAGCTGCTGCAGCTCGGCTCGCCGTCCGGCTATGGCCCGTTGCGGGAGTACTTGCTAGCGGAGGCGCGCCGCGAAGGCGTCGCCCGCTCCGGCGACGACATCCTGATCACCAACGGCTGCCAGCAGGCGCTGGATCTGTTGCAGCGCGTTCTAGCCCCGGCGGGGGAGACGGTCGCGCTCGAGGAGCCGGCTTCGCCAGGACTGCGGAGCCTCTTCCTGCGGGCCGGCGTGCGCCTGGTGGGCGTTCCCATCGGCGACGACGGCCTCGAGCTCAGCCAGTTGGAACGGATCCTCAAAGTGGAGCGCCCCCGCCTGCTCGTGCTGACGCCGAATTTTCAGAATCCGACGGGATTGAGCCTCAGCCGGGAGGCGCGTCACACGGTTGCAGAGCTCGTGCGGGCCGCTGGCGCCGTGCTCGTCGAAAACGACATTTATGGCGAATTACGTTACAGCGGTGCGCCGGCGCCCACGCTCAAGCAATTGGACGAAAGCGGCGACACCGTCCTCGTACGCAGCTTTTCCAAAATCGCCTTTCCCGGCTTGCGCGTGGGTTGGCTGATCGGGCCCCGGGCGCTGGTGGCGCGCCTGGCGGAAGCCAAACAATGGACCGATCTGCACACCGATCAACTTTCCCAGGCCGTGCTGCTGCGCTTTGCGGTTTCCGGTCGGTTGGCCCGGCACCGGGAGCGTGTGCGGGCCGCCGGCAGCGAGCGGCTCGCAGTGGTGCTGGCTGCCTGCCGCAAGCATCTTCCTCCCGGGACCTTCTGGACGCGGCCGCAAGGGGGAATGAATCTTTGGGTGCGGCTGCCGGAGCCCCTGGATGCTGCCGAGTTGTTGCCGCGCGCGCGGCAGGAACAGGTAACCTATCTGCCCGGCAAATTTTTCGAAGTTTCCCGCCCGCAGGGCAACGGCTTGCGCATCAGTTTCGCCGCCGTGGCGCCCGCGGCGATCCGCACGGGCATCGCCGTGCTGGGACGAATTTTTCAGGCAGAGATGGACCGCGCTCGGGCCGCCGGCCGCCTCAACGCGGCGCCCGCGCTGGTCTGAAACAGGGAGGAGCAATGAGGTATCTGGATGAGGAGTTCCGCGTCAAAGTCGGACTAGCGGAGATGCTCAAAGGGGGCGTCATCATGGACGTGACCAACGCCGAGCAGGCCGTGATCGCCGAAAAGGCGGGCGCCGCCGCCGTCATGGCCCTCGAGCGCGTGCCGGCCGACATCCGCAAGGAGGGCGGCGTGGCACGCATGGCGCCTGTCCGCAAGATCCGGGAAATTATGGAGGCGGTGAGCATTCCGGTCATGGCCAAGTGCCGCATCGGCCACTTCGTCGAGGCACGGATCTTGGAGGCTCTCGAAGTGGACTACATCGACGAAAGCGAAGTGCTCACGCCCGCCGACGAGGAGCACCATGTGGACAAGCGCGCCTTCCGCGTCCCATTCGTCTGCGGGGCGCGCAACCTGGGTGAGGCGCTGCGGCGCATCGCCGAAGGCGCCGCCATGATCCGCACCAAAGGCGAGGCCGGCTCCGGCAACGTGGTCGAGGCCGTGCGGCACATGCGCGCTATCCAGCGGGAGATCCGCCAGCTGACAGTGCTGGGCAAGGAGGAGCTCGCCGCCGAAGCCAAGCGCCTCCAGGCCCCGCTCGAGCTGGTCGAATACGTGGCCGAACATGGCAAGCTCCCGGTGCCGAACTTCTCCGCCGGCGGGATCGCCACGCCCGCCGACGCCGCCCTGGTGATGCAGCTCGGCGCCGAGGCGGTCTTTGTCGGTTCGGGAATCTTCAAGTCGGAGGATCCGGAGGCCCGGGCGCGAGCGATCGTGAAAGCCGTGACCTACTACAACGATCCGCAGAAGCTGCTGGAGGCCAGCGAGGAGCTCGGCATGGGCATGCCCGGTCTGGACGTTTCCAAGCTCCAAGAGTCGGAGCTGCTGCAAACGCGCGGCTGGTGACATCCCCGCAAGACTGAGAACCGCCATGACCCTTCGCGTCGGCGTGCTGGCCTTGCAAGGCGATTTCGACGCGCATTGCCGCGCGGTCGAACGGGCGGGCGCCGCAGCCCGGCTCGTGCGCACGGCGGCGGAACTCGACGCCGTGGACGGCCTCATCCTCCCGGGCGGGGAAAGCACCACCATGTTGACGCTCCTCCGCGAGGAGCGGTTGTTCGAGCCGCTGCGGGAGTTCGGTCGACGCCGCCCGATCTTCGGCACCTGCGCAGGCGCCATCCTGTTGGCCCGGGAGGTCTCGCACCCCCAGCAGGAAAGCCTGGAGCTCATGGACATTGCCGTCGAGCGGAACGCTTACGGACGCCAGCTGAACAGCCACGTGGCCCGTATCCAGCCGGAAGAGGAATTCCTGCGTCGGACGGGGGGCGGGGAACTGGAAACGGTCTTCATCCGCGCACCGGTGATCCGTCGCGCGGGAGAGGCGGTGAAAGTTTTGGCGCGCTACCGGGGCGATCCTGTCCTGGTCGAGCAGGGATTGCATCTGGCAGCGACGTTCCACCCAGAGCTGACCGAGGACAATCGGGTCCACCGGCTGTTTCTGGCCAAACTGTGAGCGATCTATGCGCGTGCTGTTCGTCTGCTTCGGCAATTCCTGCCGCAGCCAGATGGCCGAAGGGTACGCCAAGGCCCTGGGAAGCGGGGTCTGGGAGGCGGAAAGCGCCGGGCTCTATCCCGCAAAGGCGGTTGCGCCGCTGACGCGCGCGGTCATGGCCGAGAAGGGGGTCTCGCTCGAGGGGCACTATCCCAAGGGCCTCGAGGACGTACGCACGGAAGACTACGACCTGATCGTGAACATGAGTGGGTTCCCACTCCCGGAACCGATCCGGACCCAGGTTGTGGTCTGGGAGATTCCGGATCCCATCGGCGGGAGCGTGGAAGATTACCGGCGAACCCGCGACGAGATCGAACAGCGAGTGAAGGCCTTGCTGGACGCCGTTGCACTGCGTTGACAGCACTGTCCTGGCTCGAGCAAAATAAGAAGCGGTAAGTCCTTCCTCGTGCGGACGTGGCGGAATTGGCAGACGCGCTAGATTCAGGTTCTAGTGGGCGCAAGCCCGTGGAGGTTCAACTCCTCTCGTCCGCACCACTCGAGGATCAGTGAGTCGCCGGGGCCTGAGACTCACTGCTTAATGATCGTGCCGTCGCGCCGTCGGATTTCGCCCCAGCCGCCGTTCAACCGCTTGCGCTCCTCCGTTTCGAAGCTGCCGAAGGGGTATTTGGCTGCAGCCTTCTCATCCACCTCGATACCCCAGCCCGGGGCTTCGTTGGCGTAGAGGTAGCCGTTCTTCATGACCGGGCAGCCGCGGAACACTTCCTGCGTCCGCTCGTTGAAGGGCGTGTACTCCTGGATGCCAAAATTCCAGCAGGCCAGATCGAGCGCGATGTTGCAGGCGTGGCCGACGGGAGACACATCCTGAGGCCCGTGCCAGGCGGTCTTGACGCCGAAGATTTCCGCAAACGCCGCCACCTTGCGCGCTGGCGTGAGGCCTCCCATCTGCGAGATGTGCATGCGGATGTAATCGATCAGCCGCTCGGCAATCAGCGGTGTCCATTCGTGCGGGCTGTTGAACAGCTCGCCCATGGCGATCGGCGTGGAGCACTGTTGCCGGATGATGCGGTACCAAGCCAGGTCCTCGGGCGAGAGCGGATCCTCGAAGAAGAAGAGGCGGAAGCGCTCGACGTCCTTGCAAAATTGAATCGCCTGAGTGGGCGAGACGCGCTCGTGCACGTCGTGCAGGATTTCGATTTCCTCGCCGAGCTGCTTGCGGGCTTCCTCCAGAAGCCGGAGCGTGCGGCGAATGTAGACCGCCGGCTCGAAGACCGGACCGTCATGCAGGGCTTCGACCTTGCCTTTGCCCCGCGCCGCGCCGTAGCCCGCCATGCCCGGCACGCCCACTTGCAGTCGCACGTGGCGGAAGCCGCGCTCGATCCAGCGCCGGGCGTTGTCCAGGACTTCGGGAATTTCGGCGCCGCTCGCGTGAGCGTAGCAATCGGCCGCCTCCCGGCACTTGCCGCCGAGCAGCTGGTAGACGGGCATGCCGGCCTGCCGCCCTTTGATGTCCCACAGCGCCATGTCCACGCCGCTGATGGCGCTGTTCAACACCGGCCCGTTGCGCCAGTAGGAGCTGTTGTAGCAGGCCTGCCAGATGTCCTCGATGCGGTCGGCCGGCTTACCCAACAGAAATGGCTTCAAGTACCTCTCGACGGCTGCGCCCACCAGCTCGGCGCGCTGCGTGAAGGTCCCGCAGCCGTAGCCGTAGAGCCCGTCTTGGTCGGTGATCACCTTGACGACGGTGAGGCGCAGGCCGGCCGGCGCCGTGTTGATCACTTGAATGTCGCGGATCTTCGGCGAGGGCAGGCCGCGTACGGCTCGTTCCACTCGTTCCTGGGCGGCGAGCTCGCGGGGCGTGGCCAGCACGGCGACCGCCCCGGTCGCACTGCGTCGCAACAATTCCCGTCGGCTCATGGCGTTTCCTCCTGATGCTCCAGCATACGCCGGAGCTGCTCGAGTTGTCGTTTCAGCACTTTCTCGCGCCGGACCAGGGAGATCACATAACCGGCCAGGATCAACCAGGCGGCCGCAAAGCCGTAAAACATAAACATGAAGTTTCGCTCGTCCATGGAATTCCCTTCCGAATATTTCCGGGATCGCCTACGAACTCTCTGAAAAAACCGACGGCACGGTGCTGCGCGAACTTGCGGATTGCCTAGCCTGTCACCGAAATTGGGTCAGCGAAATTGGCGGAGGGCCTCCACGGCCCGCTGGGTCTCCTCCAGCCGCATGCGCAACAGCGTCAGCACGGCGCCCAGCAGGAGCACCGGGACCCAGTTCAAGAACAGCATCTGGTACATGGCCGGATCCATCGAGCCGCCGCCCCAGACGACGGGGCCCGGGTGCTGGGTCCGCCACCACTTGATGGAAAACCACACGATGGGCACGTCCACGAACGCGAAGATCGAGAAGACCGCAGCGAACCGGGCGCGCAGGGTGGGATCCTCCACAGCGCGGCGAAGCATGAGGTAGCCGGCATACAGCAGCCAGCAAACCAACATGGACGTCAGCCGCGCGTCCCAGGTCCACCAAATCCCCCAGATGATGCGGGCCCAGATCATTCCCGTGACCAGATTGACCGCCCCGAAGGCCAGGCCTACCTCGGTGGCCGAAACCGCCACCGCGTCATACCGCAGGTTTTTCCGGAGCAGGTACAGCACGCTGGCCACCAAGGCCACGAAGAAACAGACGAACGCGGTCCAGGCCGCGGGCACGTGAAAAAAGATGATGCGGTAGATGGCGCCCTGTGCCGCTTCGTCCGGCAGCTCGAGCAGCATGACGTAGAGGTTGCGGACAAGCAACAGGCCCGCCAGCCCGGCCAGCCCCACCAAGATCTTCTCGCGCATCGTCAGCCCACCAAGACCGTTTCCACCAGCGCCAGAGAGAGCGCTGTGAAGATGATGTCAAATCCGGCGAGCAGCTTCAACCAGTCGTAGAGTTCCGGGCCCAGGGGTTGGCCCACCACCAGCGGCGTCATCAACTGCATCGCCGCCATCAGGCCGGGCACCAGCAGCGGGTACACCAGCGTCGGCAGCATGAGTTCGCGCAACCGTAAGTTCACCGTCAGGGCGCTGAAGATCGTTCCGATGACCGTCAGCGCCCACGTGCCCAATACCAGCACCAGCATCAGCGGCCAGAACTGCGCCGTCCAGCGGACGTTGTAAAAAACGCCGAAGACGGGCAGTGCGACCAACTCGACGGCGGTCAGCAAGAGGAAGCTCGCCAGGGCCTTGCCCAGGTACAGGGCGGCGGGCGCGACGGGAGACGCAACCAGGGCGTCCAGGCAGTCGTTGGGCAGCTCCCGGGCGAAGCTTCGGTTCAGGATCAGAGCGCCGGCGAAGGCAAAGACCAGCCACAGGAGGCCACCGGCGATCTCGCGCGTCTGCTCGGCCGTGGGCTCGAAAGCGAAGCTGAACAGCAGCAGGATCACGAGGGCGAAGGCGAGCGAGGCGTTCCAAGCCTCCTTGGTCCGCATCTCGGCGCGGAGATCCTTAGCGGCGATGGCGAGCGCCTGGCGCACGAAGCGCATCAAGATTCTCCGTAGTGACGATAGAGCCAGGCCGGATCGGCGGCCATCTCGGGGGTGCGCTCGCCGAAATACGCTGTGCGGCCGCGCACCAGCAGCAGCGCGTGCGTGGCCAGTTCCAACGCCTCCCGCAACTGGTGCGTGGACAGAACGATCGTGGCGCCCCGGGTGCGAGCCTCTGCCAGGAGGGCCTGCAGGATGGCGATGGCCCGGTCGTCGAGAGCCGTGAAGGGCTCGTCCAGCAGCAGCACGGAGGGCTCGTGGAGGAAGACGCGGGCTAGGGCCAGCCGCTGCCGCATGCCGCGGGAAAATTCCCGTGCCAGCCCGTCTTTGACAGCTTCGAGGCCGGTGCGCTGCAGCCACGCCAGCGCCGTGCCAGCCGGATCGACGGCGCCGTACAGGCTCGCAAAGAGGCGGAGGTTCTCGAACGCCGACAGCTCGTCGTAGAGGCCGATGCCATGGCCGAGCACGCCAATGCGCCGCCGCGTCGTTTCGTGGCGGGCGTCCGTTCCGAGGATCCGCACACGGCCGCGCGCCGGTCGCGAAAGCCCCGCCAGAATGCGCAGCAGCGTGGTCTTGCCCGCGCCGTTGCGGCCGAGCAGCGCCAAACACGCGCCGGGTGGCAACTCGAAGCTGACCTGCCGCAGGGCTGGAAAATCCCCGAAGAATTTCCAGACGCCCTCGCAGCTAAGCGCCGTCATCCGCGTCGGGCGCCCTGGCGCGGCGGGGGCGAAGCAGCGGCCGCCGTGCTCCGCCGGTAGAGAAGCACAAAACCGGCCATCAACGCGCCCAGGGCCAAGCCCACGATCCACGGGGCCCGATCGTAGATCCGGGGGAGAATCTGCTGGATGCCCGGGCCGGAATCTTCGCTATCGTCGGCCGCGGCGCGCAAGGCGCCGCGGCCCTCCACGCGGACGGCGTACTCGCTTCCTTGGATGGAGTAGATCGCGGCCTGGGTCCGCGGTTCCCGCCCCACCAGTTCGATGCCGTTACCGGAAAGCGTGACGCCGGCAGGGGTCACCAAGCGGACCGTGCCGTTGTGGAGGACCTTCCCGCGAAACTCGCCCCCCTCGGAGAGGGGTACGGTGTAGGTGACGTCGAAGCGGGTCTCCCCCGGTTTGATGGGGAAGTCCACTTTGTACACATTGGGCCGGCCCGCCGGTGCGGCGGCGCGCTCGATCGGCATACCCGCCGGTGCGGTGGCCATGACACGGGCTTTGACGCCGGTCGGAAGCCACAGACGCAGCGTGCCTCGGTCGGGATCGTTGTAGGACAACTTGCCGTGGTTTTCGAAGATCAGAGTCTCGGTGACGGCTACGCGCCCCTCGGCGGGCTCGAGCAGCACCATGTGCTGCGTCACCTTCGCCGCCCCGGGATTCGCAGAAGAGTGGTAGACCTCCAGCTGAAGTCCGGTGGTCGGCGCGCCGGGAGGAAGCATGTGGTTGTAAGTGACCCCGTCGAAGGCGGTTTGGATCAGATGGGGACCCTGGGGAGTTTGCTCGATGCGGAAGCGGCCTCCGGCTTCGGACTTGACGCTCTCGACGGCTTCCATTCCCGCGTCGCCGAGTTTGTACAGGGTGACCGTGGCGCCCGGTTGGGGCTTGCCCGTAGTGCGGTTGATGACGATTCCCTCGACCGCGCCCGAAGCCACGCCGGCGGCAACCAACAAAGCTGCGAGGGCGACTCTCATGCCGAGGCTCCGTTCATCGCGGTGCCGCATTCGCCGCAGAATTTCATCGGCCGGTCGAACCGGGCGCCGCACTTTGGGCAGACGCTCTGCGCGGCCGGTCGAGCTGGTGCCGAGGCGGAGGCGGCTTTGGGCTTCGCCGCCGTCGGCTGGAGCCGCTCGATTTCGGCCAGCACGGCCGCCAACTCGCGCTGCAAGTCCAGTTTGGTCTGCTGGTAGTCGGCATCCGAAAGCTTTCCCGTGCGGTATTCGAATTGGAGGTCCCGCAGGTTCTCGTAAATGGCGGCCTTGCGTTCTTCCAAATGCTGCGTGGGCGAGGGCGGTTCCGCTTCCGGCAGATCCTGCGGGCGAACGGCCAGGGCATAGAGAATGACGCCTGCGGTCAGCAGTAAGGCGGCGGTCAACATCAGTCCAGCCGGGCCAAGTCCTTTTCGATTTCCTCGCGGTAGCGCAACAGGGTGTCCTCCTGGCCAGCGGCCACGGAGGGAGGCTTGCGGAAGCGTTGGATGAAGTGCCAGACCAGCGCCAGGCCGGCGGCGATGGCCACGAAAGGCATCGTCCAGGCCAGCAGGTTGAATCCCTCGGCCGGCGGCACCGCCAGGACCTGCTTGCCGTGCTCGGCCACGAACAGGGCGATGATCTCGCTGTCGGACTTGCCTTGGGCTTGCAAGGCCGCGATCCGCACGCGGGCGGGCTTGGCGAAGTGGCATTCGAGCATCGGGCAGTCGGCGACCGTGTTCTTGCAGGCGCCGCACAGGCAGGCCAGATGCGCGCCGACCCGGCGCACCGCGTCGCTCTGGAGCTGGGAGGCGGTTTGCGACAACGCCGCCGCCGCCAGTACGACGATCAGCGCGCTACTTTTCCACCGCCGCATATCGTTCGACGACGCCCACAACCTGCGTGCGCGGGTACTCCCGCCGGGTCTTGCTCGGGATCAGGCAGATCAGGCAGCCAAAGATCAACGTCGCCGAGCCGATCCAGATCCAGGAGACGAGCGGAAAGACGTAAGCTTGGATGACCGCCTTCGACGGATCTTCGTTCGACAGACCGGCGTAGTTCAGATACAGGTCCTCGTTGAGGCGCCGGCGGATGGCCACTTCGGAGGTGGGCTGCTCGCTCGCTTTGTAGAACCGCCGCTCCGGCTCCAGCGTTCCCACGGGCCGACCGTCCTGGCGGACTTCGATGACGGCATGCTGCCAGGAGTAGTTCTCGTTGTCGCCCTCGCGCAGGTCGAGCACTCGGAGGTCATAGCGCCCGATGCGAAACGTGTCGCCCATGCGCACTTCCACGGTGGCATGCTTGTTGAACGCCGCCCCGGCGAAGCCGATGAACATCAGCACGATGCCCATGTGAACGATGTAGCCGCCGTAGCGACGGGTGTTGCGGTGCGTCAGCTCGACCGCAGCCGCCAGCCAGTTCTGTCCGGTGCGGGCTCGGATGGCGCGCGATCCTTTGTAGAACTCCGCCACGATGGTCCACGCCACGAACAAGCACAGGCCGAAGCAGACCAGCGCATAAAAATGGCGCACGCCGAGGGCCACGAGCACCGCGATCAAGCTCAGGCCCGCCACGGAGGGCCACAGAAAGTTGCGCTTCAGGCTTTCGAGCGACGTCCGCCGCCAGGCAAACAGCGGCCCCACCCCCGTCAGAAACAGCAGGAACAGCCCGATCGGTATATTCACGCGATTGAAAAAGGGGGGACCGACGCTGATCTTCTCCCCAGTGAACGCCTCGGAAATCACTGGAAACAACGTGCCCCACAGCACGGCAAAGCAGCTCGCCACCAGGATCAGGTTGTTGAACAGAAAGCTGGACTCGCGTGAAATGACGCTTTCCAGACGCGCTTCGGATTTCAGGTAATCCAGACGATCGAGGATCAGGTAGACGGACACGGCGAAGATGATGGCGAGGAACACCACGAAATACATGCCGATGGGCGACTGGGCGAAGGCGTGCACCGAGCTCACTACGCCGGAACGGGTCAGGAAGGTGCCGAAAATGCACAGCCAGAAGGTCGCCGCCACCAGCACCATGTTCCAGACCTTCATCATGCCCTTCTTTTCCTGCATCATGACCGAGTGCAGGAAGGCGGTGGCGGTGAGCCAGGGCAGCAACGAGGCGTTTTCCACGGGATCCCAGGCCCAGTAGCCGCCCCAACCGAGCACGGCATAGGCCCAGCCTGCGCCGAGCAGGATGCCGCAACTCTGGAACAGCCAGGTCACCAGCGTCCAGCGTCGCGTGGTGTGAATCCAGGCGTCCCCCGGCTCGCGGGTGATCAGCGAGGCCATGGCGAAGGCGTAGGGCACGACGAAACCGACGAAGCCCAAGTACAGCGTAGGCGGATGCAACGCCATCGCCCAATACTGCAGGAGGGGATTCAAGCCCCGGCCGTCGGGAACCGCAGTGACTTCCCGGCCCACCGCCAGCACCCGAAAGGGGCTGGCCACAAAAGCGTTCAGGATGAGGAAGAAGACCTGCGTGGCGACCAGGATCGCGGTGACGTACGGCATGATCCGCCGGTGCTTGCGCCGGTTGGTGAGGACCACCACGGCGTTATAGCAGGCCAGCAGCCAGCTCCAAAACAGCAGCGAGCCTTCCTGCCCGCCCCACCAAGCCGCGAACTTGTACAGCGTCGGCATGGCGCGGTTGCTGTGGGCTGCCACGTAAGCCAAACGGAAATCGCTCGTCAACAGTGCGGTGACGAGGATCGCGGAAGCGACCGTGAGCAAGAACCAGATCGCCAGCACCGACCGCTCCGCGCTGGCGACGAGGTAAGGCTTGTTTTTCCAGCCCCCGATGAGAGAACCAAGGAAGGCGTAAACGCCGAGACAAAAAGCAAGGAGAACGGCGAGAGATCCCAGGTTTTCCATGTGGCGCTCTCAGAGCCCGGCGCGGGTCGCTGCGGGTTTCGCTCCCGGCGCGGCTTCGTACTTGGAGGCGCACTTCGCCTGGATGCGGCTAGCTCGGAAGACCCCGTCCGAGCCCAGCTTGCCGTCGGCCAGAGCTTGCGCTCCGTCGCGGAAGGTGTCCGGCAGCGGATCGACGCCGTTGTAGATGACCGTCAGCTTGTGGTCGTTTTGCACGAGCACAAAGCGCACTTCGCGCCCGCTGCGGACGATGGAGCCCGAGGCGACATCGCCGGCCACCCGGAGCCGCTTGCCCAGCGCGGCTTCTCCCATCTGGTTGAGTTCTTCGATGGTCTTGTAGTATGTCTTGGTTTCGTTGATTCCCGCCGCCGCCAGCCACACCAAGGTGCCGACAATCACCACAATGAGGGCTGCAAACTTGCCGTATTGCTTCATTGGGAACCGCCTTGTCTCCAGTATACCCTCCACTGGGATCTCCGTGGCGCAAGGGGATGCTTGCGCCGCGGTCTGATCGCTCATGGATCTTCCAAGCACGCCGGCTGCCAAACGAGCGGAGGTGATCTATCGGCGCCGCTTCTCACCCGCCTGGCGCGACCGGCTCTGGCGGATGCTCCAGCCGCCGGCGCCCCTCATTCACGATCCCCGGGAGACGGAAGTCGAGGCGCCGCTGGGCCGCTGGAATCTTTATCTGGGCGGCGCGGGGGCTCGGGCGCCCGGCTATGTCAATGTGGACCTGTTCGCGGTACCGGGTGTCGACGTGGCCGCCTCGGCGGAGGCCTTGCCGTTCCCCGATGGATTGTTTCAGCGGGTGGAATGTGATGCCGTACTGGAACATGTGGAGAATCCCGAGAAGGTGATGGGCGAAATCACTCGGGTGCTGGCGCCGGGAGGTTTTGCGCACCTGGTGGTTCCCTTCTGCCACCCGTTTCACGAATACCCGCGGGACTACCGGCGCTACACGCTGCACGGGCTGTTGCAACTGGCGGGCTCACTGGAAGTGGTGGCGGCCGGATGGCGTACGGGCCCCACGGCGACACTGCTTGTGTTCTTTCTGGAATACGTCAAGCTCTGGCTGCCGTGGCGGCCACTGCGCGTGGTGGCGCACGGGGTGCTGGGGTGGCTGCTATGGCCGCTGCGGTATCTCGATGTGATCCTGCGGCGGTCGGCGCGCGCGGGACGGATCGGCAACCATTGCTATGTGTGGTTGAGGAAGCCGGGATAGGGCGTGCATCGAAGGCACACCTCCTTCGCTCGGCACAGTCGGATTGCAGGTCGGCCCGCGGATTCGAGTTCCGGTGCGGGTAGTCGCCGCTTCCGCTTTTCCAACTCTCAACGATGCCGGCTCTTGCGGCCACGCCGAAGTGTGTTCTGCAGCATGGCCGCCCGGCTTTCGCCCAGCCCGACGCCGCGCGGTGCCGCGCGGGCCCTACCACTCGAGCATCAACGTCAGGTTCATCAATGGCTGGCCACCAAAGGAGGCTGTCCGCGGATCCGAGGTGACCTTGCCGAAGGTCCGTGGGTTTTGGAAATCAACGGCTGTGGTTGGAGGATTGAAGTTGTAAGTCTTGAGCACATTCTGCATGTCCCACCGGATTTGGAAGCGATAGCGTTCCTTGAAGTGGAAATTCTTCTGCGCGGAGGCCTGGCTCCAGATGAGCGGCGTGCCGGTCACGATGTTCCGTCCAGAGTTGCCGATCAGGAACGAGCAGCGATCGCGTTCGGCGGGCGTGGGGTTCGAGGGCGGACACCCCAAGGCCGCACCGGGATAGGCGAAATGGTTGATATCGATGATCGGGTTGATGTTGAGCATGTTGAACCGGTCGCCCCCGAAATCGCGCCAGTTATCGCGAAGTTTGGGCTTGCTCACCACGTCCGGCCGGCGCGTTCCGGCGAACGTGGGGTAGTAGTTATAGGGGCTCGCAGCGAAAGTGAATGTCAACGGGTTGCCGCTCTCGACGGTCTGGATCCACGAGATCTCATAGCCACCGAAGACCCAGCGTTTCCAGCCACTCGAGAACCAGCGCTTGCCTCGCCCCATCGGCAGCTCCCAATTGACCACGCCGACATAGCGATGGTTGCGGTCGTAGCCCGCTCGGGCCTTCTCGAGGGCGCGGTTCTGGATGGGCGCTACGCCGCTGCCAGAGTTATCCGTGTCCTGGCTGTTGATGGCCTTCGAGAAGGTATAGAAGGTGTTGAAGTAGAGGCCGCGCGAGAGGCGCTTTTCGAGCTTGACCGTCCCTGAGTGGAAGGTCGAATGGCCGAAGTTGGAACGCATCGGGATGCTGCCCATGTGCGGGAAGGGGCGGTAGTTTTGTGCAGCGGCCAGGACCTGGTTGCGTAGGCTAAGATCCCGCACGGCGTAATCGATGGGGAACGTATTGGTCTCCCAGCGCTCGATCAGGCCCACGCCCGCCGAAGCCTGATAGCTGAGCTCGAGCAGGTAGTCGGTGGCTACCTCGTACTGGATGTTCGCGTTCCAGTTCATCACATAAGGGTTCCGCAGCGCCGGGTCCCACCAGGCGACGTTGCGGGCGCCGAAGTTCTGACCGACAAATGGCGCGGTGAGGTTCGGCCGCACCTTGAAGCCCGGGGGGCGCGTGCCTTGGCTGATGACATAGATGGGTCGGGGATCGCCCGGAGGCGCCTCCTGATTGGCGACGGCCACATACTCGTCGAACTGGTCGCGCAGCAACGGGAACTTTACGTCCACGGTGTACAACCCGAAGCCCGCCCGGAAGACCCATTTCCGCAACGGGTGCCAAGCAAGCCCGAGTCGGGGCTGGAAATTGTTGTTGTCACGCCGGCTCAGGGGCCGCCGGGGGTGAATGATCGCGCCGCGCCGGCCCGTCACGTCGTCCACAGCGTTCGGGTCGAAGTTACTCATCAAACCGTATTTGGTGTTGTACGGGCTTTCGTTGGTGTAACGCACCCCGGCGTTGATCGTCAACTTCGGCGTGACCTTCCAGTCGTCCTGGATGTAGAAGCTGTGGATATAGGAGCGAGGCAACCAACTCGTCAGTTCGCTTTGAAAAAGCGCCGAAGCCACATAACCGGTGAGAAAGCCCGCAAACGTGTTTCCGGTCCGCGGCAGGGGCACGCCGTTCGGCTGAAGGCCCGCCGTGACGTTGGCGAAGGAGAACTGCACCGGCCGAGCGAAGATCGCCGAGTTCAAACGGAAGCGGTACACCTCGTAGCCGAACTTGACGGCGTGGGTGCCCCGGATCCAGGACGTGTCATTGCGGAAGGACAGTGTCTCGTGCGCCTGCCGGCTGGGCGTGGCGCCGGTGATGCCGTAGATCGAGTCGGCGCTGTCCCGGCTGCCGCTGCCGAAGGCGGGCATCAGCTCGGGGCCCACGTTGGGAATGCCCAGCTTCTGGGCCCAGTTCTGCTTGTGGGAGGGCACCTCGGTGATGGCGACACGCCGGTGGTAACCCATGCGGGCATCATTGACAAGGGTGGGGCTGACGACCCACGTCCCCCCGGCAGAGAGATTGCGGTTGTAGGAGGGAGACCAGTTGCCTTGCTGATGGTCGAACTCCGGCCGGTCCTGGCGAATGTTAATGGGCCGCCCAAAGCCGCTGAAGCGGTTCTCGGTGTAGCTGGCATAGAAGCGCAAGTTCGGGCCGACTTGGTGGTCCAGTCGGTTGCTGAAGTCGTCGAAAAACACCTTCGCGAATTCGTCGGCCAGAAGGTTGCCCACTGGTCCCGTGGTGGCGAAAGTTCCCGGCCGGTTCGGTGGCACCCAAGGGTCGTACTCGAGCACCTTGCGCGCCACGGGATCGAAGCGGCTCAACGGGATCCGGTTATTGGGGAATGGATCCCGCACCCAGGCGCCCTCCACCATCCGCGTGGTCGCCGGATCGTAGATGGGGTTGGCCGCCACGCCCGGGAAGTTGAAGTCACCGGCTTTCATTTCGGGCGTGGGGGTAGCCGCTTCGACTTGGGCTACCTTTTTCTCGTGCAGCCGCTGATAGGCGAAGAAGAAAAAGGTCTTGTTACGGCCGTCGTAAAGCTTGGGGAAATAGACGGGGCCGCTGACATTCGCATCCGGCATCATGAAGAAGGTAGGCCAGCCATCCGGGCGTCCAGGCGTGGGTTGCGTCGAGCGCATCTTGTCGAAAAACAAGCGGTGCTGCATGATGCGCGTGCGGCCGTAGAACGAGGCCATGCCGTGGAAGTCATTGGTGCCGCTTTTCTTGACGACGCTGATGACGCCGCCGGCCGAGTGGCCGTACTCGGCGGGCACCGCTGTGACCAGCACTTTGACCTCCGCGACGGCGTTCTGGATCGGTTTGATGACGCCGGTGCCGCTCAACTGGTCGTTGGCCGGCACACCATCCTCGAACAGACCGATGGCGCCGGAGCGCTGGCCAGCGATGCTGTAGCCGCCCAGACCACCCCCGTAGGCGTAACCCCCGGTGACCACGCCCGGCACGAGGTGCAGCGTCGAGTTGATATAGCGCTGATACAGCGGCATCTCATAGAGCACCGTGCCGCTCACTACCGTCCCCGTGGCGGAAGTCTCGGTTTCGAGCATTTGGGTCCGGCCGGTGACCTCGATCGCTTCGGCTACGGCACCCACTTCGAGGGTCATGTCCACGGCAAGAGTGTCGCCGGTTCGCAACTGCACATCCTCGCGAACCGCCCGTTTGAAGCCAGGGGCTTCGAAAGTGATCCGGTATTGGCCGGGCTGAAGCGAGGGCAGGCGGTAAATGCCCTCCTCGTTGGTTACGGCAGTAAAGGTGAAGTTGGTGGAGAGTTGTACGGCCGTGACCGACACATTGGGCACGACGGCCCCGCTTTGGTCGGTTACACGTCCAGTGATCGTGGATGTACCTATCTGCGCCCAAGCAGGCACAGACAGCAGGAGCAGAATCACGACCACGGTTCTCTTGTGTCCCATGGATGACACCCCCCAGGTCTTCTCTTGGGCGGGAATTATATGCCTACGGTTACCGCCAGTCAAGATGGCAAAAATGGTCGAAATGCCGTCGCTTCGGCTAGCTGCCTCATCCGACGGAAGAGCGGATCGGCGGAGAATTACCGAAGCGGTGCGGTTTTACGCTCGTCACCTTGACCAGGGCCGGCCGCAAAATTTCGGGGTTGCCTCGCCCGTCCTCGAACTTAGAGGCAGGAGGCGCGGAAGGCCACGCGCTGGCGGAGGAAATGCGTGCGCTGCTCGGGCGGCAGGCGCAATAGGCGGCGGATCTGCTCGGTGAGCGCCCGCTCGCTTTCCCGCTTGAGCAGCTCAAGCTTTTTCCGCCTGGATTTGTTTTTTCTCACGCAGCGTCCTTTCCAGAATCTCCAGCACGGCGCGGTCACGGGGACGGCCCGCCGCGCGCTTGCTCCGCACGATGTCGGCCAAGTCCGCCACCAGCAACTGGTAGCCGTCGAAGTCGATCCGGCTTGCGCGGCGGCGTAGGCTCGCCAGCGAAGTCACGCCGTGAATCGTGGCCATGAAGTCCACCTGAAGCGAATCTTCGTCCCGCACCAGACGGATCAGGTCCGAGGCTGGGTAATAGGGCTTCAACAGTACGGCCCCGAGTGTCTTAGCGATCGCTTTCAGCTTGCGCTGGTTGGCGGGAGTCTTGCGATAGAAAAAATCGAAGTCCACCGTGGTGACGGGCGCGCCTTGCAGAGCCGCCGCTGCGTTACCGATCAACACGGCCTCCAGGCGATGCTCCTGAAGCACCCTCGCGAGCAAGGCTAGCACCGGCCGCGCATCCATCGGAACTTCCATTCTAGTTCCGGCCCGCGAGCCGGGCGGCCACGGCGGCAAACCAGCGGGGCGCCGCTCCGCGGAATCGGTCATTTCACGCCCGGGAATTTCCTCCCCCCGCCAGCACGCTCCGGTGCCGCCCGAACAGCACATAAATCAGCAGACCGATGAGCAGCCACACCAGGAAGCGCACCCAGGTCTCGAGCGGCAGGCTGAGCATCAACAACACGCAGCTCAGGATGGAGGCCAGCGGCAGCCAGGGACATAACGGCACGCGAAAGGCCCGCGGCCGGTGTGGCTGACGTCGCCTCAGGACGATCACTCCCGCCGAGACGAGCACGAACGCAAAAAGGGTCCCAATATTCGCCAGGTCCGCAAAGGTCCCGATATCCCAAATGCCGGCCGGGATGCCCACGAACAGGCCGGCGATCCAGGTGCTGACGTGCGGCGTGCGGTGCACGGGGTGGACTCTGGAGAAAGCCGCGGGCAGCAAGCCGTCTCGCGACATGGCGAACCACACCCGCGCCTGCCCGTATTGAAACACGAGCAGCGAGGAGACCATGCCGAGGAGGGCGCCGATGCTGACCCAGCGGCGGACGTTTTCCAGGCCCAATTCCTTCAGGGCGTTGGCCACGGGCGCGGCGTTGTTCAAGGTGCGCCAATCCGCCACGCCGGTCAGCACCAGGGCCACCGCCGTGTACAACACCGTGCAGATCACCAAGGTAGCGATGATCCCGATCGGCAGATCCCGCTGCGGGCGCCGGCACTCCTCGGCCGCAGTAGATACCGAATCGAAACCGATATAGGTGAAGAACACGATGGCCGCCCCGGTCAGAACCCCGGCGAAGCCGTTGGGCATGAAGGGTCGCCAGTTTTCCACCTCGACCGCGTGGGCGGCGCCGAGGACGAACAGGAGAATGGCGCCGACCTTGATGAGCACCATGACGTTGTTGGTCTCGGCGCTCTCGCGCACGCCTCGGACGAGAATCACTGTGAGCACGAGCAGAACTACGAGTGCGGGCAGGTTGAACCAGCTCCCCGTGAATTCGCCCCCCGAAATCATGGGTCCGGAGATCTGTTTCGGCAACGAGACGCCGAAGGTCCCCTCCAGCAGGTCGTTCAGGTAAGCCGAGAACCCGACGGCGACCGCCATGTTGGAGACGGCGTACTCGAGAATGAGGTCCCAGCCGATGATCCAGGCCACGATCTCGCCCAGGGTGGCGTAAGAGTAGGTGTACGCACTGCCGGCCACCGGAATCATGGAGGCCAGCTCGGCGTAGCACAGCGCGGCAAAACTGCACGCCAGCGCCGTCAGCAGGAACGACAGCGACACCGCGGGGCCGGCGCCCGGGCGGCCCAACGTGGAGGCGACATCGCTGCCATGCAACAGCAGCTCGAGGACCGGAGCGTGGAGAATGGAACGATAACTCAACGTCTCGCCCGCCGCTGCCGTTCCCGTCAGCACGAAGATCCCGGATCCGATGACCGCCCCGATGCCCAGCGCCGTCAGACTCACCGGGCCGAGAGTGCGGCGGAGGCGCTTGTCGGGCGCCTCGGCAGCGGCGATGAGTTCGTCGATGCTTTTGGTGCGAAACAGGCTCATCCGCGCCGACCGGCTGGACAGGAACGCCTACCGTTTCCGCTGGCCCTTGGCCATTTTCTTGACTTTTTTCTTGTGGGCGCCGCGCGGCACGTCGGGCGGCCGCTTCTGCTTGGGCGGCGCATTCTTGCGCGCTTCCCGTTTGAGACGTTTCCGCTCGGCTCGGTCTTTGATGTGTTTGGTGTTCATTCCTCGATGCTCAATCCAGCGTGTTTTTGGATCAGCTTTTTCAGACCGTAACCAGGAAAGTGTATCGTAAGCTTGGCGTCGTCGCCGTCTCCCTCTTTGCGCAGGACCGTGCCGCGGCCGTAACGGGGATGGCGGACGGTGACCCCCGGCGCGGGCAGGCGCCGGGGAGCTGGGGACGGCAAGACCGGCGCCGGGGCGGATCGCGGCGCCGGCGTCGCCCCTCGGTTGCGGGCGGCAAAGAACTCGCGGATGTGCTCGACGGAGTTGTACGTCTTGCCGGGGTAGGCGGCGCGTTGGGCGCTGCGCCGCACTTCGAAGGACTCCACGAACAGGTCCGGACCGGCCCAGGCAGGCGCGCTCAAGTCTTCGGTCAGGTGCGGCGGAACCTCTGCGAGAAAACGCGAGGGGGGGCGGGCCTCCGGCTCGCCGGCCGCGAAGCGGCGGCGCTCGCGCGCCCAGGTCAGGATGAGGCGTTTCTGCGCGCGGGTCATGCCCACGTAGCACAAGCGGCGCTCCTCCTCCAGCAGGGCCGGATCCTGAAGCGAGCGCATGTGCGGGAACAATCCCTCCTCCATTCCCGCGATGAACACCACGGGGAATTCCAAACCTTTCGCGTTGTGCAAGGTCAGCAGCAGCACTTGGGCCCGCTCGTCCACGCTGTCGGCCTCCGAGACGAGAGCGGCGTGATCGAGAAAAGCGGCGATGTCCTCTCCCCGCTCGGCGGCTTCCGCCGCGGCGTTGACCAGCTCTTCCAGGTTCTCGCGGCGGGTCTCCGATTCCGGGGTGCCATCCTCGAGCATGCGCAGGTATCCGGTGCGCTCCAAAATCAGCCGCAGTACGGCGTCGACAGTTTGCGAAGCCGCGGCCTCTCGGAGTTCCTGAATCAGGTTACGAAAGGCTTGCAGCGCGGCTGCGGCCCGTAATGGCAGGAGGTGGTCTCGCAGCATCTGCTCGATGGCGTCCCACAGGCTCAGGCCGTGCTGGCCGGCGTAGCGCTCGATCTGTTCCACGGTGGTTTTGCCGATGCCGCGGGCTGGGGTGTTGATGATGCGCAGGAGGCTCACCGAGTCCCGGGGCGCCAGCAGAAGCTTCAAATAGGCGAGCACGTCCTTGATTTCGGCCCGCTGGTAGAAGCTGAAGCCCCCGACCACCAGGTAGTTGCGGCCATAACGGCGCAGCGCCTCCTCGATCTGCCGCGACTGGGCGTTGGTGCGGTAGAGCACGGCGACGCGCGTGTGCGGATCGGCGCGAAAGAGGCGCTCGATCGTGTCGGCGATGAAGAGAGCCTCCTGTTCGCCGTCGGCGGCCTCGAACAAACCGATGCGCTCGCCCGGCGGGGCTTCGGTCCACAGCCACTTGCCGATGCGTTGCGTGTTGCGGGCCACCACCGCACTGGCCGCCTCCAGGATATTGCCTGTCGAACGGTAGTTCTGTTCGAGGCGGATGATCCGGGCCTCGGGGAAATCGCGTTCGAAATCGAGAATGTTGCGGATGTCAGCGCCCCGCCAGCCATAGATGGACTGGTCCTCGTCTCCCACAGCGCACACGTTGCGGTGTTGCTCGGACAGCAGCCGCACCAGCTCGTACTGCGTGCGATTGGTGTCCTGGTACTCGTCGATCAGCAGGAAGCGGAACCGTTCGTTGTATCGGCGGCGTACGGTCTCATCTTGCCGAAGGAGGCGCACGGTCTCGAGCAGCAGATCGTCGAAGTCCAGCGCGTTGGCCTGCCGAAGCCGATCTTCGTACTCCTCGTAGACCAGGGCCAGCCGCGACATGCGCGGGTCGGTCGAGGCCTGGTACAGGTCCGCCGGAGTTTGCTGGTGGTTTTTCGCGAAGCTGATGCGGGAAAGTACGGCCCGATAGGGCATGAACTTTTCATCGAGGCCGTGGCGGCGGAACACCGCCTTGACGACCGCGAGCTGATCGTCTTCGTCGTAGATGGTGAAGGCTGTGGTGAACCCCGGGCGCCAGGTTGCCAAGGAGGCGCCGTCGCGACGCAGGAGGCGCACACAGAAGGAGTGAAAGGTAGAGACCCAAGGCCGATTCCCCAAGTGAGCCTCGCCGAGGAGCGCCGCCACACGCCCCGCCATCTCCTCGGCGGCCTTGTTGGTGAACGTAACAGCGAGGATCGCCGAGGCCGGAATGCGCCGGGACCCGATCAGATGGGCGATGCGGTGAGTGATCACCCGGGTCTTGCCGCTTCCAGCTCCAGCCAGGATCAGCAAGGGCCCTTCGCCGTGGCGCACCGCCTCCTGCTGGGCGGGGTTCAATCCCGCTAGGAAGTCCATGGAAATCAGAGGCCTTTTGATTCTACCACGCCCCAGTCTCCGCCTTTGCGACTGTCGGATCCGGAAACCTGTGATACCCCCAATTACTCCATGCGATACCCGCAAATTAGCTCAGACGAATTCGCTTAGGGGTTATTGCAGTTCGACCTATGGTTCTAGTACAACTAGGACATGGCGAAGCAAAATCCCTCCCCCACGTTCAAGCAAAGCCCAGAAGGAGAACTCCGCTACCTGTACCTGCGCTGGTTGCTGCTGGAGAACCTCATCCGCTCCATCGAGTTATACGCCATGGTGGGCGGCAAGAACCGGCAGCGCCGCACGGCTTGACTCTGTCGGCCTATTCTTGCGCAGCCGCGAACCACTTTGATTTTCCTGGACTTGGCGTGTAACCTGGGGACAGGGAGCCGCGCCTTTGCAAGCGAGGCTGGAGGCGGCCTCGGAATGCCGGCCATGCTAGCCGCATGCTGGTCGATTTCGCACTCGTTGAACGCGCACGAGCCGGAGACGACGAGGCCTTCAGCCAAATTGTTGGCGCGTACCGCAAGCGGGTTCTCGGGACGATCGCCCGGCTGATTGGCAGACCGGAAGACGTCGAGGATGTAGGGCAGCAGGTTTTCCTCCGGCTGTACTTATCGCTGAACCAGTTGCGGTCGCCAGAGGTTTTTGAGCCGTGGCTGTACCGGCTGACGGCCAACGCGGCCTACGATTATTTGCGCCGGCAACGCCGGCGGGTAGAGTCGCGCCTGGCGGACCTCAGCGAGCAGCAGGTAATCATGGCGGATGCGGCGGCGGGCCTCAAGCAGCTCGAAGAGGAGCAGGAACGGGCTCGCGTGCGGGAGCTGGTCCAGGCGCTGCTCCGCTCGGTCTCCGAAGAGGATCGGATTTTGCTGCTGCTCAAAGAGGTCGAGGGGTTGTCGTTGAAGGACCTGGAAAAGATTTATCATGTGAACGAGAACGCTCTGAAGGTCAGGTTGTTCCGGGCGCGGCAGCGGGTTTTGAGGGCGCTGGCCGACAAACAGTCTCCGTCAGCGGCTCGGAAAGCGACGGGTAGGGGGTGAACGGTGTTGAGGCATACGGAGAACTTCGAGCCCGAATGGCTCGAACGCCAGCTCGATGAGCTGTTTGCAGCATACCGGCAGGCGTGTCCCGACCCGGAGCCCACGGCGTCTTTTGTGCCCGGTGTGTGGCGGCTCATCGAGGGTCGGCGGGAGGCGACATCCCGGTTGTGCCGATGGGCTCAGGCCTTTGTGGGCGCTGCGGCGCTGGCGTGCCTGGTCCTAGGCCTCTTGTTGAACGTCGCCGCGCCCGGCGGCGTGTTCAGCCGGGCCACGTATGTCGAGGCGCTGGCGGAAGAAAATCCCCCGGAAGTGCAGCTCTACGCCACGGCGTTTCCAAACGAGAACGGTCTGCGATGAACTCCTCGCGCCTTCGCGTGGCTCTGTACCTGCTGTTGGTGTTCGTGAGCGGGGTGGTTGTGGGCGCGCTGGGCCACCGCTTCTGGGCCCTGCAGCAGGTGGAGGCCCGCCCCCGCAACCCGCAAGAGTTTCGTCGCCGTTACGTGGAGGAGATGCGGACGCGGCTCCAGCTGACCGAAGAGCAGCTCCGGAAGCTGAACGCGATTCTGGACGTCACCGACGCCCGGTTCCGACAGGTGCGGGAACGCATGCGGCCGGAGATGAATGCGATTCAGGAAGAGCACGCCAACCAGGTGCGGGCGATTCTCACCGACGAGCAGCGGCAGGAATACGAGAAGCTGCGCGCCGAAATGGAGCGCAAACGCAAGAAAAACGGGCACCCGCGTGGGCTGCGTCCCTGACCCTTACGAGGCCGGTTCGGGCTGACGATTTTTCTCGGCAGCCTTGCGGTAGCGGCGCTGGAAGCGATCCACACGTCCTTCCGTATCCACCAGCTTCTGGCGTCCCGTGAAGAAGGGGTGGCATCTGGAACAAATCTCGACGCGTATGTCGCCTTTGTGCGTGGACCGCGTGCGGAAGCTGTTGCCGCAGGCGCAAATGACGTTGACTTCGTGGTACGCAGGGTGAATCCCAGCCTTCATGGCTCGCCGCAGGTTTCCCTTTCTCCGAGGCGTGAACTCTTAGTATACCAACCCCGTGCCGGAAGACGACAATCCCCGGAGAGCCCGCTCGATGCGGCGGCTCTCCGGGGATCGAGCGCTTAGGAGAATCCTGAGGCTCAGCGCACCGCGAAAGGCAGCCGGTCCACAGGAACTGTGGCTCTGCCAC
Source organism: Bryobacteraceae bacterium (assembly GCA_025055455.1). Classification (GTDB taxonomy): domain Bacteria; phylum Acidobacteriota; class Terriglobia; order Bryobacterales; family Bryobacteraceae; genus JANWXD01. The sequence continues at coordinate 69,663 of JANWXD010000011.1, forward strand.
TGAACAGAGCCGACAACATTGAGAACGGCCGCTCTAGGAGTCGGCCACCTCGCGCGGTTTTCTACTGTCAGATGTCATCTGCTGGATCACCTCCTTTCTCAGTGTCGTGACCACGCTATCAAGGCCCCGGCAGGCTTGTCAACGGGCCGAACTTTCGCCACCTTCGGCCCGGCTCCCCCGGGGGAAGCTCCGGCTTCGGTCATCGGGCTGGGCCGGCCCGCCTGTGTTAGGCTCTCCATGAGAAGCTCATGTGGAAGCGGGTTTGTTGTTTTGCCCTTCTGCTGGCCAGCGCGCTGTCGGGCGCGGAGTTCAAAGCGGGCGTGGCGCGCGTGCGCATCACGCCCGAAGGGCCCATCTGGATGTCCGGCTACGCGAGCCGCAAGAAACCCTCCGAAGGCGTCATCCACGATCTGTGGGCCAAAGCGCTGGCGCTCGAGGACCGGCGCGGCAACCGTGTGGTAATCGTCACCACCGACCTGATCGGCCTGCCGCGCTCCCTCGCAGAGGCCGTGGCGGCGGAGGTGCAAAAGCGGTACCGCCTGGAGCGGGCGCGGCTCCTGCTGAATGCCTCCCACACTCATACCGGTCCCATGGTGCGGGGCAATTTGACCCTGATGTTCGATTTGAGCGACGACGAGCAACGCAAGATTGAACGATACGGCCAGCGGCTCGCCGAAGATCTCGTGACGGTGATCGGCGCCGCCCTGGGTCGGCTCGTCCCCGCGCAACTCGCCTTCGGGCAAGGCACCGTGGGCTTTGCCGTAAATCGACGCGAGCCCACCGAGAAAGGCATCCGGCTGGGGGTGAACCCGAAGGGCCCCGTGGATCACTCCGTTCCGGTGCTGCGGGTGACGGACGCAAGCGGCAAGCTCGTGGCGGTCCTGTTTGGCTATGCGTGTCACACCACCACGCTCACGGGCGAGTTTTACCAGATCAGCGGCGACTACGCCGGCTTTGCGCAAATCGAGCTGGAGAAGACCTATCCGGAAGCCGCGGCCATGTTTCTGATGCTCTGCGGTGGGGATCAAAATCCGCACCCGCGCAGCACGCTCGAGCTGGCCGAGCAGCACGGGCGGACGCTGGCCCAGGAAGTCGAGCGGGTGCTTTCCAACCGGCTGCGGCCGCTGCGAGGCCCCTTGCGGGCGGCCTTCCGCATCGTCGAGCCACAATTCGCTCCCCACACGCGGGAGACCTTCGAGCAGCGGTTGAACGATCCCCATCCGGTGCGGGCGCGCCACGCCCGCGCCATGCTCGCCCTTTACGACGAGCGCCGGCCGATCCGGCGCATCCCGTATCCCGTGCAGGCGATCCGGTTCGGCGACACGCTCACGCTCGTGGCGCTGGGCGGCGAGGTGGTGGTGGACTACGCTTTGCGCATCAAGCGCGAGTACCCGGGCGAAGAGATCGTCGTGGCCGGCTATTCCAACGACGTGATGTGCTACATCCCGTCGCTGCGCGTGCTCAAGGAAGGCGGCTACGAAGCGGTGGACAGCATGCTGTACTACGGGCAGCCGGGCCCCTTCAGCGAAGACGTGGAGGAGATCGTCTTTTCAGGAATCTACGACGTGCTCAAACGCGTGGGCCGGAGGCCAGTGCGCCCGTGAGCGCCCTTGCGTTGCCCCTCAACGAAGTGCACGTCTGGAAGGCGCGCCTGGATCTGGACCCGGAGGAGTTGTCCCGGCTCGCGCAGACGCTTTCCACGGACGAGCAGGCCCGCGCGGCGCGGTACCGCTTCGAAGTGCACCGGCGGCGGTTCATCGCGGCGCGCGGCTGCCTGCGGCGCCTGCTGGCGCAGTATCTGGGATGCCAGGCGGCCGCGGTCCGCTTTCGGTACGGCCCGTCGGGAAAGCCCGCAGTGGTTTCGGAAGCCGACCTGCGCTTTAACGTTTCCCACTCCGACGACGTGGCGCTGTATGCCTTCGCGCAAGGCCGCGAAGTCGGCATCGACGTGGAGCGCATCCGCGAAACGACCGGTTGGGAGCGCATCGCCGGGCGCTACTTCACACCGGGGGAGCGGGCGCTGTTGGAAGCCGTGCCGCCAACACTGCGGGTGGCGGCGTTTTTCCAGCTTTGGACGCGCAAGGAGGCGTATCTGAAAGCTCGGGGGGAGGGGCTGCGGTTCGGCCGGTTGGAGGCCGAGCCAGACAACGACCCAGGATGGTGGGTGGTCGCGTTGGAAGCCCCGCTCGGTTATGCGGCCGCGCTGGCCGTGGAGGCGACGCCCCCGGTGCCGATGTTGCGCCGCATGTCCACCTGAGGCCGGTTTACCGCCCGGCCTTTGAGGCGCTCCCAAATCGGACTCAGCTCAGGTGAAACTCCTCGCCGATGCGGCTCAGGGCGATGCGTCCGGCCTGATTGCCGGCCGCTCGATAGAGCCGCTCGAGAGGTTCTCCGGCCGGCTCCCGGCCGAGAGGGAATGTCTGGTGATGCACCGGCAGAAGGAACTCCGCGCCCGCGTCGTTGGTCATCTTCCAAGCCTGCTCCGGGGTGCAGTGGCGGCGGATCCAGGGATTGTAGGTGCCGATGGGCATGACCGCCAGGTCCACGCGGCGCGAGCTCCGCAGGCGCGCAAAGGAATCCGTGATGGCCGTGTCGCCGCCAAAGATCACGCGGTAGCGGCCGACCTCGATCAGGTAGCCGTTGTAGCCGCGGTAATGGTCGGTGCGCATGCGCGCGCCCCAATGGTTCACTTCGAAGCCGAGAACCGTGGCCGGACCCACCCGGACGCGGTCGCCCCAGCCGACTTCGTGGACGGCGCGGTAGCGCTTGACCCGCACCAGGTCGCTGGTTTTCGAGGCCGTCACCACCGTCGTATGGCGCCGCTCCAGCCGACGCAGCGAAGGCAGGTCGATGTGATCCATGTGGGCGTGGGAGAGCACAATCAGGTCGACCCGCGGCAGCTCGCGGATGCGAAGCGCCGGTTCGACCAGCCGCTTGATTCCCAAGGTGATAGGACCGACGTTGATGCCCGCCCGCACGCTGAAGATCGGATCGAGCAAGACCGTGAATCCTTCGATCTTGAGCAACACCGTCGCGTGGCCGAGCCAGGCAGCGTGCAGACCGCGATCCGGCCAGCGTTCCGGGCGCGGCCGCAGGGGCGGGGGCGCGACGGGACGGCGCATTTCTCGGAAGTAATGATGCCAGAATCCGGGGGCTTGCGCGTAAAGAAGCGCGCCGACGCCTGCCACGCCTGCCGCGCCGGCGGCCGCGATCCATCCGCGCCGCGACCAAGAGCGCGATGGGTCCCTACCAGCCAAATCGCTCCTCCTTCCACGGGTCGCCGTGCATGTGATAGCCATTCCGCTCCCAAAAGCCGGGCCGGTCTTGCGCCATCAACTCGATGCCCGCCAGCCATTTGGCGCTCTTCCAGGCGTACAGGCGCGGGACCACCAGTCGGGCGGGGCCGCCGTGCTCGAGGCTCAGCGGCTCGCCATCATGAAACAGCGCCACCAAAGCATCCTCGGCGAGGAAATCCTCGAGCGGCAGGTTCGTTGTCCAGCCGAAATCGTACCCGTAGGCCATGACGAAGCGAGCTTCTGGTAAGGCGCCGCCGGCCTGCCTTAGAAGTTCGCGCGTCGAGACACCCTCCCAGAGATTCCCCAAGCGGGACCACCGGGTCACGCAGTGGAAGTCGGCATAGACTTTCACCCGTGGCAGCTCGAGGAATTCCTGCCACGTCCATTCCCGCGGCTGTGCCACGAGTCCGCCGATGCGGAGCCGCCAGCGATCCGTGTCGATGGGGGGAGGGCCGCTGGCGTCGAGCACGGGCCATTTCTCCGTGACACTTTGCCCTGGGGGCACGCGGTCCGGTCGCCGCACATCCGGACTGACGATCACGTCGGGCCCCAACCCCTCGGGAAGCGGGGCTGCTTTCTCTTTCCGAGCCCTGCCCATGCGGAACATCCCGTTTTTCAAATTTTACCCGAGCGCGGCGACTCGCCGACACCCCAAGCACGAGCCTTCGCTCCGGCTACAATCATGAGTCTTGGGCCAAAGAGCCCCTTGGACAATGAAGGACGGCTTGACGCGCCGCCAAGTGCTGGCCGCCCTGCCCCTGACGCTCGGCCGCGCCGCCGGCCCCTGCTCGCATCTGGCCACCCCGTACAAACTGGGCCGCCTCGTCGTCGCCGCCTCCGGCCGGGAGGGTGAGTTCGATCGCCTCGCCGTGGATGTCCCGTTCGTGTTCCGCCATGACGGCCGTTACTGGATGACGTTTGTCGGCTTCGACGGCGTGGGCTACCAGACCGGCCTGGCATCGTCGGAGGACTTGATCCACTGGCGCAAGGAGGGGTGCATCCTGCGGCGAGATCCCACCTCGCCGGTGACGCGCTATAACATCGCTCTGACTTGGATCCTTCGCGAAAATGACTTACGCTCGCCCGGCCGTCTGCGCAAAGTCCGCGGTCGCTACCTGGGCGTTTATCACGCCTACCCGCGGCCCGGCTACGAGGAGGGTCCGGCCGTCATCGGCCTGTGCTGGAGTTCGAACCTGAGGCAATGGACAGTCGAGCCGCCGTGCCTGCGTCCGGAGGAAGGTGGTGCCTGGGAGCGCGGCGGTCTCTACAAGGCCTGCCTCGTCGAGCATCGCGGACGCTATTACATGCTTTACAACGCCAAAGACGAAGCGCCGCGCAACTGGCGGGAACAAATCGGCGTGGCTTGGTCGGACGACTTGAAGACATGGACGCGGTACCAGAACAATCCGATCCTGCGCAATGGCCCTCCGGGAAGCCCCGACGAACGCTTCGCCAGCGACCCGTGCGTGCTGCGGGACGGCGACCGCTGGGTGATCTTCTACTACGGCTTGGATGCCCGAGGCATCGCTCGGGACCTGGCAGCCTTCAGTCCCGATTTGCTCCGCACCGAAAAATGTGACGCGATCCTGATCGATGTCGGCCCCGAGGGTTCCGTGGACTCCACCTACGCCCACAAGCCGTCGGTGATCTGGCGAGCGGGCGACCTGTATCACTTCTATTGCGCTGTCTCCGGGCGCTGGCCGCGCGAGGTCCGTGGCATCTCGGTGGCCCGGTCCCGGCCGTGGACCGAGGCCCCTGCCGGAGGCGCGCGCCAGGCCTGACCGTTTTGGGCCGCTGTGTCGCAACCGCTACGCAGAGTCCGTGCGAACCTGAAGGCATGGAGGGATTGGCGCCGGACGCGGTCGTGGAGCTGGAGACCGAGCCGGACGCCCTCGACCGGTTGCTCGAAACCGCGCCGGAAAAGCCCGCTGTATTTTTGATCCGGCCGCAGGAAGGCGCGCCCTACTTGGGGCGGACGGCGTCGCTGCGGCGGCGCTTGCGGCGTCTGCTGGCCGAGCGTGCCCAGCCGGGCCGGCTGCTGTATCTGCGTCCGCTGGCCCGGCGCATCGAGTACCGTCTCACGGCCTCGCAGCTCGAAACCCACCTCACGCTTTACGCCTGGGCGCGGCGCGAGTTTCCCGAAAACTACGCCAGCTTGATCCGGCTGCGGATGCCGCCTTACGTGAAGCTGATCCTTTCGAACCGCTTCCCCCGCTGTCAGATCACCACGCGCCTGAGTGCCGCCCGGGCGCTGTACTACGGACCCTTCCGCACGCGCGCGTCGGCAGAACAATTCCAGAGTCGCTTTCTCGACCTCTTTCAACTCCGGCGCTGCGAGGAGGACCTCGATCCCTCTCCGCAGCACCCGGGGTGTATCTACGGCGAAATGAACCTGTGCCTGCGGCCCTGTCAGGCCGCGGTCACAGAAGAGGAATACCAAAGCGAAGTGCGCCGCGTCATGGAATTCTTGGCCACCGACGGCCGCTCCCTGACGACCACCGTGATCCAAGCGCGCGACCGCCTGAGCGAGGAGTTGAACTTCGAGGAGGCCGCGCGCCAGCACCGTTTCCTCGAAAAGATCGAGGAAACGCTCAAATTGCGCGACGAGCTGGCGCGGGATGTCGAGCGGCTCCACGGTGTGGCCGTCACGCGCGCTGCGACCCCGACGACGGTGGTGCTCTGGTTTGTGGTGGCGGGCGTCTGGCAGGAGCCGCGGACCTTTCCCCTCCAACCGCAGGATGGCAGGAGCATATCGCTGGATCATCGCTTGCGGGAGCTGGTCGGTTCGCTCGTCGTGCAAAAGACCGCAGTGCGCGCAAGGCAAGAGCACTTGGCGCTGCTGGCACGGTGGTACTACTCGAGCTTCCGGGACGGCGAGTGGATCCCGTTCGACAGCCTGGAAGCCATCCCCTACCGGCGGGTGGTCAACGCCGTTTCGCGGGTAGCTCGGGGGGAGTCCAAGAAAGAAGACACGCCAGGCTGACGGGTGTCTTAACGCAGACCGGCGGCCCAGTCGATGGCGTTTTTCACTAGCTTCCGGTAGCCGGGGTGGATGTGCGCCAGCCGATCGTGGCCCAGCTGGATGTAAACCACACGCGACTTCGGGTAGGGGCTGATCCAGGCCACCGGGCCGTCGCTCAGCGGGTGGTCGGTGCGCAGTAGCACCTTCACCTCGGGGGAAATCCACAGCCCTTTGTAGGTCTCGTCCCACAGATGCATGCGGCCCACGTCGCTCACCACCGGATGGCGCGCGACCGGATACACGAAAATCTCTTCGTCGTGCTTGTACGTGGAACCGGGACGCCCGGCCTCGGGCTGAAGCAGGTACTTGCCGCCGACCAGCTCCTTCGAATACCACTCCCAGCTGTTGTAACTGGCAATGGCGTGGTGCAGCACTACGATTCCCTTGCCGCTTTCGGCGAAATCGCGGAGATGTTGGCGCTCCATCTCGCCGATCTCCTGGGGCATGTCGTAGAGGACCAGCACGTCGTAGCGCGGCCGCAGGTCACGGCGATACGCCTCGCGGTTGGAGGGGGCGTGGTCCCAGGCCAAGTCCGGATAGCCTTCGAACAGCGTGTAAAACGAGGTATCGTAGTCGTGGCCGCCAGTGACCACTAACACCCGTGTGCGCCTTTGCTGAGGGCGCGCCGGGTCGATCCAAGCCGGAAGCGTCACTGCGCCGCTAGCTGCCCACTCGGCGCCCCGCAGGAACGTGGTCACGAAGCCGGGTTCCCACATCGCTGCCAGATCATGCCCGAGCGTGGAGTGGAACACTCGCCCTTTGCCGTAGGCCACGGCCCACAGCACCGGTTCGTCCTTGCCGGTGCCGCCCATTTTGGGGTCGGCGTAGGCCACGGCCAGCACGCGCGCCTCTGGCCGCAGGCGCATGTTCTGATAGAGCTCGTCGGTGGCCCAGAATTCCGGCGCCAGGCCCTGCGCCACGGGGTGGTCGCGGTCGGTGAAGCGGACGCGAAAGGAGTGCCGCTCGCCGTGCCCTGTCCGCGGATCCTCGAGCGACCAGGCGCTGCCGGTCATGCGGGCGTACTCCGGCCAGGCCGGTTCCACGATGGTGGTGCGCACGTGCCGGTCGCCGAGCACGGGCAAGCCGTGAAAGGCGTACGCCGCCGCGTGCCGCACCACCATCCCCTTGCCGGAGCGCACGAACTCCTCCACCGCCCTCTCGGTGGCCGCGCCCCAGCGGGGTCCGTTGTAGTCGAGTACGATCACGTCGTAAGCGGCTAGCGTTTCGGCGGTGAGGCCGGCGGGCTCTTCGATCACCCGCACGTCGAAACGGCCGCTTGCGACCATGAGCTGGCGCAAGAACGGCGTGCTCTCGCGCCAGTCATGATTGTTGCGCCCGGAGAAGATGAGCGCCCGGAGCTTGCCCGCCTGGAACAGGGGAATTGTGACCTGCGCCGCTACCGGGAGGGCCAGCGCCGCCGCCATTACCAGCGTTCGCATACAGGGGCCTCGCCTCAGCGATTGTACTTCGGCGTGACGCCGCGCAATCCGTCCCACACGCGATCGCAGGCCGCCACGGCCTCGTCGGCAAGCGGGCCGTCTTCCAGGGCAGCCAGGTTCTGCTCGAGCTGCTCCAACCGGGAAGCGCCGAGGATGATGACGTCCGCCGCGGTGTGGTGCAGCAGCCAGTTGAGGGCTAGACTCACCAGGGAGCGGCCCGCCTCGGCGGCGATCCGTTTCAGCTTGTCGACCGCATCGAAGTAGGCGGGGTGCCAGTAGCGGTCCAGGTATAGAGGGTTGCCATCGAACCGGGTTCCCGGAAGGGGGGCTTCGGGCCGGTGCTTGCCGGTGAGCAGCCCGCCCGCCAGGGGGTTGTAAACGATCGTGGAGACGCCGAACTCCCGGGCCATCGGCAAATACTCCTGCTCGATGCCACGCGCGAGCAGGTTGTACATGGGCTGCGTCACCCATGCCGGACGCCAGCCGTGGGTTTGGGCCAGCCACAGCATCCGCACCACCTGCCAGCTGGCGTAGTTGGAGCTGCCCGGCCAGCGCACTTTGCCTTGGCGCACGAGTTCTTCCATGGCCTCAAGCGTTTCTTCGAGCGGCACGTCGTAGTCTGGTTGGTGCAGGTAGTAGATGTCCAGGTAGTCCGTGCCCAGCCGCCGCAGGCTGTCTTCGATGGCGCGGAAGATCGCCCGCCGGGACAGTCCGCTTTCCTCCGGCCCCTCGCCCATCTTGCCGCGCACCTTGGTGGCCAGGATCACATCGTTGCGGCGACGCCCCAGGGCTTTGCCCAGCAGGATTTCCGACCGGCCCTGGTTGTAAACGTTGGCGGTGTCGAAGAAATTGATGCCCGCCTCCAGAGAGCGGGCTACGATGCGCTCCGCTTCCGCCTCTTCGGTCTGCCCGCCGAAGGTCATCGTGCCCAGGCAAGCCCGGGAGACGGTCAGGTCCGTGTGCCGCAACGTGACTCGCTGCATTTGCTGGAATCCTCGCGGCCGAGTGGGAGTCTACACGCCTTGCGCGCCGATGGCATAAACTCTCATCGTAGTGCGTGCACAGTGGCGGAGGAGGGTGATCATGCTCCAACCATTTTCGCGGCTCTGGTGGTTCCTGGTTCTCGTCGCGCCGCTTTGCGCTCAGAAATGTGTCGAGTGCCACAAGAAAGTGACGCCGAATATCGTCACCGACTGGCAGCTCAGCAAGCACAGCCAGAACGAAGTAGACTGCGCCGTCTGCCACGGCGCGGACCACACCTCGGCGGAGGATGTGGCGGAAGCCAAGATTCCCACGCCGGAGGCCTGCGAACCGTGCCACGCCACGCAAGTCGCCCAGTTCAAGAAAGGGAAGCACGCCCTTGCCTGGGCCGCGATGAAAGCGATGCCCACGTTTCACTGGCAGCCCATGGCGTTGACCGAGGGGATGAAGGGCTGCGGCGGCTGTCACAAGATCGGTTTGAAGACCGAGGCGGAGATCCGCGAGCTCAAGCGTAACGGCGCCGGTTTCGGCCTGGCCTCCTGCGACGCCTGCCACACGCGCCATACGTTCTCCGCCGTGGAGGCCCGGCAGCCGCAAGCCTGCCAAACCTGCCACATGGGGTTCGACCACCCGCAGTGGGAAATGTACTCGTCCTCCAAACACGGCGTGCGCTACTTGCTCAAGCAAGCCGGCGTGCTGCCCAAAGAGACGCCCGCGCCCACCTGCCAGACGTGTCACCTGCCGGAGGGCAACCACGAAGTCCGCACGGCATGGGGATTTTTGGCGGTGCGGCTGCCCTTGCCCCAGGACAAACGGTGGGCGGCGGACCAGACCACGATCCTCAAAGCGTTGGGCGTCTTGGATCCGGAGGGCAAGCCCACGGCGCGGTTCGATCTGGTCAAGCAAGCGCAAGTGGCGCGCCTGACCGAAGCAGAATGGCGCCAGGAGCGCGAGAAAATGATCCGGATCTGCAACCAGTGCCACTCGGCCAACTTCGCTCGGGCGGAGCTGGAAAAAGGCGACCGGATGATCCAGGAAGCCGACCGGCTGCTGGCGGAGGCCATCGAGATCGTCGCGGGCCTCTATCGGGACGGAATTCTGACGAAGCCAAAGAACTACGCCTACGCCTATCCCGACCTGCTCGCTTTCCACGACGCGCCCACGCCCATCGAGCAGAAGCTGTTCGTGATGCACCTGTCGCACCGCATGCGGACGTTCCAGGGCGCCTTCCACGCCAATCCAGACTACGCCCTCTGGTACGGCTGGAGCGAGATGCAACGCGACCTGACCGAGATCCGGCACATGGCCGAGCAGCTGCGCCGATCGCACAAGGAGCGATCCGGTCGGGGGCGCTGACACGCCACCAAACTAGCAAGTGCGACGATAAAACTGGCGGCTTGACATTCCGGACAAGAGACTGAGGCTACTGAGACGGCGGCCCGCCTACTACGAGCCCTCCGTCTCCCGCCGGTATTCCCAATACGAGTACGCCACCGTGTAGACGGCGACGGCGAACACGGGGAACAACACCAGCCAGACGGCGGCATTGGGGAAGACGGCGCCCGCCATGGCCACGATTCCAGCCGCCTTGAGCAGCGGCGCGGCCCGCTTGTGGGTCTTGTACCAAACCGATTCGCTCACCAGCGTCCACGGCGTGCGCACGCCTACGAACCAGTTGGGACGTGCGTGGGCGCATACGACGCCCGTGTAGTACACCAAACACCCGACGCCGACTGCGATCACCGCCGCCGGGTGGAAGCGCCACCCGAGATTCCAGGTAATGACAAAGACCTGGACGGCGAGGAGGAAGACCAGCAGCAGAACGACCAGCACATCGTAGTAGCGTAAAAACTCGGAAAAGTTCCGACGCCACGGATCCACCCGCGGAATCGCCCAAAATAGAACCACCAGCCCGAGGGAGATCAGCGGAAACAACGCCAGGCCCCAAAATCTGGGCATGTGCCCGTCGGCCTCGCCCCGGGCGTTCCAATGCGTGGCAAGTTGCGAGGGCAAGGAATCGTAGACTGCGGCCGCCAAGGCCACGGAAAGCAATACCAGGACCAACCAGACCGCTTCGGCTTTTCGCAGAGGCATGAGCGACCCTCCGACACTATACACCCGAACCGCAGGGGCGGGCGCCGCTATAATGAGAAGCAAGCGCCCCGGGATGAAAACCTTCTACATCGAAACCTTCGGCTGCCAGATGAATGTCCACGATTCGGAAAAAGTCGTGGGCACGCTCCTGGCGCGAGGCTACCGGCAGGTGGCGACGCCGGAAGAGGCCGACTTGGTTCTCTACAACACGTGCAGCATCCGCGACAAGGCCGAACAGAAGGTCTTCAGCCGCTTGCAGCAGTTCAAGCGGGCCGGCAATGGAAAGATTTTCGGCGTGCTGGGCTGTGTGGCTCAGCAGGAAGGGGAACGGATTTTCGAGCGGGCGCCGCACGTCAGTCTGGTGTGCGGCTCGGCCAGTTATAACAAGCTGCCGGATCTGCTGGTGCAGATCGAGCTCGGGGACCGGCGCGTCACCGGTCTCGATCTGGACACGGACGAGACCTTCGAAACCCCGCTGACGCGCCGGGACAATCCGTTCCGCGCCTACATCACCATCATCGAGGGCTGCGACAAGAACTGCGCCTATTGTGTGGTCCCCTTCACGCGCGGGCGCGAGCGGAGCCGCCCGAGTTCGAGCATTCTCGAGGAAGTCCGGCAGCTGGCCGAGGCCGGCTACACGGAAATTCAGCTTCTCGGCCAGAACGTCAACAGCTACCGGGATCCTTCTCCGGCGGGGTGGAATTTCGCGACCCTGCTGGCTCGCGTGGCCGAGGTGCCGGGGATCCGCCGCGTGCGGTTCACCACGTCGCACCCAGTGGACTTCGGCAGAGACATCGTGGAGGTGATCAACGCCAATCCCGTGCTTTGCAATCACGTCCACCTGCCGGTGCAGTCCGGTTCGACGCGCGTGCTCGAGCGCATGCAGCGGCTGTACACGCGTCAGGACTACCTGCGCCGCATCGAGTGGCTGAAGCAGTCGCCGCGCGATATCGCCATCAGCACCGACATCATCGTGGGGTTTCCCGGCGAGACCGAGGAGGACTTTGCACAGACGCTCTCGCTGCTCGAGGAAGTGGAGTACGATTCGGTTTTCAGTTTCAAATTTTCGCCCCGGCCTAACACCGCGGCCTTGGCGCTCGACGGCCAGATTCCTGAGGAAGAAAAAGGCCGGCGCCTGATGATCCTTCAGGAACGCCAGCGCGCCATCCAGCTGCGTCGCAACGCGGCGCTGGTCGGCCGCGTAGAGGAGGTGCTGGTCGAGAGCTATAATCCGGCCACGGGCCAGTGGGTAGGCCGCACCTCCCAGAACCGCGTCCTGAACTTCACACATCCGGACGGGCCCGCCGCGGCGCTGGCGGGCCGCTACCTCGACGTGCGCGTGACGCGGGCCGGCCCGAACTCGCTCGCGGGCGAGGCGGTACTCTGAGACGCACCGGTTGAGATCTGATCTAATGGCAGGAGGGGGACGACCATGGAAGTCGAAATGAAGATCCGGGGTCTGATGATGGATCCGGTCACCAATATGCCGATCGTGATTCTCAAGGACGTCAACGGCAGCGCCATCCTGCCCATTTGGGTGGGCGTGTACGAAGCCAACGCCATTGCGCTCGAGATCGAGAAGGTTTCGACTCCGCGTCCCATGACGCACGATCTGATCAAAACGATGCTCACCGGGCTGGGAGCGGGCATCCGCAAGGTGGTCGTCAACGACCTCAAGGACGATACCTTCTATGCGGTGATCTGGCTGGAGAAAGACGGCGAGCTCATCAGCGTGGACTCGCGGCCCAGCGACGCACTGGCCATCGCGCTGCGCTTGGACTGCCCCATCTACGTCGAGGACTCGGTGCTGAACTCCTCCAAGGCCGCCAGCGCGGTCTCCGAGAAAGTCAACAACGAAGAGCTGCGCCGGTGGCTGGAAGGTCTCAACGACGAAGACCTCGGCCGCTACAAGATGTAACGTCCCGCCTTGCTCGAGCAGCAACTGGAACGGCTGCGCGGCGCCGGAATCCGCATCGTGCCCTTGGGCGAAACTTCCACGCACGTGCTCTGCGAACGGGAGGGCTTTGCGGCGCTGGTGGCGCGCCGGGAAGACGCGCTCGGCCCAGCGGGGAGCACGGGACTCCTCACGCCACGCGGGTTTGCGGCGCTGGTCTGGAAACAGGAGGGAGCTGTATTTGTCGCCAAAGGATGGGAGCAACCTGCGACGCCGGAGCAAGTGGAGGCGTTGCGGCGATTCGCCGCCGACCTAGAGGCGGCGTTGCGCGGTAGCTGAGTGAGGAGGCTGGGGCAGTCCGCCCCAAGCTCACGACTTCTTACCGGTCTTTTTCTTCACGGCCGGAGCTTTCTTCGGCGCCGGAGCGGGCCATCCCTCGACTTGTCCCTTCTCCACTTCGAAGGTCAGCATGAACGGATTCCGGGTGAACTCCGCGGCCACGCCGGCAAAAGAGATTTCGGTTCCGGGCTCGGCCGTCCCCGCCAGGGGCTCCTCCAGCCGCAAAGTGACCTCGGGAGTGGTGGCGTCACTGATGGCGAGCACGAGTTCTTTGGGGTTGCGGGGCGGTTTGGCGGCCACCAGTCGGCCGCGAAACTTCGTGACTCCCGGCACAGCAGCGCCGGGCAGCAGGGCTTGCTTGACGCGCTCCTGGAAGTATTGCTCGCCGCCTTCGGCCGTCAGCTCCTTCTTGACGCTCAGCCAGAGCGCCAGCATCGGGTTGGCCTTGCGCAGCTCCTCTTCTTTCTCCATGGCGATTTCCGCTGCGCTCTTGATCTTGAAGTCGGCTGGCGGCAACGGCTGGGTCCGCGCCATCTGGCGGATCTGGTCCAAACCTTCCAGCGAGCCGTGATAGGCGGCGTAGACCTTTTCCAGGTACTTGTTGACGTCCTGGCGTCCCTGCGGGGTCAGCGAACCCGCTCCATCGTAGCTGGCCGCCCGGGCGAAATGAAACAGCGCCCGCATCTGTTTTTCCGGCACCTTTTGTGCGATGAGCACGCTGCCGAGCCAATAGGCGATGTCCCCGGGACGGAAGAACGGCAAGCTGGCCGCACTCGGCTCGAGCTGGAGCGCCTTGGTGAAATATTCCTCGGCTTGCTCGGGCTGCTTGCGCACCATGGCGATCCAACCCAGCGTCCGATATGCGAGCGCCTCGCTGTCCTTGCGTGCGTTCTTCCAGTCGGCTTCGCTCGTGGCGGCCGGTTTTTTCTCCAAAGCGAAGGTCTCATCGAGCGCGCCTAACAAGCCCTTGGCTGCCTTCTCGCCGTTGGAGAGAACGTCGGGAGTGGCCTTGCCAAGCGTCGGGGTCAGCAACGTCATCCAGTACAGAGCCTGAAAATCTTTTGGATCGAGCGCCAAAATCTCCTGGGCCGCTTCCACCATTTGAGCCGGCTGGTTGAGAGCCTGGTAGGTGAACAAAAACAGTTGGAGCCGCTCTTTGGCGAAGGCGGTTTGCGGATACTTCTGGCGCCACTCGTTGAGCAGTTGCAGCTTCTTGTTGGGATCCGCTTCCTTGGTGATGGCAACGTAAAGGTCGTACTCGGCACGGTCTTTCCATTGCCGTTCGGCCTGCTGGGCAAAAGCGCTTGCCAGCCCGAAAACCGCCATGATTGCCAATCGGGTGACGTTGCTGAGTCTCACCGCCACGCTGGGCCTCCTGCGATACGCTCTGACTGTGTCGCGACCAAGGCTTCTCCCGGCCGCAGACCGGGCCTGCCCGAACGCGCACCTGGGGAGTATAACCAAGTCGTTTCCGCGCCTGCAACCGCTTAGACGCGCGGGCAGGGTTCCTTGTTTCGGCAGCCGAAGCGCCGGGTCCCGGTCCCCGGGCCGCCGGAACGCCCTGTGCTAGAATCCCGTTTCCCATGCGCGCGCTCGACTGGGCGGTGATCCTACTCTACCTTGCCGGCATTACCTGGTTCGGAGCGCGCTTCGGCCGCAGGCAACGCACCCTGCGGGACTATTTTCTCGGCGGCAAGACCGTTCCGTGGTGGGCGATCGCCTTTTCGATCGTCTCGACGGAAACCAGCACGCTGACCGTCATCGGCACCCCCGCCTTGGCGTTTGCCGGAAACTTCGGCTTTTTGCAAGTCGTCTTCGGCTACCTGCTGGGCCGGATCGTGATCGCGACGCTGTTTCTGCCGCACTACTTCCGCGGCGAGATGTACACCGCTTACGAGCTGATGGAGCGCCGGTTCGGCGAGCGCGTGCGCCGGCTCACCGCTGGAGCGTTCTTGCTCTTGCGAGCCTTGGCCGAGGGCGTCCGGGTGTTCGCGATTTCCCTGGTGGTCTCCATCGTGCTCGGCACGGGCGAATTCGCGTCGATTTTTCTCATCATTTGCCTGACGCTGTTTTACACCTTCGAGGGCGGCCTTACGGCCGTCATCTGGACGGAGGTGGCCCAGATGCTGCTGTACATCGCCGGGGCGGTGGCGAGCCTGGTCGTACTGGCGCAGATGGTGCCGGGCGGCTGGGTGGGCATTTGGGAGGCCGGGCAGGCTGCCGGGAAGTTTCAAATTTTCGACTTCGCCTTGCCCACCTCGCGCGAGTTTTTCTCGCGGACCTACACGTTTTGGGCGGGCCTGCTCGGGGGCTGCTTTTTGAACACCGCCAGCCACGGGGCCGAGCAATTGATCGTGCAGCGGCTACTGGCAGCGCGGAGCCTCCGCGACAGCCGCTTGGCGCTGCTGGCCAGTTGGGCGGTGATTTTCTTGCAGTTCACTTTGTTCCTGTCGATCGGCGTCGCGCTGTACGCCTTCTATTCGGCCAGTGGGATGCCGGCCCCGCAGCCGGCCGACCGCATTTATCCCGAATTTGTCTGGCGCTATCTTCCCCCGGGGGTGGCGGGCTTAACGATTGCTGCCATCCTAGCGGCGGCTATGTCCACGCACAGTGCGACGCTGAACTCGCTGGCGTCCACTACGGTGATGGATTTTGTCCGGCCGCTCGCGGTCGGCCGCTCGAGCGGTCCGCTGTCGGACGCCTCGGCCCTGCGCCTGGCGCGCTGGGTCACGGTGGGCTGGGAAGCCGTCATGCTGGCGATTGCGTGGCTCGCCCGCAAATGGGGCCCGGTGTTGGAAGCCGGCCTCTCGATCGCCTCCGTGCTCTACGGCTCGCTGCTCGGGGCGTTCCTGCTCGGTCTGCTGACGCACCGGGCCGGACAAAACGCCGCCACCGTCGGGATGCTGGCCGGCCTGTTGGTGATGCTATACGTGAAAGCTTTTACCTCGGTGGCGTGGACTTGGTATGCGCTCATTGGCGCGACGACGACGTTTGTGGTGGGCGGGCTGTTCTCGCTCCGGCGGCCGGAGAGTGGGCATGACGGAGCGCGGCGCGGCTGAACTGCGGCGGGCGCTGGGGGCTTCGAGCGCGGCGGCCCTCGTCGTCGGCACGATCATCGGTAGCGGCATCTTCCTCGTTCCCAAGGACATGACCGAGGCGGTGGGCTCGGCGCCGCTGGTGTTTTTGGTTTGGGTCGTCGGGGGCTTGCTGTCGCTGTGTGGCGCCCTCGCCTACGCGGAACTGGCCGCCGCCATGCCGGAAGCCGGCGGCGAGTATGTCTATCTGCGCGAAGCCTATGGGCCCCTGTGGGGCTTCTTGTACGGCTGGACACAGACTTGGGTGGCGAAAAGCGGCTCGGTGGCCACGCTCGCGACGGCCTTTTTTGTTTATCTTGCGAATTTCCATCCGCAATTGGAGGCCGTCTGCTGGAGGATTCCCTACCCGATTGGCCCGGGCGGCGGGCCGCTTGAAATTCGCTGGGGGCAGTTTTTCGCCGCTGTGGTGGTGCTGGTCCTGGCTGCGGTGAATTACCTGGGGGTGCGGTTCGGCGGCGGGGTCCAGGTGGCCGTGACGGCGGTCAAAATCGGGTTGCTGGCCGCGATTGTCGCGATCGGCCTCACCTCGGAAGCCGGAAATGCCGCCAATTTCACCTCCACTGCGGCGGGCATGGGCGGATGGGCCGGCTTTTTTGCCGCTCTGGTGGCGGCGCTTTGGGCCTACGACGGCTGGAACAACGTGAGCATGGTGGCGTCGGAAATCCGCCGGCCGCAGCGCAATCTGCCCTTGGCGCTGATCGCCGGCACGCTGGCCGTGATGGTGATTTATCTGCTTACCAACGCCGCTTATTTTTATGTGCTGCCGGCCGGGGTGGTCGCCTCGAGCGATCGTGTGGCCGCCGAAATGATGCGCCGCATCTGGGGCGCCGCCGGCGCAGATGCGGTGAGTTTGGCGGCCATGGTCTCGATCTTCGCCGCGCTGAATGGGTCGATTCTATCCGGCTCTCGGGTCCCCTACGCCATGGCGCGGGACGGGTATTTTTTCCGCCCGCTGGCTCGGATCCACCCCGCCCGCCGCACTCCGTCGGTTTCCTTGTGGGTGCTGAGCCTGTGGGCGTGCGTGCTGATTTTTACGGGCCGCTATCGGGAGCTTTTTACCTACGTCATCTTCGCCAGTTGGATTTTCTACGGGATGACCGCGGCGGCGGTGATCGTGTTGCGCCGGAAAAACCCGCAGATGGAGCGTCCGTATCGGACCGTCGGATATCCGTGGCTGCCTCTGCTTTTCACGATTTGTGCCGCCAGCATTGTCCTGTCCACGCTGCTCCATTCGCCCCGGGAATCGGCCATTGGTCTGGGTTTGATTTTGGGGGGATTGCCCTTCTATTTCGTCTGGAGCAAGCAGTCACACTCCCGGGACTAGTACGGCTGAACCGGGTTTGGCGTTCCGAATTTAGAACAAAGCACTTGAAATTCGTTCGAAGGTGAGGTAAAAAGCTAAGTGCAAGGTGAGGGGGCGCGCTGCGCCTTGTTCCGTTTTCGGAACCGCGCCCCGGCGATCATGAATCTCGGAGTTCGACGATGGATGTGCTAAAAATCTTGGCGGAATTGCGCCAAGAAAGAGAACAAATCGAAGAAGCGATTCTGAGTCTGGAGCGGCTGGCGCGAGGTCGGGGGCGGCGCCGTGGGCGTCCGCCCGCTTGGATGGTCGAGGCTCGCAAACGGCTGCGGCAATCGGGGAAACGGTCCAAGAGCGAATCGTCGGCCAAAGCCGCGGCATGACCGCTTGGCCGATGCCACCTCTGGTCCTCAGCGGTACAGCAGGTACTTTTCTCGCAGCTTGAGGAACTCAGCGAGGCCTGCTGCCGTCCCGTCATGAATCAGCCGCGCGTCCTGGCCCGCAGCGATTTGTGAGAGAGTCGTCATATTTCCGATCAAATTCCGGTTGACATCGAGCTCGAGACGCCCCGGATAGAGTTTTTGCAACGCGCTCGCCAGCTCGATGCCCAAGCGCGCCGCGCTGAAGGCTTCCCGGTCGGTGACGATGAACCGGATGCCCTCGATGAGCTGTCCGGCGAACCGCGATGAGGTGGGTCGGAACCGCGTGGGATACACGCGAACGCCGGGGAGAAATCGCGCGTTGAGGTAAGCGGCCAGCTCGCGGCCGCGAATCCAATCGGCGCCGATCTGCTCGAACGGCGCGTCCGTGCCGCGTCCCACCGAGTAGTTGGGGGAGAACTCGAGCATAGCCAGGCCGGGATACAGCAAGGCCGCGTTGAAGCTGCGGATGTTCGGAGACGGATCCACCCACATCAGGCCGGTGGAGTCGAACCAGTCGCCTCGCTCCCACCCTCGCATGGGTACCACGTGCAGATCCGCCCCGATGCCATTTTCGGCGTTGAACAGCCGCGCCAGCTCGCCCACGGTCATGCCGTGGACCAGCGGCAGTGGGAAATATCCGACGAAGGAAAGCAGGTCCTTGTCCAGCATCGGGCCCTCGAGGCGAACCCCAGTGAGCGGATTCGGGCGGTCCAGCACGTAGAAGGGAAGCTTGCGCTTGGCGGCTTCCTCCATGGCGTAGGCCATGGTGGTCACGTACGTGTAGAATCGGGCCCCGATGTCCTGGATATCGAAAACGAGCACGTCCACGTCGCGCAGCATCTCCTCGGTCGGTCTGCGACCCGCGGCCGTGTAGAGGCTCCAGACGGGAAGGCCGGTGGCGGGATCGGCGCCGTGCGGGATGTCGGCCCGCTCTTCGGTTCCCGTGATGCCGTGCTCGGGAGCGAGCAGCGCCGTGACCTGGATGCCCGCTTCGAGCATCACGTCCACGTTGCGCCGGCCGTCTCGCGTCAGCCCGGTATGATTGGTGATCAACCCGACGCGCTTGCCCTGAAACGGCGCGAACTTTTCTTCCACCAGCACATCCAGACCCGTGAGTACCTGAGCGTTGCGGGCCACCACACGCCGCAGCCCGGATCCCACCAGCGCCTCGTTGTAGCCCGTCAGCGTCACGCCTGGAACGCGAAGATCGAGAGCTGCGGCCACGGCCGTCGCCACGCGGCTGCGCAAGGAGGTGATCGCGGGCCGCACTTTGGGATGGACGCTGTTGGCCAGCAAAATGACATAGGTCCGAGTGGCCGGATCGATCCACAACGACGTCCCCGTGAAGCCGGTGTGGCCGAAGGAGCCCAGCGGGAACAGCTCGCCGCGGTTGCCGGAATAGGGGGAATCCATATCCCAGCCCAGTCCGCGGAGGATCGGCTGGTGGGGCGGCGATTGGGGCGTGGTGAATTTTTGCACGGCGGCGGCGCTGAAGATTCGCCTCCCGCCCCAGCGTCCCCCAGCCAGTATCATTTCGGCGAACCGCGCCAGGTCCGCGGCCGTCGTGAACAGGCCTGCGTGGCCAGCCACGCCGCCCATGAACCGAGCGGTGGGGTCGTGCACCACCCCCCGCAACGGCAGACGCTGTCCCGGCAGAAGCTCCGTCGGCGCAATTCGCGGTCGCAGCCGCTCCGGCGGCCGGAACATGGTGTCGCGCATGCCCAAGGGAGCGAAGACGATCTGGCGGCAGTATTCGTCGAGGGGCTTGCCGCTCAGGCGCCGGACGATCTCGCCGAGCAGCACGAAATTGACGTCGCTATAGAGGAAGCGCGTTCCCGGCGGCGCCACGGGCGCCTCTTGGAGCGCCTTTTGAACGCCCGTTTCGTAGCCGCTCCAGGCCGGCTCCAAATCGAGGCTCGGGCGCAATCCGGAAAAATGCGTCAGTAAATCGCGGACCGTAATCTCGCTCTTGCCCCCTTGGAACTCCGGCAAGTAGCGCGTCACGCGGTCGTTGAGCCGCAGCTTGCCGTCCTCGAACAGTCTCATAAGGGCCGCCGACGTGGCCACGACTTTCGTAAGCGAGGCGGCGTCGAAGATCGTATCGAGCGTCATGCGCTCCCGCCGCGGGGTCAGTGCGCGGAATCCGTATGCTTTGCGGTGCACGACCGCGCCTTTGTGCCCTACCCACAGCACCGCGCCGGGAATCTCGTCCCGGGCGATGGCTTCCTGGACGATGGCGTCGAGCTGAGCCGAGCCGCGGAACGCGCCGCAAAGGGGAGTAGAGAAGAACAAGAGGGCGATGATCGCCGTGAGCCAGGTCGCTTTCGGTCGTTGCATCTTTCTCATTATCCGCGCCTTGACGATCGGCGCCCGTTTAGAATGAAAACGTGGCGCGCCGGCTCCCCAAGCTGCGGACGAATTTGGACTTTATGCCGTCCCCGTTGCCGGATCGCCCGGGGCTGCTCATCCGCGACGCCTATCAATACTCCGAGGCGACGCTCATCATCCCGCCTGCCCTGGTGGCGTGCCTGCAGTGCTTCGACGGCGAGCGGACCGACCTGGATTTGCGCGAGATGCTGGTACGGCTGACGGGCGATCTTCGAGTCGGTGAGTTGCAGCAGCACTTGGTGGAATCGCTCAGCCAGGCGGGGTTTCTCGAGGACGAAGTCTATGCCCGCCTCAAGGAGGAACGGGAGCGCGCGTTTCGCGAATCACCCGTCCGGGCCCCGGCGCACGCCGGCTCGGCGTACCCGGACGAGCCGGAGGCGCTGCGCCGGACGTTGGAGGGATACTTCCAGGGTGCGCCTCCGGCCCGCTCGAAGCTCACGGCGGTGGTGGCGCCGCATGTGAGTCCTGCGGGCGGATGGCGGTGCTATCAGGCGGCTTATGCGGCCCTCGGGACGGAATACCGCGACCGGACCTTCGTCGTGCTGGGAACGTCCCACTACGGGGCGCCGGAAAAATTCGGGCTGACGCACAAGCCCTACGTCACCCCGCTCGGCACGGCCACCACGGACACGGCGCTGGTGAATTACCTTGTCGAGGCCGCCGGGTCCGCCATCGTGCTGGAAGATTACTGCCACGCCGTCGAGCACTCGGTCGAGTTCCAGGTCGTCTTCTTACAACACCTGTTTGGCGGGGAGATCCGGATCTTGCCTATCTTGTGCGGTCCGTACAGCCGCAGCCTGATCGAGGGCGGACGGCCGGAGGACGACGACGCCGTGAAGCGCTTTCTCGAGGCGCTGGGCGAGCTGGCGACGCGAGAAGGCGACCGGCTCCTTTGGGTGCTGGGCATCGACATGGCGCATATGGGCCGGCGCTACGGCGATCCCTTCGCCGCCCGCGCGCACCAAGACGGCATGGTCGCCGTGGCGCGCCGGGACGAGCAACGGCTCGAGCGCGTTCTAGCGGGCGACGCGCGCGGCTTCTGGGAATTGGTGCAAGAGAACCGCGACGATTTGAAATGGTGCGGCGCTTCGGCGCTGTACACTTTTCTAAAAGCTGTACCGCAGGCGCGTGGCGAGCTGCTGCGCTACGAGCAGTGGAACATCGACGAGCAGAGCGTGGTCAGCTTTGCCGCGCTCGCGTTTCGGATCTAGCCTGCCCCGCCTCAGGATCGTTGGGTTCGCCGCCGCGGCGGCCCTCCGACGTAGCGAGCGGACCCCGACTCAGCCTTCGGGCACCGCCGCCAGCCAGTACCCCGGCCGCGTCAACACCTTCAGGTCCTTCCGGATGCGGCCGGTGCTCCCCTCCAGCACCTGGACCTCGATCTCGTGGAACCCGGCCTCCATCTTGTTGTTCGGGGTGTAGCTGATGATGTACTGGCTGTGAAGTTCCTCGCCGATGCGTCCTAGGGCGCGCTCCAGGTCCCGTTGCGTGGTGAAGGAGTATTCACGGCCGCCCGTGTATTTGGTGAACACCTCGGCGGGGTTCGAGACGAAGATCCCCTTGACTTGACGGAAGATCTCGATAAACAGCGGAATGAGATTGCCCGAGCGGCCTTCCGTGCCCAGGGTGGCCCGCACCGTCTCCGGAGTCGGCGGCACGTTCGGGGGCAGCGGCCGGGCCGTAGGCGGGTAGGGATCGGGGCGTGGCGGTTGCGGCTTCGAGGTGAACAGCGTCACCACGTGGGGCACGTTCACGGTGTAGATCAACACATTGTGCAGTTGCGCGTCCGTGATCGCGTCCCGCAAGCGGCCCTCGCTGCCCACGTCGCGGGTCTCGCTGATCAGCAGCAGCACCCGGCGGCGGTTGCTCGGACGCCGCGACAGCATCCGGATCGAGTGCGAGACGGCGTCGATCATGCGGCTGCTGGTGCTGCCGGGCCGTAGCTTGCCAAGCGCTTGAATGATTTTATCCGGATCCGAGGTGAAGTCCTGCAAGGTCTGGATGCGGTGGTCGAAGGCAACGATGGCGATCTCGCCCTGCTCGCCCACCACCAGTTGCTGGAGCACGGAGCCGACCTTTTGGACCTTAGGCAGCATTTCCTCCATGGCCGCGTTGGCCTGCACCGCCACGACCAACGAAATGGGGATGAATGACACGTCCACCTTGATGTCTTGCGGTTTCCCGTTGTCGAGCAGCCGGAAATGATGCGGCTCGAGCCCGCTCACAAAATTGCCGTCCCGGTCGGTGACCGTCACGGGAGCGATCACCACGTTGACGGTGGCCCGGAAGACCTGATCCGGCGTGTCCTGCGCGGGTGCGGACATCACGGCCCAGATCAGCGCCGTGAGGAGAGGTACAGGGGCACGGGTGCGCATGGGCTAATGTTCTGACGTGACTCTCTCGGAGGCGGTTTCGGCGCCCTCCGGGTGTTCAGTCTGGCCGCGGAGCAGATCCAGCGCGTGCGGCACTACCTCCACAATAGCATTGAGCGATTCCAGGGCTCCCCGGGGCGATCCCGGTAGGTTCACGATCAGCACCCGGCCGCGCGTTCCGGCCACGGCTCGGGATAGCTGGGCCAGCGGCGTGGTGCGTGTGCCCTGCATCCGCATCCACTCCGCCAGTCCCGGTACCTCGCGCTCGATCACCCGACGAGTGGCTTCCGGAGTTACGTCCCGAGCGGCCAAGCCCGTGCCGCCCGTTGTGAAAATGGCGGATACTTGCTCGGAGTCAGCCAGCTCCTGCAACCGCCGGGCAATCGCTTCTTCCTCATCGGGGAGCACCTCGGAGACGGCGACGCACCAACCCAGCTCCTTGAGCCGGCTCTTGACCGCGGGCCCCGAGAGGTCGTCGCGGCGGCCGGCGTAAACCGAATCGCTGATGGTGAGCACCGCCGCCCGGATCATCGCCGCTTGCTCCTCGGGCGACGGTAGTCACCGCTTTTGCCTCCGGTCTTCTCCAAGAGATAGATGTCGCGGATCGCTATGGACTTGTCGAGCGCTTTCGTCATGTCGTAGACCGTCAGCGCCGCCACGGAGGCGGCCGTCAAGGCTTCCATCTCCACCCCTGTGGGCGCCGTGGTCGTGGCGCTCGCCACGATCCGCACGCCGTTCCTGCGGGTTTCGATTTCCACGTCGGCGTGCGTGAGCAATAAAGGGTGGCAGAGGGGAATCAATTCCCAGGTTCGCTTGGCGGCTGCAATCCCGGCGATGCGGGCGACCTCCAAAGGATTTCCCTTGGGATTATGGGGCAACTGCTGGACTACGGCAGCGGGCATCCTCACGAACGCCTGGGCGCGGGCGGTGCGCACCGTCTCCGGCTTGGCCGAAACGTCCACCATGCGGGGGCTGCCGGCAGGATCGTAGTGGGACAGCTGTTTCATGGCAGGAAGACCTCGATCGGCTCGCCTGCCCTCCAGTACTCGCGCCCGGCGTCGGCCACCAGCCAGGCGTTGGCGCGGGCCATCGCCGGCAAATCCGACGAGCCGCGCCAGGGGATGGGGCGCAGCCGGCGACCGTCACTGCTCAGCCGGGCGGGCAGGAAACGCGTCAGACCAGGTCGGTGACGGAAATCTTCGGCGAGCGGCACGCGGAAGAACGAAAGCGCCGGTTCCTCTACACCGGCCAACAATTCCAGGGCAGCGCGCGCGAACAGCTCGAAGGTCACCATGGTGGAGGCCGGATTGCCAGGAAGGCCGAAGAAAAATACGCCGCCCACACGTCCGAACACAAGGGGCTGTCCGGGCTGGATCAGCACCCGGTCGAAGTAGAACTCCGCCCCGAGGTCGGATAAAACGCGTTCGACCACGTCGTATTTCCCCGCCGAGACGCCCCCCGAAAGGAGCAAGAGGTCGGCCTGCAAGCCGGACTCGACGAGTCGCCGCGTTTCGTCGAGGTCGTCCCGTGCCACGTCCAGCCGCTGGGGCCTCCCTCCCGCGCGCGCCACTTGGACCGCGAGGGAATACGCATTGGAGTTGCGCACTTGGTACGGTTCGGGGCTCGCCTCCACGGGGACGATCTCGTCGCCCGTGGGTAAGATCGCCACGGTGGGGAGGCGGAAGACGCGAAGCTTTGTGCGCCCGATCGAGGCTGCCAGGGCGATTTGGGCGAACCCAAGCCGTGTACCGGGGCACAACAGCACGTCCCCGCGCCGCGCCTCGGCCCCTTGCGGGTTGATGAATTCTCCGGGCTCGACGGTGCGCTCGATCCGGACGCGATCACCTTCCCGCACCGCGTGTTCCAGCATTACCACGGCGTCCGCCCCCACCGGCAGGGGTGCCCCGGTCATGATCTCCACCGCCTGGCCCGATTGCACAGCGCCCTCGAAAACCGTGCCGGCCCGGACCTCGCCGACGAGGGTCAGCTCGCCCGGCAGATCCGCCGCCCGCACGGCGAAGCCGTCCCGGATGGAGCGCGCCACGGGGGGAAGGTCCCGATCCGCCGCGAGCGGTTCGGCCAGGACGCGTCCCGGGGCTTCGAGCAGAGCTACCTCCTCGACGGGCTTCGGGGTTGGAGCCGCTCGTACGGTCTCGACAACGAGACGCCGCGCTTCGGCAAAGCTGAGCGCCACGCTTCTCATTCTAACTGCGGCGCTCGGCGGGACAGACCGTATCGAGGAAGGGCCGCGGACGTCAGCCGAACGGCCGACAGCCCCTTAGGGCGCAGCCCGGTGGGTCCTAACTTGACAGCATTAGTTCCTTGAAGCTAGGATGGGTGGTTCCGAGGGAGGTGGGGATGACTAAACATTTGTTAACTTTCGCCTTCGGTTGCTTGGCTCTTCCCGCAGGGGTCTTCGGCCAGGCCGTATACGGCTCGATTCTGGGCACGGTGACCGATCCCACCGGCGCCGCCGTGCCCCGCGCAAAGGTGATCATCACCGACATGGACCGGCAGGTCAGCTACGAAACCACCACGAACGAGTCCGGCAATTACCGCCAGCCGTACCTGATCGCCGGCCGGTACCGCGTGCGGATCGAGGCGCAGGGCTTTCAAACATTCGTGCAGGAAAATGTCGTCGTGTCGGTGGACGCGGCCACGCGCGTGGATGCCGCTTTGCGCGTGGGCGACGTGACGGAAGTGATCGAGGTGACGGGCGAAGCGCCGCTCTTGAAGACCGACCGCACCGACGTCGCCATCGTGTTCCAGGACCGCGTGGTCAGCGAGCTGCCCATCTTGAACCGCCGGTTCACGCTGTTCGAACTGCTGACGCCCGGCGTGCAGCCGATGCCCTTCCAGACGGCGGCCTCCGAGGATCCGCAAGGTTCCTTTCGCAAGATCGTGAACGGCCAGCACTTCGGCGGCACCGCCCATTTTCTGGACGGTACGGACAACCACGACGCCATCCTGGGCCTGATCGTGATCAACCCCACGCTCGAATCGGTCACCGAAGCCAAGATCACGACCAGCAACTACGAAGCGGAGTTCGGACAAGCCACGGCCGGCGTGGTCAGCGCCCAGACCCGTTCGGGGACGAACGAACTACACGGCAGCTTGTTCGAGTTCCACCGCAATAGCGCCCATTTCGCCCGCAACCCGTTCACCCAAGCCCGCCCCATCACGGGGACGCAAAACAAATACGTCCCGACGAGCATCTGGAACCAGTTCGGGGGATCCCTGGGCGGGCCGATCCGCCGCAACAAGGCCTTCTTCTTTGGCGACTATCAGGGCACCAAGCGTTTGGTGGGGGGCTCGGCGTTGGTTCGAGTTCCCACCGAGGCGGAGCGGCGCGGCGACCTGAGCGCGCTCGGCGTCAACATTTTCGACCCCTTGTCGGCCGAAGGTCAAGCCTTGACGCCCGATCGACGCACCCAGTTCCCTGGCAACCGCATTCCCGCCTCGCGTCTGTCGCCGCAGGCCCAGAACCTGTTGCGCTACATCCCGTTGCCGAATATCGCCACGGCGGTCGGTGACCAGCCCAACTACGTGGGCTCGGGGACCGAGCGCAACACTGAGCATCAATTCAACACTCGGATCGACGGCTACTTGAGTTCGAACTTCCACCTTTTTGGGCGCTACAGCTTCGCCGATTACGCAAAGGATGCTCCCGGCATCTTCGGGCGCGTCGGCGGCGGGCGGGGCTTCGACGCCGTCAGTCCCTTCGCCGGGCTGTCGGACGTACGCAACCAAAGCATCGCGGCAGGCTTCGATTACACGATTAGCCCCACGCTCCTGACCGACTTCCGCTTCGGATGGTTTCGCTATGCGGTCCGGGTGCGACCCGGTGGACTGGGCACATATCCGGCCCGGGAGGCCGGCATCCCCGGCCTGAACGTGGACGAGCGCACCTCGGACA
Organism: Bryobacteraceae bacterium; assembly: GCA_025055455.1. Classification (GTDB taxonomy): domain Bacteria; phylum Acidobacteriota; class Terriglobia; order Bryobacterales; family Bryobacteraceae; genus JANWXD01. Next base: position 96,221 of record JANWXD010000011.1, read on the forward strand.
TGCCGGCCATGTTCATCAACGGGTTTGCCGGCTTCACCTTCGGTTACGCACTGCCCTTCAACCGCTGCAATTGTCCGCTCGACCAGAAGGAGCGGCAATTCCAGTTCGTCAACAATTGGTCGAAGGTACGGTCCAATCACACCTTCAAATTCGGGGCCGACATCCGGCGCGCGCTGAACCTGCGGATCCCGAGCGACCGGCACCGCTCCGGCCAGTTGAACTTCAACCCGGAGCGGACGGCTGGGGCGGCGGGAGGCGGTCTGGGCTTGGCTAGCTTCCTGCTCGGTGAGGTCAGCTCTTTCGAGCGGTACGTCAGCTCCACCTTCGATGCGGAAGAGCGCCAGAACCGCTGGTTCTTCTACGGTCAGGACACCTGGCGGGTGACGCCGAAGCTGACCTTGAACTACGGGCTTCGTTGGGAGTTGTACTTCCCGGAGACGGTGACCGGGGACCGCAAGGGCGGCTGGGTGCGTCTGTCCACGGGCGAGGTCTGGGTTGCCGGGCAAGACGGGGTCAGCCGCAGCGGCAACGTGGAGGCGACCTACCGCACTCTGGCGCCGCGCCTGGGCATCGCTTATCAGCTCACACCGCGGACGGTGATCCGCACGGGCTACGGACGCAGCTTCTCGATCGGGGTCTTCGGCAGCTTGTTCGGCCACGCGGTGACGCAGAACCTGCCCGTGTTGGCGATTCAGGCCCTGAATCCGCCCAACGCTTTCGACCGGGTCTTCACGCTGGCGGAAGGGCCGGGACCCCAGTTGAATCCGGCGACGCTTTTGGACAACCGTCCGAAAGGGGCCACGGGCAAGCCGATTTTGCCTCCGGGGATCTCGGCGTTCGTGCGGCCCGAGCGCATGCGCGTGCCCACGGTGGATAACTGGAATTTCACGATCCAACACCAGCTCACCCAGGACCTGGCCGTCGAAGCGGCCTACGTGGGCAACAAAGGGACCCACATCATGGTGGGCGCTGGCATCGGCGTGGATTACGACCCGAACCAGCCTTCGGTCATCGGCTTCGGCTTCTTGACCACCAACCAGCGCCGGCCGTTCTTTCCCCGCTACGGCTGGACGCAAAGTCTGCGCTATTTCGGCAATGACGGCAGCAACCACTATCACGGCTTGCAGCTCAAAGCCGAGAAGCGGTTCTCGCAAGGCTGGAACCTGGTCGCCCACTACACCTGGAGCCGGGCCATCAACTACGACGGTGTGTATTATCCCCACGATCCCCGCGTCAACCGGGCGATCCAGGATTGGAATCGCGAACACAGCTTCATGATGATCAATCAGTGGGAGGTCCCCTTTGGGCGTGGGCGTCGCTGGTTATCGAACGCCTCCCGAGGGGTGGATCTACTGCTTGGCGGGTGGCAACTGAACGCTCTGACGCGCTGGGGCAGCGGGCTACCGTTTACGCCGAGCTACCGCGACTGCGGACGGGACCGCGACACGGGTCCGTGCCGCCCCGACATCGTGGGCACGATCTCGGCGGCGAAGGCGAGCGCGCCCAGCCAGTTCGGCTGGTTCGTCACAGCCGACGACGTGCTGCTCAACAACGGGCAGCAAAGCGGACCGTGGCGCCGGCCGGCCCGAGGGGCCTTCGGCAACATTGGCCGCAACACGTTGTTCGGTCCCGGCTTTTATCAGACCGACCTGTCGATTTTCAAGACGTTCCAGATTACGGAGCGGTGGTCGGCGCAGTTCCGGGCCGAGACGTTCAACCTGTTCAACAACGTGAACCTGGCGCCGCCCAACACCTGTGTGGACTGCCCCGGAGTGAAGGGTCGCATCTTCGACATCTTCAATCTGGCCGTACAGCGCCAGTGGCAGTTCGCGCTGCGGCTGGCCTTCTGAGCCCGGCGCGCGCCCTTCGCCGGTGTGGTATATTTATTCACATCGGCGAATAATTAATCATGCGGGCGCGCGCGGGCATTCTCGGCTATCGCGGCTACAGCGGCGCGGAGCTCGTTCGGCTGCTGAGCCGCCATCCGCACGTGGAACCGTGGCTGCTGGTCCACCGTGCGGACCCGGCGCCGCGGCCGAAACCTCGCGGGGCGACGGAGCCACCTTCGATTCCCGCAACCGGCGAGGCGGTCCGCAGCGAGAAGCTCGACCTGGTATTCCTGGCCACGCCCGCGGAGGTGTCCCTGGAGCTGGCTCCGGCGATGCTGCGGGCGGGGGCGCGTGTGATCGACTTGAGCGGAGCGTTTCGCCTCCGCACGCCTGAGTCCTACCTGAGGTGGTACGGCGAGCCGCACACCGCGCCCGAGCTGCTGGCCGAGGCGGCCTACGGGCTTCCGGAATTCTGCCGCGAGGCGGTGCGCAACGCCCGCTTGGTGGCCAATCCCGGTTGCTACCCTACGGCCGCCAATCTGGCCCTGCGACCGTTGATCGAAGCCGGCGTCGTGGACCGCACGGCGGGCATCGTGTGCGACGCCAAGTCGGGCGTCAGCGGGGCGGGTCGCAAACCCAGCCTCACCACGAGCTTTTGCGAGGTGACGGAGAATTTTTCCGCCTACGCCATCCTCGGTCACCGGCATGTGCCGGAAATTCTCATGGTCTCGGGAATCGAGGAGCCCGAGTTGAGCTTTACGGCGCAACTGCTCCCTCTGGACCGGGGAATTCTCGAAACGATCTACTTCCGCACCCGCGACGGCGCCGACGGCGCCACTTTGCTGGCCGTTTACGAGCAACGCTACCGGACCGAGCCGTTCGTGCGCTTGTACGAGGACGGCCAAGTGCCCGACTTGCGGGCCGTGGCTCGAACGAATTTCTGCGACATCGGCCTGAAGGTCGATCCCGCCACGCGCCGCGCCGTAGTGGTGAGCGCCATCGACAACCTTCTCAAGGGCGCCGCCGGACAGGCCGTGCAGAACATGAATTTGATGCTGGGGCTGGAGGAAACCGAGGGGCTGCTGTGAGGCTGCTGGTCAAAATCGGTGGCACGCTCCTCGATGACGCCGAGTCGCGGCGGCGGCTGGCGCAGGAGATCGCGGTCCTCCACTCTTCCGGGGTGCGCGTGGCGGTCGTGCACGGCGGCGGCAAGCAGATGACCCGGTATCTGGAGCGCCAAGGCATCGAAAGCCGCTTCCTGAACGGGTTTCGCATCACGACGCCGGAGACGTTGGAAGCGCTGCTTTGCGTGCTGGCCGGGGCTGTGAATACCGAGCTCGTGGCGGCCTTCCTGGCGGCGGGGGTTCGAGCCGTGGGTCTCACGGGTGTGGATGCCGGCTTGGTGGAGGCCGAACCGCTGGGGGAAGCGTGGGGCGCCGTCGGCCGCCCCGTGGGCGCGCGGGGCGATTTATTGCATCTCTTGCTCGGTCAAGGATATCTCCCGGTCGTCGCTTGTGTAGCGGGGGACGGCCGGGGCGGCATCTACAACGTGAACGCGGACCAGATGGCCGTGGCCTGTGCGCGCGCTTGCGCCGCCGACCGCCTCGTCTTTCTGACCGACGTCCCGGGCGTCCTCGGCCGGGATCAGAACGTACTGGCGCAACTCGGGGTGGCCCAGTGCGAAGAGTTGGTTCGCAGCGGCGTGGCGACCGGCGGCATGCAGGCCAAGCTGGCGGCGGCCGTCGAAGCGCTCCGAGATGGCGTGGGAGAAGTCGTGATCGCGCCCGGGGCCGAGGCCCGCGTGTTGCACCGGCTCCTGGCGGGAGACAAAGTGGGCACCCGGCTGCTGGCCGCGGAGGTAGCCGGATGAGTCCCGACCACACGCGGGGCATTGCCATCCGCCGCGCGCGGATGCAGGACGTGCCCGAAGTGCTCCGCCTGATCAATGATTACGCCGCTCAGGGCCTAATGCTCCCTCGCACGGAGTCCGAACTGGCGGAAAACATCCGGGATTTTCTCGTGGCCTGTTGGGACGGACGTGTGGTGGGGTGTGGAGCGCTCCACTTTTACGGACCGCTCTCGGCCGAAATCCGTTCCTTGGCCGTTCGTCCGGAGTTCAAAGGTTCGGGCGTGGGGCGGCGGCTCGTGCAGGCGCTGGAAGAGGAGGCGCGCGAGCACGGTCTGCGCGCCGTCTTTGCCTTTACCTATGTCCCGGGCTTTTTTTCCAAGCTCGGCTTCGAGGAGGTCGAGCGGGACCGCCTCCCTGCCAAAGTTTGGAAGGATTGTTTGCGCTGTCCGAAGTTTTATTGTTGCGACGAAATTGCCATGCAGAAGGTGCTCGCGCCCGAGGGATTTGCGGCTGCCGCGCCGCCCGAACCGATGGAGGAAGACATTGTCCTGCCCATCGTCAGGTCCGCGCCGAGGTCCGCTAACTGACTGATTTCGCAGTGGGTTGTCAGTTTGGGTTCCTGTAGTGGCCTGCACAGGTTTGTGACGCCGGCGCGCCGGGCGTTTAGCGGATCACGGTCCAAGAATCCCCACAAATGCAGTGGTGTCCTCCCCGCAAAAAACCGGGCAATTCACTGAGAAATTCTCGCCTATTTTCAGACTTATTTTACGTATAATGCGGGTGGGTCGGATCCAACCGCAGAAGCGCAAAAAGCAGAACGGGCGGTCATGAGAGCCCAGACGGTGGACATCAGGGAGTCGGCGGGCAAAGTTCTCTGTTGCGCCATCTTTCGACCCTGCGGGAAAAAGTTGCTGGCCAAAGGACACCTGATCCGCGAAGAAGATGTGCGGCTCCTGGAGATGGAAGGGCTGGAGCGGGTCTGGGTCACTGAGTTGGAAGAGGGGGAAGTCAGCGAAGACCACGCCGCGATGGCGGTGGCGGCGGAAATCGCCTGCGGCTCGGTGGAAATTCGGCTGGCGCCGGCAGGCCGTGCCAATTTGATCGCCACTTCGGACTGCTGTGTGCTGGTGGACGAAGATTTGCTACGGCAGATCAACTGCACCTCGAGCGTCGTGGTCGCCACCGCGGAAAATTTCAGCTACGCGCGGTCGGGGCAGCGGATCGCTACGGTGAAAAGCGCACCCTTCGCAGTCGCGCAGGCGGAGCTCGATGCCCTCGTATCCATTCTACGGGAGCGGGGGCCCATCCTTCAGGCTCGCCCGATCACGCAGCCGGTGGTCGGAGTGGTTTATTCGGATCCCATCAACGGCGACCGCGCCCGGCAGCTCTTTGAAAACATCGTACGGCAGAAGCTAGAGCGGTTGGGCGTGACGGCCCGGTATGCGCTGGCGGTCGTTGAAGAAGAGGCGGTCCTGGCCCGGGCGCTGGAACAATTGCTTCGCGGCCGGAGCACCGTGATCCTGGTGGCGTCCACGACGGCGCCGGCCGGGCCGCAGGACGCCGTGGGGCGCGCTTTCGAGCGCATCGGGTGTCATATCGAGAAGTTCCTGGCGCCGGTCGAGCCGGGGAATCTGCTTTTGCTGGCATACAAGGAGCAGGTTCCGTTGGTCTCGGCTCCCGGGTGTTTTCGCTCCGCCAAGCCGAATGTGGTAGATTTGCTGTTGCCGCCGTTGGTGGCGCGATATCGAATTTCAGGCTGGGAAGTGGCGAACCTGGGTCATGGAGGGCTTCTAGCCTGAGCGGTTCTCCTCCACAACCACGAGCCGTTGCCTCCGAGCGGCTCGTGGGTGCTCCTCAGCCGGGCGCCTGACCAGCGCCCGGCTCTTTTTTTAACCACATTCCTATCCGGTGGCGCTTGACAAGGCCTGTGGGCGGATGCGATAAAAAGAGTGGAGTTTTTGATCGCAAAAGCGGCGTTAGTCGCTCTTGCCAGGGGTTCCTGACCACGGACGGGGAGGATAACCATGACAAAGTTGGTCGTTCTTTATCTTTCGCTTGCGGTTGCCGTCTTGTGTCTCTGGGCGCCTGCGGCCTCGGGCCAAGTCTTATACGGCTCGATCGTAGGAACTGTCGTGGACCAGACCGAGGCCGTGGTGCCGAACGCGACCGTGACCATCACCAGCAAAGAGACCGGGCTGACCCGCGAGACCACGACCGATCCCGCCGGGCGGTATTCGCTCGTCAACGTCCTGCCCGGCGCTTACGACCTCAAGGTCTCCGCCAAGGGATTCCGCACCGTGACGCGGGAGAACGTGGCGGTGACGATTAACGCGGTGACGCGCGTGGACCTGCGGCTCGAAGTGGGCGCCGTCACGGAACAGATCACGGTGGCGGCCGAAGCGGCGGTGCTGCAAACCGACAAATCCGACGTGCGGGTGGAGATCACCACGCGGGAGATCACCAACCTGCCTTTGGCCAACTACCGCAACTTCCAGAGCCTCATCAACCTCGTGCCCGGCGCCACCCCGGCGAACTTCCAGAATGCCGTCGTGGACACGCCGGCACGCGCCTTGACCACCAACATCAACGGCACACCGCGGAACATGAACAACGCCCGCGTGGACGGGGCCATGAACGTATTCGTCTGGCTGCCGCATCACATGGTGTACGTGCCGCCGGTGGAAGCGATTGACACGGTGAGCATCACCACCGGATCGTTCGACGCCGAACAAGGCATGGCGGGCGGCGCGGCGGTGACGGTGGCCACCAAGAGCGGCACCAACGAGGTGCACGGCACGCTGTTCCACTATCACGACAACCAGCGGCTCTACACGCGCAACTTCTTCCTGCCGCCGGACCGCGGCAAGGCCAAGTCCATCTTCAACATTTTCGGCGGCACG
>JANWXD010000120.1:0-260 GCA_025055455.1 Bryobacteraceae bacterium
GGCCGGGTCGCCGTAAAGGGTGAAGTTGCCGGCGCGGGTGATGCGCACGTCGAGCAACTGACCCCGGTGGCGCTCGCTGCCCTCGAAGACGACAATTTTGTTGCAGCGGGTGCGGCCCATCATGCGGGCCGGATTTCGTTTGCTGGGGCCTTCGACCAGGATTTGCACCTGTCGGCCAACGAACGCGCCGTATTTGCGCCGGCCGATCTCGTTCATGAGCGCGAGCAGACGCTGGTTGCGCTCCTCGCGCACGGGCCAGG
>JANWXD010000120.1:270-607 GCA_025055455.1 Bryobacteraceae bacterium
ACCTGATCGGGCATGTCAGCGGCCGGAGTGTCGCGGCGCGGCGAATATTTGAAGATGAAGGCCTGGTCAAATTCCACTTCGCGCATCAGCGACACGGTTTGCTCGAAGTCCTCCTCCGTCTCGCCGGGAAACCCCACGATGATGTCGGTGCTCAGGCCGATGGCCGGTTGCACGCGGCGGAGCTTGCCGACGATTTCGAGGAAACGCTCACGGGTGTAGCCGCGGTGCATGAGCTTGAGCACGCGGTTGCTGCCGCTTTGCACCGGCAGATGCGCGTGTTCGACGAGTTTGGGCTGGCGGCGGTAGGCTTCGATCAGGTCGTCGCCGTAACCTTTCG
>JANWXD010000121.1 GCA_025055455.1 Bryobacteraceae bacterium
CCTGCTCCGGCCTGACGATGAAACCCATGCTGAACAGTTCGATGCCGTGCACGCGCGCCGGCGGCAGCTGGCCGTTGACGGCGACGGGCTTATAGGTGTTCGCGCCCAGCATCATCGGCGTGTTGGGGCCGTAGATGTCGGCGTCGAGCAGGCCGACCTTCGCGCCGGATTGCGCCAGCGCGACGGCGATGTTCACCGCGACGGTGGTCTTGCCGACGCCGCCCTTGCCCGAAGCGATGGCGATGACATATTGGGCGGGCATTCGCATTTGGGGTTGGGGGATGCCGCGTTGAGCAAACATAGAGAGTTCCGCCGATTACCAGTTCTGCTGAAGTTCTTCCAAGACAAGTCTATCATGAGTGACAGAAACAAAACGTGGAGCGCAGCTCTCAACGCGCTCCACGCCCTCATAAACGGGGTATCTGCTTACTTATTCGCTCCTCGGCGCGTCGTCCTTCTTCTCGGCGGGCGCAGCCTTCGCCGCCGGGGCAGGCTTGGCCGCGGCACCGGCTGCCGCCTTCTCTGCCGCCGGCTTGGCCGCCGCCTTGGCCGCCTTCTTCGCTTCTTCTTCGGCGCGGGCCTTTTCCTCGCGCGCGT
>JANWXD010000122.1 GCA_025055455.1 Bryobacteraceae bacterium
GCACCACGGTGTTGGCGACGAAGTAGTTCTCGATGAGGACGCGGATCGCCTCCGTGCGCACCTCCGCCGGGATGTCGCCCGGCTTTAGCGCTCCCAGCAGCGAGTGCACCAGCACGCCGTCGCACACCTCGATGGCCACCTTGGCAAGATACTCGTGAGAGCGGTGCATCGGGTTGCGCGTCTGGAAGGCGGCGATGCGGGACCAGCCGAGCGACTCGAACAGCCGGCGCGTCTGCGCCGGCGTCATGAACAGCGCCCCGTATTTTTCCGGGAATCCACCCAGCGACAGCACCTTCACCGGCCCGGCCAGGTTGACCTCGCCCTGCTCCAGCACCATCTTCACGCCCGGATGCTCCGCATCGGTGGTACGAAACACGGTCCGACATTCGTGTTCCTTGTCGATGCGGTATTTCTCCTGCACGCGCATCGTGGCGAGCGGGGTCCCGTCCGGGTCCACCAGTGCGACCTCGCTGCCCTCGGCGAGGGCGGCGGCCCGCTCGGCCGTGGTCGACAGCGTGATCGGGATCGGCCAGAACAAGCCGCTGGCGGTGCGCATCTCGTCGCAGACCCCCCGCCAGTCGGC
>JANWXD010000123.1 GCA_025055455.1 Bryobacteraceae bacterium
TTCTAGCCGATTAGCTGCCGCGGACTGCGGCGACTGTGAGCCAGAACCCGTCAGGCGTCGCGCGACAGGGTCACGACGGCATAGGCTTCGGCCGCCCGCCCCTCGCCGGCCGGCCCTAGGCCCTCGGCGGTCTTGAACTTTACCGAAACCCGGGCCGGATCCAGCTCTAAGGCGGCGGCCAGGCGCAGGCGGATGGCATCGCGATAGGGCCCCAGCTTGGGGCGCTCGAGCACGACCGTGGAGTCGACGTGCACCAGGCGCCACCCGTGCTCCTGCAGCATCTGGAGGGCGGTGCGGAGGAAGAGGGTGCTGTCGGCGCCGCGCCAGCGCGGATCCGTGTCCGGAAAATGCAGTCCGATGTCGCCCAGAGCCGCCGCGCCGAGCAGCGCGTCGGTGATGGCGTGCGAAAGCACGTCAGCATCGGAGTGGCCTTCCAACCCGAGCTCGGAAGGGATCTCGAAACCCCCGAGCACGAGTCTTCGTCCGGCCGCCAGCCGGTGCAGGTCCCAACCGATGCCGTGGCGGTATTCCATCACGAGGCCTTACGCTGGGCGCGCTCTTCGGCCAGGAACAGACGAGC
>JANWXD010000124.1 GCA_025055455.1 Bryobacteraceae bacterium
CAGGCGCGAACTCTTGCCCGAGGTGAGCAGGGCGCTGACGAGCTGAAGATGATCCGTGTCCGCCTCTCCCACGGGCGGCACGTTCCACACCTTGTAGAGGCGGGCCTGCGGCACGCGATCCTGCATGGTTGCCCGTTGCGTGCCCGTTCGTTGGGCGATCCAGGCGCGATGTTTGGGCAGCGGGGGGCCCGGCGGGATGTGGCCAAAGTATTTCTCCACCTTCGTTCGGGCGGTCTCGGCGTCAATGTCGCCGGCCAGAACGATCACGGCGTTGGCCGCCCCGTAATAGGTCTTGAACCACTCCCGGACATCCTCGAGCGTGGCGGCGTTCAGGTCCTCCATCGAGCCGATCACGGTCCATGAATAAGGATGCCCCGCAGGATAGGTCGCCCTGGCGATGATCTCATAGACGCGGCCATAGGGTTGGTTTTCGCCCTGACGCTTCTCGTTCTGGACCACGCCGCGCTGCTCATCGAGTCGTGCCTGGGTGACGGCGCCGAGCAGATGGCCCATGCGATCGGACTCCAGCCACAGCACCAGGTCGAGGGCGGACGAGGGCACGTTTTCAAAATAGTTGGTG
>JANWXD010000125.1 GCA_025055455.1 Bryobacteraceae bacterium
GATCCAGACCGGCGTAATGTTCATCGCCGCTGTGGACGCCGTTGGGCATCCCGTGATAGCGGTCCATGACCTCGAGCAGGCGGTAGATGGCGTTACGGTCGGTCGGGTCGCCCGTGATCTGCCACCACACCGCCGAGGTCTTGAGCGCCATGGCGTTGTTGACCACGTGGGTCTTGAGCGAGGCTTCGGCGCGGGAGATTTTCTGGGTGTAACGGAAGTCGGCAAAGTGGGCTTTCCAATCGAACGACTGGCTCTTGAGGATCCGCGCCAGCTCGAGGAGTTTCGCGTCACCGGTCCGGTTGTACAGCCACACGATGCTCAAGACTTGATCCGCGGAGCGGTAGGAGGCCCATTCGATGAGCGGGCGTTGGGTGGCGTGGGCGAGATGGTAGTGCAGGTACCGCGTCATCAAAGGGACGACGCGCGGATCACCGGTGGCCTCCTGGTACTGGGTTAGAACCTTGAGCATGATCATGTTGGGCCACCAGTCCAGAGCTTGCCAGGGGCGGGCGTAGGTGCCGCGGCGAGGGTCGGGACCAATGGCGCCGTCCGGCCGCTGGTTTTCGAGC
>JANWXD010000126.1 GCA_025055455.1 Bryobacteraceae bacterium
CGGGAGCACGTCATTGAGAATCACCCGTCCCACGGTGGTGTCCATGTACTGCTTGTTGAATTCGATGGGCTCGGTGTGAAGCACGTTCTGGTCGTCGAACGCCTTCGTCAGGTCAATCACCTTGCCGGTGTAGCGCAGCTTGATCGGCGTCAGCGTTTCGACCTCGCCCATTTCCAGGGCGATGAGCACCTCCTCGGTAGAGGCGAAGGTGCGGCCCTCGCCCTTGGTTCCCGGACGCGCCTTGGTCAGGTAGTAGAGGCCGAGCACCATGTCTTGCGTGGGCACGGCCAGCGGCTGCCCGTGCGCGGGCGAGAGGATGTTGTTCGACGACAGCATCAGGGCCGCCGCCTCGATCTGAGCCTCGGGGGAAAGCGGGATGTGGACCGCCATCTGGTCGCCGTCAAAGTCGGCGTTGAAGGCGGTGCACACCAGCGGGTGGATCTTGATGGCTTTGCCTTCGACCAGCACCGGTTCGAAGGCCTGAATGCCCAGCCGGTGCAGCGTGGGCGCGCGGTTGAGCAAGATCGGGTGGTCGCGGATCACCTCCTCGAGGATGTCCCACACGACC
>JANWXD010000127.1 GCA_025055455.1 Bryobacteraceae bacterium
GTGGCGAGAACGATATCTTTCGTCTGCGACGCATCCAGCGTGAGCGGCCTGATGGCACTCTTCGGTATCTCAATTTCTCCGTCATGCCGCTGTACCAAGATGACGCTGCGCCCGGCCTGCTATTGCTTGTCGAGGACGTCACCGCAGCGACGCGGCTTGAACAGCAAGTAATGCAAGACCGCAACGAGCTGCGTTTGGCACAAGCCGCGCTGGCCCGCGCCAACGCCGAACTGGAGCGCCTCAACACCTTCAAGTCCTTTCTGTTGAGGATGGTCGCCCATGACCTGCGCTCGCCGCTGAACGCGGTGCTGAGTTATACCGAGCTGAGCCTGGAGCAGCCGGCAGCACAGACCGATCCGGAGCTTCAGCGTTACCTGCAGCTGGTGAGTGCCATGGCCGGACGCATGGACCATCTGATTGACGACCTGCTCGACCTCGACCAGCTGGAAAGCGGCCGGCTCAAACTCCAGCTTCAGCCCTGTGACTTGCCTGCTGTGATACAGGCCGTAGCAGACGAATTTGCCGTGCTTCTGCGCCTCCGGCAGCTTTCGCTGGAGATG
>JANWXD010000128.1 GCA_025055455.1 Bryobacteraceae bacterium
CAGCGGGCAGTCGGGCCCGTTGGGCAGCAGCTGCGGAAGCGGCGCGTCGTGCGCGATCGTCAGCTCTGCATAGTCCGGCAACATCGGCGCTGCGTTGTGCAAACGGCTGCGTTCGGATCCGGCGAAGCAAACGGTTGGTCCGAGGGGAGCGGGAGCGCAGAGATTCCGTCGGTGAATGATGGAGCGGCCGCCCTGGCTCGCCGCGTTCGGACGGCCGCCCCCGCCCGGTTCTCGTCCGTCCGGCGGGGTCGAGTCCAGGGCAGATCCGGTGCGTGCTTCGGCATCGGGGTGCGCTTTGCATCGGCCGTCCTCGGTCGACCGGGTCGGAACGCGGAGTGGTCCGGCACCGTCCTCGGCACGAATGCGGGCAGCGGCTGATGCTGTTCCTGTACTCGCGTGGATCGACAGCTGCTGCGATGCATCCTTCCGCACGCGTCGACAGTGCTGCGCGTTCGCCGTCCGCGACGATGTTCGGAAGCGATGATGCCGTCCTGCGGTCTCGAGGACGGAGTGCGCGATCCCGCGGTCCGCGATGCAGCCGGCGAATGCGCGATGGC
>JANWXD010000129.1 GCA_025055455.1 Bryobacteraceae bacterium
CTGGAATTCGTGCAGATGCTGGCGCCGGGGCGCTTCTTCGAGCTGGCCGACGTCGCCGCCAACACGTGGGGCGCCTTGCTGGGCCTGAGTGCGGGCGTGATCTTCCGGCCGCAGGCGGCGCTACACGGGACGACGGCGGCGAGCAAAACGGCGGCGAAGGCCCCGCGGTCACAGCCGCTCTGAAGCGGCGGAGGGGGCAAATTCGGCGCCTTCGGTCACGGCCGGCTCGGGCGCCTTGCGGCAGAACCACGGATAGAGGGCCGGCAGGACGAACAGCGTCAGCAGGGTGGAGCTGACCAGTCCGCCGATGACCACGGTGGCCAGGGGCCGCTGCACTTCGGCGCCGGTCGTGGTGGCGGTCGCCATGGGCAGGAAGCCCAGGCTGGCCACGAGGGCGGTCATGAGCACCGGACGCAGGCGGGTGCGCGCGCCCTCGAGGACGGCGTCCAGGCAGGGCATGCCTTCCAGCCGCAGGCGATTGATGTAGCTCACCATGACGATGCCGTTCAACACCGCCACGCCGAAAAGGGCGATGAAGCCGATCGAGGC
>JANWXD010000012.1:0-30066 GCA_025055455.1 Bryobacteraceae bacterium
CGGCCCGGGTTCGTGGGGTGACGGCCTGCCGGGCGGCCTCGACGTCCAGGCAGTAGGTTTCGGGATCGATGTCCGCAAAGATGGGAACGGCGCCTGCGTCCAGAACGGCCGTGGCGGTGCCGTCCCAGGTGTAGGCCGGCACGATCACCTCGTCGCCGAAGCCGATTCCAGCGGCCTTGAGTGCCGCCACGAGGGCCACGGTGCCATTGGCCACCGCGCAGCCGTACTTGGCCCCGTGAAACGCTGCGAACCTTTCGGCGAACTCGGCCGCATAGCGGTTCGGGAACGGATAGCCGCCCCAGTTCCGGCTCTCCAGAACCTCGAGCAGCCGTGCGCGGTCGGCGTCGGTGTACTGCGGCCACGGTGGGAAAGGGCGAGATCGCAGCGGCTGGCCACCGAGAAGGGCGAGTTCGGACATGTGCTCTACCATTTATAGAACGAGCCATGACGAGGTGGTTCGCGCTGGTTTTGTGCGCCGGCAAGCTGGCGGCGCAGGTCTGGACGGTGATCGTCGAAGAGCCCACCGGGCTTTATCGGCGCACGGAAGAGGTGGTCACCGTGCCGCTGGCGAAATTGGGGGGTGTGCGAGCCGGATTCCGCATCGCCGACGCCGAAGGCCAGGAAGTGCCGTGGCAGGTGGCGGCAGATGAGTTACTGTTTCCCGTCTCGTTGATGCCCGGCGAGTTACCCCGCTACCGCATCGCCTGCTGCGAAGCCGCTCCGGCGGAGTTCGCCAACCGGATCGTGGCGCGACGGATCGGTCAGCGACGCCTGGAGGTGGGCAACTCCTTTTTCTGGCTCGTGCTGGACCTTTCCCGCGGCGCGGTAGTGGAAGCCTATCATTTGCGAACCGGCGATCACCGTTCGTTGAATCTGGTGGAGACCACGCCGGAGGAGCCGGAAGCGTTGCGGGTTGACATCCACGCGGCGCAAGCCAAGCCCTGGCCTCCTACCCCGGCGAGCGGCCCGAACGTGGGCTGGATCAGCCTCGGCGCGAGCGGCCCATACACCCGCGCGGACTTCGTCGAGTCCGGCCCGTTGCGCGGCCGTTTGCGGCTGGAACGAGATGGCGAGATTTCGGAAATGGTTTGGACCGCCACCAGCCCGGTGCTGCGTTGGAAGGCGCGTCGCGGATTTCGCTTTGCGAGCATCTCCGCCCTGCCGTTCCTGCCGTTCGATCGCTTTGCGGCCGTCTCGGAGCGTGACTGGCCTCAAGGCCCCGGGTTCGAAGAGCCGCCGGACTCCCTCATCGCGCCGCGAAGCCTGAGCAAACTGCCGGACGGCCACGGCGTGTACTACCAGCGGGAGGCCGATTACGGTGCGTTGGGGATCCTCGCGCTGGATGCGGAGCTGGAGTTCGTTGGGATCGGATCGCGGCGTTTCGAAGCGATGCGGCGCGACAATGGCGAGACCGAGATCGCTCTGAGCTTTCCGAGGTGGCGAGGCGATGCCACGCTGCTCGAGGCGAGGCGGGAAAACACCGTGTTGCGCCACCCCGTGCTCGTGAGGGTCGAAACGGAGTCTGGAGAAGCGCCGCGCGTCCTTCGGGAGGCGGCTCGGTCCCCGCGACCGGCGGTGCTCCGCGGCGCGCCGCCGCCTGCCGCCTTCGTGCCGCACGCGGTGTCGCTCGACGGGGAGTGGGAACTGGCGTGGGGAGAAAAAGGCGCCGGGCCAAGGTCGGAGTGGCGCCGGGTGCGCGTCCCGGGGAGCGTGCACACGCAGTGGTTGCCGGCCGAGCAGTGGTACACGCGCGAGGCGGAATGGCTCAGCCGCAAGGAGTGGTGGTATCGCAAGCGTTTCCGGCTGCCCGAGAGCTTCCGCTCCAAGCGCTTGCGCTTGCAGTTCGACGCCACCGACTACTACGCCGACGTCTGGCTCAATGGTCGCTATCTCGGTCGCCACGAAGGTTACATCGACCCGTACGAGTATGACGTGACTGGCGTGGCACAACCGGACTCGGAGAACGAACTGCGGGTACGCCTCTGGACTCCGGTGACTTACTACTGGAAGCACCGGCCGTACACCATCAAAGGATCCTACGGGGCGGTGGATCAGAAGCCGGACGAGATCACGGCGCTCGGGATTACTCGATCCGTGCGGATCGTCGCCTCCGACGGTGCGGTGGTGCGAGATGTGGCCGTCACGACGGAGCTGAATGGGCCCAAGGCGCGCGTAGAAGTGACAGTGTCGGCGGAGCTTCACGGACAGAGTTCCCGCTGGCGCCTCGCGCTCTGGCCTCGGAATTTCTCCTCCGCGGAAACCTACACCCTGGAGGCGCCCGCGCCGGAGGGAGAAACGCGCTTCGTTTTCGAGGTGGAGAATCCCCAGCTTTGGTGGACGTGGGATCACGGCCGGCCCAACCTGTACAACTTGGACGTGCGATTGCTCGACGCCGCCGGCAGGGTGACGGACGCGCGACGGCTCGCGATCGGGATTCGCGAACTCGAAAAAGACGAGTGGATCTTTTATCTCAACCGGCGGCGGATCTTCGTGCGGGGAACCAATTATTACTACGGAAACCTTTACCTGTCGGAGATGGACCGTGCCGGCTACGAGCGGGATCTGGCGCTCATGCTGGGCATGAACGTGAACATGATCCGCTTGCACGGCCACTTCGCCAATCCGGAGTTCTACGAGCTGGCGGACGAAAAAGGCGTGTTGGTGTGGCAGGATTTTCTCGAGGCCTGGTATCCGCACGATCGGGCGTTTTCGGTCCGCGCCGCGGCGCTCTACGACCGCCACATCCGGTTGGTGCGCAATCATCCCTCCGTCGCGATTTGGGCCACCAGCGACGAAGAAGACCTGGAAAATTACGCCGACCTCACCAAGCACCTAGCGGCGCGCCTGTTTTTCCTCGACCCCCAGCGGCGTCCCGTCGTCCGCTCCACCGGCCGTTACGGTGACGCGCACCTGTACTACGGCTGGTACAGCGGCTCGATTTGGGAGTACGCGAAGCTAACCGAACGATTCGTGTCGGAATTCGGCGCCACGGCGCTTCCGAATTACGAGTCTCTGATCCGGTACCTGCCGGAGCGTTTTTGGCCCATTCGCGAGCATGCGGCCGAGTGGACCTTCCGCCGGCTCCAGATTCCCGAGGCCATGCAGGCTTGGGGTGAGCCGGGCGAGCGGAGCTTGCGCGACTACATCGAGCACACGCAGGAGTATGCGGCGCGGCTGTTCCAACTGGGTCTAGAGCGCATGCGGCGGCGCAAGTACGAATCGGGCGGAGTTCTCCATTTTCATGCGATCGATTTCTGGCCGTCGGTGACCATGGCGGCGGTGGATTTCTACCGGGTGCCGACCAAGGTCTACGACACCGTGCGGCGGAGTTTAGCGCCGCTGGCCGTAAGCTTCGAGTACGACCGCGACCGCTGGCGGGTCGGGGAAAAGGTGCGGGTCCGGCTGTGGATCGTGAACGACCTGTGGGCGTCGGTGCCCGGCGCGTCGGTGAGGTGGAAGATTCGAGACGCCAAGGGCGTCGAGCGCGCTCGGGGGCAGTTAAGCCGTGACGTAGGGGCGGACTCGGTGTTGGATTTGGGTGAGGTGGAATGGGAGCCCGAAGCGTCGGGGCGGTACGAGCTGCAGGCCGAGATCCGGGACGCGAAAGGCGTGCTCCGCGCCGACAATCTCTACGCCTTCCGGGTGGAATAGAGTCGGTCTCTCGGCTGCTTGGGAGTTCCGAACTTGGTATGCTGGGGGTGAGCGCGGCGAGCCGGTAGCTCAGGCGGTAGAGCATCTGCCTTTTAAGCAGAGGGTCCCGGGTTCGAGTCCCGGCCGGCTCACCAAGCTTTCGAGGATCCCCGCCTCAGGAAGCGGCGGAACTGGAGGCGCGGTCGCTGAGTGGTGACAGTGGGTGCTTCAATCGCGCCTCGGGGCTAACAGGCCCTGCAGGTCGCACCCACTGGGAGACCAGCATACGGCTCATCTTTTCAAGAGTCGGAAGTTCACTTCCGCCGTGGCCGGAACCGCTACCGGTTTGCCATCCTTGTAGGCTGGCCTAAAACGCCACTGAGACACCGCTCGCAGGGCACTCTCATCGAGTCCCATTCCTAATCCCTGGATGACTCGCAGGTCGCGCGGGCGTCCCTGCGGATCGATAATAAATCCAATCACCACCGTACCTTCGAGCCCCGACACCCGCGCCTCCTCGGAGTACTCGGGCTCGACCTTCCATGTGAGCACTGGCACTGAGGCTCCGCTAGGAAGCTGCGGAGCGAGCTTGGTGCTCGGCCCGCTAGTGCTGGCCTGCAAACCAGGCGGAGATGCGGTTTTCGTCTCCGGCCCTGCAGTGGTCGACGCCGGGCCTGAGGCAGCCGCGGACCGCACCGACGATTCCGCAACACTCTGTGGGGGTACGGAGGCCGGTTTCGAGTTCGCAGCGAGCCAGGCGCTTGTGAACTTATCGACTGAATTCTTGAGAGAGTCGACTAACGTTCCAATTCGCTCCTTTTCAACACAGCCGAAAATTTTTGGACCGTACCAGGTGACTACAAAATCCGATTCATAAAAAGTGCGAGCGAGCTCCATCAATAGCTTGTGGTCACACCTCACGACAGTGCCGGCTTGTTGTTTCTCCGCCTTCGAGCCTTTGTCGACCCCATCGGTACAAGCCGGTATGAGTGTGTCGTACAAATCGAGGAGTCTCCGTGCCGGGTATGCTCGTTCATGAAGTCCGATGCTGATTGAATAGGCGAACCCCTGGATACCGATGTGTCCCAGATCCGCACTGGAAACAGTTAGACTTAAAAACTCCCGCGCCGATTCAGACACTGTTAAGCCCGCCAGCCTTAACTTCAGTTCGACATCCGCTTTCAGAGTCGCCTCTGAGAGCCCGTGTCGCTTCAAGGTCTCATCGATGTTCATCGTGACTCTAACGGCTGTGAGACCGCGCAAAACATCTGGGGTTTGCGCGCGGCTTGTAGCGGCGGCGACGGAAAGCAAGACGGGCCACATCGACCATGTGTACATGGGCATAGACCGCACGGCGTTCCCCCTTTCACCCAGCGAATCAGGTTCATGTTACCGCAATCGCGCGCCTCGTGCGCGATCGCACTCTGAAGCCGAGCTGCCAGGCGCGTCCGCATGGTCATTGAGGTTCGTCGGGGGTGAGATCCGTGGTTCGGGGAGCTCGCTGACGGGGTTGTGCTGCCGATTTTTTCGGGAGGGAACCGGGCGGTCAACAGGCGGCCACAAACGCCAGCAGGGCGGACGACGGTCGGAGCGGTCCGTCACCGGGTGGCTTCACGCGGATCGCGGCGCGTTCCTGTTATGCAGCTCTGCATTTTTATACCGTCATTTCACATAGAGGGGTCCGCGAGTGAAGGGCAACCTGTCGTCGGGTTCCCCGTTGGCTCACCAAGCCGAGGAGGTCGCAGAATCGTGAGGCCGCGCGGAATCGCGAAGCTATTCGACAATGCGGAGAGCCGGGACGACAAGCCGGAGCATGGCGCCAAAAGAGGATCAGCGTGTCCAGCACTGTCCTGAGACGTCCGCCTCGGCCTTCGGCGGCGCAGCAGCGCCGCTCGGGCTCTTCAGACCGGCCAAGAACTACCGCTGAAGGTGGTGCGCCCGAGCCTCGTCGCCCACATTTCATCGTTTAGAAACGCGGCCGAAGTCAAGAATCTTTCTCCGGCTGCTCAGGGTACCGACGGTCCAGGTCGCCGGGGGCCTCGAAGGTTTGCTGCGGGGCCGAGCGAGCCCTCGTGCGTTTCCCTGCGAAGGAATCCCTCCCCCGAAACGCTCCACTTTGGTTGCGGCGCCCGGAGGGATGGTCGCAGGATCCGCAACGTTGACGCTGCACGGCACGTGCTGGCTTACCCCGGCGCTGCGGCGCGCGATCGGCGGGCGCGGGAGTTGATAGGCTAAGGCGTATGCTGCGGCTTTTAGCGACGTTATGTCTAGCGCTGGCAGTGGTCGCCCAGCGGCCGGCGGACCGGGCGGCGGCGTTGCACCGCTCGCTGCTCATCGTGGACACGCACAACGACGTGACCAGCCGCACGGTGGAGGGCTTCGACCTCGGCCGTCCCGACGGACGCGGCCACACCGACCTGCCGCGCCTGCGGGCCGGCAACGTGGGAGCGGTGTTTTTTGCCGCCTACGTGGCCGCCGGCTACGCCGCGCAGGGCCGGGCGGCGCACCGGGCGCTCGAGATGATCGACACCATCCGCCACGACATTGTCGATCGCCATCCCACCGATTTCGTCTTGGCCCTCACGGCGGCCGACGTCGAGCGCGCGCACCGGGAGGGTAAAATCGCCGCCTTGATCGGCATCGAGGGTGGCCACGCTATCGAGGACAGCTTGCGCCTGTTGCGGAGTTTTTACCGATTGGGCGTCCGTTACATGACGCTGACGCACAGCAACACGAACAACTGGGCGGACTCCTCCGGGGACGAAGACGATCCTCGGGTCAAACGCCACAACGGGCTGACGGCCTTCGGCCGCGACGTGGTGCGGGAAATGAACCGGCTCGGGATGATCGTGGACATTTCCCACGTCTCGGACAAGACCTTTTGGGACGTGCTCGAAACCAGCCGCGCGCCGGTGATGGCGTCGCATTCCTCCTGTCGCAGCCTCGCCAACATCGCCCGCAACATGTCCGACGAGATGATCGTGGCGCTGGCGAAAAAAGGCGGCGTCATCCACATCAATTTCGGCTGCGAGTTCGTCTCGCAGGCGTCGGCTTCCGCCTCGCCCTGGGCTAACCGTGACCTGGCGCGGAAGCTGCGGGAAATTCCCGATGCGGCCGCTCGCGCCGCGGCGATCCGCAAAGCGGCGGCGGAGATGCCGCGCGCCACGATGGCCGACGTCGTGGCCCATATCGACCATGTCGTCAAGCTGGCTGGAGTGGACGCCGTGGGCATCGGAAGCGATTTCGACGGCGTCGGGTGCACGCCCGAGGGCCTCGAGGATGTCTCGAAATTTCCCAACCTGACGCGAGCTCTGCTCGAACGGGGTTATTCGGAGTCCGATATCCGGAAGATTTACGGCGGCAACACGCTGCGGCTCATGCGTGAGGTAGAACGCGTCGCCGAAGTACACTAGGCGGCAAGGAGAGGGCAATGACCTCGCGACGGGTGTTTTTGACGGGGGCTCTGGCCGCGCCGTTTGTCCGGCGGTCGGCGGCCAAGACCGGGTACAGCTTTGCGGAGATCGAGCGGATGCTCGAGCGGGGCGACATCCGCGGCCGGCTGAGCAAGGACGACCTGCCTACGCCGGCCTTACTCTTGGACCTCGACGCGTTCGAGGCCAACGTGGCCAAGATGGCCCGGTACCTCAAAGAGCGCCACCGCGGCTTCCGGCCCCACGGCAAGACCCACAAGTGTTCGGAAATCGCCAAGTATCTGATCCGGGCCGGCGCCAATGGCGCCTGCGCGGCCAAGCTCAGCGAAGCGGAGGTCTTCGCCCGCGACGGCGTCTCGGGGATTCTGATTACGACCCCCGTCGTTGGGCGGCACAAAATCCCGCGCGCCGTACGGCTGGCGACGCGGCATCCGGACACGATCTTTTCGGTGGACAACGCCGCCAACGTGCACGACCTCAACGACGCCGCAGCCGCGGCGAAGATCCAACTCAATCTGGCTGTGGATCTGTGGATCGGCCGGCGGACGGGCGTTCCGCCGGGAGAACCGGCGCTCGGTTTGGCGAGGCTGATCGAGTCCCTGCCAAATGTCCGGCTGGCGGGAATCCAAGCCTACTCCGGCCCGGCCTCGCACACGGTGGGGTTCGAGAACCGCAAGCGGGTTTCCGAAGAGGCGATGCTGCAGGCGGTGGAAACTCGCTGGTTGTTCGAAAAACACGGAATTCCGTGTCCGCTGCTGAGCGGTGGCTCCACGGGTACTTATAACATCGACTCGGAGATCGAGGGGGTCACCGAGTTGCAGCCCGGCAGCTTCATCTTCATGGATCTGGACTACAACCGCATCGGGGGACGCGACGGAGGCGAATTCCGGGACTTTGCGAATTCCCTCACCGTGCTGACCACCGTGATCAGCAGACCCGCAGACGACATCGCGATCGTGGACGGCGGGCTCAAAGCCTTCTCCACGGACAAACCCTTCGTGCCGGTGGCGAAGAATCTGGAAGGGGTGACGTACTCCTGGGCTGGGGACGAACACGGCCGGCTGGATTTGTCGGGCCCGGCGCGCTCGCTGAAACTCGGCGACCGGGTGGAATTCATCGTTCCCCACTGCGACCCTTCCGTGAACCTGTACGACCGCATCTTCTGCCTGCGCGGAGAGCGCGTGGAGACGGCCTGGAAGATCACGGCGCGCGGCATGAGCCAGTAGGGGCTCATGCGGCCGCGTAGACTCGCTGGCCGCTCAGGAAGGTTTCCAGGATCTCGATGCGGTGCTCGCGTTCGTGGTAGCGGAAGCGGACGATATCGGCGCGCTCGCCCGGAGTCAAACCCCGCTGGCGATGTTCCAGTCGGCCGAGGCGGGCCGGGTTGCGCGCCGCCATGGCCACGGCCTCGCGTAAAGACAGCCCGGCCAGCCGCATCAAATTTTCCACGCCGCGGTCCATGCGCAGGGCTGAGCCGGCCAAACGGTCCGAGCCGGCCAACACCACGCGGTTGTCCGGGGTGAGCTCGACTTCCTGTTCGCCGAGGCGATAACGCCCCGGCGCGCAACCCGCCGGCATGGTGGCGTCCGTGACGAGGATCGAGCGCTCGACCCCCTTGGCCCGCAGCGCCACCTTGAGGAACGAGGCCGGCAGGTGGATCCCGTCCACGATGAAGCTGGCGGCCAGGCGGTCCTCGGCGAGCTGGTCCCAGATGTAGTTGGGATGCCGCGGCAGCATGGGATGAGCGCCGTTACCCAGGTGCGTGGACAGCGTGGCTCCCGCGCGGACCGCATCGGCGATCTGGTGCGCGGTGGCGTTGGTGTGTCCGATGCCCACTACCACGCCTTCCCGCACCAGCGTTTCGATGTAGCGTGTGATGCCTGGCCACTCCGGCGCGACCGTGACCAGCCGCACAAAGCCACGGGCGGCCTCTTGCCAGCGGCGGAACTCGTCGAGATCCGGCGGGCGAACCCAGGCTTTCGGGTGCGCTCCGCGAGGACCGTCTTCCGGGGAAATATGCGGGCCTTCGACGTGAAAGCCCTCGATGGCGATGCCTTCAGGCAGCGTCTCTTTCGCCGCCGCCAAGTTCGCCAAGGCCCGCCGCATGACTTCGGGCGCGCCGGTGATCACCGTGGGGAAGAAACGGGTCACCCCGCAGGCGAACAGGGCGCGGATCGAACGGGCGATCTCTTCGAGCG
Source organism: Bryobacteraceae bacterium (assembly GCA_025055455.1). Classification (GTDB taxonomy): domain Bacteria; phylum Acidobacteriota; class Terriglobia; order Bryobacterales; family Bryobacteraceae; genus JANWXD01. The sequence goes on from JANWXD010000012.1 coordinate 9,260, forward strand.
GAGCTTGGGGCGAGTTGTAGTCCACGCCCGCGAATCCATTCACTTGCAGATCGACAAAGCCCGGCGCCAGCCAGGCTTCTTCTTGCCGTCGTCCCAGCACGGGCTCGACGGCGGTGATGACCCCGTCGAAGGAAATCTCGACGGCCTCCCCAGTGGCGACATCGAACCCGCTACACGTCATAAGCGTGCTGCTTTTTTCACAATTTTCCCACAGGCTGGTTTCTGCAAGCGCGGCAAAGCGGGAAGGATAAACCTGTTGAAATTCGCCCCGGCGACAAGAGAAAACGCTGGAAGCTGAGGGAGTTCGATGCTACAAGGAAAGAGATACGTTCTGAAGCGCGCGCCCGGCGGAAAAATTCTCGGGGGAGGTGGCCGTCGGGGGCGCGCTTCTGGCGTATTGGGGGTCAAGAGTTCACGCCGACGGGCTGGCGCACCGGGGTGAGCCAGCCGTAGGAATCCGGCGCGATGCCGTTGACGATGTCGAAAAATGCCTTTTGCAGCCTTTCTGTGATGGGACCGCGCCGGCCTGAGCCGACAAGGATCCGGTCAATGGAGCGAATGGGCGTGATCTCGGCCGCGGTGCCCGTGAAAAACACCTCGTCGGCGATGTAGAGCATCTCGCGCGGAATGAGGGTCTCGGTCAAGGGAATCTCGAGGTCGCGCGCGAGCTGGAAGACCGTGTCGCGGGTGATGCCCGGCAGCACCGATGCGCCGAGCGGCGGCGTCAGGATCTTGCCGTCGCGGACGAGGAAGAGATTTTCGCCCGAGCCTTCGCTGACGTAGCCGTTGGCGTCGAGCGCGATGCCTTCCGCGTATCCGTTGGTGACCGCTTCCATCTTGATGAGCTGAGAGTTCATGTAATTGGCCGCGGCTTTGGCCAAGGCCGGCAGGGTGTTGGGCGCGATGCGAGTCCAACTGGAGACACAAACGTCCACGCCTTGAGTCAGAGCTTCGTCGCCGAGATACTTACCCCATTCCCAACACGCGATGTAAACTTCCACAGGGTTCTTGCCAGGGTGGACCCCCATCTCGCCGTAGCCGCGGATCGCAATCGGACGCAGGTAGCAAGCCTCTAGGTTGTTCACTCGCACCAGTTCCACCATGGCCTCGGCCAGTTGTTCCGCGCTGAAGCCGAGATCCATGCGATAAATTTTTGCCGAGTCGAGCATGCGGCGCACATGGTCGCCGAGGCGGAAGATGGCTGGACCTGACGGCGTCGCGTAACAGCGGATCCCTTCGAACACGCACGAGCCATAGCTGACCACGTGCGAGAGGATATGAATGCGGGCCTCCTCCCAGGGAATGAACTGGCCGTTGTGCCAGATTTTTTCGGTGGGCTTTGGCATGCCACGATTATAGCGTAGGGATTCGTTCGGGCTGGCCGGGCAGACTTGACCGAATCCCAGCTCGTCAGCCGATCCGCAGCCGGAAAAAATTCCGTGACCAACCGGGCCGGAGCTACGGTCGCCGGGCTTTGCCCTGCGCGGCGACGGCCTCCATAGCGGCCCGGACCTTTTCCGGATCGCCGAGGTAATAATGCGTGATCGGGCGCAGTTCGGCGTCCAGTTCGTAAACGAGCGGAATGCCCGTGGGGATGTTCAGGCCGACGATGTCCGCGTCGGAGATATTGTCCAGGTACTTGACGAGAGCGCGCAAGCTATTGCCATGTGCGGAGACGAGCACGCGCTGGCCGGAGCGGATGGCCGGGGCCAGGGAATCCTGCCAGCACGGGAGCACGCGACGGACGGTGTCCTTCAAGGATTCCGCCAGCGGAATTTGGTCCGGTCGCAGGCAACGGTAGCGCGGGTCGTTGCGGGGGTTGCGCGGGTCGTGCGGTTCCAGGGCGGGCGGCGGAATGTCATAGCTACGGCGCCACAGGCGAACCTGTTCCTCACCGTACTTGGCGGCCATCTCCGACTTGTTCAGTCCCTGCAAGGCGCCATAATGGCGTTCGTTGAGACGCCAGTCGTGGATCACCGGAATCCACATCAGCTCCATCTCGTCCAGAACGATCCACAAGGTCCGGATGGCGCGCTTCAAGACCGACGTGAAGGCGATGTCGAAGGTGTAGCCCTGTTCTTTGAGGACGCGGCCGGCCTCGCGCGCCTCTTCGAGGCCACGCTCGGACAGATCCACGTCCGTCCAGCCGGTGAACAGATTCTCTTTGTTCCAGACACTCTCGCCATGGCGGAGCAATACGAGTTTATACATGGCTGGCTCCCTCCGAGGCGGGCCAGCGCCGGAAAGCGGACAGTCCGGCGAACCGGGCGGCGCTGCCGAGTTCCTCTTCGATGCGAAGAAGCTGATTGTATTTGGCGAGCCGGTCGGTCCGGCTCAGCGAGCCGGTCTTGATCTGACCGGCTTGGGTCGCCACCGCAAAATCGGCGATGAAGGCGTCCTCGGTTTCCCCCGAGCGGTGCGAGATCACGGCAGTGTAGCCGGCGTGGGAGGCCATCGCCACGGCTTCCAGCGTTTCCGTGACGGTGCCAATCTGGTTGAGTTTGATGAGAATCGAGTTGGCGACGCCCTCGGTAATGCCGCGACGCAGGCGCTCCGTGTTGGTGACGAACAAGTCGTCGCCGACCAATTGGATCTTCTCGCCGAGGGCGGCGGTGAGCTGCTTCCATCCTGCCCAGTCGTCCTCGGCCATGCCGTCTTCGAGGGACAGGATCGGGTACTGTCGGACCCATTCCGACCAGAAGGTGACCAGCTGCTCGGCGCTGCGCACGCTGCCATCCGACTTGCGGAAGACATAACGTGAAGTCGCCGCGTCGTAGAATTCGCTGGCGGCCGGGTCAAGGGCTAACCAGACGTCGCGCCCCGGCCGATAGCCGGCCTGGTGGGTGGCTTCGAGGATCAATTCGATGGCTTCGTCGTTGGACTTCAGATTCGGTGCGAAGCCCCCCTCGTCGCCGACCGCGGTCGAGTAACCCTTTTTCTTGAGCACGGACTTGAGCGCGTGGAAGATCTCAGCCCCCATCCGGAGGGCTTCGGCGAAACTCGCCGCGCCGGCGGGGACGATCATGAATTCCTGAACGTCCACCGAGTTGTCGGCGTGAGCCCCGCCGTTGAGGACGTTCATCATCGGAACCGGCAGCAAGCGGGCCTGAACGCCGCCCAGGTAGCGGTACAGAGGTGCTTTTTGGGACGCTGCGGCGGCTCGGGCCACGGCCATCGAAACGGCCAGGATGGCGTTGGCGCCGAGCCGCCCCTTGTTCGGGGTGCCGTCCAGCGCAATCAACCGATGGTCAATCGCCTGCTGGCAGGAGCTTTCCATCCCACACAGAGCCGAAGCAATCTCTCCGTTGATGTAGGCGACCGCCTGGCGGACGCCTTTGCCGAAGTAGCGCGTGTTGTCGCCGTCCCGCAGCTCGAGGGCTTCGTGCTCTCCGGTGGAGGCGCCGGAGGGCACCGCCGCGCGCCCCCAACTGCCATCGGCCAACCACACGTCGGCTTCCACGGTGGGGTTGCCGCGGGAATCCAGGATTTCTCTGGCGAGGATGCGTACGATCTGACTCATGAAGACCGTTCCTTTCTCGTGACCGAAGCGTACCCGGCCCGCCTAATCCAGGCCTCGCGTGAGACGACCTAATTCGTTATGGTACCGTAGCCGCTATCCTCTTTCGGCACCACGACGATGCCGCTGTCGGTAACGAAGTAGCCCCGGGCGCGGTCCTGTTCCAGATCGAACCCGATCAGGCTGGATTCCGGGATGCGTACGCCGGCATCGATGATGGCGCGGCGGATGCGGCTGTAGCGGCCGATCTCGACGTTGTGCATGAGGATGGAGCTTTCCACCTCGCAGTAGCTGTTGACGCGGACCCCCGGGGAGAGGACGCTCCGGATGACCCGGCCTCCGGAGATGATGCAGCCACCCGAGACGATGGAATCGATGGCGACGCCCATCCGCCGGCCCTCCTCGGCGAAGACGAACTTGGCGGGCGGCAGTTGGAGGGGCTTGGTGCGCAGGGGCCACTTGCGATCGTAGAGGTTGAATTCCGGCGTCACCGCCACCAGGTCCATGTTGGCTTCGTAGTAGGCTTCGATGGTGCCCACGTCTCGCCAGTACCGTGCCGTGTGGGGGGGGTTCAGATCGCGGAAGTCGAAGGCGATGACTCGAGCTTTGCAGATCCATTTCGGGATAACGTCGCGGCCAAAATCGTGCGAGGAATGGGGGCAGGCGGCGTCCTCCTTGAGGGCGTCGACCAGCACGCGCGTGTTGAACAAGTAGATGCCCATGGAGGCGCTCACCATGCACGGGTTGAACACAGAGGGCTTCGGATGGCCGTGCTGGGGTTTCTCCTCGAAGCCGACGATGCGGTAGCTCGTGTCAATCTCGGCGATGCCGAAGCGGGAAGCCTCCTCGGGGGCGACTTGCACCGTGGCCACCGTGATGTCGGCCTCATGATGCCGGTGCCACTCGAGCATCTCGTGGTAGTTCATCTTGTAGATGTGGTCGCCCGACAGGATCAAGACGTGTTCCGGATCTTCGGCCAGAATGCTTTCGACGTTCTGGAAGACGGCGTCGGCGGTGCCTAAGTACCAGTCCTCGTGCACCCGCTTCATCGGCGGGATCACCTCGATATACTCGCCCAACTCGGGCGAGAGGATGGTCCAACCGTCGCGGATGTGGCGCGTCAGCTCCAGGGCTTTATACTGTGTTAGGATGAAGATTCGGCGCACGTTGGAGTTGATGCAGTTCGATAGCGTGAAATCGATGATCCGGTAAACGCCGCCGAAGGGGACTGCTGGCTTCGCGGTGTGTTTGGTCAGTGGGTAAAGACGCTCTCCGGCTCCCCCGGCGAGCAGAATGGCAAGAACATTTTCCATCCGGCCGAATCGGGGTCCTCAATCGAGATATAGCAGAGCGGCGCTGCCACCTGCAGGATGGCGCGGCGCCTGAATCGGAAACGAGAGGGGGTGAGACCAGTTTGGCAGAGGTGATTCTCCAGGAGGGCGAAACTCTGGAGAGCGCACTCCGGCGCTTCAAGCGCAAGGTGCAGCAGGAAGACATCATCAAGGACATCAAGCGTCACTCCTACTACATGAAGCCTGGCGAGAAGCGACGGCTCAAGGAAGCGCTGGCGCGCAAGCGAAACCGCAAGAAGCGGGCGCGCGAACTGGAGTGATCAGTGGCCAGTCACAGCCGATCCTAAGGCATTTCCAGCTCGACGTCGTCGCCGGAAACGCGCACGGCGTAACAGCGCACATTCTCGGAGGCCGGTCCGTCGAGCGCCTGGCCGGTGCGGAGGTCAAACTGGGCGGCATGCCACGGACAGGTCACAATCTCCCCGGAGAGGAAGCCTTCCGCCAGCGGGCCGCCCACGTGAGTGCACTCGTTGTCGATGGCGTAGAACTTGCCGTTGACGTGGAAAACGGCGATGGTGCGTCCAGCGACTTCGACCGCACGGCCGCTGTGAAGCCCCTCGAAGTCCGCTTTGGTTCCGATCTTGACGAACTGTCCCATACGCCCCGTATCACCTCACCTGAGCCACCATAGCGCAACCGCGGCCCCCGGGTCAAAGCAAGAGATCGCGTCTCTCTCCGACCGTTACGCAATCACACCACCGTAGCGCTCGGAGGGCGCGCAGGGAACGCTGCGGCGGGCGACGGTGTGACCTCGTCGGCCGGCCGCAGGGATTGCTTACAGGCCGAGGCGAGCCAGCAGGGCGGCGGGATCCGGATCGCGGCCCATGAAGCTGCGGAACAGCGCCGCTGGATCCTCGCTGTCGCCGCGGGCCAGGATGCTGTCGCGGAAGGCGCGACCGACTTCGGGATTCAGCACGCCACGCTCGCGGAAGCGCGAAAAGGCGTCGGCGTCCAGCACCTCGGCCCACTTGTAGGAGTAGTAACCCGCCGCGTACCCCACGGGGTTGCCGAACAGGTGCGTGAAGGAGGCGATCATGGCGTAGTCCTCCGGCAGCGGTGCGGGCGCGAACTCCTCGAGCAGTCCCCGGCTCCAGGAAAGCAGGTCGAGGCCCGGTTCCCACTGCGTGTGCAGGCCCAGATCGAGGAGTCCGAAGCCGAGTTGTCGCATCTGCGCGCTGGCGGCGCGGAAGGTGCGCGCACGCTTCATCTTCTCGAAGAGGTCTTGGGGAAGGGGTTCGCCGGTTTGCCAGTGCCGGGCGAACAGATCGAGCCCCTCCCGCTCCCAGCACCAGTTCTCCATGATCTGCGAGGGCAGCTCGACGAAGTCCCAAGCCACGTTGGTGCCGGCCAGGCTGCGGATCTCGACGCGGCTCAAGCAGTGGTGCAGCAGGTGCCCGAACTCGTGAAAGATGGTTTCGACCTCGCGGTGCGTCAGCAAGGCCGGCTTGCCGTCGACGGGCGGGGTAAGATTGCCGCAAATCACGGCGAGGTGCGGGCGGAAGCCATCCGGCCGCGGGCCGCCCGTCAGCAGCGCATCCATCCAGGCGCCGCCGCGTTTATTCTCGCGCGGGCGCCAGTCGGCGTGAAAGCCGCCGAGCAGCTCGCCGCTTTCGTCGTAGACCTCGTAGTAGCGTGTCTCCGGGTCCCAGGACGGCACCCCGCGCCGCTGCTCGATGCGCACGCCGAACAGCCGCGCCGCGATTTCGAACATGCCGGTTACGACCCGATCGAGGGGAAAGTACGGGCGCAAGGCCTCCTCGTCGAAGTCGTAGAGCGCTTTGCGCTGTTTCTCGGCGTAGTAGGCTACATCCCATGGCGCCAGGGGCGGCGCGCCGGAACCTTCGAGCTGCCGGCGAAAGGCCCTCAACTCCTCGGTCTCCCGGTGGAAGTGGGTCTCGGTTTTGCGTTTCAGCTCGAGCAGGAACTCGTAGGCGCGCTCGGCGGAACCGGCCATGCGATCCTCCAGGACGTAGTCCGCGAAATGCCGGTAGCCGAGCAAGCGCGCTTTTTCCTGACGCAACTGAAGGATGCGCTCGATGAGGGGGAGATTGTCGTACGGCGCGCGGGCGGCCCGGGTGTGATACGCGCGCCAGACCCGCTCGCGCAACGCGGCGTCGTCCAGGTAGGTCATCACCGCCGTGTAGCTCGGCGCTTGCAGGGTAAAGCGCCACCCGTCCAATCCCTTGGCGGCCGCGTCTCGACGCGCCATCTCGCGAGCGGACGGGGGCAGGCCGCTGAGTTGTGCCGGATCGGTGATCCGCAACTCGAAGGCATTGGTCGAGTCGAGGACGTTCTCGGAAAAGCGCGTGGTCAGTCGCCCCAGTTCGACTTCGATCTCCTGGAGGCGTGCCTTGCCGGCCGGGCCCAGCTCCGCGCCGTGACGCCGGAAATCGTCGAGGGTCTTCTTGAGGAACCGCCGGCGCACCCCCTCGAGGCGGGCGGCTTCGGCCGTGGCGGCGTACTCCTTGATGCGCCGCCACAGTCCCTCGTCGAGTGGAATCGCTGCATGGAAGGCGCTTACCGCGGGCTCGACGGCGTGGTATGCGGTGCGCAGCTCAGCAGACGTAGCGACGGATTCGAGGTGGCGCACGATGCCGAAGGCGTCATCGAGGGCTTCCGTCAGCGTGTCCAACCTGCCGAGCACGGCTTCGAATGTGGCCTCGGAGGACTGGGCGAGCGCCGCTTTTCGCTCTTCGGCCCGCGTGAGGAGCTCGCGGATGGCCGGCTCGACATGTTCGGCGCGGATGCGGTCGAACGGGACGCGAAATTCGATCTGAAGCAAGGGATTGTCGTGCATCTTCGTTGTTCAATTACGAAGCCCGGGCCGGCGCACGGACCAAAAGCCAAAGGCCCGCTGCCGCCAAAGCCACGGCGATCCATTGTGCGGCCGACAGGGGCCCGCCGAAGGGATGGGGCGGGTCGTGCGCACGCACGAATTCAATCAGGAACCGGGCGGCCGAATACAGTACGAGGTAGAGTCCGAAGACGGAGCCCGGGCGCGTCGCGCGCGGGAAGCGGCGCCACAGCACCAGAAAGATGCCGGCTTCGGCCGCCGCCTCGTAAAGCTGCGCCGGGTGCAACGGCACGTGGAGCGGCGTGCCGAACAGCCGCCCGGCCTCCGGGTTGGTGAACGTCACGGCCCAGGGCAGCGTGCAGGAAGTTCCCCAGCAGCAGCCGGCGGCGAAGCAGCCTAGGCGACCCACAGCATGTCCGGCAGCGATACCCGGCGCAACGATATCGGCCGTCGCGAGAAATTGCATACGATGGCGACGCAGGTACATCCAGCCAACCAACAGCGCCAGCAGCAGGCCGCCTTGGAAGACGCCGCCGGCCTGAAGCGTGGCCAGAGAAAAAATCTCGCCTGGGCGTGCGCGGTAGTAGCCCCAATCGAGCACGATCATCAGCGCCTTGGCGCCCACGATGCCGGCGAGCGCGCAATAGACTCCGAGGTTAACGATGCGTTCCGGGTCCACCCCGCGCATGCGCGCCATCCGCGAGGCGATCCACAACCCCAGAAGGAAACCGAGCGCCACGAGCACCCCGTAGGTTGGCACGAAAAAGTCGCCGATCCGGAACAGCTGCGGCAGCATTAGCTCGATGTCTCCTTGCGGCGGCCCCGCCACAGGTCGGCCAGCAGCAAGGCCGCGCCGAGGGTGATGGCGCTGTCGGCGACGTTGAAGGCCGGCCAGTGATAACGCCCCACGTGCAGGTCTATGAAGTCGGTCACCGCCCCGTGGACAACGCGGTCGTAGAGGTTGCCGGCGGCGCCCCCGAGCACCAGCGCCAGCGCCGCGCGCACGAGGCTGCCGTGGCGGTGGGGCTGCCAGAGCAGCGAGGCCACGAAGGCCAGCACGGCGGCTGAGACGGCGATGAGCGCCAGCGTGCGCCACTCTCCGCCGCCGTTGCTGAGGAGGCCAAACGCGATACCGCGGTTTTCGACACGCACGATGTTGAAAAACCCCGGGATGACGACGTAGGTATCCCAGAAACCCACCCGCGCCCGGATGAGGGTCTTGGTCGCCAGATCGAGGCTGAACACCCCAGCGGCAAAGACCAGGGCGGCGAGCCGCGGCGAGACCTCACGCAAGGACGATCTCCCGGACGGCAGCGGCGCAGGCGGCGCAGACCGTGGGCAGTTCGGGGTCGGATCCTACGTCGCGCGTGTATTTCCAACAACGCTCGCACTTGATGCCGGCGGCGCGCTCCACATGTACCGCCAACATGGTGTCGGAGTGGCTTTCCAAGGAGACCTGCGAGACGATGAACAGCGACGGAAGTTCGCTGGCGTACTCTTGGAGCAGGGGGTAGAGGTCGCTGTTGGCCTTCAGATGGACATGGGCTTCGAGCGGGGCACCGATGAATTTCTCCTGGCGCGCGGCCTCCAGGCTGCGGAGCACACTGTCGCGCACCTGCATGAGCCGCTCCCAGTTCTTGGCGCGCCGCCGCTCGGACTCGCCGAGCCCCTCCGTGAGTTCGCCGGGCTCGGGAAACAGAGCCAGATGCACGCTTTCGGCCGCTCCGGGAGGCTTCGGCAAGTACGTCCACACTTCTTCCGTGGTGAAGCTGAGCACGGGCGCCAACAGCCGAACCAAAGCGTAGGCCACGCGGTGCATCGATGTCTGGGCGCTGCGCCGCGCCCGGGAGCGCGGCGGGGCGGTGTAGAGCCGGTCCTTGAGAATGTCGAAATAGAGGGCGCTCAGATCCGTGACCGCGAAGTCATAGATCGCGTGGTAGACGCGATGGAATTCGAAACGGTCGTACCAGGAGCGGCAGCGCCGCACCAGCTCTTCGGCCCGGAAGAGAATCCACTGGTCGATTTCGAGCAGCTCGGCGGCCGGCAGGGCGTCGCGGGCGGGATCGAAGTCGCTGAGATTTCCGAGGGCGAAGCGGAACGTATTGCGGAGTTTGCGGTACGCCTCCGACAGCCGCGTCAGAATGGTGTCCGACATGCGCACGTCTTCGTAGAACTCCACCGAGGCGGCCCACAGCCGCAGCACATCGGCCCCGTAGCGGCGAATCACCTCTTCCGGGGCGATGACGTTGCCCAGAGACTTCGACATGGCGCGGCCTTCACCGTCCAGAGCCCAGCCGTTGCAGGCGCACTCGCGATACGGGGAAGCGCCGCGCAGTCCCACGCCCACAAGCAGGGAGCTGTGGAACCAGCCGCGGTACTGGTCGCCGCCCTCCAGATACAAGTCCGCTGGCCAGCGCAGGCCGTTGTCTTCGGTGAGCACCGCCAAGTGGCTGGCGCCGGAATCGAACCACACGTCGAGGATGTCCGTCTCCTTGGTGAACTCGCTCCCGCCGCACTTGGCGCAACGCAGGCCCGCCGGCAGCAGATCCGCCGCCGGGCGCTGGTACCAGATGTCGGCGCCGTGTTCGGCGAACAGCCGCACGACGCCGTCGAGGATGCGGCGCTCGGTGAGTGGTTCGCCACAGGCGACGCAGTAGAAGACGACGATGGGCACGCCCCAGATGCGCTGGCGGGAGATGCACCAGTCCGGACGGCCGGCGATCATGTTGGCGATGCGCTCTTCGCCCCAGGCCGGAAGCCAGCGGACGGTCCGAATGGCCTCCAGGGCACGCTGGCGCAGCCCGTTGCGCTCCATGCCGATGAACCACTGCTCCGTGGCGCGGAAGATGGTCGGGTTGTGGCAACGCCAGCAATGCGGGTAGCTATGCTGGATGATTCCCTCGTTGAGCAGCGCGCCCCGCTCGCGAAGAATGCCGACGACAATAGGGTTGGCTTCCCAGATCGTCTTGCCGATCAGTTCTTCGGGAAGGCGGCCGGCCGCTCCTTCGGCATGGAAGAACCGGCCCTCGGCGTTGACGGGACAGTAGGTGGGGATGCCGTACTGCTGCGCGACGAGATAATCCTCCAAGCCGTGCCCAGGAGCGGTGTGGACCGCGCCGGTCCCCTGTTCGAGCGTGACGTGCTCGGCCAGGATCCCGGCGGATTCCCGTTCTAGGAACGGGTGCTGAAAGCGCGCGCCTTCGAGCCGGCTTCCTGGAAACCGCGCCAACGTTCGGGGATCGACCCAGCCGCATTTCTCGGCGGTAAGTTTCAGCAAGTCCGCCGCGACGACATACACCTCCTCTCCGATGGCCACGGCCACGTATTCGTACCTCGGGTGGAAGGCGATGGCCATATTCGCGGGGATGGTCCACGGCGTCGTGGTCCAGATCAATCCCCAGACGCGACGCCCGGCGAGCGAGGCGTCGATCGCGGCGGGATCCGAAAGGAGGGGGAAGCGCACCCAAATGGAAGGGCTCGTGCGATCTTCGTACTCGACTTCCGCTTCCGCGAGCGCGGTGAGGCAATGCAGGCACCAGTGCACCGGCTTGAGGCCCTTGTAAACGTAGCCGCGGTCCAAGAACTCGACAAACGCGCCGGCGATGACCGACTGGTAGTGCGGGCTCATGGTCAGATAGGGCTCGTCCCAGCGGCCTAGCACTCCCAGGCGCTTGAATTCGTCGCGCTGAACGTTGACCCAGTGCGCGGCGTATTTCCGGCACTCGGCGCGGATTTCCACCGCAGACATCTGCGCTTTGCGCGAGCCGAGTTCGCTGTCGACCTTGATTTCGATGGGCAGCCCGTGGCAGTCCCAGCCGGGGATGTAGGGCGCATCATAGCCCGCCATGGTCTTGGACTTGACGACGAAATCTTTGAGAATCTTGTTGAACGCCGTGCCAAGATGGATGTGGCCGTTGGCATAGGGAGGCCCGTCGTGGAGGATATAGATCGGCTGCCCTTTGCGGGCTTCGCGAATCTTGTCGTAAAGCCTGCTTTCCTCCCACCGGGCCAGAATGCGGGGCTCCTGCTGGGGCAGGTTGGCCTTCATCGGGAAGTCCGTGCGCGGCAGATTGACGGTCTTCTTCAGGTCGACGCTTTGGAGGCTCATGGGAGGTTGTTACACTAACATCGTACACAACCGATTCGGCGAGTCCATGCGTTCCGCGTGTCTAGCTTTGGGGCTCGTCGCTGCGGCCCATCCTCCGTCGCAGCCTCATTCCTTCGTCGAACGCGCCGTCGTGACGGTCCTGGCTCGGGACGCCGAGGGCGCGGTTCGGGCGCAATGCACCGGAATTTTGCTCAGCCCCCGGGGTCAAGTGCTCACGAGCATGCACCCCTTTCACGCCGCTCCTCCAACCGAGATTCGTACGGCGGACGGGACGGTCTATCGCGTCAAGGATGTCGCGGCCCAGTCCGCGACGGCGGAGCTCGTGCGCTTGGAGGTGGACGTGCCCGAGGGCGTCTGGCTTCCGTCCGTGCAATTGGGCGAGGCGCCGCCGGAGGCGGGCGCCACGGTGACGGTGGTGACACCGCAGCATCGAGCCAAGGGGACCGTCGAGGCCGCGCGAAGCGTCTCCGGCTTCGCCACGCTGCTGCGAGTGAAAGCGCCCGCCCCCGAGGATCCGACGGGGGCGCCGTTGGTGGATGCGAGTGGAGCGGTGGTCGGCATGATCTTGTGGCCCTCTCGTCGGCAGCAGGGTTTTTATGTGGCCGCCTCGGCCGAGTTGGCGGGGCAGCTGCACCCTCGGCCACCCGAGGCGCAGACTCCTGCGGCTTGCTCCGGCGAATCCGAGGGGCTGTATCGGAATGGGGTCGAGCGGCTGATCGCGCAGGAATTCGAAGAAGCGCGTCAAGACTTCGAGCGCGCGACCGCGGCCGATCCGCGCTGTGCCCCGGGCTGGCTCCACTTGGGCTTCGCACTGGGCAAGCTCGGACGAACAGCCGAGCGCCTCAAAGCGTACCAGAAGGCGATCGAGGTCCGGCCGGACTTTGCCGACGCGCACTACAGCCTCGGGGTGGCCTACGCGCTGGCCAACCGTCGTACCGAGGCCCTCGAGCACCAGCAGGTCCTGGAAAAGCTCGACCGGGAGCTGGCGCACAAGCTGCGTCTGCTGATCGAAGCGATCACCCACGGCGAGACCATGTGGCCTGCTGCGCTTGGCGATCCCGCCACCCGAATCTGAGGCGTTTTCGGGCCCCTCGGAGTCCACCTCGCCTCCCATTCCGCGGGCAAAAGGGGAGGCGCCCGGCGCGCGCCCCATCCTTGTGGCACAATCGGACACTGCCATGCGGTTGAGGGACCGGACGGCACTGGTGACGGGCGGATCCCGCGGCATCGGGAGCGCCGTTTGCCTGCGGCTGGCGCGCGAAGGCGCTGCGGTGGCGGTGAACTACCGCGAGCGAAGGGGGCAAGCCGAAGCCGTCGCCGCGGAGATCCGTGCAGCCGGGGGACGGGCGATTGCTGTGCGCGCCGATGTCGGGGATCCAGAAGCGGTGCGGACGATGGTCGAGACCGTGGCATCCGAGTTGGGGCCCGTGGACATTGTCGTGAACAATGCCGGCGTGCTGCACCGCGGCGACCTGGCCGACTTCGATCCGTCGCTGCTGGCCGAAATGCGCCGCACGAACGTGGACGGCCTGATTCACGTCACGCGCGCGGCGGTGGAGGGAATGAAGGCGCGACGCTGGGGACGGGTGGTGAATCTGGCCTCGATCGCGGCCCACGGCACGAGCCTGACGGGCACAACCTTTTATGCGGCGACGAAAGCCGCGGTGATCCTGTTGACGCGGCGGTTCGCGCTGGAGCTGGGGCCGTACGGCATCACCGTGAATGCGGTGGCTCCAGGCTTCATCGTGACGGAAATGGTGTCGCAGGGGTGCAGCCCGCAACGCCTCGAAGAGCTGACGGCGGAGATGGCGTCGCGAGCCATGCTGCGGCGCGTGGGCCGCCCAGAGGACGTGGCGCACGCCGTGGCGTTCTTGGCATCGGAAGAAGCGGGATTCATCACCGCCCAGGTTCTTACGGTGGACGGGGGCCGGATGGATTACATCGGGCACCTTTGAGAACGCCGCAGGCAAACTCGGGAGGTGAAAAGTTACTCCCTGAGCACGTCAAGCAGGCGGGAGTATCCGTGGTTGTCGATTGCGCGCGGGCTCTACCCGTTACCTGGATGTCGGGCTAAGAAAAACTCGCCTCCCCCTTGGGCGACAGTGTGACCTTCTTGCCTCGAAGGTACGCCAGGTTGGCCATGTGGGGGCCGGCCACGGCGGCCGCAGCCGTCTCCACCGTGCAGGTGGGCTCGCGGCGCGAGCGGATGCAGTCCAGAAAATTCTGAAGGTGGACCTCGGGGCCGTCCCGGTCCTCCTCCTGCGCAACGAGCTCCATCTTTTCTTTCTGTGCCCACGGCGTGGGGCTCCCGCCGGGGTCGCGGTAGATGCGGTAGCCGAAGCGGTCGAGGACCATGGTGGCTTTTTCGCCCTGGAACTGGATGGACCAGTCATGGTCATATGCCGTTCGGTAATTGAGCGTCCAGGTCGCGATGAACTCGGGGTATTCGAAGGTCGCGCAGAAGACGTTGGGCACTTCCGCTCCGGGCGCGTTAATGATAGCGCCCTGGCACACCGCCGAGCGCGGCGGGCCGGAGTTCGTGAACCACTGCACGACGTCCATCAGGTGCGTCCCCTGGTCGGTCATGTTGCCGCCAGAGTAATCCCAGAATCCGCGCCACCAGCGGAAGCGCCTGGGCTCGAGCGGCCGCTTCGGCGCCGGGCCGAGGAAGAGGTCCCAGTGCAGCTTGCCCGGCAGAGGCGAGTTATCCAATGGCAAATCGAAATGCCAGTTCCACAGCGCCTTGACCATGGTGATTTTGCCCAGCGCGCCCTGGTCCACGAGTTCCTTGGCTTTGCGGATGAACGGCATGCTGCGGCGCTGCATGCCCACCTGGACGATGCGGTCCGTCCGGCGCACTGCGGCCACCATCTCGGCGCTCTGCTCGAGCGACATGGAGAGCGGTTTTTCCAGGTACACATCCAGCTTGGCGTCGAGCGCGGCCGTCAGATTTGGCTGATGCTGGTGGTCGGGCGTAGCGATGACGACGAAATCCATCCCCTTCTGCTCGAGCATGCGGCGGTAGTCGACGTAAGTTTTGACGTCCGTCGGCGATTCTCGCTGTGCCGACTCGAGATTAGGCTCGTAGACGTCGCACACCGCGACGCACCGAGCGCCGAGCTTCTGAAAGGTGCGATTCAGATAGCGCCCACGGCCGCCCGTGCCGATGACGCCGAAGGCAGGACGGTCGTTGGCGCCGCGCGCCGCCGGGGAGAGAATTAACGGCGCGGCCGCCACGGCCCGAGCCGAGTCTCGCAAGAAGCTTCTGCGGTCCCGCATGGGTTGACCTCCCGCTCTGGCATTATAACTTCAGGCTCTGCATGGCCATCATCGGCGAGGCAGATGCCGCTTGGAGATCCGCAACGCCATGGAGCCGGCCACGGTGATGACCTGGTAGCGGCCCTGAGAGGCGATCAGGACGTGGGCCGCCCACGGCTCCAAGCCGTAGTCGGAGGTCAGCCACTGCACCATGTCGGTGGTGGCCATTTGCAGGGCGCGGTCCAGCGAGCTGACGAACTCCGCCTGGCTGCCGATGCTGATGATGTCCTCCGCCGTTTCGACCCGGGGACCGCTCAAACGCGCGTTCTTGCGCACCTCCGTCGTGAACTCGACGTCCATCGAGGTTTCGACGCCGGTGCCGGACGGCTCGCCGTCCGCTTGGAGCGCGTGGCCGTCGCCCAGGAACAGCAGGGCGCCGGGATGGTAGACCGGCAGCATGACGGTGACGCCCTCCGTGATCTCGTTGTAGTCGAGGTTGCCGCCGTAGGCGCCGGAAGGGCGCGAGGTGGGCGCAAAGTCGCCCTCCGGAGCCACGCCCACGCATCCGAGCATGGGTTTGGCGGGGAACTCCATCGTCACGACCCGGCTGACCGGCTCCCGCAGCCGCACCAAGTTGCGCTCGAGGTCCAAGTCCCACGGGACGAGGTCGTGCCGTCCCGGGAACACCAGGTCGGGCTTGTAGCGATTCGAGTAAATCGTTTCGACGTAGTCCGGCGTGAGCGAGAACAGGCCGAGCCGCCAGGCGCTCCAGCCCCAGCGGCGATTCATGCGGATCTTGCGGAAGTGGACGAGCAGCCCGTCCCCCGGTTCGGCGCCCTCGACGAAGAAGGGGCCGGTGAGCGGATTGCCGGGGTCGGCCCGGCGCACGTCCTTCTCGTCGATGCCAAACGCATCGATCGTCTTGGTGACGACGAGATCTCCTGGGCGAATCTTGCGGAGCACGGGGTGGGAGCGCGAGAAGGTGTGATAGTACGTCTCCGCCACGACGTGATGGGTTTCGGCGGCGTTTCCCAACGCGGAAAGAAACGCCGCAACCAGCCAGCGGTTCATCGCAGTCCTCCTGTGGGTGCCGCGGGCGAGCTCAGCTCGGGGGGGCATCTTTGTCTTCTTGCAGGCGGTGGTCCCAGCCAGGGACCCGCAGCTGGCGATTATAGCGGCCGCGAGAAGGTGACGGGTTCCTGGGCTTTGTCTGCTAGCGCGCCCCTGTCGGCCGCGGCGCGCTCGGCCCGTTCTGGCGTAAGATCGGTAGCGGAGTTCGTGCCCGAATCTCGCGACCAGGAGGCCCCCATGAGCCAAGACAACGCTCTCTCCCGCAGATCCTTCGTAAAGGAAGTCGCGGCTGTCGGCGCGGGCGCCACGCTGCTCGAAGGCGCGCCGGCGGTGTTCGCGCAACGCAGCCCGGGCAATGTGCTCGGCGTCGCCGTCATCGGCGTGGGCACTCGCGGAATCCAGCTTCTCCGAGAAGCGCAGGATGTGCCCGGCGCGGAAATCCGCATCATCTGCGATCTCTACCAGCCCAACATCGAGCGCGCTCAGAAGCAAACCAAGAACCCCAAGGTACGCGTCGTCAAGGATTGGGAAAAAGCGGTGGCCGATCCCGACGTGGACGTCGTCATCATCGCCACCCCGGATTTCTGGCATGCGCCGCAAGTGATCGCAGCCGCCCAGGCGCGAAAGGACATCTACGTCGAGAAAGGCTGGTGCACGAAGCTCGAAGAGGCCAAGAAGATGCGGGACGCGGTCAAGTCCGCCCGGGTGGTCATGCAGCTGGGCCACCAGTACAACAGTTTGCCCGCCTACCACAAAGCCCGCGAGATCTACCAATCCGGACAGCTCGGCAAAGTCACGCTGGTGCGGACTTACATTGACCGCACGCGGGACACGCCGGAGTGGAAGTTCTACACCGCCTACAACATCACGCAGCTCCCCAAAGAGGCGAATCCGGACACGATTGACTGGGATCGCTTCATCCGCAACGCTCCCTATCATCCCTTCGACGCCGAGCGGTTCTTCACGTGGCGTTGCTGGTGGGATTACGGGACGGGGATCGCTGGCGATCTGATGAGCCACGTCTGGGACGGGGTGAACATGATCATGGGCATGGGCATTCCCGAAACTGCCATGACTCAGGGCGGCACGTATTTCTGGAAGGGCGACCGCAACGTCCCGGACATGTGGCACGTGTTGTTCGACTATCCCAGCCGCGAGCTGGCGATTACGTTCGGCTGCACTTTCCACAACTCGCACGTCGGCGAAATCACCCAGATTCTGGGACGCGATCTGACGCTGGAGGTGTCGCCGCGAGTGTGTCGGACGTATACGGCGCGATGGAAGCCGGAGTTTGCGTCCAAACAAGCGGCCGCAGTGCAGGCGGCGCGGCAGCTCGGACTGCAATCGCAAGACGCTGTCGTGCCGCCGGACTATTCGATGGCGCCCGACGAGCTCACAGTCTCCAGCCACATGGAGGACTTCTTCGAATGCGTCCGTAGCCGCCGGACGCCCCGCTGCGGCGTGGATCGGGCCTTCGAAGAAGCGGTGACGATCGTGATGTCGGTCGAGTCCTTCAAGCGGGGGCGGAAAGTGCGCTGGGATCCGCGCTTCGAAGAGATCCTCTAGCCTCCTGGCCATGTCGTTCGCCGGATTGAAAGTGGTCAGCTTGGAGAGCCGGCGCGCCGCGGAGATGGCCGCGCTCATCCGCAACTTGGGCGGCGAACCGTTTGTGGCGCCTGCCATGCGCGAGGCGCCCATCGAGCACAACGAAGACGCCTTTCGGTTCGCCGAACGCCTCTTCGCCGGCGGTTTCGACATGATGATTTTCCTGACCGGCGTCGGCACGCGCATGCTGGCGCGAGTGCTTGCCGCACGCTACGAGCCCGGGCGTTTCGCCGAGGCGCTCCGCCGTATCGCGGTCGTGGCCCGCGGGCCGAAGCCGGTGGCGGCTCTCAAGGAGATGGATGTGCCCGTGACCGTGGCCGTGCCCGAGCCGAACACATGGCGCGAGCTGCTGGCGGCCGTGGCCGACCGGCCCGAGAGGCAGGCGGCGGTACAGGAGTACGGCCGATCGAACCGGGAGCTGCTCGCCGGATTGCGTGCGCAGGGTCGCGAAGTGACGCCCGTCCGCGTGTACGAGTGGGACTTGCCCGAAGATACCGGCCCGTTGCGCGAGGCCGTGCGGCGCATCGCCAACGGTGAGGCCCACGTGGTGCTGTTCACCACATCCGTCCAGGTGGAGCACCTGTTCCGCCTTGCGGCCGAGGAGGGACTGGAGGAGGCCGTGCGCGCGGGGCTGCGGCGGGCGGTCATCGGCTCCATCGGCCCGACGACTACTGAAATGCTGCAAGAGTACGGGTTGGAGCCTGACCTGGTCCCCTCGCACCCCAAGATGGGCTTTCTCGTCCACGAAACGGCAGCCCGGGCGCACCAACTGCTCGAAGCCAGGCGCGGCGCCTCATGAAGCGGGAAAAAAGCTGGTGGGTGATGATCGGCGAGTACACTTCGCTCGCCTTCCTGCTGCCCGCCGCTACGGTCGCCGGATATCTGATCGGTTATCTGCTGGACCGCGCTCTAGGCACATCGTTTCTGAAGCCAATGTTCCTGGTGCTCGGCATTATCGCGGGATTCCTCCAGCTTTTGCGCCAGGTGCAAAAGAATTCCGAAAACGATGGACACCGATGAAGCGGCGTTCGACCGCGCCATGCGCCGCCTGCGGGCATTCATGGCCGTGCTGACCGTGGCGGGCGCGCTCGCGGCGGCAGGGTTGCGCGGCTGGGACTGGGGGATCGGATTTCTGGCGGGGGCGGCCGTCTCGCTGGTGAATTTTTCCTGGTTGCACCAGTTGGTGGCATCCTTGGGTCCGGGCGGGCGCCGGCCGTCGCGCTGGCTGTTCGCTTTGCTTTCGCTGCGCTACCTCCTGCTCGGTCTCGCCGGCTATGTTATAGTGAGGTACTTTGGATTGAATCTGACGGCGGCGATTCTGGGTTTGTTCGTGGCCGCGGCAGCCGTCATCGTCGAAATTTTCTACGAGCTGGTCCATGGCCGAGCATGAGCTCTGGTTTACCGCGTTACTGAACCGCTACTGCGCCGGCATCGCCAACACGGTTTTGGCGTGGGCGGGCGTGCAGGCGGAAAATCCCGAAAAGCCTTGGGCCAACTTCGTCGCCATGCAGGTGCTCGTCGTGGCGATCGTGCTCGTGCTGTTTGCGTTTCTGCGGCCCCGGCTGTCGGTGGACCGGCCCGGCAAGCTTCAGCATTGCTTCGAGATCATTTACGGTTTTCTGCGCGGCCAGGCCGAGGACGTCGTCGGCCACGAAGGGCCCAGGTATGTTCACCTGTTCAGCACGATTTTCCTGTTCATCCTGTTTTGCAATCTGATCGGCACGATCCCGGGCTTCGAGTCGCCCACCATGTTTGCCCCGGTGCCGCTCGGCTGCGCCTTGGTGACGTTCCTTTACTACAATCTGATGGGCTTCCGAGCTCACGGCGTAGGTGGGTATCTGGCGCACTTTGCGGGCCCGATCAAAGTCATGGCGCCGCTGATGATTCCGATCGAAATTATCAGTCACACCGGGCGCCTGCTTTCGCTCACGGTACGTCTCTACGCCAACATGTTCGCCGGCGAGCAAGTGACGCTGGTGTTCTTGAGCCTGATTCCGGTGGCGATCCCTGCGATTTTCATGGGCCTGCACGTTTTCGTTTCTTTCTTGCAGGCGTTTGTTTTCGCGCTGCTGACGATGATCTACGTCTCGAGCGCCGTCGAACACGAACACTGAGAGGATCCCGGGCGCACGAATGTCGGTTGCCGAGAAATATCGCAACTTGCCGCCGCTGCCACGAGATCTTCCCGAGCGTCTGGCGCGTCTTCCGGAAGTTCTCGAGCGGCATCCCGTGCGGCTGGCGTACCTTTTCGGCTCGGCGGTGCACGCGCCGGAGCGGAGCGAGGATGTGGACGTGGCCGTGCTGGCGGACGAGGGATTTTCCTATGGGGAGCTGTTTGCGGATCTCTCGGAGGAGCTCGGCAGCGAACGGCTGGATCTGGTGGACCTCCGGCTCGCTCCGCCGTACCTGGTGGCGGAAATCCTCGAAAGGGGACGTCCGATTCTGAGCCGGTCGGAGGAGGAGCGGCTCCGGTTCGAACACGGGAAGCGTTCCCAATGGCGGGAAAGCTGTTGGCGGGTTTTGACAGAGCGGAGGGCAGGTCCCGTGGACATCCGTCCGGAATTTCTAGAGCAGGCAGGGGCAGAACTCGGGCGCGTGGCTCAGGAGCTCGAAAAATATCAACGCATTACAGAGGAGGACATCGCGGCGAATCTCAGCCTGCGCTGGACGGTGGAGCGCGGCCTGCTCGCCGGACTTACTTTGATCTTTCAGATGGCGGATCACATTCTCGCGCGGGCCTATGACCGGACTCCGGCGCGTTATGAAGAATTGCTTGCTGAGCTTCACTCCGCGGGTGTCATTTCGGAGGAACTCTATCGGGGCCTGCGCGGCGCGGGCGGTTTCCGTAACGTGCTCGTTCACGAGTATGTAGCGATCGATTTCGAGAGACTCGTGACCACTCTGCATCAGGCCCCCGCTACGTTTCGACAGTTTCGGCAGGAGATTCGAGAGTGGCTGAATCGCCGGCGCGCCAACTGACATGAGGATCACGACTTCCGGTGCGCCGGCGGTGTTCGTTATCCGGCTTCATTCCGCCCTTCAGTGTGAGCCCGGCTGCAAGAGGATGACGGGAACCACCTCCTGGGGCGGTTCATATTCCAC
>JANWXD010000012.1:30166-102033 GCA_025055455.1 Bryobacteraceae bacterium
GCCAAGGCGGTGGCGGCTTCGGCCGAGGGGATGGCTCGCAATCCGGCCGCCGCGGGCGCGATCCGGTTCGCCCTGATTTTTGGCCTCGTGCTCATCGAATCGCTGGCCCTTTACACGCTGGCCATTATCTTTTTGAAGGTCGTGTAAGGGGCGCAAGGGGACGGCCCCGAATGACGGGGGACCGTCCCCAGTTCCCCCGATGAAACTCCAAGGCATTTTTGTCCCCATCGCCACGCCCTTCGACCGGGACGGCGAGCTGTACCGCGCCAAGGTCAAACACAACGTCGAGAAATGGAACCAAACCTCGCTCGCCGGCTATGTCGTGTGTGGTTCGACCGGCGAAAGCGTCATGCTGACCGCCGAGGAGAAAGTGCAGCTCTGGGAGTGGGTCGGCGAGTATGCCGCGCCAGACAAAGTGCTCATCGCCGGTACGGGCATGGAAAGCGTAAGGGAAACGGTCCGACTCACCCAGCGCGCCGCCGAGCTCGGTTACAAAGCCGCGATGGTGCGGACGCCGCATTATTACAAGAACTTACTTCATCGAGGCGAAGCCCAGGCCGTTTATTTTCGGGCTGTGGCGGACCAGGCCAAGATTCCCATCCTGATTTATAACTGGCCTCAAGCGACCGGCGTGGATATTCCAGCGGAGACTGTGGCTGAATTGTCGCATCATCCGAACATCGTGGGAATCAAAGAGAGTTCGGGAAGTGTGGAGAAAGTGATGCAGCTGGTGCGCGAGGTCAAGCCCGGCTTTCAGGTCTTGGTGGGATCGGCGCCGACGCTGGCGCCGTCGCTGGCGGTGGGGGCGGCCGGTGCGGTGCTCGCCTTCGCCAACGCAGCGCCGTACGCTTGCATCACCATCTGGGAGGCGCATCGAACGCGGGAAACGGAAGCGGCCTTGGACTGGCAGCAGCGCATCGCGCACCCCGCGCGGCTGGTCACGGTCCGCTACGGCGTACCAGGACTGAAGTATGCGATGGATCTGATGGGCTACTACGGCGGGCCGCCGCGGCTTCCTTTGACGCCTCCGAGCCCCGAGGCGAAGCGCGAGATCGAGGAAGCGTTCCGGGAGTTGCGGGGGTAGGAGGTGGGCGACCGCGCCGACGGGCTGCTGCTCTGCCGGACCTATAAGGCTGCGCCGAGGTGCCGCCGTCCGCTCCTGTTTTGCTCAGTCGCCGAACGCCCGGACGGGGTTCTCCCGCAGCAGCACATCCACCCAGTCGGCTTCGAGCCGGGGCACGAAATCCGTGTAGATGTACGTGTAGCCGCGGTAATTGCCGCCGCCTGGCTCGCCTACGTGATACCAGCCCGCGTCTTGGGAAATCAGCGTACGACCCAAGAATTTGTGCGCCGCCATGAAGCGCACGCATTCCAAGTGCCAGTCCGCGGTGCGCGGCCCGATGCCGTCGAACTCGACCCAGGCCCCTGCCTCCGCGGCCTTTCGATGAAAGGAATGGTCTTTCTCGTTCTGGGCGTGGACCCACACAAATTTCGAAGTGGCCACCCCCTCGCGCGAGACAATCTCGATCTGTTCGAGGGCGGCTCGGCCGTCGCCGGTATGGGAGGCGATCGTCAGTCCCGTTTCTCGCGACGTGATGGCCGCGGCCCGCACCAGCTTGCGGTCGAGTTCGACGAGCGGGCCTTTGTTGACGCCCGTCTTGATGAAGCGGGGGCGGACGCCCTCCACCCCGTCGCGCCATTCGGCGATCCACCGCCGCGCCAGCTGCTCCGCGCTCTCCTGACGCGCAAAGGCGGGCAGGAATTTATGGCTGGCCGCGCCGTACAGGCCCGTGTTCGTCCAGATCTCGACGCCGGACGCCTCCGCCAGCCGCGCCATCAGGCGCGCGTCGCGGCCGAGGAACGCGGGCGTGCACTCGAGCAGCCGACGGCACCCGTAGCGCCGGACTTCTTTGAGCTTGGGAAGCGCTACGCGGAAGACTTCGTCAGGATCGTAACGGCCAGGATGGATCCGATCCGCGCCGATAAAATCCACTAGCACGTGCTCGTGCACCAGAATGCTACCTTCGACCCTCCGGCCCCCCAGGGCTTGCCAGCAAGCCGCCAAAAACTCGCGCCGATTCATGAGCAGTTCTCGCGGATTCGCTCCGCCGAGTTTACCTGAACTCGGTGACGAGCGGAGGGCGACGGGCGCGCCCCGAGGTCGGGTGGCGCCGGGGGAGCCGTCCCGCATCAGGCGTCGTTTCAAATCAGCCCGGCGCGGCAAAGCAACTCCCGACGTCGCAGGGCCGACCGGAGCGGGCCATCGAACACTACCGTGCCTTCGCCGAGAATAATGAGCCGCTCCGCGACACGAGCGAGAAATCGCAGGTCATGACCGGCAATCACCTGGGTGATCGCCAGGTTCCGCAGGGCCTGCCCGAGCATGCGCGCCGAACGGCCGTCGAGCTCCGCGGTCGGTTCGTCGAGGAGCAAAAGTTCCGGGTTGCGCGCGAGAGCTTGAGCCAGGGCGGCGCGCTTGCGTTCGCCAGGGCTGAGGTGGCTTGCAGGCTCCCCCGCCAAGGCGGACAAACCGAACTGATCGAGACGAGCCGCGGCGCGCTCGCGAGCTGCTTCGCGCGCCTCGCCGGACTGCATCAGCGGCAACATGAGGTCCTCGAGCACCGTGGGCATGAACAGCTGATCCTCGGGATTCTGGAAGACGAAACCGAGCCGTCCCGGCGCCAATCGCGAAGGCGATTCGCCGAAGATCCGAACACCCTGCGCAGGGAGCAGTCCGGCCAAACACCACAGCAGCGTGCTTTTGCCAGAGCCGTTCGCGCCGGCCAGCCCCACGCGCTCCCCGGCGAAAACCTGGAAGCGGACGTTTCGCAAAACCGGTCGCCCCGGGTACGCAAAGCTGAGATCTTCGACCTCGATGACCGGCCTCATGGACCGAGTCCGTTCAACACTTGCGCGGCGTAGAACCGCTCGGCCCGCTCCAAAGCCCGGCGAAAAATCGCCACGGACGCCCAAACGAGCGAGCCAAAGCCTCCCGGTCGCAGAAGATGCGGAGCGCTCATGGAGCGCGCCCGCAGCGTGCGCAACGTTTCGTGCGCAAGAGTCAGCATGAAGTGTCGGAGGAAGAGAAGGAAAAGCGCCGGGCGGAAAAGGCGGCTCGCCGGGACGAGCCGTGCCGTCACGGCTTGCCAAGGGAAGACCCGTGCGGCCGAGGTCGCCAGCAAGAGAACACCGCAGGCTTTCAGCAGCAGCGCGGGATCCGGTTTGCGGGCCAGCCACTGCAACACGGCCAACAGCAGCAGGAACCACGCCAGCGGCACGCCGAGCAAAACCAACTCCTGCCGGCGCCGCGCGAGCCCGGCTCGAAGCAGAGCCGCCGCGATCACCGCCGCCACCAGAACAGGGATGGCGTCCACTGCCGGCACAAGGATCGCCGCCCCGAAAAGCACGATGCTCGAGAGAAGTTTCGGGGCCACGGAGGACTCAGCTCGGGCTTCGGGCTTGGACAAAGTAGCGGTCCGGCGCTTCCTCGGCGCGAACCACGATAGCGCCTAAGGAGCGGAGCATGCTTGCGAGCTCGTCGGCCTTGGGCAAGCGGTCGCCGGCGACTACAGGATCGAGCGTCGCATGAAACGCGTTCAGCTCGGCGCTGCCCATGGCGTGGCCGATCGAGAGCAACCCGCCCGGCCGGAGACACGCCAGCAGCTCCCTCAGTGCGGCCTCGATCGGCGCCAGATGCGGCAGCACGCCGAAGCACAGCACGACGTCGAAGGCGCCTGGTGCAAACGGCGGGTGGAGGGCGTCTCCGCACACATAGTCCACCAGGGAGCCGGCATCTCGCCCGCGATGGCATAGCAACATGCTTTCGGCTAGATCGAATTCCACGATCTGGGCGTGCGGGGCACTGCGCCGCAGGGTGGCGAGCAAAATCCCGGTCCCGCAGCCGGCGTCCAGAATGCGGCGGGCGGGAAAGGTAACGGATTCGGCGACGAATCGCTCCGCAACCGCCTGAGCGTCCCCTGCGGCGCTCAGTTCGTCCCAACGCGGCGCCAAGGAGTTGAAGTATTCACGCCTGGGGTTGCAAGCCACGCGAAAATAAGATGCTCTGCCGCCGTTCCAGCGTGCGCACCAGGAGCGGAACCGCAGCCATTTGCAAAGCGACGCCGGGCAAACCGCGCACGAGCACGGCCGCGGTGGCGAACCCCGCCGGCAGCTCGAACCAGTCCGCCAGCACGTAAGTGGAGGCGAGCCCGGACAAACGCCCGAAGACGACCGCCGTCACGAGCGCCGGCCACAGACGCTGGGGCCGCCCGCGGTAGATGAGCGCCGCCACACCGCCGAGCGTCGCGCCTTCGATAGCCATCGTGACGGCCACGGGTGGATACAGCGGCGGCATGCCCGTGAGCAGGGAAGAAAGAAAAGGCGTGACGCTGCCCGTGAGCATGGCCCAGCTGGCGGGAACCAGGAACCCGTTCAGAAGCAGCGGCAGAAACATCGGCAGGAACCGGCTCCCCAGTCCGGTGAGGTGGAACGCGACCGGGAAGACCAGCGCGAGAGCCGCCATGACGGCGCTGACGACGAGCGGCTGGAGCGACCTGTGACGCATCGAAGCTTCAGAAGGCGAAGGTGAGTCCGGCCATCGCATTCACGCCCGGCATCGGATAGCCGGTCAGCACCTCGTACCGTTGGTCCATGAAGTTGTCCACCACGGCATGGAAGCGCAGGCTGCGACGGACAGGTACCGTAAGTTTCAGTGTACCGAGTGTGTAGGCGTCTAGCGTCCGGGTGCGTTGCACATTGGCGAAACGTTCCCCCACACGCCAAGCGCCCACGCTCAAGAACGCTTTGCCCGCGTCGAAGTCCGCCTGAACGCTGAACTTGTGACGTGGCAGCAGCGGCGGCAAACTGGTGGACCTGAGCCAAGCATAGCCAGAGTGCAGCGATACGCGAGAGGTGGGTCGCCACCGAGCCGTCAGCTCCAAGCCGCGGTTGAGGAACTCGCCGGTGTTGGACAACCGAAGGTTGGGAAATCGGCCCAGAGTGAGAATCATGTTGTTCAGCTGAATGTAATACGCCGTGAGCGACACCGACAGCGTGTCCCGAGGACGGGCTCGCACGGCCGCCTGGTACTGCCACACATGTTCGGGTTTGAGAGCGGGGTTCGGCGCGGGAAACAGAAATAGTTCCCGAATGGTCGGATTGCGATAGCCCTTCGCTACGCTGATGCCGAGGCTGTAGTTCTCTCGGAACGCGAAGGCAGCGCCGAACTCTGGCGCGACGGTCTCGCCGAACTGGGAATTGGTTTCGTAGCGGGCGCCGGAGTGGAAGCGCGCGCGGCGCGACGCTTGCCACTGCCCGCGAACAAAGCCGGCGGCGCTCGTCAGCGTGTGCTTGCCCCAGTTGACGCGTGTCCGCACGTTGCGCGCCCGGCCACCGTAGTCGGACACATCGCCTCCTAACTGAAGCATGAACCCAGGCCGGAGCATGAGGTTGTGCTCGGTCCGACCGCCCGTAAGGCGATCAGTCGAACGAAAGCCGTCGCTGATCAGGTTCTTGCCAAAGCCGGAGTAGACTCGCGTTGCCCCCCACAACCGCCCCAACGTGTGGTCTAAGCCAACCGTGAACCCTCCGCGGCCCACGCGGGCGTAGCTGCCGGCCAGGGGCGCCGTCACGGGGCCGGGATCCTCGACGTGAAAGTGGCCGTAGCGGCCCTCGAGCGAAAGGCGCCAGCCAGGACTCAGCGAATAGCCCGTCGTCAGCGTGCCGTCGCGGCTCCGGAAAGCGGAGCTGGGTCGTGCGCCGTCGGTGTGCGCGGCTCCGGCATGAACGGCATACCAGCCGCGCTCGAAGGCCGTTCCGTGAGACAGATGGTACTGGCCGCTGGCGAAGCTGCCGCCCGCAGCCGTCAGCTTCGTGCTGCGGCCCTGCCGGGGCCGCCAAGGCTTGATCTCCACCACGCCGCCCATGGCATTGCTTCCATACAGGACGCTTGCCGGGCCCTCGATGACCGTGACCGTAGCGGCATCGGAGAGGGGGTAGAGGTCCGGGAGTGGATGCCCCATCAAGCCCATGTAGTCGGGCCGGCCGTCGACGACCACGAGCACCCCGGTGTTGGGCGAGCCGCCCACGCCGCGGATGGAGATGGCGCCCGTGCCGTTCGTGGCGATGCCGTAGCCCATCACGCCCCGGCGGGTGACGAAGGCGCCGGGCACGAGTCGGTCCACGGCGTCCAGAACGGTCCGCGCCCCGGTCCGTTCGATGTCCAGTGTCGTCCCCGTGGGGGAAAAGGAATCGGGTTCGTCCCGCACCACGATGTCGACCGATGCCCGTATGATCTCCGGGCGGAGGCGAATGATCTCGGGCCCCGCGGCGACCGAGCGAACCACCAACGTCACCGGTTCGAAGCCGGGGGCCGACACACGGACCTCGGCGGGCAGCTCGAGCGAAAACTCCGCCTCGCCCAGTTCGTCGGTCGCGCCGGACTGCAGCTGTCCTCCGCGAGGGCGGACCTCGACTCGGGCTTGCGGCACGACCGCGTTCAGCGGGTCGAGCACGCGAAGGCGAAGGGTTTCGCCCGCAGCAAGGGTAGTGGCGACAAGAAACGTGGCGAGGAGATGTTTCATCGGGGCTATCGTAACACGATTCTCGAATTCGTGTTACGCAGCCGCTTCGCGCCTGATCTTGGGGCCCGGCTGGCGAACCGCCAGCGCGAGGCGTTGCGAGGGGGATGTTAGAATACTGCCTTTCGAGGAAGACATCGTCTCCATGAAATTCGTGACCTTCGAGCGCCGTCCCGGCCTCTCCGAAGCGGGCATGATCGCCGACGGCCGCGTGATTGGGCTCAGCGACGCTGGTTTTCCGGACCTGCTCAGCGTGATTGCCGGGGGCGAGCCCGCCCTGCGCCGCGTGGCGGAGTTCGTCGCGGCGCCGCCGGCTTCGGCGGTTACGGACCTGTCTTCCGTGAAGCTGCGCGCCCCGATTCCGCGCCCCCCCAAGGTGATTTGCGTCGGCCTGAACTTCGCCGACCACGCGGCCGAATCAGGCCTGCCGATCCCGGAAGTGCCGACGATCTTTTCGAAGTTCTCTACCGCCGTTATCGGTCCGGGCGAGCCGATCGTGCTGCCGCGGATCTCCACCGAGCCGGACTACGAAGCCGAACTCGCCTTCGTGATCGGCAAGGGCGGGCGTCACATTCCGGCCGAGCGCTGGCAAGAGCACGTCTTCGGCTACACGAACTTCAACGACGTCAGCGCCCGCGACTTCCAAAGGGCCACCACCCAGTGGCTGATGGGGAAAACTTTCGACACCTTCGCCCCCATGGGGCCGTGGCTGGTGACGGCGGACGAGATCCCCGACCCGCACTCTTTAGACATTACCTGCGAAATCAACGGCGAGGTGCTTCAGCACTCCAACACGCGGCAGTTCATCTTCCGGATCCCGGATCTGATCGCGTTCCTTTCGAGCGTCTTTACCCTGGAACCCGGCGATGTAGTGTCGACCGGCACGCCGCCGGGCGTGGGTTTCGCCCGCAAGCCGCCGCGGTTCCTCCGGCCGGGCGACGAGGTGGTCGTGCGCATCCAGGGCGTGGGCGAACTGCGCAACCCCGTGGTGGCCGAGTGAGCGGATTCCGCAGCCTGGACGCGATGGTGGACGCGGCGCGCCGCAAAGGTCCGGTGCGCATCGCCGTCGCGGTGGGGCACGATCCGGACGTCATCGAGGCGCTCAAGCAGGCCCGCGAGATGGGCCTGGCGGAAGGCACGCTCGTCGGCGACGCGGCCCGGATCCGCGCGCTTGCCCGCTCGGTCTGGTTCGACCTGCCCGAAAGCCAGATCATCCACGAGCCGGACGACAACGCCGCGGTGCGCCGCGCCATCGGCCTGGTGCGCGAGGGACACGCACGGCTGCTCATGAAAGGCAAAGTCGGCACGGCCACGCTGGTCCGTGCCGTGCTCGACCGCGAGTCGGGACTGCGCACGGGGCGGCTGCTGAGCCAGGTCATCGTGTTCCAAGTCCCCGGAATCTACCGGCTCATGCTGCTGAGCGACGCCGCGATCAACATTGCCCCCACGCTGGAGCAGAAGGCCGAGATCTGCCGCAACGCGATCGAGGTGGCGCACGCCATCGGCATCGAAAAGCCCAACGTGGCCCTGCTGGCCGCGCTCGAGTTCGTCAACCCCGAAATGCCAGCCACGGTGGACGCTGCGGCGCTCACGGTGATGAACCGCCGTGGCCAGATTGCCGGCGCCTACCTGGACGGTCCCCTGGCTCTCGATGTGCCGCTGAGCCGTTTCGCCGCCGAGCGCAAGGGGATCGAGACGCCGCTCGTGGAGAATACGGACATTTTCATCGCGCCCGATATCGAGGCAGCCAACATACTCTACCGGGCCATCGTTTACTTTGCCCAGGCGCGCTCCGGCGGCATCGTGGTCGGCGCGCGCGTGCCGCTGATTTTGCTGTCCCGGGCCGAGACGCCGGAAACGAAAGTACACTCGATCGCCCTGGCGATCCTCACCGCCGCCGCACAAGGGGCGACGACCCGAGACTGAAACGCACGGGCGCGCGGGAGTCGGCTTGACGAGCCCTGCTGAGCAGTCGCCCTTGATGCGGATCCGCGGAAGATCTCAAGGGTTGCGGGCTGTCCACCGTGCTGACCCGGAGGGCCGCTGACTCACGGCCGCAATCCGCCCGCAGCCCGTAAGCGAGGAGCATTCGGACCCGCTGGGCCGCGGTAGGCCCGCTCCTCGAAGCCGGGCTGCTTCAGGTCGGTTGGGCGACGGGCTCCGAGCGACCGGATCGAAGCCGCTCGGGGATCCGAAAGACGAGGAGGACGCAGACCAGGATTCCTGATGGCTCGCGGATTCAGTGGCTTGGTTCGATCCGGCGAATAGCCATGTCAGAAAGGCGGTCACCAGGAAACCTGAAAGGGCTGCCAGGCCGAGAACCGCCATCCAGCTCCAGTTAGAGCTCGTCAACACGAGCAGTCCGACGGCTCCACTCGTCAGCCAGCCGAGTCGCCTGCAGGCTTGGCGAATGAGAAAGCGCTTGGCCTCCAGCGGCAACACTTGCCGTTCCAGCTCGGCGATGGGGTTGCTCCAAGGTCCCCGCGCCAACTCCGATGGCCCCTGGAAGGGATGTAGCCGGGCCCCGATCGTCCCGATGTAGATCAACCCCACGAAGCAGGCGCCAGACCACCACCATACTCCCTCGGCCAACAGCGCCACCGTGCTCACCACCAGCACAGCTTCGAGCGGCATCAAGACCGTCCGCTCGAAGCGGGTCACAGGTTCGATGGCGGGAGCGCTCATGGCTCTCTAAGGATCAAGGTGGTTTGGGCATGCGGCAAATCTCACTTGAGTTCCCCGCCGATAGCGCCTCGCCGTGTGGCCGACGGCTGGCCTTCCGACCCCGTGTCTGCTAGGAACTTCCTTGCGAACGCTCGATCGCCCGGATAGCCATCCACAATCCCGCCATCGTGACGGCGATGGTGACCAAGGAAACCGCAAGACCGATGCGGCGGCGGTTGCGCTCTTCCAGGGCCGCCACGCCGGCCCGGTAGGTTTCGGCTGCGAGCTTGAGCCCGGTTTCGACGGGTTCGCGAACCGCCTCGATGCGGAACGCGTGTACGGCGACCCGGGCTTTGATCCAGGCCTCCTCCGCCTCCTGCTGGCGGATCTGAGCTTCCGAGACCTCCATGCCGGAGCTGGCGGCGCGCTCGAGCATCGCCCGGGCGCGATCCAGCGAGGCGCGCAGGTCGTTGATGAGCCGCGCCATCTCCGCGCCCGCGATAGCGCCGCTGGAGTCGGGATCGTGGCATTGCGCGCAAACAGATTTTGGGCCGGCTAGCATCGCCGGCGACGGCTTCAACACTTCGTGGTTGCCGTGGCAGACGATGCATCCCGCCATGCCCATGCTGGCGAACACCGGCTGGTGAGGGCTCTTGTTGAACAGCTCCTCGAGCAACACGTGACAGGTGCCGCAGACGGCGGCCACGGAGGAGACCCCGGGTGGCGTGGCGCCGTGGTTGCCATGGCAGGAGGCGCAGCTCGGCGCAGACAGATCGCCGCGCTCCGCCAGAGCTTGCCAGTGCACGCTGCGGCGGTACTTGTCAAACTGGTCCGTCGGAATGCCGTACTTGGCCATGTACCCGGGATCGGCGTGGCAGCGGGCGCACGTGTCTGGAAGGCGGAGCGGGTGCACAGGCGCCCGGGCGTCTTTGACGTTGCGGATGTCGTGGACGCTGTGGCAGTCGATGCAAGTCGCTGCGGCTGTGTCTCCCTGTGCGATGCGCTGGCCGTGGACACTGGTGAGGTACTGCGCGTATTGATCCACCCTCTGGCGAGGATTGTACTTGTGCATCAGGGAGGCGTCGCTGTGGCAGTGGGCGCAAAGCTTCGCAATCGCCGCTCGCGAAATCTTTCCGCGAAACCCGCGGCGCGGGCTCATGGAGAGGTGAGGGTCGTCGCTCGAGGGGTCGCCACCGTGGCAAGCGGCGCACCCGAACCCATGCCGTGCGTGGACGTCGGCTTTGTACAGAGCAGCGGGGCGCTGGAGCGGACCCTCCAGAACGGCGTGACACTCCCAGCAGGAGTCCTTCGCCTCGGCGGGTGGCGGCAGCCCCAGAGGAACCAGCACGGCCGCGAAGCGGAGCTTCATCGCCAGTACCCCAAGGCGGAGAAGGTGGAAAGATAAGCCAGCAGCGCCACGCCCGCCCCCGTGACCAGCCGCGTCCGAATTTCGCCCTGGCGGTTGGTGGCCCAGAACGGCAGCAGCGCCCAGAACACGGCGAGGAGGGCAAAACCGATCAGTCCGAGCAGTTCTCCCTCGATGATCCACACGTGGCTCGGCAGCAGCTTCAATGTGTAGAACAATGCCAGAAAGTACCACTCGGGGCGGATGCCGGCCGGCGCAGGCGCGAACGGGTCGGCCTTCACGCCTAGCTCCCACGGGAAGATGGCCGCGAGCGAACCAAGGACGCCCAGAGCGGCATACCAAGCCATTAGTTCCCGGAGGAAAAAGTTCGGGAAGAAGGGCATCTGCGGGATCGGAAGGCCGCGCCGGCGCGACTCGGCCTCCAGCTTGGGAGGAACGCTGATACCGTGCTTTTGGACAAGCGCCAAATGGAACAGCAGAACCAGCGTGGTGATTGCCGGCAGCACCGCGACATGGAAGCCGAAGAAGCGGGTGAGCGTCGCTCCGCCGACCTCCTCACCGCCGCGGAGGAACCGGGCCAGCGGCGGACCGATGCCGGGCAGGCTGGCCACCATGTCCGCGCCCACTTTCGTAGCGAAATAGGCGACCTCGTTCCAGGGAAGCAGATAGCCGCTGAAGCCGAAGGCCAGCGCCAGAGCGAGCAGCACAATCCCGCTTAGCCAGGTCAGCTCCCGCGGACGCCGGTAGGCATGCAAGAACACCACGCTGAACATGTGGATGAAAGCCGTGAGAATCATCAAGTTCGCGGCCCAACTGTGGATGGAGCGCACCAGCCAGCCGAACTCCACCCGGGTCATGATGAACTGCACGCTCTCGAAAGCCTCGGCCGGGGTAGGCCGGTAATAGAGGAGCAGCAGGATGCCGGTGAGCACCTGAATGACAAACAAGAACAGCGTGATGCCGCCGAAGTAGTACCAGATCGTGGCCGAGTGCAGGGGAACGGTCTTGTGTCGGAGGAACTCGCGGACGGCCGAGACTCCGAGCCGTTCGTCGAGCCAGTTTGCGGCGCGCCGGCGCGTCGCAGCAGAAAGCACGAACCCTCCTTCAGACGCGCCGTGCGATGACGACCTCGCCGTCCCGAATCCGTACGGCGTATTCCTCCAGCGGCCTCGGCGGCGGCCCGGCTACCACACGCCCGTTGAGATCGTAGATCCCGTTGTGGCAAGCGCACCAGATGTCGTGGCCGTCGGGGCGGTACTGCACCGTGCAATTAAGGTGAGTGCACACCGCGCCGAACGCTTTCCATTCGTCCTCCGCTACGCGGATCAGCAGCACGGGCCGGTTGCCGAAGCGAACGATGGTGGAGCTGTTGGGCTTGAGCTGGTCCGCCCGGCCCGCGCTGACTTCGTTCACGGCCGCCTCCGGGATCCGGGGCGGGTTCATGAAACGGATGGCCGGATAAAGGAACGAGATGACCGAGGCGGTGAACCCGCCGCCGAGCAGCCACCGGATCAAACTGCGACGGTCTTCAGCCACGGCGCGCTCTATTGCAGACATTAGTTCAACTACACGAGGGCTGTCAAGGAAAATCGGATCTGAGTATCGGAGGCCCGCGCCGCGGAGTGGGGCAGCCTTCAGGCTGCTGCCGGCTTCGGCCGGGCTTGCGTTGACTCCGGCCAAACCAGCCGAATCGGCAGCCCCAGACTCCCGAGTCCGGCAGCAACCCTCCAGTCGGTCGTGTCATCTGCTGGCGCGCGTGGGTTCCCCTCAGAGTCCTTCGGCGAGTTTGCCAGAAGGAGCCCGCTTCCCCTTCAGCGCTTCAGAGCGTCCAGAACCCGCGCGGTGAGTTCGTCGATCAGGCGGGGCATCGCGGCGTCGAGGGCCAAGGTGACCGCCGCGCGGACCCGTTCCGGATCGGGGTCGATCGGTCCGTTGGGCGTGGAAACGGCGGCATAGATCTGGCGGGCGGCCCGCGCTGCTTCCACAAGCGGGCGGATGGTCTCGATCACCACAGAGGCCTCGAACGGCTTCTGAAGGACAGCATCTGCCTGGCAGCTACGTAGCTCCGCTTCGTCGATCGGATCGAGGGCGCCGGCCGTGAGCACTACGCGGACGTGGCGGTGTGCAGGGTGGCTCTTGACGTAACGGGCGATTTCGTACCCGGATCGCTCCGGGAGCAAAGCGTCCGCCACGACGAGATCGGGATCCACGTCGGCCAAGCGCACCACAGCGGCCGCGCCGTCCGTGACCGTGACCACCTCGTAGCCTTCGTCCCGCAGGATCCGCTCCCCCATCCGCTGCGCATGGGGGCTGTCGTCGGCCAGGAGGATGCGGCTCATTTAACGGAAGATTACTCGTTGTTCCGGCCGTCGTTTTTCTTCTGCTCTCTCGATTCCGGAGCCCGCGGAGTCTGACCTCGCCCCTGCGGCGCGGCTTCCTGCGGCGGATTGCGCCGCGCATCCGGTTTGGTGTCCAGAGCGGAAGGACCGGTGATCGGGGCCACGGTGACCTCAGCGCTGACGGCGCCTGCGCCTTCCGCTGCCGCCGGCACGCTCACCGGCAAGGTGGGCCGCAGGGTCGTCATGATCGGCTCGCCCGATTTGGCCGCCGCCCGCACGTCCGGACTTTTCCGGAAAATGCCCCAGAAGTGGCTCATCAGTCCCGGCTTCCGGTAATTCTCCAGCTCGTACTTCATGCGCGCCAAGGCGACCGGATCCGGCTCCGGAATCGGCTGCTCCATCTGCTCGAGCTTCCGTTTGGCCTGCTCGACGAGCGGACTCAGCGGATAGTCTCGGACGATCCGGGCGTAGGCCGCCGCGCTGCGGTCGCGGAACCGGGGGCCGAGTTTTTCATAAGAGTCCCCCAGCTTCCAGAGCGCCTGGTCCGCTTTGCTGTACAGCCGGTAGTGGTCCGTGAGAGCTTGCAGACGGTTCGCGGCCGGCACGTAACTGCCCTTGGTGTGATAGAAGGATCCCACCCGGTATTCGTGTTCGGCAAGGACTTCCTGGATTTCCCGGAGCCGCTGCTGCGCCTCCGGCACGAACTTACTGTTCGGGAACTGCACGATCAACTGCCGGCATTCGTCTTCGGCCCGCAAGGCGCGCATGGTATCGCGATCCGGTTTTTCCATCTGCCGGTAATGGATCATGCAGACCTTCATCTGGGCTTCGGCGGCTTCCTCCAAAGTGGGATAGAAAAGAATGAAATCCTTGTATTCCGCTTCGGCCTGAGCCAGTCCGTGGGAGCCGCCCTCGCGGAACCAACTGTCGGCCAGCGCCAGTTTGGCCTTCGCTAGGAATTCGCTGGTGTCGTACGTACTGATCAGAGTTTGCAGCGTCAGTCGCGCTACCTCGTAGCGCCCTTTTTCAATGTCCTGGATCGCCTTGTCGAACAGGATCTTGTCAGGCTGGAGGGTGTCTTTCGTGATCGGGTTTTCGTATTTTTTGCGGCGAAAGCCGCAGGAAGTCAGCAGACCCACCGCTACCAGGCAGGCCAGCAAGCGACCCGCGAATCCTAGAGACCCGTTGCGCATCACGCCTCCTCCTTAAACGCGAACTGCCGTGGCCTCCCGCGCTAGCCTCTGCAACTCTGAAAACGCCGCGCCGGGATCGGGGCTGTGAAAGATTGCCGATCCGGCGACCACCCAGTTCACACCGGCCTGCACCACTTCGGCGATGTTGTGCTGGTGAACGCCGCCGTCGATTTCGATGGGTACGCGGAGCCCCAGTTCACGCCGGCGGCGATCCAGCGCCCGGACTTTATCCAAGGTGCGTGGGATGAACTGCTGGGCGCCGAAACCGGGGTTCACGCTCATCAACAGCACGAAGTCCGCCAGCTCCAGAACTTCTTCCAACATTGTAACGGGAGTGGCCGGATTGAGCACGACTCCCGCGCGCGCCCCTTCGCTTTGGATCAGCCGCAACGTGCGGTCCAGATGCGGGCAGGTTTCCTGGTGGACGGAGATTTGGTCCGCCCCTGCTTCGACAAACGGGCCGATGTAGCGCTCCGGCTCCGCGAGCATGAAGTGCACGTCCAGGATCATGCGCGTGACGTTGCGGATGGATCGGACCACCGGCGGACCCACCGTGAGGTTGGGCACGAAGTGGCCGTCCATGACGTCCACGTGCAGCATGCGGGCGCCGGCGGCTTCCACTGCGGCGATCTGCTCCCCCAGGCGGGCGAAATCCGCCGACAGGATAGACGGCACCACTTCCACCATGGCTGCGGGAAACTCAAGTCGATGGTATCACAGCGGCGAAGAACCCATCGCCCGCAACCACTCCTGGGATGCGGCGCACCACCCGCTCGGGAAGCCGTCCCAAGACCTCCTCGACGACTTGTTCGTTTTCCTCCGGCTCGAGCGAGCAGGTGCAGTACACGAGCAACCCGCCCGGGGCCAAGAGCTCCAGGGCGTGGCGCAGCATGAGCACCTGCCGGTGGTGAAAGCCGAGTAGGTCTTCCGGACGCAAGCGCCATTTGATTTCCGGATTCCGCGCCAGAGTGCCGGTCCCGGAGCAGGGTACGTCAAGCAAAATTCGGTCAAAGCGCCGCCCAAAAGGCAGGGGCCGTGTCGCGTCGAGCACAACGAGCGGGCAACCGAGACTTTTCAGGGGAGTCAAACGGCTCAATGAGAGGTCGCAGGCCACGGCCCGGACGCCGGATTCCAGCGCTTGAGCGGTCTTGTTGCCGGGCGCCGCGCACAAATCCAGAAAGCTCAAGCCGGCTTCGAGCTCCAGCAAGGGAACGATGGACTGCGAGCCAATGTCTTGAATGCGGAGGCCTTCCGGCTCGCCGGCCACGAGGCGATAAGCTCCGGGGACCTCGGACGGCTCCAGGCAAACGCCGGTCGGCGGGCCCTGTCCGGTGAAGCGCACCCAGGTGCTCGGAGTTTCGAGCGCCGCACGGGCGATCTGATCGGCGACTGCGGCGCCGTAGAAACGGTCCCAGCGTTCCAGCATCCAGGCGGGAATCGAGAGCGCCGTGGCCCGATCGGGCCAGGGCGGCGTCTCGGTGGTGCTCTTGCGGAGCACCGCGTTGACTAGCCCGGCTGCGGCCCGGCGCACGGGTTTGACCAGGGCAACGCTTTCGTTGACCGCAGCGTGGGCGGGCACGCGGTCAAGGAACAGAATCTGATAGAGACCCATGCGCAGGGCGGCGCGCACCTCGGGGTCGAGCCGGCTCGAGTCCCGTCCCGACAGATGCCGGATCAGGAAGTCCAACTGAGCCTGCCGCCGGAGAACCCCCAAAGCAATTTCATAAGCGAGCGCCGCATCACGGCTGTCGAGCCGGTGAGTGTGCTGGCGCAGAAGGTCGTCGGAGTGGGCGCCGCGTTCCACCCTCAACAGGACGCGGAATGCGGCGGTGCGCGCAGGCGAGATGGAGCTCAGACGGGGGCCGAATCGCCGGTTCAACCCCTATAATAAGACGTGGACCTCGAAAAGCACTTGCTCCGGCGGGTGGGCGAGGCCATCGGCCGCTTCCGCATGATTCGAGACGGCGACCGGGTGGCGGTGGCCCTGTCCGGGGGCAAGGATTCGCTGACCCTGCTCGAGCTGCTGGTGCGCCTCCAGGCCCGCGCCCCGGTTCGGTTTTCGGTGTGCGCCTTCACCGTGGAGCAGGGCAAGTTCCTTCGCCCGCTGGCGCCGCTGGCGGAGTGGCTCCACAGCCGCGGCGTGCCATGGACCTGCTACCGGGACGCAGCCTCCTTCCAGCTTCTTGAAGACCAGCCGGATCACGGCTGCGATCTGTGCAGCCGATATCGCCGCCGCGCGGTGTACGAGGTCGCGCGCGGCCTCGGAGCCAACGTGATCGCCTTCGGGCACACGGCGGACGATTTCTGCGAGGCGCTAGTGCGCAACGCCATGTTCACGGGGCGGCTGAGTGCTCTGCCCGCCGTGACTTGGTCCCGCGATCGGGAGTTCCGTCTGGTGCGGCCCTTGGTGTTCGTCACCGAGGAGCTGACGCGGCGCTTCGCCGAGTCTTTGGGCGCGCCCCTGATCCCGTGCGGCTGCAACCAAAAGACCGGCGCGGTGCGGGAGGCGATCCGCGGCCTGTTCGCCCAGTTGCAACAGCAGCACCCGTATGTGAAAGAGACCATGCTGGCGGCGATGGGCCGGCTGGAGCCGGCGCGCCTCCTGGACCTTCGTTTCCTGAACCTGGACGGTGAGCCCGCGCCGGAGACGGGCGAACCGCTGGTTTCGATCGTTACCGAGTCGTAACAATGACGGCTTGACTGCGGTTCGGGCGGCGGCGACATAATGTGAGTCTCCCTGTGGTTCGTGAGCGCTCGTATTCTGAGACGCAGCAACACCCGATTTCGGCAAGCAGTGGAGGCATGAGAACGCCATGGGACTGATCCCGCGCGAGGAAGCGTTTTTCGACTTGTTCGAAAAGTTGTCGGAGAAACTGCAAACGG
Source organism: Bryobacteraceae bacterium (assembly GCA_025055455.1). Lineage (GTDB taxonomy): Bacteria > Acidobacteriota > Terriglobia > Bryobacterales > Bryobacteraceae > JANWXD01. The sequence goes on from JANWXD010000012.1 coordinate 47,190, forward strand.
CGGCGCGGCTGCTGGTGGACACGACCGAGCACTTTGACCACCTCAACGACAACGCCATGCGGATGGAGCGCCTGGAACACGACGGCGACCAGGTGGTCCATGAGATCATGGCGCGCCTGTCGCGCACCTTCATCACGCCCCTGGATCGGGAGGACATTCACCGTCTGGCTTCGGCGCTCGACGACGTGCTGGATTTCATCGAGGCCACCACCGAGCACTTTGTGATTTACAAGATCCGCGAAGCGACGCCGCCGGCCCGGGAGCTGGCTCAGGTCATCGCGAAGCAGGTCGAAGAGATCGCCTCGATGATCGCCCAGTTGCGGAAGCTCGAGCACAAGAACATCAGCCAGCACTGCATCGAGATCAACCGTCTGGAAAACCAGGGTGACCGGATTCTCCGCGGCGCCCTGGCGGATCTCTTCAACAACCACAACGGCGCCTCGCCGCTCGAAGTTCTCAAGTGGCGCGACCTGTACGAAATCATGGAGGCGGCGACCGACAAGGGCGAAGACGTCGCCGACGTTTTCGAAAGCATCGCGCTGAAGAACGCGTGAGCGGAGGCCGGCGTCGTGGAACCCGCCACCGTCATCGTGTTGCTGTTGATTCTGGCCGCCGAATTTGTCAACGGCTGGACGGACGCGCCCAACGCCATCGCGACGGTCGTTTCCACGCGGGTCCTCTCTCCGACCCGGGCCCTGCTCATGGCCAGCGTCTTCAATGTGCTCGGGACGATGTCGGGCACAGCCGTGGCGGCCACGATCGGCAAGGGGATCGTCAAGCCGGAAATGATCAATGTGTACACGGTGGGCGCGGCCATGGTGGGCATCGTGGTCTGGAGCACGCTGGCGTGGTACTACGGTCTGCCCACCAGCGAGTCGCACGCCCTCATTGCGGGATTGAGCGGCGCCGGTCTGGCCACGGCCGGCCCGAGCGTGCTGCTGTGGTCCGGCTGGCAGCAGGTCCTCATCGGCCTGGCCTTCTCAACCTTTCTCGGCTTTCTGGGTGGCCTGGGGCTGATGGTGCTGATTTACCGCACCTGCTTCCAGAAGACGCCGGGCTGGATCCGCCGCGTCTTCGGGCGGCTGCAAGTGCTCTCGGCGGCGTTCATGGCCTTCAGCCACGGTTCCAACGACGGCCAGAAGTTCATCGGAGCATTCACTTTGGTGCTGGTGCTTGGGGGCGTGTTGCCGGAATTCCGCGTGCAACTATGGGTGATCTTGTTGTGCGCCGTAGTGATGGGTTTAGGGACCGCGGTGGGCGGCTGGCGCATCGTGCGCACCATGGGCTTGCGCCTGACCAAACTCGAACCGGTCCATGGCTTCGCTGCGGAAACGGGGGCGGCTCTGACGATCGAGCTGGCCAGCCGGCTCGGCATCCCCCTGAGCACGACGCACACCATCAACACCGCCATCATGGGCGTGGGCGCCACCCGGCGGCTGTCGGCAGTGCGCTGGGGCGTGAGCCGGGACATCGTGACGGCATGGATTCTGACCTTCCCCGTGTGTGGACTCATCGCCTGGACCACGACCAAGATCGCGTTGGCCGTGTTCCAGTGAGCCGACCGGCTCAGGGGCCGATCTCCAGTTTGCCGTCGCGCACTAAGTAGCGGAAGTCCACGTGCACCGTGGCGTCGGTGAGAAAAAACCAGCGCACGAAGCGGCCCCGCACGGCGCCGCCCAGCTCCTGGTTGTCCCCGAGGCTCAACCGCACGACGCCCGCGCCGTAGCCGTAATAAGGCACGACCGGGCTGCCGACGGGCACGGCGAGCTTGGGGTTGAAGCCGAGAGCGAACTCGCGGAACCGGCGCGCAGCCTCGCCGCCCGCCTCCAAGGCGGCTTGGACCGCCTCGAGTCCTTCTTGCGCGCGCACGCCGCTGACGCGCCCGTTATCTACCAGAATCACCACGTTCCGCGCCAGCGTGTCGCCGAAGCGGGCTTCCGGGAGCACGATCTGGCCGAAGGCGCTTTCCTCGACGGGCGCCACACGCAGCGCGCCAGCCGGCAGTTCGATGTGGCGGTCCACCGGGATCCGGGCGGCGCGGGCCCGCTCGGGGGACGCATCTCCGTTCTGCTTGTTGAAGGGCCGCCGTGCGATCCGAAACATGAAATCCGTCCCCGCCGGCGTGCGCACGCGCACGGTGCCGCGGCGCAGGATCTGGATCGCGCGCTCCTGTGCGGCATCGAGAGCGGCGTAGTCGATGTCGAGAGCATCTTGGTAGAGCCGGTCCAGTTCCGCGGTGTGTTCGGCAGGGAGACCGTCGACGCGCCGCGTGCCGTCGGACCAGTGCAGATGGAGTTCGCGACGGGCGCCGCCGGCGGCGCCCCAGCGCCGCAGGGCCTCCTCCTCGGCTTCCGATAAGGGACGCGCCGAAGGTGTCAGCGGCAGGCGGATGAAAACGTCGAGAGCCTCGAGCCATTTCGGCGCCATGGGTTCGAAAGCCGGCAGCGTCGCCACGCAGACCGCCCCAGCCTCTCGAATGCGGGCGCGAAGCGCCGCCTCGAGCGGCGCAAAGTAGGAGGGGTCGAAGCGCACCAGTACGCGCTCTCCGGCCTGGAGCCGCAGCGCCGCCGCCACGCGCGCCGCAATGCGATCGTAGTCGGGCTCGGCGCAAAGTGGCGCCACCGGAACGACCAGCCAGAACGTGCTCAACCGCCGCAGCATCTTCGACATGGCCCTCCCGACTAGCTTCCCCGACGCCGCTGCCGCCCCGCACGTCACTGCCCGTCATCGAGGGGGCACTCGGCCAGATCTACCCAGGAGTTGGAAACCGTACCTTGCACGAACGTCAGCCGCTCCACCCGGAAACACCGCTCGTGGGGGAATTCAGCCCAGCGGCGCCGGGCGATTTCGTAGACCCCGTCGATCTGCTCGGGCGCGAGCTGCTGGGCCAGCGTAATGTGCGGATGATACGGGAACGGTTCGCCGTAGGCCAAGGTGTCGGTGTTGAGCTGCTCGTGGAGACGGCAGAGCTCCGCAAAGCCGTCCTTGACCGTCAAATAGATCACGGAGCTGATCGAGAAGATGTCCACCTCGCCGGCGCAAATCTGAAAGCGCGGGAATTCGCGGAGCTGGCGGCGGATCCGGTCCCACGCCACGGACGGATCGATCGCGAGAGGCCGAGGCGGCAGCACGGTGACGTGGGCCCGCAACAGGCAGGAGGGGACGAGCTCCTGGCGCAGACGATCGAGGAACGAACCGAGCGGGTCGGGGATATAGGTAACCAGGGAGAAGAGGTTGACGCGATCCCCTCCCCCGGGATCAAACGGCATCTCTTTCATGATACGCGGCGGGCGCCGGCGGCTCGCTATCGAGGCGCTCGGACAGGTCCCAGCGCGCTTCCTCGAAGCCGACGTACTTGCACAGGAACAGCTCGCCGCGGTCCGACTCGAGCACATCCCCGACCTCGAGCCGGTTCGGGCCGCCTTTCAGCGCCGCCCACGCCGCGTAGACGCCCGAGGCCTCCACGGATCCGTCCGGCGCATAGTCGCGCGGTCTGATCCGTGCGGCGCCGCTCGTGTGGGGCGCCCACCGAAATTGCTGCCGCAGATGCGGCTTCAAACGGTAAATTCGGTAAGCAGGCATCGCCTGCTATTGTCGCGCAGGGGCGCGCCCGTTGGGCCAATACGGATGGCCATCTCCGACGGATGACCCTTGCGCGCCCGATCCGCCAGCGGTCGGCTCGTGCACGGCGGCTCGGAATCTCACAGGCGCCACGGTACGGAGCTCGAAACCAGGCCGCCTCACTCCCGGAGCAGTTTCTGTAGCCGCCGGAATTTCGACTTCAGCTCCTCGCTCGCCTCCGTAATCATGTTGGTGTCGTAAATGACCCGCGGGGTCATGAAGACGACTAATTCCGTGCGCTCCTTGCTGGTCGATTTCGCGCCGAAGGCTGCGCCGAGGATCGGAATTCGGTGCAGAAACGGCACGCCGGCGCTGCTGGAAGTGTCCGACTCCTGGATAATGCCCCCGATGGCGATCGTGTCGCCGTCCTGAACCGTGACTTGAGTTTGCACGGACCGCTTGGTGAAGGACGGGGACTGGATCGCGGCGTTGGCCGAAGGAGGCACCGGTGCGCTCACCTCTTGGTTGATGAGGAGCGTGACGATGCCGCTGGGGTTGACGTGCGCCAAGATGTTCAGGGTGACGCCGCTCGTGCGGCTTTGAATCGTGTTGGCGAACAGCGAACTGCCGCCGGCCTGGATTCCGGTTACGGCTTGGGAGGTCAGCGTGGGAACCTCCTGGCCGACGGTGATGCTGGCCGGAATGCTGTCGGTCGCGATGACGCTCGGCGCCGAGATGACCCGAGCGCGCCGCGTGTCCTCCTGCGCCGATAGGAACGCCAGCAGCTCGCGCGTCTGGCCCACCAGCGTCCCCGCCGTCAGCGTGAGGCCTGAGGGGGTGGTGGTGCCCTGCAGCAGATTGGTCGCCAGCCTCGGCGAGCTCGGCCCGGCGCCCCCGCGCCGTTGCAGAAAGGCGCTGACGCCTCCGGCGAGCGCTCCCGTCAGCGAGACTTCGTAGATTTTGGCTTCGATCAGCACCTGGCGCGGCGGGACGTCGAGTTCCTGAAGCAACTTGAGAATCTTCTCGTACTCCTGCGGCGTGGCTTGAATCAGCAGCGAGTTGTCCAGGGGATTGGGCACGACGCGAGGGAAGCCCTCCGGCAGGGGCCAGCCGTAGCCGTACCCAGCACCGAGATAGGAACCCGTCAGATCGAACGGAGTACCGGTAGCGGTTCGAGGCGCGGCCTGGCTGCCCGCCCCCGTTTCCACCTGTTGCCCGACGGGCGGCGCGGCGCCGGTGCGGGGCCAAGCCCCGGGCGCGGCTCCGAAGCCCGCGCCGTAAGGCGCCATCCCAAAGGGGCCCCCGAACCCGAATGCGGGCGGGAAGGCGCCCGGCGACGCGCCGTAGCCTCCGTAAGGCGACATCGCGCCTCCGCCGAAATAGCCCGGAAAACCGAAACCATAGCCTCCCAGCCCGTAAGTGCCGAACCCCCCGAATCCGCCGTAGCCGAACCCTCCGAAGCCGACGTATCCCAAATAAAGCTGCATGATGGCGGCGGCCAGAGTTTCCGCGCGGCCGTACTTGACGCGGTAGACGTAGTTTTGGGTCGTCCCGGCGGTAACCTTGGCCGGCACATCCAACTTCTTTAACCAGGCTTCGACCTGGTCGAAAACGCCCGGATTGGGGGCCACGGCGATGATCGTGTTGATGCGATCGACCGCGAGGAATTTCACTGCGCCGGCTTTTTCCCCCAACGAGACTCCCCGCACGATCGTTTCCAGTTCTTTGGCGATATCGCTCGGCCGCCCGTGCCGCACCTCGAACAAGCGCACGCGCTGACTGGCGAGCACGTCGCTGTCGAACAACGCAATCAGTTCCATCGTGCGCCGCATGTTACGGTTGTTGTCCAGCAGCAGAAGCAGATTCGCTGGCTCGTAGGTGATCATGGTGGCGCCTTCGCCGAGGAATCGGTCGAGCAGCTTGGCCATGTCGGCCGCCGCGGCGTATTTCAAAAAAATCAGATTGAGGGACATCTGTTCGTTTTCGGGGACGCTCTTGGGATGGACTGCGGGCGGCAGCGGCTGCCGTGACAGCTCCGGCAAGGGTACGATGCGGTGGATCTCGCCCACCTGCACCATAGCGAACCCGTTGATCCGAAGGATCAGGTCGAGCAGCGTCCGGATGTCCACCTCTTTGAGCTCGCCGTAAGTGTTCAACGTCACCGTGCCTTTGAGGCGCGGATCGAGTACATAGTTGATCCGCAGGCGGCGCGCCAAAATGTCGATGACCTCGGTGAGGGAAGCGTTCTGCAAATTGAGCACCAGGCCGCCGGAGGGCGTCGGCGTCTGGGTGGCGGGCGACGGCTCAGGCGACGCCGGCGGCGGAGCTTGAGTGGGCGCCGGCTGAGGTGCCGGCGCCTGAGCGAGGGGCGCGGCGGGTTGCGCGGCCCAGATCAACCCCGCGCTCAAGATGAGGCTGAGGGCGCCTGGCGGCGGGATTCGGATCGTCGGCATCTCAGGGCTCCGCCTTCGGACTGGCGTTGCGGCGCTTCTGTTCGCGTTCCCAAACCGCCCGCTCCAGGTCGTCAAGCTCCGATTTGTTCCGATCCCAGCGCACCACTCCGAACGGCGTCACACGCTCGAAGCGAATCCTGTCGCCGTCCTCGAAAGCGCGCATCTCGGCGGGCGGCTCCGCGCGGTCCAACGCGCCGGACTCCCGCTCGCTCGTCTTGACCAGGCCGAACGGCGTTCGGCGGTAAATCCAAGTCTTACCTGCAGCGTCCGTATAGCGCCAGATGCCGGGCGAGGTTTCCTCGGCGCCGGCAGGCAAGGTCTTCTCGACTGTTCCCTTTTCTTTCGCTCCGGAGTTCGCCCGGGGGCTCGTCGTCTGTGACTTGCTCTGGGCGAAAGCCGCCATCGCGATGAAGCTGAATAAAACAATTCGAAGCATCATTGTCGTAATCCCCTATGGTTCGTTTTCATTGCACCGGCTCCCAGCGGCACACCTGCCCGAACGGCGTTGGGGTGACGACCTTGCGCATCCCTGCGCGCACCGTCCCGGGCGGCGAAGTGTCTCCCGGCAAACAAGCGCGCATCTCGTTGCCAAGGGAGGGGCCGAATCCCTCCGCTTCCGAGGGAGTGACGACTGTCGTTTGCGGCGCTTGGACCGGCGCAGGCGCCGGGATGCCTTCGGATGCCGGCGCGGGTTCTTGGGCGCGGCGCTCGACCAGCTCCTCGAGCCTCCGGCGGATGCGTTCCCCCTCCCACTCGAACACGATCTGGCTGTCGCCGACGCTGACCAAAGTGAAATCGCCCACCTTCTCCCCTACCGCGTAGGCCTTATGCGGACCCCCTGGCTTCTCGCTCAAAATCACCAGCGGACCGTCGCCGAAGTTGACCAATCCGTGGAGCACCGGAAGGGGCGGAATCACTTTCGGGGGCGCCGGCTCGATGACAACGGTCGGATTCCGGTCCTTGGCGAAGAGGAGTTTCTCCGCAGCGGCGAGGTAGGAAGCAGCGGTCAACGGCTGGAGCGGGGCGAAGGACACGGCAGCAGGCGAGGCGGGAGGCTGCGCCGCAGAGCGGAAGAGTTGCCGCGTGCGCTCCTGACCCTCGATCCACTGACGCCGGAGACGCAGCGCGGCGCCGGCGACCAGCGCGGTTAGGATCAGATTGATCACCAGCAGCTTCCGCCTCATGAGCTTGCTTTCTCTGGTCCGGATCGGCCGGTTCCGCGCCTCTTTGTCGAGCCGCGCTTCATAAGGTCTTTTTCTCGGGGACTAAGTGCCGCGGGGCCACCCCGGAAACAGTAAGACGCACAGAGAGCAGTTTTTGTCTGGCATCGGTGGCCGTGATCCGGATTTCGCTGGTCGCGACGATCTCCGGTTGAGCCGTGAGATCCGCCAGCAGATTCAAAAGCTGTTCGATACGGCAGTCGAATGTGACCGGCACGGTGATCTCGCCGTAGTCCTCTCCCAACGGCCGGACCTGGCCCATCTCGACCGTTTTGAGCTCGATCGGCGGGGTTTGGCGGGAAGCCACGCGCCGGAAGATTTGCAAGAGCTGGGCTTGGGCTTGGGCCGGCGTGTCGGCTTGGATCAAGCCCCGCTCGCGTTGCGCCAGCTCGCGTGAAATGTCGGCCACGACTTTCTCTTGCGCCGGCAGGCTGGCGCTCGAGCGGCGCAATTTCTCCAGACGCCGCTCGGCCTGCGGAATGCTTTCGGTGGCGGGCTCTACCGCCGCGCCGCTGTCTGGGAACCACACCCAATGGATCAGGAAAATCACGGGCGCGGCGACGGCCAGCGCGGCGAGGGCTCGACGGTCGCGAGCTTGGAGCGTCATGGGCCAGTGACCTCCCTGGCGGTGCGGATCCGAAACAGCTCCATGGAACCGCTGCGCGCAATCGGGATCACGAATTCCGAGTTGCGGAACAAGGGCGAGGCGTCGAGCGTTTTCAACAGCGCGGCGGCCTGTTCCGCTTCCCCGCTCAAGCTGGCGGATTCGCGCGTCAGTTCCAGGGCGTTGAGCCAGGCGGGCGGTTCGATCAGGCGTGTCAACTCATTCAGCGCGTCCAAGTCTTTTTGCGTGCGCCGGCGGAAGTCGTCGAGCAGCCACACACGCTTCCGCAGCCGTTCGGCGGTTCGCGCCAAGGCGGCGACTTGCGCGGCGCGCGGCTCCAGCCGACGGATTTCGGCCTGCACCAGCTCCAAGTGGCGGCGCTCCTGAATCCGCGCTTGGGCTGCGAGCGCCACAGCTAGCACGAGCAGCGCCGAGGCCAGCGCCGCCGTGGGCGCAAACACGGCCGGGGAGCTCGCACTGCGGCGCTCGGGAGGCAGCAGGTTCGCCCCGAGCGCCAGGCGCGGGCACGCCGCCGTCAAAGCGGTGGCATACGCCAGAGCTTGAGTCTCCGGATCGAATCCGCCTGGGGACTTTTTGGGGAACGGCAGCAGCGCGCTCGCTCGCGCCGGCGCGACGCCCGGCGCCAGACGCAGCTCGGCGGCGGCCAGCGCAGCGGCCCGCTCCGAGGGCAGCTCGAGTAGCGCCGAGTAGATCGGCCGGCTGGGACTCTCACCGTAGACCTCAATCGTGTCCTCGCCGGACACGACTGTCACGAACCCCTCGGCCGGGACACCTGGAAAGAGCCGGACGGCCGAGTACAACACCGCCGCGGAAAACGTCAGCGCAGCGAGCTTGATGCCCGCCTCGGTGAACAGATCCGCGTAACGCTCGATGGTGGACTGGCGTGCGATGCCGACGAGCACCGCAGGGGTGCGCCCGAGACGGGCCCAGGTGTACCGGACCTCTTCCTCGCCATACGGATGAACGGCGTCGATCTGGTAGTGGATGGCCGAGGCCAGCTCCCGGTCGGACACGCCCGGCAGCCAGAGCGGTCGCACGACCACCTCGTCGCGGGGTAGCAGCGCCGTCGCGGCCATGTGACTCAGCCCGAGTTGGCGGAGGAAATCGGCGTATTCGGCACCCCAGTCCACCGCGGGTCGCTCGCGGTACGAAGCGATGCGGATGTGACCGAGTACCGCGACCCCTGAAGGACGAACGCGCGCTGCCACCACGTCGAGGTCGTTGCCCCCGATGCGGATGCCGACCCCCGTACCCGTGGCCAGCAAGCGACGCCACTCGTGGAGCGCTACGGTTCCCATACTTGGTCGTACCAGCGGAGCACGTGATAGGGCTTTTCGCCCGCCGCGGCGCCGAACAACTTCACGGTCGCCCCGACGCCCCGTCGCAGGTCGGAGAGTTGCCCGTTGGGAAGCCGCGGCCGGGCCATCGCCCGCAACGTTACCACTGAGCCTCCCCCCAAACGAAGGCGCCCCAGCGCAGGGTGGCCCGCCAAGCCCAACCCCTGCAGTTGGATCGGATCCCGGAGCGGCCGGGTGGCCAAGATGGCCTGAATTTCCCCAGGCCCGAGCCCGATGGCAGCAAGAACCGCCGGATGCGCCGAATTGACGTCCACGGCGCCCCCGGCCGAGTACACACTCAGGCAGTCACGGGCGCCGCCGCGGGCCAGCCAAGCGCCCTCGGGTCCCGGTTCTATCGTCCCGTAATACAGCTCCGGCGTCATGCCTTTGACCAGAAGCAGCTCCTCTGTCTCTTGAAACGACGCATGAGCGGCGCGAAAAGACGGCGTGCGGGACAGGTACTCGCGATCGAAGAGAGTGGGCCCGTGCGGAGCGGGGGAGCGCCAGTCCACGATGGCTCGGGCGATTTCCGCGGCGCGGGCCGGTTCGGCTCCGAGCGCCACGAACAGGCGCTCCAGCTCGTCGAGAGGCGAAAAATTGACGTTCAGCTTACCTGCCTCGGGCAGAATTTGGACCACGGCTTCGCCGGAGGGGAAATCGAACCGAAGCGAGGTCGCCCCCGGTGCGTAATAGGGGGGTCCCCAGAGCATGTACAGCAGTGCCCGCTCGATCGCGCCGCAAGCCAAATAATAAGCCTGCGTGCTTTCGAGCGCGGTCGTGGCGCGCTCCAGTTCGGTGCGAACGGTTTGGGCCAGCGTCAGAGTCACCGCCGCCAAAGCCGCGGCGAGCCAAAGGACCAGAATCAGGGCCCCGCCCCGTGCGCCGCTGGTCTTACCAATCGCCATAGACCTCCGTTACCAAACGGTTGATCCGCACCGGCGCGACCAAGGTCAGCGGCCGCAAGTGGACGGCGCCCCGCTCGAGCGGCGTCATCTCGACCCGAATCGCCGCCGGCCACTGCGATCGGATCCAGCGGGGCACCCAGCGCTCGCGCACCGGAGGAGGGAGCTCCTCTTTGTAAGCGAATCGACAGTGCGCGAGTCGGTCGGCCAGCACGAACGAGTACGGTCCCACCTCGACCGGTACAAAACGGGGCACCGGCAAGCCGATCTCCGGTTCGGGCGCCAAGCCGGCACAGGCGCTGCCGGCCGACGCGGGGCCCGTGTACATCCGCTCGTTCACCACCAGGCGCACGCCCTCTCCCGGAGCGATGGGGACCACTTGGAATTCGAGAATCTGTGGATATCCCCTCCAGGCCTGCCCGAGGGAAAAGCCGGAAACGAACCGCATGGTTTGCGGCTCGCCCTGGAAGAATGGGATTCGCACGGGGGGCTGGTCGAGTTGCGGCCGGCATTCGGCGAAGACCGGGATGAACCCCGCGATTTGCTGCTCCAGAATGCGCTGCGTGGCGGCCACGCGGCGGTTGTGCGCCAGCCAGCCCTGAGTCTTTGCCAGAGCGTTCATGCCCAGGCGCAGCGCTGCGAGCACGCCGGCGGTGAGAAGACTGAGCAGCGACACGGCGATCAGCAGCTCGATGAGGGTGATGCCGGCGCGCCGTTTCACGGCTGAGTTCCGGGAATTTCCACGAGGGACCGGCGGAACGCCTCGAGCTGGAGGCGGCGCGTACGGGACCCCTGTCTCCACCACAGCTCGAGGACGATGCGGTCTAACACCGGTGTGCCGGGGCGCGCCTGCGCGGGCGCTTCGAAAGGTTCCACGCGGACTCTCCAGCCGCCCTCGAGTCCAATCGCCGGGTCGAGAGGACCGTCGAGAGCGGCGAAGCGGTGCAGGCGGGAGTCCGACAGCAGCTCGTCCATCTTGCGTTTGGCGAGGAAGGCTGCGCGGTCGTAATCGGCGACCTTGGAGGCCGTCCGGAGGGAGAGGGAAAGATTCGAAAGCAAGCCGGCCACCGTAACGCCGAGAATCAGCGTCGCGACGAGCATCTCGAGCAAGGTGTAGCCGCGGGCCCTCAACGCACCTCCGCTCGCTCCACCCGAGGGGCCCCGGTGATGGGGTCCAAGCGCACGATGCGGCGCGCGCCCCTCCGATTGGCCAGCTCCACGGCGATGGAGGGGACGGTGCCGCCCGGAAACACGACAAAGTGGCGAGGAGAGTTGTCGTCGCCCAGCAAGCGCGGCAGCACGGCTTCGACCGTCACGCCCTCCGGCAAAACGTACTCTTTTTGGAACCCACCGGACGATCGGACACGAATACGGCCCTGACCTGGCACAATGCCGATCTCCAAGACCTCGCCTCGGCGCTCGGCTCGGTTCCATGCCGCGTTGAACAGCGAAGCGACCGAGTCGGCGGCGCCGGCCAGCCGCACGAAGTCCACGCCGGTGGCGATGCGGGGCAGCGACAACCCCGCCAGCAGGGCGATCAATGCGGCAACCATCAGCATCTCGATCAGCGTGACTCCGGCACATGAATTCAGCCGGCGGGCGGCGCCCTCGCACGCAGGGATCGCGAGCAAGGTCCGGTGGCTCACTGGCTCTTCCAGCTCACGATGTCCGCGTTGATGCCCTCGCCGCCGGGCTTGCCGTCGGCTCCGTAGGAGATGATGTCCGGCAGTTCGCCGTGCTCGCCCGGGAAGCGATAGACGTACGGCCGTCCCCAGGGATCCAAGGGAATCTCTTTCTCCACGTAGGGACCATCCCAATTGGGAACGTCCGCCGGACGCCGCCACAGAGCTTGCAGGCCCTGCTCCGTGGTGGGCAGCGTGCCCGTGTCGAGCTTGTAGAGGTTCAAAGCGCCCAGGAACATCTCGATTTGGGCCCGCGCCGCCGCCACACGGGCTTTGTCGGACTGCTTGAAGAGATTGCGTCCGACCAGAGCCGCGAACAGGGCGATGATGGTCACCACCACCAGCATCTCGATAAGGGTGACGCCGGCCCGCGGGTTTCGTTTTCGCTGTTTCATGGTTACACCGCCACTTCGTTGATGCTCGTAATCGCCAGCAGCATGCTGAGGATGAGCGCACCCACCAGCACGCCCATGACTAGGATAATCAGCGGCTCGAACAGCGCCGTAAATCGTTTGACCGCCGCACGCGTTTCGCCCTCGTAGATGTCGGCCATACGGGCGAACACTTGGTCGAGTCTTCCCGTCTCCTCTCCCACCGTGAGCAGGTGCGCCGCTAGCGGCGGAAACTGCCCCGTCCGCGCCAGGGGCCCGGCGATGCCTTCGCCTCGCTTCACACCCTGCGCCACGCGGTCCAGCGAGCCTGCGATCCGCCGGTTGTGCAAAACCGAGGCGGCAATTCCGAGGGACTGCACCAGCGGGACCGCGTTGGCGACCAACGTCGCCATGGCGCGGGCGAAGCGCGCCGTTTCGGCACGCCGCAGGGCTGGCCCGAGCAGTGGCAGGCGCAATTTGAACGAATCCCACCACAGCCGGCCCGGCGCCGTACGGACGTAGGAATAGGTCGCGAGCACCGCCGCGGCCGCCACCGCCAACGCGAGCCAGCCGTAAGCGCGGAGGGAATCGCTGGCCGCGATTAAAATCTGCGCGGGGAGCGGTACGCGCATCTGCGACTCCTCGAAGATGGCCGCAAACCGTGGCACCACGAAAGTGACCAGCACGACAATCGAGCCGAGTCCCACCAGGGTCAGCAACGCGGGGTACATCATCGAGGAGATCAGATAGCTCCGGAGCTCCTGGCGGGACTGCTCGAACTCGGCCAATCGCTCGAAGATTTGCGCTAGGGCGCCGCTGGCTTCTCCCGCCCGCACCATGTTGACGTAGAGGTCGGAAAAATACGACGGGTGGGCGGCGAGACTATCGGATAAAGACTTGCCGCTTTTGAGAAGCCGGAGAACGTCCTGGACCACCCATCGAAACTGGGCATGGTCACTGAGCTCCGCGGTGATAGACAAAGCGCGGTCCAACGGCACGCCCGCGCTGAGCAGGGAGGAAAGCTCCTGGGTGAAAAACAGCACGTCCCGGCGCCGTCCGCCGCCGAGCGAGGGCCGCTTCCATTGCCAGGAACGGCGCGGCTGTGCTCCCACCCACACGGGCGTCAGTCCTTGACGGCGCAGCTCGGCGGCTACGTGTTTCTCGCTCGCCCCGGACAGAACGCCGGTCCGCACCCGCCCGTCGGCGCTCACAGCCTTGAAGTGAAAGCTCGCCATGGTGGTTAGAATTCTTGCGTCACGCGCAGCACCTCCTCGGGGGTCGTCACTCCGGCGCGCACCTTTTCCCAGCCGTCCTCCCGCAAGGTGCGCATGCCGTGGCGGCGAGCTGCCGCTGCGATCTGGCTCGCGTCCGCCTGGCGCATGATCAGCTTGCGGATCTCGTCGTTCATCTCCATCAGCTCGAAGATGCCCACCCGGCCGCTGTAGCCCGTCCCGAAACAGTGTTCACAGCCCAGACCCCGCCAAGTGACGATGGTCTCCCCCTGGGGCGTAAGCGCCGTGCCGCCCTCCACTTTGCAGCGCGGACAAATCACACGCACCAGGCGCTGGGCCAGCACGGCCACGAGCGACGAGCTGATCAAGTAATTTTCCACGCCCATGTCGGTCAGCCGCGTGATAGCGCTCGGGGCGTCGTTGGTGTGAAGCGTCGAGTAGACGAAGTGGCCCGTCAGAGCGGCGCGGATGGCGATGTCGGCGGTCTCGCGGTCGCGGATCTCCCCTACCATGATCACGTCGGGATCCTGGCGCACGATGTGCCGCAGCCCGGCGGCGAAGGTCAGACCGATCTGGGGATTCACGTGGATCTGATTGATGCCGTCCATCTGGTACTCGACCGGATCTTCGATGGTGATGATCTTGACGCCCGGCCGGTTGATGCGCTTGAGCGCCGAGTACAGCGTCGTGGACTTGCCGCTGCCGGTGGGACCGGTCACGAGCAGGATGCCGTGAGGCAGCGAGGTGTAAAACTCCATACGCGCCAGCATGCGCTCGTCGAAGCCCAGGCGCCGCAGGTCGAAGAACTCCGTCGCCGAGCGGTCCAGCAGCCGCATCACCACGCTTTCCCCGTACAGCGTGGGCAGCGTGGAGACGCGGAGATCCACTTCGCGGCCGAGCGTCTTGATCTTGATGCGGCCGTCTTGCGGCAAGCGCCGCTCGGCGATATTCAGGCGAGCCATGAGCTTGATGCGGGAAATGATGGCGGCTTTCAGCTCCCGCGGCGGCGGTTCTTGGTTGTAGAGGACCCCGTCGATGCGGAAACGCACGCGGAACTCCTTTTCGAAGGGCTCCAAGTGAATATCGCTGGCGCGTTTCTCGACCGCCTGGGCGATCAGCGCGTTGACCAGGCGGATGACGGGCGCCTCGCTGGCCATGTCCCGCAGCTGTTCGAGGTCTTCGCCGGCTTCGCTCGTCTCCGCGTCCAGCTCGGTGGGCCGCCCGCTTTCGCCGTAGTAGCGGTCGATCGCGTCCAGAATGTCCCGTTCGGCAGCCAGAGCTGGGCGCACTTTGAGGCCCGTGAACCCCCGCACCGCGGAGATCGTCTCAAAGTCGAGAGGGTCAGCCATGGCTAGCGTCAGGGTGGAATCCTGGAGGGCCGTGGGGAGGAACTTGCACTGGCGCATGAAGCGCGGCGAAAGACCCTCGGTTTCCGGCGTCACGGGCGGAGGCCCTTCGATGGTCACCAGCGGCACGCCGAGCTGTTCCGACAGCGCGGCCAAAACGTCCCGCTGGGCGACGAATCCCAGATCCACGAGAATCTTGCCGATCTTCTCCCCACGCTCCCGCTGGATCTCGAGGGCTTTGTCCAAGTCCTCGGCCTCGAGCAAGCCGCGAGCCACCAGCATCTCCCCGAGCCGCATAAGTCAGAATTCCTGGATGCGGAGGGCGGCCTCGAGGGCTTGCTCGGAAATCCGCCGGGCGCGATACTCCACGAGCACGCCCCGCGGCGCCTGGATAAGAATCTGTGAAGGCAAGCCAGTCGTGTTTTCCCAAGTGCGGAAGTAGAACAGGGAAACGGCGATAGCGATCTGCTCGTCCGGCGGCACCGCGGCCAGCGACGCCGCCGCCTCCACGAGCGCCTCTTTGAGCAGGCCTTTGAGCGCCGTGACCCGCTCGAGCTTCTTCAGGCGGACCTTTTCGACGTCCTCGCGCGTAAACGCGGGCCGGAACGGAGACGGCGCGGGCGCGGAGATCAGATTGACCTCGGCGGTGAACACCGCCCCGTAGCCCTCCAGATACACGCCCTGCGTCGTGCTCAGCAGCAGGAACGGATTGTCCGGAAATGCCGTCTCGATCCGGCGGTCGAGCTGTTGTTCCACCTGAACCAAAGCGGCGCGACTCACGCGAGGATTCGTCGCCGCTTGGGCCAGCAACGCCGTGGCTGCAAGCAGGAGGGCGGGCCTCATCGCGCGCCTCCCAGCTCGGCGCTGGCCGTGTACAGCACGCCCCAGCGCTTGCGCAGCACGTTGAGGTTTTCCTCGACCGCCAGCAACTGGGCCTGGTACCGGCGCTCGATGCGGGCGGCCGCCGCTGTGACCAATTGCGCCGTCCGCCGCGCCTGCCGCTCCTCGGCCTGCCGCAGTTTTTCCTCCAGCAGCGCTTCCAGCCGCCGGGCCACTTCGGCTTCGATGCGCGCTTCGGAGATCTGCGCTGCGCCGGGAGCCGGCGCGACGGGCGCCGGGCGCGTGAAGGCGTGAACGAGGATCGCCGCGGCCAGCATCGCCGCGGAAGCGAACGCAACGCGCGGCGCCGAATTCCAGAACCGCGACCAGAAGCCCGGTTCGAAAATCTTGTCCGAGACGAACGCCAGCCGGCGCGGCGGTTCCTCCTGCGGCAGCGCGCCAAGGGCCGCCATCACCGCGCCCAGCCGCGCTACCTCCTCCCGGCACGCCGCGCACGCCGCTAAGTGGGAGTCGAGCGCGGCGCGTTCCGCCGTCGGCGATTCGCCGAGCACATAAGCTTTCCAATCCAAGTTCGGGCAACTCATGACGCACCTCGCGCGTTGATCGGAGCCAGCGATTCTTTCAGGACGTCCAAAGCCGCATACACGCGGGACTTCACGGTCGAGACCGGACAGGAGAGAATTTCCGCCATCTCTTCGAACTTGAATCCGTGGAAGATCTTCAACAGGATCGCCTCCCGCTGGTCTTCGGACAGCCGCGCCAAAGCCTGCTCCACGGCCAGCGAGAGCTCGACCGGCAGCAGGGCCCCGCCGGAGCGCTCCGCCGCGGGCGCCGTTTCCCCGTTCGCTTCCAACCTCCGGCGCCGCAACAGCGAGTACGCCTCGTTGTGGGCGATCCGGAACAGCCAGGGAGCGAACCGGGCGCCGTCTTGAAGCTTCCTCAGCCCGAGGTAGGCTTTGAGGAATACCTCCTGCGACAGGTCCAGCGCGGTTTCACGGTCTCCGACAAGACGCCAGAGGTAGTTGAAGATACGCTTCTCCCAGCGGGAAACGAGCACATTGAAGGCGTTGACGTCGCCGCGCCGGGCTTTGGCGACCAGATCCGGATCCTCGACTTCCCGAAAAATCAATCTCCGGCTCCTGGAACTAAGACGCCGCCGGTGGGAAAAAAGTCGGCCGTCCGCAGCCGGTTCAGGCGGCCACGTGCCGGGCCAGATTCATGACCGTCGGGCGCACGAGGCGCTCGAAGTCCTTGTATTTCATGTGGACGACGTCGCGGTGCGTGCCGGCGTTGAAGGTGATGGTCTCCTCGCTTGTCAGGCTGCCATCTACGAAAACCGGCAAGTCGAAGAGGTTGCCGAACGGCGGCATGGCGCCCAACTCGCAATCCGGGAACAGATCGGCAAGCTCGCTTTCGGTAGCCAGCCGCAGCCGGGAGACTCCGAGCGTGGTTCGCAGGTTCTGTAAATCCAGCATGCTGTCCCCGGGCAACACCGCCATGCCGTAGCCGTTCTCGGTGAAATAGACCACCACCTTGGCGATGCGGTGCGCCGGGATGTGCTCGACGGAAGCCACCTCCCGGGCGGTGTAGGCGGTGGGGTGGGTGTGGTGCGTATACTCCACCTGGTTGTCCTCCAGGTACTTGAGGAGACGCTGAAGCATTGCCATGGCTCAACCTCCTTCCCGCGGCCTCGAGGCCGCGATGTCAAGCAGCGCCGAGCAAGTCCACCCTTAGTGTAGTCGAAGTCGGGACGAACCGAGCGCCGACGGTAAAATCGGCGCGCCTGGCCTGCAACAGGTTCACCCCCGACACTCGTCGTTCGGTATCCCCGCAGCAGTGCTGATCTTGCTCAAGCCCAGTTCGAAGCCGTCCAGGTGGGACAAAACGCCGCTGCGGCACCCGCCCGCGCACCCTCTGTTAGAATGAGTCGCACCGATCCTGCCCATGACCTATCCGGAATCCGTTCGCTTTCTCTATGCCCTGGGCAACGAGGTTCCCGCGGCCAAATTGGGCTTGGAGCGGATCGGGCTGCTGCTCGAACGGCTGGAAAATCCCCATCGGGCGTGCCATTTTGTCCATGTCGCAGGCACCAATGGCAAAGGCTCCGTGTGCGCCATGATCGAGTCCGCGTTGCGGGCTGCGGGCGTTCGTACGGGGTTGTTCACCTCGCCTCACTTGGTTGAGCCGACCGAACGGATTCAAATCGCCGGCGAGCCCGTGGACGCCGAGCGATTCACCGCGGCGTTCGAGCAGGTCCACGCCGTGGCCGAGCGGATGCTGGCCGAAGGCGTCATCGAGTGCCATCCCACGTATTTCGAAACGGTCGCGGCGATGGCCTTCGTGCTGTTCCGCGAACTCGCGGTCGAGACCGCAGTGCTCGAAGTGGGGCTCGGCGGCCGCCTGGATGCGACCAACGTCGTCCTGCCGCGGATTTGCGTCATCACGCCGATCGATTACGATCACGAGGCCCTGCTCGGCAAAGCCATCGAGTCCATTGCCCGGGAGAAAGCCGGCATCCTCAAGCCCGGCGTCCCGGCTGTGATGGCCCCCCAGCGGCCCGAAGCCGAAGCGGTGATCCGCGCGCGCGCCGCCGAAATCGGCGCGCCCATCCTGTCTGTAACGGAGTGGCAAACTGCGGACCTTGACCTTCGGGCGGATGGCAGCCGCTTCGCCGCCCGGGGCCCGTGCGGGTTTCGAATTCAGATCGAGTGCCCGCTCGCTGGCCAGCACCAAGTCGACAACGCAGTGACCGCAGTGGCCGCCCTGCGCGCCCTCGACGTGCCCCCCGAGGCCATTCGGGAGGGGATTCGCCGCGTGGTCTGGCCAGGGCGCCTGGAGCGAGTCGCCGCGCGCCCCGCCATCATTCTCGACGGAGCCCACAACCCCGGGGGCGCGCGCGCCTTGGCCACCTACATCGCGCGGTTCTGGGCCGGCCGCAAGGTCTGGCTGATTTACGGGACCATGCGCGACAAAGCCGTCTCCGAAATCACGGGCATCCTGTTCCCGCTGGCCGACGAGGTGATCCTGACCGCCCCCGCCCATCCGCGCGCCGTGCGCCCAGAGGCCATCCGCGAGCTGGCGGACCATCCGCGCCTGCGCTGCGCCTCTTCGCTCGAGGAAGCGCTTGCGATGACCAGCGCCGCGGAGCCCGACGACGTCATTTTCATCACCGGGAGCCTGTTTCTGGTGGGCGAGGCGCGGGCGCGCCTGCTGACATAGGCACAGACCGCCGGCAATGTGGACCTACGTTCGAGCCTTCTGTTTCGCGGCGCCGCTGATCGTGGTGGCGACGGCGCTCCTGGGAACCGTCTCGTTTCTCACCACGCTGTTTGACCGCAGCGGGCGCGCGGCCCACCGCGTGGCGCGCCTGTGGTCGCGGGTGCTGTTGGCCGTCGCGGGCGTCAAAGCGGAGGTGGAGGGATTGGAGCGGATCGCCCCCAACGGCAGCTACGTCATCGCCTCGAACCACCTGAGCCTGATGGACACGCCCCTCGTTCTGGCTCATCTGCCGCTCCAGTTCCGCTTCTTGGCGAAAAAAAGCCTGTTCCGGATTCCCTTTATCGGCACGCACCTGCGCCGGGCGGGGCACGTCTCCATTCCGCGGGAGGATGCGCGGGGATCGCTCAAGGCCATGGCAGAGGCCGCGCGCCTGCTGCGCGAGCGCGGGATTTCCATGTTGGTGTTTCCCGAGGGCACCCGCTCCACAGGCGAGCTCGGAGCGTTCAAGGAGGGGGCAGCGTACTTAGCCATTCAGGCCGGCGTGCCGCTGGTCCCCGTGGCGATTGCGGGCACCGGCACCATCCTGCCGCCGGGCTCAGTCATTCTCCGGCCCGGACCAGTTCGGATGAGGGTCGGTCAGCCGATCCCTACCGGCGGACTGACGCTGCAAGACCGCACGCGCCTGACGGCCTTGTTACGGGAACGCATCCAAGAGATGCTGCGACGACCGGCGGGGTTGGTTGCGGGGGGTGGATTTGAACCACCGACCTTTGGGTTATGAGCCCAACGAGCTACCAGACTGCTCCACCCCGCACTTTTATCCTACCGCCGCGCCCTCGGGAGCGTCAACTGCTCCGCGCCGCTCCTACGGCGCCTGCTCCTTGGGCGTGATGCCCAGCGCCTTCATCTTGCGGTAGAGGTGGCTGCGCTCCAGGCCTAGTAACTCTGCCGCCCGCGTCACGTTGCCCTGCGTTTCGTCGAGCTTCTTCAGGATGTATTCGCGCTCGGCCGCCTCGCGCACCTCCTGGAGCGTACGGAAGCTGTCGCTCATCCGCTCGGCCGGCGCGCGACGGCCCGAGGGCAGGGGAATGTGACGCGCGTCGATGCGCACCTGCGGGTTCAGGATGACGATGCGCTCCATCAGATTCCGCAGCTCGCGCACATTGCCGGGCCAGTGGTAGGATTGAAGCAGCCGGTAAGCCTCCGGGGTGAGCTCCTTGGGCTTGCGGCCGTAGGCCCGCGTGAATTCCTCGAGGAAATAGTCCGCCAGCAGCGGCACGTCTTCGATCCGCTCCCGCAGGGGCGGCACGTGAAACGGGATCACGTTGAGCCGGTAGAAAAGATCTTCGCGGAAGTTGCCGCGCTCGATTTCCTCCTCCAGGTTCTTGTTGGTCGCGGCGATCACCCGCACGTCCACCTGCACGGACTCCGACGCGCCCACCGGCTCGAAGCGACCCTCGTCCAGCGCCCGCAGCACTTTGGCCTGAGTCCGGAGACTCATGTCGCCCACCTCATCCAGAAACAACGTGCCGCCGTCGGCCTTCTGGAACTTGCCGATCTTGTCCTCGTGCGCTCCGGTGAAGCTGCCCTTGCGGTGGCCGAACAGCTCGCTTTCGATCAGCTCCTCCGGGATGGCCGCGCAGTTGACTTCGACGAACGGCTGGCCGGCCCGGGGGCTTTGGGCGTGGATGGCGCGCGCCACCAGCTCCTTGCCCGTGCCGCTTTCGCCGTAGATCAGCACCCGGCCGTTGGTGGCCGCCATCAGCGCGATCTGCTGGCGCAGGGCTTTCATGGGCACGCTCTCACCGATGATGCGATAGCGAGCCGCCTTGTCCTCCTTCAGCCGCCGGTTCTCGAGCTCCAGGCGGCGGTGCTCGATCGCGTTTTTGACGACCACCGCGACTTTCTCGATCGTGAGCGGCTTCTCCAGAAAATCGAACGCCCCGAGCTTGGTGGCTCGCACCGCGGTTTCGATGGTGCCGTGTCCGGAGATCATGACAACGGTGGGTCGTTCCGTCAGAGGGATTTCCTGAATGCGCTCCAGGGCAGCCAGGCCGTCCATGCCGGGCAGCCAGATGTCGAGCAGCACCAAGTCGTATCCCTCGCCGAGCTCGGCCAGGCACTCCTCGGCGCTGGTCACGGCGTGCGCCTCGTAGCCTTCATCGGCCAGCACCCCGCACAACGACTGGCGAATGTTGGCTTCGTCATCGACCACCAGTACGCGTGGCCGCTTCATGCTCCTGCCTCGGCGGCCCGGCGCGCCGCTTCGGCGGCCACCAGTGCCGGCAGCTCGATAACGAAGCGCGCCCCCACGGGCCGGTTGTCCTCGACGCGGATATGGCCGTTGTGCTCGGCGACGATGTGGCTGACGATCGCCAGCCCCAGGCCCGTGCCGCGGCCCTTAGTGGAAAAGTAGGGCAGAAACAGCTTCTCGCGGGTCTCGGGCGAAATGCCGCAACCTGTGTCCGCCACGATCAGCTCCACCGTTTCCGGTGTCGGCGCGTGCGTGGCGACATACAGCCGTTTGACCGGCGCCTCCCGCATGGCTTCCGCGGCGTTGTCCACCAGGTTCACGATTGCGCGCTTGAACTGCTCCCGGTCAATCGCGACGGCCGGCAGCTCGGGCGACAGGTCGCGTTCGACCTCGACGCCGTCCAGCCGCCCCGCGAAAACCGCCAGCGCATGCTCCACCACTTGATTGAGGTCGGACGGCTCCGGACGCGCCGCTGGGAAACGCGCGAACTGAGAAAAGGCCTCCAGCAGATTTTTCAGCGCCTCGGCTTCCTGGGTGATCGTCGCCGAGCATTCCCGCACCAGACGCCGCAGCTCCTCGGGCGCCGCCGACCGCTCTACGTGCCGGGCAATGCGCTGCGCCGACAGCGTGATCGGCGTCAGCGGATTCTTGATTTCATGGGCGATGCGCTGGGCCACCTCGCGCCAAGCTTCGGCTTTCTGCGCGCGCAGCAGCTCGCTGGTGTCTTCTAGCACCATGACAAAACCGGAAGTGAGCTTGGTCTCCAGCGCCGATACCGTCACCGAAACCGGTAGCCGGCCGCGCGGTGTGGCCAGCTCCAGAGAGGCCGAAGCGACTCCCGTGCGCCGCGCGCGCCGCATCAAATGCTTTAGATCCGCGGTCTCGTCCCGCGTGAAAAGATCTTCCAGCCGCTGCGCCGTCCCCAGCCGCTCCGCCCCCACAATCTGTTCGAGAGCGCGGTTGACTTTGAGAATCCGACCGTCGGAAGCGAGTGAAATGACCCCCGTCGGGATGCTCTCCAGAATCGCCTCGGTGAACCGCCGCCGCGCTTCCAGCTCGCGCCGGTTTTCTTCGAGAGCCTCGGTCATCTCGTTGAAGGCCCGCACCAGCGTCGCCAGTTCGTCCATGGCTTTGACCGGCACGCGGTGGCGCAGGTTGCCCCGCCGCACCTCCCCGGCCGCCTCGAGCAGCGCCGAAATCGGCACGCTGATCTGCCGGGCCAGAAACAGCGCAATCCAGGCGGCCACGAACAGAATGAACAGCGTGATCAGTGCCAGCAGCAGCAGGTAAAAGTTGCGCGTGTTCTTCCGGTTGAACACGAGCTGGTCGTAGGTGCGTACGTAGCGGTTGATCTCTTCTTGCGCGGCCTCGAGCTCGGGCGGGCGCTCTCCGGCGATGCGCAAAACGCCCCCCGGGACCGGCGCCTCCGCCGGGATCCCTTCCGCCGCGCTGTCCGTACGGCAGACTATCAGTCGCGTCCCGTCGGAACGCACCAGAACCGCCTCTCGGAGCTGATAGTCGCGGCACCATTGCTCGAACCGTCCGGTCGCCGCCGTCCCCGTGCGCGCGTAGCTGGCCGTCTCAGGCAGCGACGCCAGCCACAGAGCCTGCGCGCGGACGCGTTCCCGTGCCTCCCGCTCCATGGCGCGGCTGGCTTCGATCAGATTCGCCTTGATGCCTTCCGCCGGGCGGCTGAACCATTTGTCGAGGTTGCGGTTGAGCACATACACGCCCCACAGCACCAGAAAGAAAGCCGGCAGAATGGTGAGCGCCAGGGCGCCCACCACCAGCTTGGTCTTGATGCGGGAACCCTCGACCCCGCTGCGCCGCTCCACGTACAGCTTGAGCCCCGTCCGGAACAGCATGAACCCCAGCGTCACGGTGAGCAAAAACACGAGCGTCGAAATGGCCCAGAATAAGGAGGTCTGCGCCGCCGTGGCCGGCGCCAAGTCGCCGAAGCTGAACGAGCCTTGCCAGATGACCAGCCCGACCAGGATGGCTAATGCCGCCACCGCCGCGCCGTGCACAAGGCGTCTTTTCATGGAGCGAGGTGCTTTCTCTTCGAATTATAGTGAGATAGCGAGACCGCTTCGGTCGCGCGTTCCACCGGTTTGCCCCAAGGGGCCGCGTCGCCTATACTGAAATTGAGCGAGCCGGCGTCGAGCCGGCCCGAGGCGCGTGGCATGGTCATCCTGCTGACAATATTTCACGTACTGGTTTGCTTTTTTCTGATCGTAGTTGTGCTGCTGCAGAGCGGCAAGGCGGCCGATTTGGCAGGTGCTTTCGGCGGCATGGGTTCGCAGACCGCTTTCGGACCGCGCGGGGCGGCGACGGTGCTCTCCAAGGCGACGACCGTAGCGGCCGTCATTTTTATGCTGACTTCGTTGTCGCTAGCCATCATCGCCGCGCGGGGCACGGGGGGCGGAAGGACGGTGCTCGAGGATCACAAGCCCACCCAAACTCGGACGGCTCCGGCTCAAACGCCGGCCGCGCCGCCCGCGGCGCCGGGCCAGCCAGTGGGCGCCGGGCAGCCTGTGCAAGTGGACTTTTCGCAGATCCCGCCGGCGGGCCAGGCGCCCGCGCAAGCGCCGACCTCGCAACCCAAGCCGGCGCCGGCTCAGCCGCAAAAGTAGACAGGATCCGGTTGTGCGGACGTGGCGGAATTGGCAGACGCGCTAGCTTGAGGTGCTAGTGGGGGTAACCCCGTGGAGGTTCAAGTCCTCTCGTCCGCACCACCTCCAACCTCCCTGGGGCTGACCGGGCCCAACGTGTGACCCTCGCCATTTCAGTGAAGGACCTCGACAGCGACGTCCGATCCGGCCAGAGCAGAGAGACGCGCATCGAACGTCAGTAATACCGCCCGGTGGCTCTCGGCCAAGGCCAAAAGGTAGGCGTCGGTGATCTGTGTATGTCCCGTCGCCCGGACAAGCCACCGCGCCACGGCCGGGGCGACCGGGGCCTCGAGAGAGCGCAGGCAAACATGCCGGGGATCACGAGTCATGGCGGCAAGCAACGCCACGGCCTCCGCAGGCGTCTTCGCATGCGTCACCGCGGCGGGATTCGAGGAAAGGCGGATGAACGCCAACTCCGTGAGGGCGCACGTTGCCCACCGCTCGCGGCTACGTTCAAGCCGTGCCAGCGCGGCGTCGTGAAACTGGTGATTCGGCCAAGCCAGGGCGAGCAGCACGTTGGCGTCGAGAAGCAGAATCGGTTCAGACGGCGCCTTCCTCATCGAGCACTCGCTGGATGCGAGAGGCTGGGATCAACGGCGCATCGGGCGGCACCTCGAAGACGGGGAAGCGTCTGCCTTTCTTGAGCCGTGGTCGCTGGGGCCGCAAGCCCCGACGGAGTGTCTCGGATGCCACCTCGCTGAGTCGCCGTCCGGAAACCTTCGCCAGGTGGACCAGCGCCTCGTAGACGTCATCGTCGAGCGTCAGGGTAGTTCTCACGCCGCTATTTTGATACGGCGATACGCTGGTGTCAAGATACAGCGTCTGCTTCTACCGCCCGGGGTTTCTCTGGCCTCGCTGGGCCGGGATCCTGTCTCACCGCACCGGCAAGTTCGTCGGCTTCGACGTCACCCCGCCGATGGTCACGGTTACGGGCTGAAGCCCGGACGGTACGTCTGCCGGAACGCGAGCGTTGATCTGGTAGACGCCCACCAGATAGGGCGCCAGACCGCTATATTCCACCTGCGCTGGCCGGCTTCCGATCAGAACCGTAGGCCGGTCTACCGTGAGCGGCAACGGGTCGGCGGGCGTGATTTCGCCCGTCGGCGGGCGATTGGTCACCGGCCCCAGCCCGTTCAAGAAGAACTGCACGACGCGCCCGCGCGCGGCCGGATTCGTGCTCCCGATCACGCGGAAATTTTCGTCCAAAGCTGCCGCCAGCCGCGCCGACCCTTCGAAATTCTCGAAAAAGGCGGGCGAATGGCGGGCTAACGGCAAGGTGTATACCGCGCTGGACAAGTCGCCTACGCTGACTTTGATGCGCACCGAATTCAACCCCTCCAACTCCCACGGCACCTGCACGTTTATCTGATTCGGGTCGACAAAGTGGAGCCGCCCCGGTAGGCTGATGCCGGCGGCCGGTGCGTCAAAGCTGACGCTGACGCCGGCCAGCGCGAGCGGCAGGTAGGGCGTGAAAAACACTTTCCGCGCGTCGCTCAGGGCTTGGCCGTAGATCGTGATATAGGAGCCCGGCGCCACGCCGCGCTCGAAGGTGGCCGGCTCTTGGCTGGCGGCGTCGACCACGCCGTTGGTGTTGATGGCGGGCCGCAGGCGCGCCAGGCCTCGGAACTCCACTCGCAGCCCACCGGCGTCGGCAACGAATCGCTGGGGCCCCAGCTCGGGCCCGAGAATTGGAATCGCCGCGGCTATGCCGAGGCGGTCCGTCCATGCATCTGCCGCCTGGATGCTCCCGCCGCCCAGCGCGGCGCGGAAGGTCACGGGAATCCCCTGGAGCGGCACGCCGTAGCGGTCCAGCAGCCGCAGGATCAGAAATCTCCCGACCACAGGACGCTGGCCCGGGTAACCCACAAAGCCGTTCCCGAGCAAGGCGTAAGCATGGAACGGTATCCCGTCGCTCACTGAGTACAGAAACGGCACGCGCACATTGACCGTGCCGCCCTGGATGTGGATCGCGCCTTCATAGGCCCCGGCCGACGGAAGCGTGCCGCTGAGCTGCACATTCACCGTGGCCGTCTGGCCCGCGTTCAGATTGAGGCTCGAGGGGCTGACCGTCAGCGTCGTGTTGGGGTCGTTGTCCCGCCGCGAAATGGCCAGGGTCAAACTCGCCGTGGAGGAACCGAGGTTGGTAACACGGAGCTGCCGCGCGAGCGGCAGCGTGCCGGGGCGCAGCACGCCGAACGACAGCGTCGCCGGGTCCACCGTAATGGTCGTACGCAGCGCTCCGGCCACGTCGAGTTTGCCCGCCCCTACGGCGGTGACCCGCGCCGGCGTGCCATCGTCTTCCCGGATCACGCCGCTCGTGGCCGTGTTGACCAGCGCCGATTTGATCTGCGCCGGACTCGCGCCGGGCCGCTGCTGTTTGACGAGCGCCGCCGCGCCCGCCACCATGGGGGCCGAAAAGCTGGTCCCTTGCACTACCGTGTACCGGCTGGACTCGAACATCTCGCTGTTGGGATCGTAGTTCTGCGTCGCTGTGTACAGGTCGGTGCCTACGGCCACCAGTTCCGGCTTGATGGCGTTCTCGCCGATCGAGGGACCGCGCGAGGAGAAAGACGCCACCGTGTCGAACTGCGCGTCAAAAGCTACCAGCGACGGATCCAGCGTCACCGGTCGGTCGGGCCGCGTGGCGAGGAAACTCTTCAAAGCCCGGCCCGAGGGGCCCCCGATGAGAACCGCCGGAATCCCGGTGTTCGTCAGCCCGGCGGGGGGAAAGGGAAAATCGCTGTCGTCGGCGCGGTAAATGATCACCCCGACGGCGCCGGCCGCATGCGCGTGGTTGACTTTCTCGAAGAAAAAGCACTGCCCGCGCAGCACCAGCGCGATCGTTCCCTCGAGGGAGCCCGGGGGCAGCGCGGTGCACGCCAACCCGTCATTGCCGGTGGTTTGGACGTCGCGCAGCGGCGCCGTCAGCGGCCCCGAAGGACGCGGCCCATCACCGAAGCGAGCCGCGATGCGCCGCAGGTTCGACGGCACATCCTCGCCTGTCACCCGCACGCTGTGGAAGAAGACGTGCGAATTGGTCGAGGCCCCCACCGTGATGGCCGCTGGCGCCGTGCCGGGCGTGGTGATGGTGTTGAGCGTGGGAAACTGATTGCCCACATCGCCGTCGTTGCCCGCGGAAACCACCACCGTCATGCCGCGGCTCGCCGCCAGTTGCACTACCTGGGCCCGGATGTCGCACGGGTTGGAGGATGCCTCGCCGCAGGCCGCGCCGCGGTCCAGCGGCCCGTACAAGGCCGGCGAGCCGATGGAGAGCGAAACGATGTCCATGCCGTCGCGAAACGCATCCTCCAGGGCTTGGATCACCACATCTCCGAACGCGAAGTCATTGACACCGGGAGAGCCGAAAATCTTGTAGTTGCCCAGGTACGCCTTCGGCGCCACGCCCGAGATCGTCGCCAGCGGAGCCGAATGCGCGACCCCGGCGGCAATCATGGCTACCGCGGTGCCGTGCCCTACGCGGTCGCGCGGCGTGATGTCGTCCGGACGCGAGTCGGCGGCCGGATCCGGCGGCGTCCCAGCGGCCAACATCGCCACGTAACTCCGCACCGCGATGATTTTGTTGGTCGCGTACGGGCAATCGGCGGGAGCACACCTCGGGTAGCCTGCCGGCATCGGCAGCGAGGGATCCTGGAAGGCCGGATGGGTGTGGTCAATCCCCGTGTCCAGAATGCCGATCTTGACGCCGAGGCCGGCGTTCTGGAGGCCGCCCACCGCACTCCAAGCCGCGCGCGCGTTCACCAGATCGATGGCCCGGTCCAGATGGCGCTTGAGCGGTGGCAGCCACGCCACGCGCTTGACGCCCGGCAGCTGGCGCAGCTCCTCCAGGCGGTCTTCGGAGGCGCGCACGAACACGGCATTGAGCAGCGTCTGCACGGCGCCGGTCACGACAAAGTTGCGCCGCTCCAGTTCGCGCCGCAAAGAAGCCTGCGCCGTTTCGATGCGGCGCAGCCGGTCGTCGCCGGCCATGCGTTCCAACTCTTTGCGGGAGCCGATCTGTTCGGCCAGCGGAGGGTCCTCGAGGAGCAGCGCGTAACGGTCCGCGCCCCGCTGGGCCCATAGCGCGGTGGCCAGCCACAGGACGAGCAGCGTCGACTTGCTTTTCACTTGGTCTCGGACGCGAATGCGTCCGCAAGGGTTACGGCGGATTTGCACATCGTGAACCTTGCCCGGCTTGACACGCCCGGCACCGGTTTACTATCAAGGTCACTCGCCCATGTGGCAGCAGAACTACACGCCGCTCGCTGGCAGCCTGTGGCTGTCCGCGGCGGTGGCGGCGCTTCCCATTTTCACCTTGCTGTACCTGCTGGGCCTGAAACGGCGTCCCGCATGGCAGGCGGCCCTTTCGGGTTTGGCCACGGCGGCCCTCGTGGCGTTCTTCGCGTACCGGATGCCGGTGGCCACCATCCTGCACGCCTCGCTGTTCGGAGCGGCCTTCGGCTTGTTCCCCATCGGTTGGGTTGTCTTCTGCGCCATTCTCCTTTACCGCATCACCCTCGAGACGGGCAAGTTCGAGATCATCAAAGACTCCGTCGGACACCTGACCGACGACCGGCGCCTGCAAGCCTTGCTCATCGCCTTCGCGTTCGGGGCCTTCATCGAGGGCGCGGCGGGTTTTGGAACGCCGGTGGCCGTGGCGGCCGCCATGCTCACCGGACTGGGTTTTTCTCCCTTCTACGCCGCTGCCATTTGTCTGCTGGCGAACACTGCGCCGGTGGCCTTTGGCTCGATCGGCACCCCCGTGCTGACCTTGAGCGCGGTCACCGGCTTGCCGCTCGAGCAGCTCAGCGCCGCCGTGGGCCGGATTTGCGCCCCCATCTCGCTGTTCGTCCCGGCCTACTTGGTGGCGGTCATGGGCAGGTGGAGAGGGCTGCGCGGCGTGCTGCCGGGAGCGGCGGTCTGCGGCATCTCGTTCGCCCTCACGCAACTGCTCGTGTCGAACTACATCGGCCCGCAGCTCACCGATATTCTGAGTTCGCTCGCCGCCATCGGGTCTCTCGTGCTGCTGTTCCTGGTCTGGAAACCGAAAGACACCTTCGTGCTCCAGGGCAACTCGCCGCTGACCGTGGCAGCGGCGCGCTACAGCAAAGCCCAGCTCTGCCTGGCTTGGGCGCCGTACGCCGTGCTCGTCATCCTGGTGCTGCTCTGGGGTGTGTTCAAGGCCGAGCTGAACAAGGTCACGCTGGTGTGGAACTGGCCGGGACTTCACGAGCAGGTGGTTCAGATGCCCCCGGTGGTGGCCTCGCCCACTCCCTACCGCGCCGTCTACCGCTTCGAGTGGCTCGCCGCCGCCGGCACCGCCTGCCTGATCGCCTCCCTGGTTTCGGCCCTCTTGCTCGGTATGTCCCTGGCGCGCTTTGGGCGTGTGTTCGCCACCACCGCACGGCAGCTCTTTTTCTCCGAAGTGACCATCGCGGCGGTGCTCGGACTCGCCTTTCTGATGAATTACTCCGGCGCGACGGCCACCCTCGGGCTCGCTTTTGCGGCCACGGGAGTGCTGTTTCCGTATTTCAGCGCGATGCTGGGGTGGTTGGGAGTGTTCTTGACCGGCTCCGATACCTCCGCCAACGCCCTGTTCGGCAACCTGCAGGTGATCACCGCGGGGCGTTTGGATTTGAACCCCGTGTTGATGGCCGCGTCGAATTCGAGCGGCGGCGTCATGGGCAAGATGATCAGCCTCCAAAGCATCGCCGTGGCGGCGGCCGCGACCGGCATGAAGCGCGAGGAGGAATCGGCCTTGTTTCGGTTCACGCTGGGCCACAGCGTCCTGCTGGCTTCTGCCATCGGCGCTGTCGTGGTCTTCTACGCTTATGTGATGCCGCAGTGGGCGCCGTAAGGCCCCGCGCTCACGGGATTTATTGCCGTAGCGGGCGGGTGAGCGCGTGCTATTCTGAATCACGGAGTGTACAGCCGCCACCGCCGCAAGGTGCGCCTTCTGTTCGCGCTGTCCGACGTGATCCTGACGGCGCTCGCCTTCGAAGCCGCCTATCAGACGCGACTTCACCTGCCCTTGGAGCGGGTCTTTTATCTGGTCGTACCGGTCAAAGCTCTGCTGCTCGGCGTTTCGGTTCTGCTGTGGGTCGCCATCGGGCTGTGGCTGGAAGTTTACGATAAGCTCGACGCCGGTCAGCCCCGCCAGGTCGTGCGCGACAGCCTTCGCCAGGCGGCCTTCGGGACCGCCGGCGTGATCCTGTTCCAGTATCTGCTTCGGCTCGACGTAAGTCGGCCGTTTCTCGTCTTGCTGGGACTGTACAGCTTGGTTTTGCTGTGCGTTTTCCGGTTGGCGGCCCGGAACCTGCTCGGCACCATCCGGCGCGAGTTCGGTGGCTTGCACTACGTGATGGTCGTGGGGACCGGTCCGAGGGCCCGGCGCCTCGGCGAGGCCCTCGAGCGGTCGGCGGGTTATGGCGTCCGTCTGGCAGGCTTCGTCGCCGAGGAGGCGCCGGCGCCGCCGGAAATGCAACTGGAGGCCCGTTACCCCGTCTATCGCCTCGACGAACTTCCGGCCTTGCTCCAGCAGCAGGTCATCGACGAGATCCTGTTCGCGGTGGAAAGCCGCAAGCTCTCCGATCTCGAAGAAGTGTTTCTGGCCTGCGACGAAGAAGGCGTGCGCACCCGAGTGGCGGTGGACTTTTTCCCGCATATCAATAGCCGCGTGGACCTCGATCATCTCGGCGGGATCCCGTTGTTGACCTTTTCGGCCACTCCTCACGATGAAATCCGCCTACTGTGCAAGCGGGTCATGGACGTGGTGGTGGCCTCCGCCGCTCTGATCGTGCTGGCGCCGTTGATGGCGATCGTGGCGGTGCTCATCAAACTCACCTCGCCTGGGCCGGTCATCTTCCGTCAGGTCCGCTGCGGGCTCAACGGGCGGCGCTTCGTCCTTTACAAGTTCCGGTCCATGTGCGAGAACGCCGAGGAACTCAAGCCGCGCCTGCGCCACTTGAGCCGCAAACAGACCGCCTTCAAGATCCCGAACGATCCCCGCCTGACGCCCATCGGCCGCTGGCTGCGAAAGTTTTCGATCGACGAGTGGCCTCAGCTGTGGAACGTGCTCAAGGGCGACATGTCCTTGGTCGGCCCGCGACCGGCCGTCCCCGAGGAAGTCGAGCAGTACGAACGCTGGCAGCGCCGCCGCATTCGGATGCGTCCCGGCCTGACCTGTCTGTGGACCTTGGCCGGGCGCGACGAGCTCGACTTCGAAAGCTGGATGAAGCTGGACATGCAGTATATCGACAACTGGTCTCTGGCGCTGGACTGGCGCATTCTCTTACAGACTATCCCCCGCGTTCTGACGGGGAAAGGAGCGCACTGATTCATGCACCTGGTCCCGACACAAGAGGAGGTCATCGGCCTGCTCAAAAACACCGGGGCGTTACGTTACGGACACTTCGAATACCCCAACGGACTGCACGGCAACGAATACCTGCAAGTGGCTTTGGCGATGCGCTACTACCAGCACGCCAAGACGCTGAGCGTCGGCCTGAGCCGGCTGGTCCGCGCCAACCCGGAAATCCGCGCGATCATCTCCGAGCTTTCCATCGTCACCCCGGCCACCGGGGGTCTGCCCGTGGCCTACGGCGTCAGCGAGGCGCTGCGCAGTCATCAGGTCTATTGGGCCGAAGAGGCCCCGGAGGGTGGGTTGCGTTTCCGGCAGTTTCTGGAGCTTGTCCCCGGAGAAAAGGTCCTGTTAGTGGACGATATCCTCCGCAGCGGAAAGAAACTGACGCAACTGAAAGATCTCGTTCTGCGTTGCGGCGGCGAAGTGGTGGGCTTGGCGGTGGTGGTCTACCAGCCTACGCCAGCGACGCCCGATTTCAGCCCGCTGCCCTTTTACTACCTGGCCAAGCTCGAGGGCACCTATTACCGCGACGCGGCGGCCTGCGAGCTGTGCCGGGCCGGAGTGCCGCTCCAGAAGGTTTGGGTCTGACGCGACGAGGGCGCTGGACTCAGGCGCCGACGGCGCGGGCGTAGGAGCCCAAAAGGAGCTCGTCTATTACGGGCCGTCCCTTCGGCATCCAACCCAATAGCCGTAAGGCTTTGGTGCTACCGAGCTTCTGGTCGAGCACCAGGCCGTCCGCCACGGGGCCGAGCACTCGTCGAGCCTCCTCGAGCGGCCAAGCCTCCACACGGCCATCCGCCCCGCCGGCGCGGCTGGCGGCTTCGGCGACCTCTCGGACTTTGTAAGCAGGCCCTTCCGCCGCTAGGAAGATCTCCCCTGCCGGTGCGTGCTCCAGCGCCCGCACATAGAGATCCGCCAGATCGTCCAGGTGCACGAAGGTCCAGTGGTTCTCACCGGTCCCGACGAAACGCACCACGCCTTGCTCGCGCGCCGTCCGCACGAACTCTGCGAGCACGCCGCCGCCGCGCCCGTAAACCATGGCGGGCCGGATGACCACGCCGCGGACCTTCCTCTGGCATGCGTCTTGGACCAGACGTTCCACCGCGGGACGCCAGGCCACGATCGGAGGCGGATCGAGAGGGCTGGATTCCCCCGCTACCCGTCCGCCCGTATTGCCGTGGACCCAGCACCCGCTGGTGTAAACGAATACCTTGCCCGTGCCCTCGAGCGCCTCTAGCATGGTCTCTACAGCGGCTTGATCCAGTGGCCCCGCTTCCGGGCCCCGGGCCAGCGCCGTGTGAATGACGCCGTCAGCCTCTTGCGCCGCAGCGCCGAGCGCCCCGGGATTCTCGAGCGCCGCGAGGACCGTTCGAAACCCCCGCGCCGTTAGCCGGGAAGCCTTCTCCGGATCCCGCACCGCCGCCGTCACTTGCAGGCCGGCTGCCTGCAGAGCCTCCGCGACGGCGCCTCCGATGTATCCCGTCGCGCCAGTGATCAAGATGTTCATCTTCCCGTGTCTTCCCGACCTGCCACCCCGAGCCGATTGCGCGCCGGGCCGCGTGGTGGCGAGATTCCGCTAGTTCCAACTGCGCCCCGTGTCCTGCCGCCAGATCCGACAGTTCCCCTCGACCGCCTTGTGTGAGCATCCGGGGCTCAATCCCACCGCCTGCGGCACGGGACGCCGCTTCGCTCGGAGCGCGCGGTGCGATTAGGCCGCCGCCTTCTTGAGGATCTCGCGCAGGCGCCGCGCCACGATCTGCGCCTCGCCCGGCTGGAGCATCCACACGCTGATGGTCAAAAACTCGCGCGCGCCGGGAACGACTTCGATGGACGGCTCGCCCTCGCGAAGCTGCCGCACGGCGTCGGCCACCGTGACCTTGACCCGCTCGGTATCCCAACGGACCCGCAGGTGCGGAGAGTGGTTGGCGATCTCGGGCACCCAAACTTCGGTGCTCACTCCCGGGATGGACGCCACCGTGTCGGCAATCAGCCGCACGCGCTTTTCCCACTCGCGCCAGTCCGCCTTGTGGTCTCGTTTGAGGTATGCCTCGACGGCCGCGAGCATCGCCAGCATCTCCTCTTTGTTGACCTTGTGGCCGCGGCCGATGGTGTCGGCGTGCGGGCAAGTGTTCAGCCGCGCCGCCTGAATCAGATCCTTACGGCCGAGGAGCAGACCCGCGCTTTGCGGGCCGAGAAGCCCCTTGCCGCCGGAGAACGTCACCAGCGAGAAGCCCATGTCCGTGAACTTGCGGAGATTCTCCACGGGCGGCACGTCGGCAGCGCAGTCGATGAAAGTGGGAATGCCGTGCTTCTTGCCGAGTTCGGCGAACTCGGCGGCCTTGATCTGGCCGACCGGATCGGCATGGTTCAAGAACAGCATCATGACGGTGTTGTCACTGACGGCTCGCTCGAGCTCCTCGCGCGTTTCCACCTCCACGAAGCGGATGCCGCAGTTGCGCACGGCGTGATCGTAGGAGAAGCGGTGGGATTTCTGGATGATGACTTCGGTTTTCATTCCGGTGGTGTCCGGCAGGCGGCGGATGCGTTCCGGATCCGTACCTGTCATGCACGCCGCCGTGCCGAGGGTCAGCGCCGACGCCGCCCCGGCCGTCACCATCGCGGCTTCACAGCCGATCAATTCCGCAATTCGCTTTCCCACCGCATCGTGCAATTCATCCAGCCTCACGAAGACCCGCGTCGCTGACAGCCACGCCTGGACCGCCTCGGGCGCCATCAGCGATCCCGTCAGCATGGTGTAGGTGCCCGCGGCGTTGATGATGGGCCGCACGCCCAGCTCCTTGAGGTAGTCGCGCTTGGCCGGGGCCGCCTGGGCGATCTTGGGGGCGAGGAAACCGCCCACCCACGGCAAGCCTGCCAGGGTCTGGAGAAACATTCTTCGGTTGGCCATAGGCTTTCCTCCGCGGGGCCGCCGCCGGAACCAGGCGGCCGGTGTATTTGGGACTTACGTAGCCTGTCCCCGAGATTGTAGCTTGCGCAGGGCCACTTCCGCCAGGTTTAGCGCCACGGCGAGAGCCAGCAACGCCGGCCACAGCCGCAGGCTCCGGGGCACGGCCCGCCCGCCGCTGTCGAACAGACGCTCCACCGGAGGCTCGAAACGGCCTCCCGTAAACGCGGCGATCTGCCGCAGCAGGCGTTCGTCGCTGCCGTAGCTGGTGAGTTCCTCCTCCTGCAAGTAGAGTCCCGCCTCGGGAAACAGAGGAGATTCCTCGAGCGGCCGCACGCGGAACAGCCCGCGAAGGTCTTCGACCGGCACACGCCCGCGCCAGACGCCGCGTGCCACGGGAGCCAGCTCTAAGGGCCGGCGGAAGCCAGCGGGGCCGAACACGAACACGTCCGGGGCCCGCTCTGGCTCCGGCACATGAGCCGCCAAACGGTACTGCACGACGATTTCTCGAGTCGCCGCGTCGAAGGACAGCGAGACCTCACTCGGCTGCGCATGGGGCAGCAGATCGCGAAACACGTTGGTCCAGAAACGGTCGAAGCCCTCCCACGTCACCCAATCCGCCGCCCAGCGGCTCTTAGCGTCCGAGGTGAACACCGCCGAGCGGCCCAGTCCGTATTGCCACCGCACCAGCAGCGGATCCTTGTCGCCCACGGCAAGCAGCGTGTCGGCGGACGGTTTGGCCGTGTACTTGACGTAACCCCACAGCGGCGGCGCCGCGTCCATCCCAGTTCCTTCCAGGATTTCCGCGGCCCGCAGAATGCGCGGCCGGATGGCCCTTTCGACCGCCGTCGAGCCGGTGTGCTCCATGACATCGCGAACCAGGATCTGCTCCAGCCCGGCCGGATCGGCCAAAAAGTACGCCTTGCCTTTCGACAACGCCGCGACCTTCTCCAAATACGCGCGGTTGACGTCCTGGCCGAGGCCCACCGTCGAGATCGTGATCCGGTTGCGGGCCGCTTCCTGGGCCAGCGACAAACTGTCGCCCTCTTCGGAAATGCCGTCCGTCAACAGCACGATGTGCTTGTAGACGGCCTGCACGGGCAGGATCCGGCGATAGGCCTCCGCCAGCGCCGGGGCAATCTGCGTGCCCCCGTCGGCCATGATGCCCGCCACCAGGCGTTTCAGAAGCCCCCGGTCGTCGGCCCGGCGGATCGGCACCAGCCACTGGAAGGAATTGTCGAAGATCAGCACGCCCACCAGATCGATGGGCCGCAGGTTTTCCAGCACTCCGATCGCCGACAAGCGCGCCAGCTCCATCTTGCGGCCTTCCATGGAGGAGGACTTGTCGATGATCAGCACCACGCACGTGCCCTCCGGCGAGCGCGGCGGCGCCAGCTTGGCGGGCAAGGCCCGTTCCAGCGGATCTTCCCCCACCTTCCGCTCCGCGTACACGTTGCGCTCTCCCCCGACGACGAGCAAGCCTCCGCCTCGGCGGACGAATTCCTCCAGCTCGCGTTTGTGCTCCAAAGGGATCGACTCGAAATCCGTGTTGTTCAGCACGATAATCTGAACATCGTTCCAATCCCCGCCCCCTAGCGAGGCGGCGGGCTCCACCTCGAACTGAGCCGCTTTGAGCGTCTCGAGCAGGTGGTGCTCGGTTCCGGGCGGGTCCTGCGAAACGAAGCGCACCCGCGGCCGGCGCAACGTCAGCGCCTGCGCGAAGCGCACCTCTCCCAGATCCGCGGCCCGTACGGTTCCGGCAAGTTCGATAGCGCCTGGCGTGTTCACGGTAGCCGTGACGCGGAGACGATTCGCCCCGGCTTCTAACGCCACCTCGTGGCGGCCGAGAAGCTTCCCCTCGGCGGAGATCTCTACCGCTGCCGTCGCGGGGCGCGGGGCGTGGACGACGATCTCGACCGGCACCCGCTCGCCGGTGAAGGCCACACTAGGAAGCACCACCGACTCCAGTCGCAATTCGGGACGGGGGCGGCCTTCCAAGCGAAACGTGTCCACGGGAATTCCCCGTTCGCGCACCTGCCACAGCGCACGGAGCACGCTGCCCCGGTTTTCTTTCCCGTCCGAGATCAGAGCCAAGCGCGGGATCACGCCTGACGGCAGAGCGCCCAGAGCTTCCCGCAGGGCTCGCTCCAAGTCCGTGGCGCGACCGGCCTCTCCCGCGGTGTGTTCCCAACGTCGTCGTGCGTTCGGCTCCGGCAGGCGCACTTGCCGGGCGAAGGGCAGGATCTGCACCCAATGGCGCCCCGCCGCGCGCTCGATCCGCTCGGTCAGTGCAGTGGCCCGCTCGAGATCCCGCTCGGAGATGCTGGCCGACGTATCCACCAAAACCACCAGTCCGACTTTGGTGGAGTGCACCGTCAGACGGGGCTGCGCGAGTGCCGCCAGGATCGCCGCCAAGGCCATCGCCTTCAGCACGAGGGCACCGTGCCGCTCCGTGCGCTTCCACTCCCACAGCGCCCAAGCCGGCGCGGCCAGGACGAAGGGCAACACCCAAGGCCACTCGAAGCTCATGACGCTTTTCGGAGCAACTGACGCAAACTCGCCGCTTGGATCGCGCCGAGGTGTCGCACGCGCCTCCGTCCAAACCACGCCCACTCCAGGAGCAGACCGGCGCCGCCGGCCATCGCAAGCAGCGGCCATAGCTCGGCAAAACGCGGCTCCGAGAACCGGCTGGGCATCCCGCGGAGCACCGTCGGCGGCACCTGCCAGAGGCGCCCGCCCGCCTCCGGCAACGTGAGAGAGACCAGGATCTGACGACCCGGCGCCTCGATCCGCACCAAGCCGGGCGCTCCTGCAAAGAAGCGCAGCTCAGAATCGCGCACCGTGAACGGTAGCGCCAAACCCTCCGCCGTCCGCACGGCGATCGAGGCCGCCTCCACGAAAGGCTCCAGGGGAACTGTCACCATGCCGGGGCTTGCGACCGCCAGCGACACCTGCTGGAAGGAACCCGGCGCCAGCCAGTTCAGCAGGTTGGCAAAAAGCAGTGGCGTGGCGAGTTCGTAACGCAGGCGGCGTTCGGCGGGATCGAATCCGATGACGACCAACCGCGGCTGCCGCGGCCGCGCCGCAAGGACCGGCCCGGCCTCCACTTCGGCGA
Organism: Bryobacteraceae bacterium; assembly: GCA_025055455.1. Classification (GTDB taxonomy): domain Bacteria; phylum Acidobacteriota; class Terriglobia; order Bryobacterales; family Bryobacteraceae; genus JANWXD01. Next base: position 84,284 of record JANWXD010000012.1, read on the forward strand.
GCACCAAATCGTCCAAAGCGGTTTCCAGAATCTGCGCCGTCTCCAGGTAGAGATCCCGGCTCCGCAGACCGGCGCTGAGGGGCTGATCGCGCCGCCAGTTGAGGACGGCGCCGCGAACGGTCTGACGGATCGCTACCGGCGCAGCCGGTGCTGGGGGACGGATCCAGAGGGCGGGAATCCGTGGCGGAACGGCCGGCGCCACCCCATCCAGGATTGCCAGCTGCTCGCCCGTGCCGGCTTGGCACTGGGCGGAACTGCGAAACTCCGCCTCCAGGTTCGGATTCGCGGCGAGGATCGGGCGCAGCCATTCCGGCCGGTCCGAACAGATGACGATACGGAGGGGACTGTATTCCGGCAGCTCCAGCAACGCGCGGTCGTCCAGGGCCAATGCGTCGCCCGTGTCGAGCCGCGCCTCCAGCCAGCCGCCCGCGCGTGTGTGCAGCTCGAACACAACCTCCTGGCGTTCGCCCGGCCCGAGGCTCAGGCGCCGCAGACCCACCGGGCGGCCGGCGAACGTCACGGACAACGGCACCGCTGCCCGCTGCGCGCCGTCGTTTGCCACCGCAACGAGGATCTCCCACAACGTCGCATCTTGCGCCGAGCGCTGCACCAGCACCTGTTTGAGGCCGCAGTTGGCTGGGGGCGAGGCCAGCGGCAGGAAACGGAACCTGGCGGGCAATGCGGTCGCCTCCGGCTCGGTGGCGGTGCGTCCCGGTCCGACGAAAACGATCTCGCCGGGATGGGCGCTGTAGAGCTCGAGCAGCCGCTCGGCGGCAGCAACGGCCTGGGCCAAATCGAGAGCGGTCCATCCGGGCTCCCAAGCCCGGAGGGCTTCCTCGAGCAATTCGCGGTCCGTCTCGAAGCCTGTCACCGGCGTCGGCGCCGCGTCCGCACGCACCACCAAGACGCGGTCCGAGGCGGGCAGACGGCGAAGCCAAGCCAGCGCGCGCTCCTTGGCCTGCTCGGCCAAGCGGCCGTCCCGAGTGCGTGCCGCCATCCAAGCCGAGGTGTCGAGGATCAGAACGTGATCCCGGCCGGCTGGAAGAGACGCCCCAATGCGAAGCTGGGCGATGGCCAGAAGCAGGAGCGCCGTGCTCGCCAGCTGCAGGGCCAGCGACCATGGCTGGCGGATGCGCCGCCGCCGGCGCCGATTCTCGGTGGGAGCCGCTGCCGGACGCCAGAAGCGCAAGGTCGACGCTAATACCCGTTGTCGGGAGCGGTCCAGCAGATACAGCGCCACCAGCAGGCCGGAAACGGCGCCCAGCAGCGCGAGTAGCTCGCCCAGGCTCAAGTTCAGAAGGGACAACTTGGCTCCTTTACCCCAGACCCCAGACGAGCCCTAACGAGCCGAACACCGCTCGCTCGAAGGGCAACGAGACCGGAATGCCGACATAGCGGCCGTGGTTGCGCGCCGCCAGCGCTCGCAGCTCCTCCGCGTAGGCGTCGAAAGCGCGCGTGTACGCCTCCCGGGCCCCGGCGTCGAAATCCAGCTCCAACCGCGCGCCCGTTTCGCTGTCCACAATCTCCAGTTCGCCCTCCCATGGCGGGGTTCGGTCCTGATCCTCCCAGACGTGCACGAGCAACAGCTCGTGGCCGAAGTCGGCCAGATATTGGAGCGCCGCCGTGCAATCGGCGTCGTCCAGAAAATCCGAGAGAACGACCAGCAGGCCGCGCTGGGGATAACGTGAAAGGAACTCGCGAGCGGTGTGGAAATAGCTCGTGGCGCCGCCAGGACGCAGCTTCGAAAGGAACTCGGCGGCAGGCCCGAAGCGGTGACGCCCGCCGCTGCACACCAGGTGGTCGCCCAGCCGGTCGCTGAACGGCTGCAACACCATGGTTTCCAGACGCACCAGGCCGACGTAGCACAGCGCCGCCGCCAGTTTGCGGGCATAATCGAACTTGCCGCCGCCGGCCACCGCCATCGAAAGGCTCACGTCGATCAGCAGCCGAACTGGGATGCGGGGCTCGACGTGGAAGACTTTCAAGAACAGCTTCTCCAGGCGCAGATAGGCGCGCCAGTTCACCGCCCGCAGATCGTCTCCTTCGTGGAAGTGACGGTGGTCGAAAAACTCCAGTCCCGGCCCGGCGAACCGCGACGGGTTGTGGCCTCCCACCAGGCCGGGGAACGATTTTTGCCACCGCAGCGTAAGGGTCTCGAGCCGTTCCAGGATCCGGCGGTCCACTAAAGGTTCACGGCTCATGACTTTTCTTTGCGGCTCAGACGGCCGCCATGGCCACGCTGCGAATGATCTGCGGCAGAATCGTCTCCACGGTCTGGCCGTCGGCGTGTGCGTCGAAGTTGAGGATGATCCGGTGGCGCAGCACCGCCGGCGCCACGGCCCGGATATCTTCGATGCTCAAATGGCACCGCCCGCGCATCAGCGCCATGACCCGGCCGCACTCGACTAAGGCCTGCGCGCCGCGGGGCGAGCTGCCGTAGCGGATATAGCGGCGGGCCAGTTCGTGCGCCTGCGGCTGCTCGGGCTGCGTCGCCAGCACTAAATCCACGGCGAAGTCCTGCACGTGCGGTGCCACCAGCACTTCGCGGCAGACCGCGCGCAATTCCAGAATCTCCTCCCGTCCCGCCACCGGTTCGACCCGGATTTCGTCACGATGCAGGGTCCGCTCCACGATCCGGTTGAGCTCCTCCCGCGACGGATACGGAACGATGCTTTTCATCAGGAAACGGTCCAGCTGCGCCTCGGGCAGCGGATAGGTCCCTTCCATTTCGATCGGGTTCTGGGTCGCCATCACCAGAAAGGGCGCCTCCAGCTCGTGCGTCGTCGTGCCGCTGGTGACCGTGTGCTCCTGCATGGCTTCGAGCAGCGCCGACTGCGTCTTGGGCGTGGCGCGGTTGATCTCGTCGGCCAATACCAGATTGGCGAAGATGGGGCCCGGTTGGAAGCGCAGCGACTTGGCCCCCGTTTCGCTGGTTTCGATCACCATGCTGCCGACGATGTCGGCCGGCATCAGGTCCGGAGTGAACTGGATGCGGGAATACTTCAGCTGCAGCACGCGGGCCAGCGTGCGCAGCAGCGTGGTCTTGCCGAGCCCCGGCACGCCCTCCAAGAGCACGTGGCCCCCGGCCAGCAGACAGATGAGAACGCAATCCACCACGTCCTGCTGGCCCACGATGACTTTGCCAATCTCTCGGCGGATGCGGTCCAGCTTGGAGACCCAACCGCCGACCAATGCCTCCGCGCTCACGACGATACCATTCTAGACACTCACGCCCGGGGCCCGCTCAAGAACATGACACAGGCTCGAGGCGCGGAGCCGCATCGCTCCCCCCACAGCGGTGGGGTACGAACGGAGCCGCCAGAATCCTGTCCCTTAGATCTGTGCCGGCAGCAGGGTCGCGAAACGATTGTGCGGGCTAGGACACGACCGCGCGAGCCGCTTGCGGATTGCGCTCGGAGACGGCCTCGGCAAAGCAGGCCACAATGTCGCACATCTCCTGAAGGGCTTGGCGCGACTGCGGGGGAAACAGGGCGCGGCTCAGGCGGTACCAGACCTGCATGAGGCGAAAGTCCAGCATCAGCATCCGCTGCTCGATCGTGATACCGCCCACGTCGAGCCCCGTGGTGTGCTTCAACAAGTACGTGAGCAAACGGTAGTCCCGCTCCAACGCCTTGCTCAATTCGTCCAGAGCGCCTCGGCTGGCTCCGGCCTCGACGCGGCCCCGTTCCATAGCTCGCGCCAGCCACAGTGCTATACCCGATCGGCGGGCCTCCGCGGTCGAGGGTCTCGTGTTCAGAATCAGCAGGCAGGTGTAGCGGAACCAGTACAGTAGTAGTGCCGTCGAACAAGCGATGATGACAACGCTGGTAAGCACCCCGTTGCTACCTACGCTCGATGCCCTCAAACGCAGGGACTCAAGTCGTCCGTACTAGAAGAACCATTCGGTACCGTTCAACAGCAGATTATCAGATTGGCCCTCCCAAGACAAGGGTGGTGACTGGGGTAGCACCCCAATTAGGGTGAATTTTGTGAGGGAATAATGTCTTTGCGGGTATTCCAACGTGCCCGTCGGCGAGGGGATGAATCATCTAAGGCACGTTCGGTCTGAAGTTTCCGCTCGGATCTTGCGAAATTCCCTGTAAAGATCCATGTATGTCTTTGTGATATAGAACGATCGAGACACACCCAAAAGACGCGCCGTATCGTCAATCCACCGACTGGATCCCTCCAGTTCCAAAAAGCACCCAATCGGCGTCTCGTCAAGAAAAACACGTCCCTCCCCACGTGTGCGGGCAAAGCCCGTGCGGTACTTCTCATAGCGGAAAACTACCCGAAAACCGAGTTGTTGGAGGATCCACTCTGCCGTGGAGGTGTCGGAAATTTCCACTTCCGCTTCCAAGCGACGCTTGTGTCGCCCTCGCTGTGTCGGCCCCTTGTAAGTCAGCGTGGACCGACCACCGAAGCGGCGCAACCGCAGAACCGCGTCGCCAGTTTTGAGCGTCAGCGAGGGGGTATCCAAGATGACGTTCGCTTCGAAGGTGCGGCGGCTGGTAGGCCGGAAGCCTGCCTTGCGCAGCAGCCGTCGGGCCTCACGGGCGCTGCGTACCGGTATTTTCACCTCGGTCTCGAATTTCGCAACGCGTAAGCGCATGGGCGTTGACTTCCGATGCTAGCACCCCGACCGGAACGGCATAATGGTGGCGAGCGATGCGCGTGCTCCTGGTCTCGACCTACGACCTCGGGCGGCAGCCCTTCGGTTTGGCTTCTCCTGCGGCTTGGTTGCGTGCCGAGGGACACACGGTGGGATGCGCCGACTTAGCGGTGCAACCGCTGCCGGAGGCGGAGGCCGCGCAGTCCGACGTCGTGGCGTTCTTTCTTCCCATGCACACGGCCACGCGTCTGGCCGCCAGGGCCATCGCCGCCGTGCGCGCCGTCAACCCCCGCGCCCGGCTGGCCGCCTACGGACACTATGCCGTCCTCAATGCGGCCTGGTTGCGGAGTCTCGGAGTCGAAGCCGTGTTCGGCGGCGAATTCGAGGCGGAACTGGCGCGGTTTGTGCGCCGCCTGGAGGCCGGAGAAGACCCCTTGAATCACGGCCCCGTCGTCTCGCTCGAGCGGCTGGCCTTTCCGATTCCCGATCGTTCGACCCTGCCCCCTCTGGACCGCTATGCGGCGCTTTGTGTGGATGGCGCCCGCCGCCGCGTCGGCGCAACCGAGGCCAGCCGCGGATGCAAACACCGGTGCCGTCATTGTCCTGTGGTTCCCGTCTATCAGGGAGCTTTTCGGATCGTTCCAGTCGAGGTCGTGCTCGAAGACATCCGCCGGCAGGTGGCGGCCGGCGCCGAGCACATCACCTTCGGCGACCCGGACTTCTTCAACGGCCCGGCGCACGCCGTGCGCCTCGTCGAGGCGCTGCACCGGGAATTCCCCGCGCTTACCTACGACGTGACCATCAAGATCGAGCACCTGCGCGGGCACCGCGAGCTGCTGCCGGTATTGCGCCGCACGGGATGTCTGTTCGTCACCTCCGCCGTGGAGTCCGTCGAGGACCAGGTGCTCCGCAAACTCGACAAGGGCCACACACGGGACGACTTTGTGGCGGTGGTCGAGGATTTCCGGCGCTTGGGTTTGACCCTGGCGCCGACCTTCGTGCCGTTCACGCCGTGGACAACGCGCCAAGGGTATCAGGATCTGCTGCGGTTGCTCGTCGAGCTCGACATGGTGGATGCCGTGGCGCCCATTCAGCTCGCCCTGCGCCTGCTGATTCCCGAAGGCTCCCGCCTGCTCGAACTCGACGACGTCCGCGCCATGGTTGGCCCGCTCGATCCGGCCACCCTCAGCTACCCATGGCGGCATCCTGACCCTGGCATGGACGAGTTGAACCGGAAGCTGTTTCGTCTTGTGGCGGAATCCGAGCGCTCACGCGCCTCGCGGCGCCAGATCTTCGCGGCGATCTGGCGCGAGGCCTGCGAGGAGCCGTTGCCGGGCGATTTCGACTTGCTTCCTCGGGCGGCGGTGCCGTATCTCAACGAGCCTTGGTACTGTTGAGCCGAGCCAAACGAAGAGCAGGTGGCTCTTGTCTAGTGACACCCAATGCCGAAGCGGATCTTGATCCTGGCCGCCACGACTGGCTACCAGTTGCGCAGCTTCGAGCAGGCGGCGCGCCGTTTGAGCATGGAGGTCGTGCTCGCCACGGACCGCTGTCACCAGCTCGAAGACCCATGGGGCGACCGCGCCATTGCCGTGCGCTTCGATGACGCCGAGGCGTCGTTGCCGGCGATCCTCGCCGCCGCCCCCTTCGACGGCGTGGTGGCGGTCGGAGACCGCCCCACAGTGTTAGCGGCCCTGGCGGCGGCACGTCTCGGCTTGCCCTACGGCCCTGCCGCCGCCGTGTCGTCGTGCCGCGACAAATACCAGATGCGCGAGGCCTTCCGTGCGGGCGGGCTGAAGGTGCCCGAGTATCGCTTGGCGCGCATAGACGACGATCCGGAGACCGTCGCCCGGCGCACTCGCTTCCCGTGCGTGCTCAAACCGCTGGGCCTGTCTGCCAGCCAAGGCGTGATCCGGGCCGACGATCCAGCTACGTTTGTCGCTGCCTTCCGGCGCATCCGGGCGATCTTGGAAAGCCGGCCGGTGCGCCGCCTGCGGGAGCCCATGCACCGCTTCCTGCAAATCGAAAGTTACATCCCCGGCCGCGAGTTCGCCCTGGAGGGTTTGGTCACGGAAGGCCGGCTCCAACCGCTTGCGCTGTTCGACAAGGCCGACCCGCTCGAGGGACCGTATTTCGAGGAGACGATTTACGTGACGCCCTCCCGGGCGCCAGCCTCGGTTCAAGCGGCGATCCGGGATACCGTCGAGCAGGCCGTCCGCGCTTTGGGCCTCAGACACAGTCCGGTGCACGCCGAGATGCGCGTCAATGCCGACGGCGTCTGGATGTTGGAATTGGCGGCGCGGCCCATCGGCGGCCTCTGCGCCCGCGCGCTCGAATTCCAGGGAGGCGCCCGGCTCGAAGAGGTGGTACTCCGCCACGCGGTCGGCGAGGACGTATCGGGCGTGAGTCTGGCCGACGGCGCGCACGGCGTGATGATGATCCCCGTGCCCCGGGAAGGCCGCTACGAGGGAGTCCAAGGCGTCGAGGATGCCCGCGCGGTTCACGGCATCGAGGACGTTATTATCACCGCCGCACCCGGCGAGCATCTGGTGCCGTTGCCGGAAGGCTCCAGCTACCTGGGCTTTCTGTTCGCCCGGGGCAGTGCGCCCGACGAGGTGGAAGCGGCGTTACGAGCGGCTCACCAGAGGCTTTCCTTCCGCATCGCCGCCGTGCTGCCCGTCCTCACAACTTAGAGCGCGGCGGGACGTAATTGGGCGGGAAAGCGGCGCCCTCGCCGAAAAAATATTCCTCCATCTGCTTGAGCAAGAACTCTTGCGCTTCCCGCGTGCCCAGATTGAGCCGGTACTCGTTCATGATCATCTTCATGTGCTCCAGCCAGATCTTCCAGGCCTCTTTGGAAACGTTCTCGTAGATGCGCTGTCCCAGAGGATGGTTGTCAAAGGGAGGCTCGTCGAGCCCCTCCATCTCTCGCTGGAACTTCACGCAGAACACCTTGCGGGCGCCCGGCCTGGCCGGTTCCGGCCTCGGGGGCACACCTCCGCATCCCATAGCCACTCGCTCCTCTCCGTGGATTTCCCGATTGCCTGCCTTTCAAGCATAGCGCAACCGGCGGGCCGCAGGCGGGTCAGGAAGCGCTGCTGTCCGGCGGGCGCGCCTGGCGGTAGCGCCGTTTGAGGAACTCCGACAGCTTGATCGGCATGGCGCCGCTGTTGCGGATGCGAGCCTCCATGGCCTTCTGGTACCGCTTGAGGACGCGTTCGCGTTGGGACTCTCGCAGGCGGCAGCCTTCGATGTCGAGCAGCAGCTGGACTTCCCACGGTTGGAAGGCATTGCGCCGGAATTCGCCACCGAGCAGCTCGTTCATGAGCCGGCGGAACTGCGCCAGCAGCGTGTCGCTATCAGGCTGGTTCGCCACGCTGAGCTCCCACATCAATTACTGTTTCGTCCGGCTGCGACGTTTCAATGAGGGCGCCGCAGGCCCGGTTCCGAACACGCTTCCGGAATCCGGCTCTAACTTTGAGACCTGCGGCAAAGGGGCTCGACCAAGGGCGGCTCCCAAGGAGGGCCCCGGCGGCGTGCCGCGCTCCCGAAGCGTGCTACATTCGCTTTCGTGGCCGTCGGCGCGTTGGTCGTAGCTTTTGCCGGGACGGTCTCCCTTCTGGCGGTCGGTACGGAGCTCCAGGTCCGCCTGCTGACTCCAGTGAGCAGCCGCGGCACGCCGGCGGGCCAGCGTGTGGAGGCCGTCGTCATCGCCCCGGTCGCAACCCCCGACGGAGCGCTGGCGATCCCTTCGGGAACCGTCGTCGGTGGCTGCGTGCGCGCCGCCCGCCCGTACGCTCCGGAGCAGCGGGCCGTTCTAGAGCTTGACTTCTTCGAGCTGAGCTTGCCCTCCGGAGAGCGGCGCCCGCTGGCGGCGAAAGTCGCGGAGGTGGACAACGCCCGGGAGTCCGTGGACGAACAGGGTCGCATCGTCGGGATCCTCGAGTCCGAGACGCTGATTGCCAAGATGGATCGAGGCCTCGAGCGCCTGCAAGGGCGTTTTGCGCGGCTGGCCGGCGTGCTGCGCACGGCGAAAGAGGCCGTCTTCGAGCCGCCCGATGCCGACATCGTCTACGAGGCGGGCACGGAACTTCGGCTCGCACTGACGTCGCCGTTCCCGCTGGAGCGGATCTTCCCGCCGCCGGCTCTCGAGGCCATCGAGCCGGCCGAGGACCTGTTGGAACTCGTCAATGCCCAGCCGCTGCAGACCACGGCCGCCAGCAGCGCCAAGCCCTCCGATGTGACCAATCTCATGTTTCTGGGCCGCCGCGAGCAAATCGAGGCAGCCTTCCGTGAGGCGGGCTGGAGTCCGGCCGACCCACTGGACGCCCGCAGCGGGCTGGAGACGGCCCGCGCCGTGCTGGAAAACCGCGGCTACAAACAGGCGCCCATGTCGGTGTTGCTGCTCGAGGGCCGCAAGCCGGATCTGGAATTTCAAAAGCAATTGAACACTTTCGCCAAGCGCCATCACTTGCGCATCTGGAAGCGCCCGGCGCGGTTCGGCGAGCGCGAAGTCTGGGTCGCGGCGGCCACCCACGACATCGGGATCGCTTTCTCGCCGGAGAACCGCACCTTCATCCACGTCATTGACTCCGCCATCGACCGGGAGCGAGGCAAGGTCGTCATTGACTTGGTCTTCACGGGGCGGGTTCGAGGGCTGGCACTGGTGGAGCGCCCCGCCGCCCCACGGCAGACACAAAACGCCACCGGCGACACGATCGTCACCGACGGCCGCATGGCGGTGTTGCTCTTCTAGGGCCCGTTTCCCAGGCTTTTTGGGGCTTCTCGGGCCCCCGAGTGGGCGCTTCCCTCCAGGCGTGGCGCCGCTGAGCCTGCCGATAAGGGCGACAAAGGGCGAGCCATGGCGTCTCCGCGCGATCCGGCGGTCCGGGCGCACAGCCGGCGCGTAGCTGCTGTCGCCACGGAGCTTGCCGCCCGCGCCGGCCTGGAAGGCTGGGAGCGATTGGCCGTGCGCCACCTGGCCTTGCTCCACCACTACCCGCCGGAGTTCATGGATGCGGAAACCGTGGAATTTGTCCTCCGGGAGGCGGCCGGCGCCAATTGGGCGGGCTTGCGGCGCGCCGACTCGGCCTATCGCCAGCGCTGCGAGAACGTGCGGGAACTGGTGGCGGCCTTTCATGGTCGGTCGGCGCTTCGAGCTGACCCGCGGCAGGCGTTCGTGGTGGATTTGGTGGCGGCCGCCGACCAGCTGGTGCAACAGATCGAGGCTCACCCGTGCGAACCCAACCTGCGCGACCGCTTCCTGGACCGGTTGCGCGGCCGGGCCGAGGAAGGCTTGTGCGGTCCCGCTGTGACCCGGACGTTCGGCTCCCTGCCCCGCATCTTTGCCGAGGAGCTCCGCGGCCTTCTGGACCGCTTACCCGTGTTCCCCGCAGTGGCGCTCAAAGTGCTCGCCTTGGCCGCTGCCGAGGATATCACCTTCTCGAAGCTGGAGGCGGCGCTCTCCTCCGATCAGGTCCTGGCCGGACACTTGATCAGCGTCGCGAATTCCTGCCTGTACAGCCCTCGGCAAACGATCTCCACGATCCGGCAGGCGATCTCCTACATCGGACTAGAAGCGACGCGCAAGGTGGCCATTGCCGCCGCCTTCCATCCCCTGTTCGCCTCTGGGAACTTGAAGGCGCTGTGGAAGCACTCGCTCGAAGCGGCCCGGGCCGTCGAGGCCATGGCCCGCGCCGACGGCCGCTTCCACCCGGAAGAGGCGTTCTTGCTGGGGCTCGTGCATGACGTGGGCCGGCTGGCCCTCAGCAAGATCGGCGAGGCGGCCTATGGGCGACTGCTCGAGGAGGGATGCGAGCCCGTCGTGGCCGAAGTCTTTCTGTTCGGCCGGGAACACGGCCGGATCGGCGCCGAAATCCTGCGCTTGTGGAATTTTCCAGAAGCGCTGGCGGTCGCCGTCGAGTGGCATCACGAACCGGAGGCGGGCGGATCGCCGCTGGCCGCCATGCTGTATTTGGCGGAGCATCGCACCGCTTCCGTCGAAGCCCCTCCGCTGGCCGTGCGGTTGCGCCAAGCGGAGGCCGCGCTGAGTGGGGCCGCAGCACAGTTCGAGGCCGACGACCGCGAGCGCAACTTTCTGAACGCACTCACCGCCGTGGCCTGAAGCTTCCCCGTACCGCCCCGCCCTTGACAGCGCCGTGACGCTTGCATACGGTAGGGGATTCGAGGGAAAAGACCATGCGCACCATCGTGCCTCGATTGGTTCTTGGTTCCATGCTCGGCGCGGTGCTGCTGCCGTGCGGCTTCGCCCAGCTTGGCATGTTCAGTCGCGAGCAACGCATCTGGTTGACCCGCGAGTGGAAAGGCGAACGTTTTCCCGATGGGCGGCCCAAAGTGCCGGATTCGATCCTGGAGCGGATGCGAGAGGTCACCGCTGAGGAAGCCTGGACCGTGCTCCGCGAGGCGGGCTACCACTACCAGTTCGAAGGCAACTGGAAGCAGATTGTCACCGAGCCGGGCAAACGCCTGGTCGGCCGCGCCGTCACGGCCGTGTTCATGCCCCTGCGCCCGGACGTCAACCAAGTCCTGCGGGAGCAGGCCCGCAAGGAGGGGCGCTCCATGGTGGGGCTGGAAAATGCCTGGGTGATCGACCTGCTCGAGAAAAACGATGTCCCCGTCATTGACCTGTTCGGCAAGATCAAAGACGGCACCTTCATCGGCGACAATTTGGGCACCTCGATCTACACGAAGACCGGCACGGGTGTCGTCGTCGACGGGGCTGTGCGCGACCTTTCGGGGCTGTTGGAAATCAAGGGATTCACCGGGTACGTCCGAGATTTTCACCCATCCGCGCTGCGGGAAGTGATGCTCGTCGGCATCAACGTTCCGGTGCGCATCGGCCAGGCCACGGTTATGCCCGGCGATGTCGTGCTGGGCGACCCGGAAGGCGTCGTTTTCATCCCGGCTCACTTGGCCGAAAAAGTGGTCGAGCACTCTGAGGACACGCGCCTGCGCGACGACTGGTCGCAGGAAATGCTCCGCCAAGGCAAGTACACGCCCGGCCAGATCGACAGCAAATGGACTCCGGAAATGGAGGCGGAATTTCAGAAGTGGGCGGCGGGCCGGCGCCGCGCGCCGAAGCGGTGAAAAGGGCGGCTCGCACCGGGCGGTGGTCAGCGTCGGCGCATCCAAGGAAGATCCCCCCGCCATGCTCTATTGAAGGAACGGAGTGCTCCGCCGATATATGCGGGGAGGACGAGTGAGCCGCGAGCTGACGCAACAGGAAATTGACGTCTTTCAGTCCCAGCGCGGTAAGCAAGCCCGCGAGCCGCGCGTGGTGCCGTTCGACCTGAGGTGGCTGGACCGGATTCCCAAGTCCCAGCTTCGTTCCATCCGGTTGCTGCACGAGGGGTTTGCGCGCAACTTGGCCTCCAGCCTGTCGGCCTACTTGCGCGCCTACGTGACGATCAACCTGGTGAGCGTCGAGCAATTGTCCTACGCCGACTTTCAGGAGGGGCTGTCGTCGCCGAGCTGTCTGGTGGCGCTGCGCCTCAAGCCCTACGACGGCAGGGCGGTCCTCGAGATCACCCCCAACCTGGCCTTTGCCGTCCTCGAGATTCTTCTCGGCGGCAAGGCCCATGCCTCGGAAAGCCCCTCTCGGGAAATGACCGATATCGAGGAAAGCCTGCTCGAGGGATTGCTGCGGATCATCTTGCAAGACCTACGCCAGGCCTGGGCGAGCGTCGTCGAGGTGGACTTTGTCTTCGATTCTATCGAGAGCGAGCCGCAGTTCCTGCCCACCGTCGATCCGCGGGAAGCCTTCGTCGTCATTGCCGCAGAGGTCCGCCTCGGAGATTTGAGTGGAATGATGACCCTCGGCATCCCGTCGCTGGTCATCAAGATGATGCGCACCCATTTCGAGCATCACTGGTCGTTGCAAAGGGGGCGCGAGGCCAACTCAGCCGAGCAGGCGCTCATGCTGGAACGGCTGCGGAGGGCGGAGCTCGAGGCGGAGGTGCGGCTGCGGGGTCCGGAGCTGCCGTTACGGGAGCTGCTGGCCCTCGAAGAGGGCGATCTGCTATCGCTCGACGTACCGCTCGGTCGGCCGCTCGAATGCCGGCTCAGCGATGTGCCGAAATTTCACGGCCGCGTGGCGGCCGCCGGTTCGCGGCGTGTGTTCGTGATTGACGAAGTGCTGCGGAAGTGACCATCGGGCGCCCCGGCGCGCCGCTCAGCCGCTGAGATGCTCCAGAAGGCGCCGGCAAGCGGCGACGCGAGTGCCGCTGCTCACCTGGCCCTGGGCGTCCCCACCCAAGGCGTCGGCGATGGCGCTGAGCAGTTCCCAGCGCTCCTGCTCTCCGGCCGGCGCCTGAAAGGGCGGTGATGGGTGCCGCCGGAGCCGCTCCAGCCGCCGGCGCACGGCTCCCGCATCGCTTGCCCGAAGGGCGCGCAACAATGCTGCCGCTTCCTGGTCGCTTGTCCGACCGCAGCCCAGCATCCTCGCTCTCCGGAGGGCTTATCGTCGCGGGCCGGGCGGTGTTTGAGCGCTTCCTCCGGATAAATTCCGGCCGCATCCGATAAGGGTGCTGACGGGTCCGGTATGATTCGCCTCACACGTTTGAACCACGCACCGATGGTGCTCAACTCCGACCTGATCGAGCACATCGAGGCTGCCCCGGACACCGTCATTTCCTTGACGACCGGGCAAAAAATCGTGGTGCTCGAAACAGCCGATGAGATCATCGAGCGGGTCGTCGAGTTCCGGCGGGCCGTGTTGAGCGGTCTTGCGGCCTGTCCCTGGCTGAGCCAGTCGCTTGCCTCACCGACGCGGGGAGCGGACAACTGACCTGGCGCTATGGCGGAAAAGACGGCACAGGCGAAACGAGGCGCCCGGAAAAAACTCGACTTCACTACGGCCGGCGGTTTGATCATTGCCTTGGGGGGAATTCTCGGAGGCTTGATCCTGGAAGGGGGCAGCCTCAAGGATGTGGCCCAGATCACCGCGGTCATGATCGTGCTCGGCGGCACCATCGGCGCCGTGCTGGTGACGACGCCGCCGGCCGTGCTCGCGCGGGCCGTCAAGAAATTGTCGGTCGTCTTCTTCGAGACGGTGCAGTCTCCGGAGGAGGTCATCGAAGAGATCATCCAGTACGCGGCCAAAGCTCGCAAGGGCGGCATCGTCTCGCTCGAGCAGGATGCCAACCAGGTGGCCGACCCCTTCCTGCGCAAAGCCCTCAACCTGGCCATCGACGGTATGGACCTGAAAGATCTACGCAAGATGATGGAGCTGGAAATCAGCCTCGAGGAACACCACGCTGAGGCCGAGGCCAAGGTCTACGAAGCGGCCGGCGGCTACGCCCCCACCATCGGCATCATCGGGGCCGTGCTCGGCCTGATTCAGGTCATGAAACACCTGGAGAACATCGAAGAAGTCGGCCACGGCATCGCCGTGGCCTTCGTCGCCACCGTCTATGGAGTGGGCTTCGCCAACTTGTTCTTCCTGCCGGCCGGCAACAAGATCCGAGCCCGCGCCCAGGAGGAGCTCCGGATCCGCGAGATGATGCTCGAAGGCGTGGCGGGCATCGTCGAGGGTCTGAACCCGAAGTTGATTCGCAGCAAACTGGAGGCCTACACACGCCACGGAGCCGCCAAAGCCAAGAAAGCGGAAAAGCAGGCCAAGGGCGCCCCGGCGGCAGAAGCCGCCTCGGCGTAAGGAGGAGCGATGTCCCGCCGCAAGAAGCACGCCGAGCACGCCAATCACGAACGCTGGCTAGTTTCCTACGCCGACTTCATCACGCTGCTGTTTGCATTTTTCGTGGTGATGTTCGCCTCCTCGCAAGCGGACAAGGGGAAAGCCAAGCAGGTCTCCGAATCGGTGCGCCAGGCCCTCGAGGAAGGCTATGCCGTCGCCAAGATCGCCGCGATCCTTGGCGGCAGTGTGGACGATATCGGCAAGGGCAACGCCATGATGCGGGGACCCGGCGGAACGAAGAAAGGCCAGGACAAAGAGGTGGGCAAACCCGTAGCAGAGCTGGACCCCGGTGTGGCCGAGCTCGTGCCTTCGCTCGAGTTTCTGACCCGCGAGCTCGAAGCTGAGATCCGGGCCGGAAAACTCCAACTGAGCCTGGAGCCGCGGGGGTTGGTCGTCAGCCTGCCGCAGGCGGCGTTTTTCCCCACCGGCAAAGACACGATCGATCCAGCGATGTATCCGAGCCTGGAGAAGATCGCCCGGGTCATCGAGAAGCTTCCCAACCCGGTGCGGCTGGAGGGCCATACCGACTCAGTGCCCATTCACAACGAGCGGTTCGCCAGCAACTGGGAGCTCTCAGTAGCACGGGGGATCGCGGTGTTGAAGCTATTTACGCACCGCTTCGGCGTTCCAGCCGAGCGTCTGGCTGTGGCCGGCTACGCTGACAACGTGCCCGTGGGCTCCAATGACCACGAAGCCGGCCGGGCGCGCAACCGCCGTGTCGACATCGTGATTCTGAACCGCGCGGGATTGATGCGGGAACCCGCGCCCGCGCGGCCCACTGGGTCGGCCAAGGGACAGAAAGGCTGACGGGCTGGCGGGCAAATTGCAACAGGCACACGCCGGGCGCACCCGCATGCCACACTGTGACACACGCTATTTCGGACGCCTGGAATATTCCGAGACCGCGGTCGTGGAGTTTCCCGAGGGCCTTCCGGGCTTCCCCCTGGAGAAACGCTTCGTGCTGGTCGAGCCGGCCACGCACCACCCGTTAGTGTTCCTACAAAGCCTCACGAGCGACGCGCTGTGCTTTCTAGCCGTCCCGGTACAGTGCGTCGTGCCGGGTTATCGCCTGAGCTTATCCGCTGAGGAGCTGGCGCTGCTCGGCCTGTCTCCGGAGGCCGAGCCGCGGATCGGGCGGGACGTTCTGTGCCTGGCGATCGTCTTTGTCGGCGAGGATGGGTCCGTGACCGCCAATTTGCTGGCGCCGGTGGTGATCCATTTGGCGACGCGGCGCGCCCTCCAGTGCGTGCCAGCCGATCCGGTATATCCCCTGCGCTACCCGATGGCCGCTCCGGAGGCAGCGCCGTGCTCGTGATCCGGAGGCGCGTCGGCCAAGGGTTACGGATCGGGGACGACGTCGAGGTCACCGTCAGCGAAGTCTCCGGCGGCAGCGTGAAGTTGGCTATCACGGCGCCGCGCCAAACGCGCATCGTGCGCAGCGAGGTGGCTTGGACGTGCGATGAGAACCGGCGAGCGGCGCTGGCGCTGCCGCCGGACCGGCTGGCCGCCCTGTTGAAACCTTGGCGCAAGGCGCGGGGTGGCGAGGTCACCGAGGTGCGATGAGCGCACTTCAGGACACTCTCGAGCAGGGCCTGCGCTGGCAGCGCGAGGGCCGTCTGGCGGAGGCCGCCCGCTGCTACCGCCGCGTGCTGGAACACCAGCCCGACAACCCGGATGCGCTCCACTTGCTCGGGATGGTTGAGTACGCCTCCGGGCGCCCGGAGGCGGCCCTGGGCCTGATCGCGCAGGCCATCCGGTCCCGGCCCGACGTGGCGGCCTTCCACAACAACCTCGGCAATGCGCTGCTGGCCTCGGGCCGGCCCGAGCAGGCATGCTTGGCGTTCGAAGAGGCGCTGCGGCTGACGCCGCGCTACGCTGAAGCGCTCGTCAACTACGGCAACGCGCTCCAGCAATTGCAACGCTGGGAGGAAGCCGTGGCCGTGCTGGTGCGCGCCGTGGAGCTGGAGCCGGAGCTGCCGGAAGCGTACAACAACTTAGGCAACGCTCTGGCCGGCAGGGGCGATCTCGAGGCGGCGGCCGCCTGTCTGGGCGAGGCCTTGCGGCGCCAGCCGGACTACGCCGAGGCCTGGCTGAACCTGGCCCACGTCCGGCGGAAACAGCAGCGTCTGGAAGAGGCGGCCGAGTGTTGCCGCCAGGCGCTACGGCTGGCGCCAGAATTCTTTCAGGCGCACGTCGCCTTAGCGGCGGTGCTGGCCGCCCTAGGGCAGACGGCGGCGGCCGAGCGCGCCGCGCGCGAAGCGGTCCGGTTGCGTCCCCAGGATCCCGATGGATGGGCCCAGCGAGCCATGTGTTTGCTCGAGCAAGGCCGGCACCGGGCCGCGGCCGCCTGCGCCCAACAGGCGCTCCGCCTCAGGCCGGAACACCCGCAGGCCTGGAACAATCTCGGGGCAGCGCTGATGGAACTCGGCTGCCACGAAGCCGCCGCCGACTGCTTCCGAGAAGCGATTCGCCTCAAGCCCGATCTAGCCGACGCCCACTACAACCTCGGCAACGTGCATCGCGAGGCCCGAGATCCTGCCCACGCGCTGGCTTGCTACGAAGAGGCCTTGCGCTGCGAACCCAAACACGTGCGGGCCCGCTGGAACCGAGCCCTCACGTTGCTGTCGGTCGGCGACTGGGAGCGCGGCTTCGAGGAGTTCGAGTGGCGCTGGAAGATGCCGTTCTTGCGGCCACGCCCGTTCGCGCAACCGCTCTGGGACGGCACGCCGCTCGACGGTCGCACTATTCTGTTGTACGCCGAGCAAGGCCTCGGCGACGTGATTCATTTCGTGCGCTTCGCTCGCCAAGTCCAAGCCTGCGGCGGCCGCGTCCTGCTCGAGTCGCCGCGCGCTCTGGTGGGACTGCTCGCCTCCGCCCCGGGGATCGACGAACTGGTGGCGGCCGGCGACGCCCTGCCGCCCTTTGACGTCCAGGCCCCGCTGATGAGTCTGCCGCGGATTCTGAAACTCACCTCGCAAACGCTTCCTCCGTCGGTTCCTTACCTGCACGCCGATCCGGCGCGGCGTGAGGCGTGGGAACGACGTTTCCGTGCACTCGGCGGGCTTCGGGTAGGTTTGGTCTGGGCCGGCAACCCGCAGCATGCCCACGACCGGCGGCGGTCGCTGGCGCTCGACGTGTTGGCGCCGCTCGGCCGGATCCCCGGCGTGCACTTCGTCGGCTTGCAATACGGGCCGCGCTCCTGCCAGGGACTGGCGCCGCCGGAGGGCTTGACGTTCCTCCACCTGGGCCCCGAGCTCGGCGATTTTGGCGAGGCGGCCGCCGCCGTGGCGGCGCTCGATCTAGTGATCAGCGTGGACACGGCCATGGCACACTTGGCCGGCGCGCTGGGCTGCCCGGTGTGGGTGCTGCTGGCGTTCGTGCCGGACTGGCGCTGGGGGCTCGAAGGCGAAACGACGCCGTGGTATC
>JANWXD010000130.1 GCA_025055455.1 Bryobacteraceae bacterium
TTCCGCGAGCATTTCCGCGCGCGCGATCACGGGCACGCCGCGCGCCTTTGCTTCGCGAATGTCTGGATTCTTCGGGTCAATGGCGCGTGAGTAGACAACAACGTCGGCACCGGCGATGTGGCTCTTGTCGTGACCGATCATCACGCGCACCCCCATCATTTCGAGCCGACGGGTGATCTCATTCGGCTTCAGGTCCGACCCGGACACGGCAAATTCCATGGCGTGCAGAATTTCAGCCAGGCCGCTCATGCCGATGCCGCCAATGCCGACGAAATGCACATGACGCACGCGCCCGCGAAACATCAACTCCGCCTCCTACAGCTGGCCGCGATGAGTCGGTGCGGACGCATCGACGTCAAATTCAACAAATCGTCAGCAATGCGCATCGCGGCGCCGTTGTGCCCTCTTTCACGCGCCTTATCGCTCATCGTGAGCCGCCTTTGGTCGTCGCGCAACAGCGCAAGCAGAACCGTCGCGAGCGTCTCTGGTGTCGCATCGCTGTCGAGCACGCACTCGGCGACACCCGCTTTCGCAAGTG
>JANWXD010000131.1 GCA_025055455.1 Bryobacteraceae bacterium
GCCACGCCCGTGCCGCGCGCGAGCAGCGTCGCCGCGTCGTCCGCATCTACCCACACCGCGTGGGCCGCCACCGACCAGCCGCTCCACACGCCAAGCCGGTCAAGCGCCGCTGTCGGCGAGCCGCCTCGTTTGGCTCGCGATTCGGCATCCTCCCGCCTGGTTTCAGCCAAGTGAATCAGTAGCGGCTTGCCGAATCGATTGGCGAGCGCCCGCGCGGCGCGCAGCGTCTCGTCGCGGTTGGTGTAGAGCGCATGGGGCGCGACGGCAGGGGTAATTAGCGGGTCATCCGCAAAGCGGGCGAGAAACCGCTCCGCCGCCTCCAGTGCCGCCTCTGGTGTCTTGTAGTCCGCCGCAGGGAACTGGATCACCGTCTGGCCCAAAATCGCCCGCATGCCGGCGCGTTTGGTTTCTTCGGCGACGACCTGCTCGAAGTAATACATGTCGACGAAGGTCGTCGTGCCGCCCAGGAGCATTTCCAGACAGGCCAGCCGTGTGCCCCAGCGCACAAACTCCGGATCGAGATTTTTTGCCTC
>JANWXD010000132.1 GCA_025055455.1 Bryobacteraceae bacterium
GCGGTCTGCACTTCTCCCGTCACGCGAGCCTCTCTATCCCCCACGAACACGTTGACCTCCGACCGGATGCCGAACTGCGGAAGATAGACCCCGGGCTCGATGGAAAAGCACGTCCGCGGGATGATCCGCCGTTCGTCGCGCGTTTCCAAATTGTCCATGTTCGCCCCGGCCCCGTGCACGTCTTCTCCGATCGAGTGCCCCGTACGGTGCACGAAGTACTCCTCATAGCCTTGCTCGCGCAGGTAGGACCGCGCCACGTCGTCCACTTCGAAGCCTCGCAGCACGCGGCCTTCGCGCATGGCCTCCTGCACCCGTTTGACGGCGGCGTCCCGCGCCCCCCGAACCGCCTCGAAGACTCGTTCGACTTCCGCCGGAACCGCATCCCCGCAGTACGCCGTCCACGTGATGTCGTAATACACCGCCCCCGGTTCGGCCAGCTTCGCCCACAGGTCAATCAACAACACGTCGCCCCGCCGGATCGCGCTGTGTCGGTCGGCGCGCGGCTCATAGTGCGGATCCGAGGCGTTCTC
>JANWXD010000133.1 GCA_025055455.1 Bryobacteraceae bacterium
GGGAGTATGTGAAGCCATCCATGATCCGGGCGGTGTTCGACAGCTCGGGCAGGCCAATTTACGAAAACAAGATCGTGCGCAAGGAGGTACTGGACCCGCGCGTCGCCTACGTGCTGGTCAACATGATGGAGGAGGTCTTGCGCTCGGGCACCGGGGCGGGCGTGCGCGCGCGGGGCTTTCTGCTGCCGGCAGCAGGCAAGACTGGCACGTCGCGTGACGGCTGGTTCGCTGGGTTCACCTCGAAGCTGATCTGCGTGGTTTGGGTGGGATTCGACGACGGAGAAGACTTGAAACTGGAGGGCGCTAAGGCTGCCTTGCCGATCTGGACCGAATTCATGAAGCGGGCGCACGAGGTGGTCGAATACCGGAATCCGATTCCTTTTGCGCCTCCGGCCGGCGTGACGCTTGTCAGCTCCTGCGATTCCGGCGCCCCGGCAGCGTTCATCTCGGGAACGGAGCCTGCCAGTCCGTGCAGCCGGGAAACCGTAGCGGCTTCCTGGGAGGAAGAGACTCCAGTTGCCCCGCCG
>JANWXD010000134.1 GCA_025055455.1 Bryobacteraceae bacterium
TCCGCCATCCTCCGCAGCTTGTCCATCCAGCGCACGAAGTACTCGGCCGAGGCGCGGTTCCGAATGGGCTGCCGACCCACGTAGACCCGCACGGCGTTCGTTACCGCTTGCAGAAAGGCCGCGTCGAAGGCGGGATGCGGATCCCCCTCTGCGTACAGGGAGAACCACGAACTTGCCGCCACCGGCACGTGGCGGCGGAGCCGGCCGGAGCGGCCGTCCGGGGCGAGCGGAATCTCCAGAAACTCCTCTCCGTTGCGGTGAATCACCGCCTTGCGCAGCGGCGCCGCCGACCGCACTTCGGCTTCGATCTCGACTTGGCCGCCCTCCGGAGGCAGTTGGACGTCCTCGCCCGGCAACCGCCCGCCCACGCGCAGCAGGACCAGGGGACCGGTGCTCATGAAGGTGCGGCCCGCGCGGATCGCCTCGAGCCAAGCCTCCACGGTCTGTTTCCTGCCGAGGTAGGCGTAGGTGCGCACGCTGCCGATCACCTTGCTCAGGTGCAGGTCCGTGATGGAATCTTCGCCGC
>JANWXD010000135.1 GCA_025055455.1 Bryobacteraceae bacterium
GCCAGGCCCGCACAAAACTGGGCCACATCCGTCACGTAAGGGGCGAAGCGCGAGTTCACCACCGCGCGCGGCGGAGGCTGGGGCGCGAACGCCATGAGGGCGAGCACAAGGCCGATGGCAAACACGCCCGCCCGGAGGACGCCGAAGACTCCGCCGAGCAGCCGGTCCAGCCAGCTCAGCCCCGTCCACTTGAACAGCATCCCAAGCAGGAAGCCCACCACTCCGCCGAGGACCGTGACCAGCGCCAAGATGATAAGAAAGCCGGCGAAATTCGCGAAGCCCTTGTGGCTGACGTAGGGACGGAGAAACGACCCCGCAACTCCGTAGAACCACAGGCCGGCAAGCAGCCCGGCAACGGCCGCCATGAACCCAATGCCGACTTTGGCGAAACCTTTCGCGAACCCCTCGATCACGCAGAGAATCAGGATCACCGCCAGCGCGATGTCGAGCCAGTTCACAGTTGCTTTCCGGTCAGCGCGCGGTAGGCTTCCTTGTATTTTTCGCTCGTGCGGGCGGCAACTT
>JANWXD010000136.1 GCA_025055455.1 Bryobacteraceae bacterium
CGAGCTGCAGGAACTCGCGTTCGCGCACCTCTATCCCCTGCGCTATCGCGTGCTCGCCAAGGCGATGCGCGCGGCGCGCGGCAACCGCCGCGAACTGGTCGCGCGCATCGAGTCGGCGGTGAAGGCGCGTCTCGCCGAAGCGGGGCTTGCGGCGACGGTGACCAGCCGCGAAAAGCACCTGTACTCGATCTACCGCAAGATGGTCGAGAAGCATCTGTCGTTTTCCGAGGTGCACGACATCTACGGCCTGCGCGTGGTGGTGAAGGACGTGCCGAGCTGCTATCTCGCGCTCGGGGCGCTGCACGCGCTCTACAAGCCCGTGCCCGGCAAGTTCAAGGACTACATCGCGATCCCCAAGGCGAACGGCTACCAGTCGATCCACACGACGCTCGTCGGTCCCTACGGCGTCGCGATCGAGGTGCAGATCCGCACCGAGCAGATGCACCGCATCGCCGAGTCCGGCGTCGCGTCGCACTGGATGTACAAGGAGGACGACGCCTCGCTCTCGGAGCTGCAGAAGA
>JANWXD010000137.1 GCA_025055455.1 Bryobacteraceae bacterium
CTTCCGCAAGAAGAAAATTGCCCGGCCGAACCCTTTCTTTAGGAAAGCGTTTCTCTCCTCAGGATCCCCCGGCCAGCTCCCGCAACCGCCGGGCGTTCTCGATGGCGTAGCCGTGAAAATCGTTGTTGAAATAGGCAAAGACGGTCTGCCCTTGCTCCCGCCACCTCCGGATGCGATCGGCCCACTGCTTCAGCTCTTCCTCGGAGTACTTCGAAGCAAAGAGCGCTCCGGGCCCGTGGAATCGCAGGTACACAAAGCGAGCCGTAGGCGCCGCGGGCGCTTGCGGGTAACGTTCCGAATGCGCGATCACCAGCGCCGCTTGATGCTTCCGCAGCAGCTCGCAAATCTCCGGATCGAACCACGTGGCGTGGCGAAACTCCAGGGCGAGCATCAGTGCTCGCCCTCCTTGGATGGCGCGGACCTGTTGGAGAAACGTTTCCAGACGCTGCTTGTCTGCCCGGAACGACGGGGGAAATTGCAACAGCACCGGCCCGAGTTTGGCGCCGAGCGTCAAGGTG
>JANWXD010000138.1 GCA_025055455.1 Bryobacteraceae bacterium
CAGGCTGAACTGGCTCTGCTCGTTGACGTGCACCTCGGCGTTGGCGGCCACGTTGAGCAGGCGCGGGTTGGCCGGGTACTTCGCGCCCTCGCCCATCAGGATGCGCACGGCGCGCACCACCGGGTAAGCGTAGCGGTCGTACCAGACGTTGGGCGCAGTGTGGATGATGACCGCCCCGCCCGGTTTGAGGGCGCGGCGCGCCTCGGCCAGGCAGCGCTCCAGCTCCCACGGATACAGGTGCTCGACCACATCGAAAATCAGCACGCGATCGAAGGTGTTGTCCGGGAAGGGTAGCGCTTTCGCATCGGAGCGAGCCAGCCCCGTCCTGCCCGGCGCGCCTTCGTCCTTCGCCAACAGCTCGCGCGCCAGCCGGAGCGCCGCCGGCGCGTAGTCCACGCCGAACGCAGTCGCGCCGAGCCGCGCGCAGTGCCGCACAATCTCGCCGCGCCCGCAGCCCACGTCCAGCACCGTCATCCCGGCCCGAACGGCAGCCACCTCGAAAGCCGCCGCCAGCCG
>JANWXD010000139.1:0-251 GCA_025055455.1 Bryobacteraceae bacterium
GGGCCGGCGCGCCCTGCCCCTCGTATGCGACGTGAGCAGCGAGGCGCAAGTGAAGGCCGCCATCCAGCAAACCGTGGCAGAGTTCGGGCGGATTGATGTGTTGGTGAACAACGCCGGCATCGGGGCGGCGCGCCCGCTCCACGGCACGCCACTCGCCACGTGGGAGCGCCTGCTGGCCGTCAACCTGACGGGCACCTTCCTGCCCACCAAGCACGTGTGGAAGACGATGCAGGCGCAGGGCGGCGGCAGCA
>JANWXD010000139.1:261-515 GCA_025055455.1 Bryobacteraceae bacterium
GCGATACCTCCATGCGCGCCGCCATCGTCGAGGACAAGAGCAAACTCCTCCGGGCCGAAGACCATGTGGGCGTATGCGTCTTCCTTGCTTCGGACGAATCGCGCTACATCACCGGCCAGGTGATTGAGATTGACTTCTTTGGCGAAAGCGGTCATGGAACTCAGGCTTAGGATTTACGACGACCTGGAAACGCTAACCCGCGCGGCGGCGGACGACATCGCTGCGCTGCTCACCGACCCGGCCATTGCACATCG
>JANWXD010000013.1 GCA_025055455.1 Bryobacteraceae bacterium
TGAGCTGTTTCAAGGCGTAGACGGTTTCAATCCCTTCTCTTTCAGGTCTCGCTTCATACGGCAGACGCCTCTGCGCGCGTATGGCGGGCCATCGCCGTTTCAATCCCTTCTCTTTCAGGTCTCGCTTCATACCGCCTGCCGCCGCAACCCACGCTGCTAGAGCCACTTGCAAGGGTGGTTGCCAAAAAATCTTCGTCCCTGCCATCTCATCCCTCCGGCCGCAGCACGATCCAGCCGAACGGCGCCAGGGTCCCCTTGGCGGTGTAACACAGCGTGCGGCTCGAGCCCATGCCCTTGATCGGAGCTTTCCGTTGCGCATTCCAACCCTCCCGATAGTCGTCCACCGAAAGCGACTCGAAGTGACAGTACCGCCCCACCCGCAGGAGAATCTCCCCCTTATGTAACGGCGGCACTTCACCCACTGCCTCCTTCACCCTCGCGAAAGCCCCCGCCTCCTCCGACCAGCGCGTCATAAAAAAGAAATTGCAAGCTCCTTCCAAGAAGCGCCAATCGAAGAACACGTTGAACAGTCGCCGCACGCGCGGGTCCCGCAGGCGCTCCTCGTCCAGCGCGATCCGCACCGGGAACCGAGCCCCATCTCCGCCGTCGGCCTGCGACCACAGCCGCTCCACGTGCACCTGGATCTTGCTGGCCCGCATCTCCTGACCCTGCCGGTTGACGATCACCGCCCGATCCACCCGGACCGCTGAGGCCGGCACCTCCGCGTCCGCCACGTGCACCATGCGCATGGGATCCGTCTCAGTCCGCTCCCGGTCGTAGCGAAAGCCGGCGCTCTCCAGCTCCTGCCAGGCGCGGTTTCGTCCCTCACGTTTGGCCTCCTCAATGCGCCGCCTCAACTGCGCCTCCGACCCCGCGGGCGGATTGCTCACGCATGCGTTCAGCAGCGCCGTCCGGATCGCCCCTTTAAGGGCCGAGCCCGGAATCACCACCGCCCCCGTGTAGGGATTGCGCAGCAGGGCCAAAAACTCCCCCCTGCGCCTTTCCGGTGCCTGAACCGCCTCCTTAAGCTCCCCCGCGGATTCCTTGCCGACCGCCACTTCCCAAGCCCAATATTTCCTGTCCACCCCGCGCTTCCTCAAACACTCCCAGGCCTTATCGAACGAGCCCTCCAGCAGCCACCGCTCCAATTGCCGCCGCTCGACCTCGGGGAGATCCCCGAGCAGGGCGCTCGTACGCAGCCGCACGAGCCGGTTCGTCTTGTCGTCCAGCAGGTAATCCTCCGGCGCCAGCCGCTCGCCGCTGCCGATGTGCACCGGCGTCAGCACGGTGGCGCGAAATATCCGCTCCGTCAACTTCGCCATCTCGCCTTCACGCCTCCCGATACCCCACCGTCAGATGCCAGCCGTTGTGCACCACCCCAGGTTTGTCCGGGTGGACTCCCTCCAGCAGTTCCCCGTACGGGCCCCCGTCCGCCGGCCGGAAGGTGGCCCCCGGCGCGAGCAAGGTCAGGGGGTATTTGAACGGATCCCCGCCCGTGGCCCACAGCGATCCCAACTTGCCGTAGTGGGTCCGCAGCCGGTAGCGCGCCTCCCGCATGTTCGGCGTGAGCGTGCCGTGCGACAAGCTCATCCGACGCGGCCAGTCCCCACCGAGCACGTCGCCGGGAGCCGGTTCCACTCCACACTTGAACCGCCCGCGACCCGCCGAGGCATCCCGCCCGTAGCCGAGCACGCTCACTATCTGGAAGAGCTCCTCGAGCACCGATCGCTCGAGCGAGCAGCGCATCCAGACCTCCGCCTTGCAGCCTTCCTCCGGCCACAGCTCGTCCAGAAAAAAAAGTCCGCCTACTTCCGGCGTCCGCCCCGTTAGCCGGTTGATGGTGTTGTGCGGCGCGCGCGCCAGCCGAAACCATCGCGCCCGCGCACCGCCCGCTCTCTCCTCTTCTTCCTGCTCGGTCAATAGCGCCTCCAACAGGGTGCGCGGGCTGAGCGCCGCGCGCACCTTCAAAAAGGTCTCGCGCCGCATCCAACGCCGCTTCCAGGCCCTCTTGAACCGCTCCGCTTCTTTGACGGACCGAGGCCGCTCGACGGGCGCCGGCAGCTCCGGCCGCGGCAGCCAGCCGGCCGGCATGCCGTCGGAAATCAGAAACGGGTCGCGGCGCAAGCCGGCCAGCCACTGCCCGAGCGACTCCTCCCCGTCCTTGTGCCGCCAGGCCCAGCACAGGTGCCCGAACAGCGTGCCCGAGTGCAGCGGCGTGCCGAAGGCGCTCTGCGGCTCGAGCCGCACCAGATAGTCCGGCATGGCTCACCCCTCCAGCGGAAGCCCAAGATTCGGCGGGTTCTCCCACGAACGAATGGCGTCGAATTTGTCCTGGATCGGCTTGCCGTCGAGCTGCAAGTCCACGAATCGCACTTTGCCGTAGCCGCGGGAACCGGAGCCGCCCAGCGCGTCCTGCTCGAGCAGCTTCATGGTTTGCACCAGCAGCTCGAGGCATCGGCGATCCAGCTCCCCGTCATCGCCGTTTACGCTGAAAATCTTGAAGATCATCTCGAAGTGGAATTTCGCGCCCGCCGGCACCCGTTCCATGCGCCGCGGCCCGATGCCGGAGGCCGCCTTGCCCTGGATGCGGTCGATCACCACCTCCGTTTTCTCCTCGGTGAGCGGCAGCCCCTCGTCAATCTTTCCTTGCACCCAGCTCGGATCGAGGAATGCATCCCGCACGATGAGCCGACTCGGGCCGTCCTTCCAGTCGTCATTGGTCACGCCGAAGATCCGCAGGATCTCGTCGCCGGGCCTTACCGTTTTCGCCCCCCAGACGGCACCGTTCGGCTCGATTCGGTTCATCGCCCACTCCATCAGGGAGCGCAGCTTGCCCTTCAAGCTGGATCCCGGAATGTAGGGATGACCCGTGTGCGGATGTTTGATCACCGGATTGTCCAGGCCGCCGATCTCGATGGTCTCCTTGCCGGCGCCGATGCGTAGCCCGGTGAGGACTTCGATCGTGCCGGTCAAACAATGACTCTTGCGATATTCGATCGCTGCGCTCATTTTTCCTTAACCCTCCTTCCCGTAAAACCCGTGAAAGGCCACCACCGCCTCGAAGTGCCGCCGGAAGGCTTCGAAGTCCTGAGCGCTCTTGACCGCAGTCGTGTGATTGACGATAAATTGCAGCAACGGGAATGGTACCGTCCCTCGCCCGTGCGCGTACACGGCTTTGGCTTTCAGCATCAACAACTGCGGCCGCAGCCGCGCGAAGGCGGCCCTGGCATCGCCCGTGCTTGCCTCGAGCTTGAGTCTGCGATCGAGGGCCTGCACATGGTCGTAGAACCGCCGCAGCTGGCTCTTGGCCAAGTCAGAAAGCTCCCTGGCTATCTCCTCCGCTTCCCGGTCGAGCAACTCCGAACGAATCACCTCTTGGCCTGAAGTCTTGTCGAAATATGTTACAGGCTTCGCCTGCGGCACAGTTTTCGCTCCGGCTGCTTGGCCCGGCGGCCTGCTTCCCTGTCCTCTCCCGTTCGGCATGGTTCCTCTTACCTCCTCGAGACTCTTTCCGGAACGCTGTTCCGGTAAATGGCGATGCTGAGGGCGATCCGCGCCGAGGGCGCCTTTTGGGCCGTGCGCAGATCGGCCTGCAAACCTAGCAATTGATTCAACCCGTGCGCCAGCTGGTCCCGTTCGGCCTCGCTGGGGATGCGCTGTTTGTTGTGCAACACGTTGCGCGCCAGCTGATAGGCCCACCGCGCCCGCCAGGACGCCGCCCGCAAATTCAGGCGGGCGGCGCCGTCGCGCTCCACTTGGCAGCGCTCGTCGTCGAAGGCGAGCACGCGGTAGGCGAAGGCCAGGCTCAGCCACTGCCGGCGCAGCCAGTCGTTGAGCTTCTCCGCCCGCTCGAGCTGCCGGCGGTACTCGGCCCACTCGACCGGCGCCGGACTGAAGGCGCAGATGCGGGACCGCCCGGCGTCCTTGGCCCGCTCCAGGCGCTCCTCGGCCGCCGCCGCAGCGCGGTTCAGGGGCCGGTCCGGTTTGATCAGCTCCAGGGCGGCCGAGATCGTGATGTGCGGATTGTTCCCCGTCCAGCGGCGAAACTCGCTTTCGAGCGTGTCGGCCAGCGCCGTCATTTGCCGCCACGGTCCGATCAGCAGCAGGTCGTCGCCCCCCGCGTAGACCGTGTAGGTGGACGGGTAGTTTTGCCGCAGCACTCTCATCAAGCGCGCCGTGAAGAAGAAATCCAGCATGCGCGACAAGGCGGCCAAACGCCCCAAACTCGGCGTCTGGCTCCCCATCGAGAAGATCATTCCCAGCCGGTCCACGTCGGCTTTGAGGACGGCCAGCATCGCCTCGCCGAGCAACTGGCCGTCGACCGCCTCGAGGGCGTCCAGCGCCAAATGCTCGAAGGTCTTGACGTCGCCAGGCTCAGTCTGGCGGCCTTCTTCGCTCAACAGTCGGTACGCGGCTTTGTCGGTCTCCCCTGCCGCCAGCCGCGGCACATAGTTGGCCACATGCCGGAGCGCGTATGGCTGGCCGCGGGCCTCGAAACGACATGCGGAGACGAAGGGGCGGGCATGGGAGGGCGCCTCCTCGTAAAGGACCAGCCAGAGTTTGTGGTACAGCCGGATCGGTTGGAAGGGGCTCGGTGGCGGATCCGGCTGATCGCTCCAGGCCATGGCCTGGGCGCGCGGCAGCACGCTGCCGAGCTGGCGTTCCTCCTCGCAGACCTCGCAGCGCCAGACCGAGCTTGCGTCTTCGCGTTGCTCTTCGTGCGCCGCCGGGCGCACGCCGCAGGCTTTGCAGACTCCCGCAGGGTAGCGAGCATCCCGGTGCACGGCGCGCAAGCAGGTGGAGAAGGCCCGCAGCTTGGCCTCCTCGCGGGCGCGGCTGATGCGCTCCTGCAGAGCCATAAACTGCTCCCGCATCAAGGCTTCGCCCGCAAAGGGCTCCGTCAGAGACAGATTGAGCGCCAGCTCGCCCCGGTAGCGCTGGAACAGCCAGTCTTCGATGTGCTTGCGCACGGCTTCGACGCGTTCCTCCAAACCGGGGACGTCCGCCACCAGCATCAGGAACTGGCCTCCCGCGGTCGCCAGGATAGAAAACGGCGGCAGGTCCAACGCGCGCCGGCACAGCAGGGCCGCGCCCTCCACGAGCATTCCCAGCACAAAGCTCCGCGCGCGGAGAATCCGGTTGACTCCCGCCACCTGCTCGCTGGCCAAACGAAACAGACTGGACTGAATCCCGGACAGGTCGCCGCTCAGGAAGCGAAACTTCGGCCGGCGACGGTCGCGAATGGCCGCCGCCTCGTCCAGGCTTCCCTCGCGCTCGTGGAAGCGGTACAGCGCCGCCGCCACCGCCGCCGCGGCGCGGGAGTGATCGTGCAGCGAGATGTCCGGTTGGTCCTTGACCGAGGACGGCACCGCGTGCAGGTATCGCTCCGACAGCGAATGCAGCGCCTCGGCGAAGACGTCGAAAGCCGCGCCGGGCAACGCCAGCAGCGCCTCGAACTCTTCTCGGAACCTCTCGGCCAGCCTCCGGTAGCGGACCGGGTAATCCGACGTGTCCAACTTCGGCCGCGGTACGGCGGCCTCCTCTGCCGACAACTCCTCGAGCGGCACGAAGGAATCCGGCGCTGTGCCGAGCGTCGCCTCCAGCTGCACACCCTGAAACGGGCTCACCAGCGGCGTGCGCGCGTAGTCCGGCCGGCTGCGCTTCTGTTCTTCTTCCTCGTCTCGCGGCTTGCGGTCCATGCCGGCCGAGAGCCGGTCCGCTTCGGCCGCAATCCAGGCTACCGCGCCGATTTCGGCCTTGCCGTTGTCCGGGGCATGGTGGAAGACGGCCACGTGGCGCACCTGCCGCCAGCGCACCCCCGGTGGAGCCTCCCGGTCCCAGCCGAGTTCGTCGAAGAAGAAGTCCGTCCACAGCACGTGCTGGTGCGTGTAGCGACCGCTCTGCGGATCCTTGGGCAGAATCGTGGAGTCCAGCTCCCGCACGTGCGCCGGCAGCGCGAAATCCGCTCGTTGAAAAAACTTCCCGATGTCGTGCAGGAACACGCCGAGAACCGTCTCCTCGCAGGTGGGCATCTGCTTGTCGTTCACCGCTGCTCCTCCTCGTCGGGGTCGGCGTACCGGATCTGGCCAGGCTCGAGCGCCAGCCCGAACCGCGTCTCCGGCCGCTTGCCAAAACCCTGAACCTTGTACGGCCAGGCTCCGGGGCCCAAGGCCTCCTCCAGCGCCCGATTCACCCGTGACTTTCTCTCAAGGAAGTAGCTTTTCTCCATCCCGCCTCTCAGCGCCGCCCGTGCGCGTTCTTCGGCGGCCGCCCCCGGCTCCGTTCGCCGGTACTCGGCCAGAAATTCCTCCGCATGAGCTCGCTCCGGCGCCCCGTCGCTCGGGCACGGCACCGGCTCGCGGCCGCTCAAGCGGCGCCGCGCCATCCAGCTATAGAACGCCAGCTCGGCCGGACGCAGTCGCACCGCTTGTCCACCTGCGCGGACTCTTCCCCGCCCCATCTCGAAGACCAGCTCCGGTCCGCCGAGCGTCTCCTCGGTTGCCTTGACGAGCTCTGCATACGATAGGCCCCCTGCCAGCAGGCGGGGCGGCAGCAGTTTCCGCAACCGTACGAACGGGATTTCCGCCAGCGTCACCTCCGCGGTCCGCGTGTCCAGGGGCCGGCTGTCGGGCGGGGGCGTGTAAATGATGCGGCTCTGTCGCGTGGGGAAGTAGAACTCCGGGTGGGACTCGAACGGCGCCGACACCAGCACGTGCGACATGCGGTCCTGCGGACGCCCGAACAAGCTCAGAGCGTAGCCAGCATAAAAGCCCGTGGTCTTGCGCCCGCCAGCGATCGAGACGTGCAGCGCCGTCCGCTCATCCGAGGTGAACTGCCGCACCAGCTCGGCGATCTGATCCGCGGCCTTTTCGTTGTCTTCGCGGGTCCGGATGTCGGCCAGCCGCGCGCCCCCCTCTCCGGCCAGCACGTGGATCTGCTCTTCGCCGAAGCGGATGGGGCCAAGGCGATACTCTTTGCACAGCTTGTGGAACCAGCCCGGCGAGCGACCGAGCAGAGTGAGGCGCGCCCGCCGTGCGCCCTCCTCGGTCGTGGCCAGATGAATCTCGGTGGGAAGGAACGGCGGCCGGCGCTTGACCGCCAAAGCGTATACGGTCTCGGTCAATACTTGAGGCGACAACCCACAGACTGCCAGCAGCACCCGGCGAGGAAACTCCGCCCCGTCGCGCATCTTTAGTCGAATTATATGCGCCCCGCCGGTTTTGGCAAGGCCCCGGCAAGCTTGTTAGAGCGTGTCGATCTCGTACCGACCCAAGCCCATGCTCGTGCCCTTCCCGGCGTGAGTCCACTGGCCCAGCCACAGATAGGGCCAGAACTCCTCCCGGCCCTCGAGCGAGACTTCGAAGCTTCCCGTGAGGCCGCCCAGCTGCATCTTTGTCCGCTGCCGCGAGGAGTAGCGCGTCCAGTCCTTCCAGGCCAGCACCGCCGATTCGGCTGGGACCTGGCGCGCCCGTCCGGCGATTCCCCGAAAGTCGGTCTCTAACGGCTGCTCGGTGTGAAAGTACGTCAGCAATGAGATGCGGCGTAACAAACTGACAAAGAAAAAGTGGAACTGGAAGCTTTCCGGCGTGACCAAATCATCGTGCAGCCGCAGGCGCAAGGGTGTCACCAACCTAATGCGGACCCAGCGAGGACAGGGAGGGAACGGCGGCGCCGGGGTGGCCACAGGCGACAGAATCTCGCCCTGCAGAATCGATTGCCATTGTCCGGAGCCCGGCGCCGCCTCCTGCTCGACGCCCTCCAGCGTCATGGGTCCGGTACGCCCCTTCAGTCCACGCGCGGCGGCCTGCCGGAGCGCGTGAACGAGATAGGCCAAATATCGATTGCCCCAGCCGAACAACGTCACGCCAAGGACGCAGTGGCCCTCATCGTCCGGCACATGGGGAACCAGAACGAAGGGATGCGGCGCGGCGGAATAGTTTTTTAGCTTGTGGGACTCCGGTGGCGGGGGTGTAACGAAAAAGTACGGGTAGACGCAGGAACGGTATAACAGGCAGGGTTCGCAGGCCTCGAGCTGGGTCACACAGACTAACCGCTTCAGCGCGTGCCCCAGCACCCCGCGCCAGGCCGAGCCCCAGAAGCCTTCCCGCTTCTCGATCGTCTCGGCGCGAAAAATCAGCCGGTAGCGGCCCACCGGCAGACGCGGTTCCTTCGTCGCCGACCTCGGCGTCATTTTTCTGTATGCTAATCCACGGGGGCGGGGGAAGGCGCTACCGACCGCCCGGTTCTGCGCTGGCGGGCTTTCTCTGGGCGGCCCACCCGCAACACGTTTCCAGCTCTGGGAGGGGAGCGCGATGGCACGACCTCCACGAGCCTTACGCCGTATGCTGCAGGCCGCAATCGGGCGATAATAGTGAGGATCGAATGAAGGCCCTCTTCGAGGTTCTCAAGCCCGGGGAAAAAGACTGGGAGCTGGCTCGCGCCCTTGACCCGGACCGCCTTCCGGCCCACATCGCCATCATCATGGATGGCAACGGGCGGTGGGCCCGCCAGCGCAACCTGCCCCGCGTGCGCGGCCATCAGGCCGGCATCAAACCCGTGCGCATGACGGTAGAAACGTGCGCGCGCCTGGGAATTTCCACCCTGACGCTTTACGCCTTCTCGGTGGAAAACTGGAAACGGCCGCGCGAAGAAGTGGAAACCCTCTGGCGGCTGCTGCGCATCTACCTCCGCCGCGAGCTGCCCAACCTGTTGAAGCACCGCATCCGGCTCACGGCCATCGGTCGCCTCGACGCGCTGCCCGCGGCGGCCCGCACCGAGCTGGAAGAGGTCGTCGCAGCCACTGCCCGCAACCGCGGCCTGCGGGTGAATCTGGCCATCAACTACGGCGGCCGAAGCGAAATCGTGGATGCTGTCAACGCCCTCATCGAGGAAGCCCGCCAGAGGGGGCGCTTGTCCAGCCTGCGCGTCACCGAGCAGAGCCTCGCGCAGCACTTGTACACCGCGGGGCAGCCCGATCCGGACCTGCTCATCCGCACCTCGGGGGAGATGCGCGTCAGCAATTTCCTGCTGTGGCAGATCGCCTATGCGGAGCTTTACGTGACCGAAACGCTCTGGCCGGATTTCACCCGCACCGAGCTGTTAGAGGCGATTGTGGAGTTCCAGCAGCGGGAACGCCGTTTCGGCGGATTGGGCGAGCCGGCTCGTGTCTCGATCCCGGAGCGCTGGTGGGAACGGGTGAGCGCTTCGGCCCGATGACGCGGGTCTGGACGGCGCTCCTGCTCGCCCCCGCGGTGTTGGCCATCGCGTTGTGGGGGCCCGGCTGGCTGTTTCTGGTGCTGGTGGCGGCGGTCGCGCTCCTCTGCTTCTACGAATACGCCGGCATCGTCGCCGCGCATGGCATCCCGCCGCCCGGACCTGCGGCCTATGCCGCAGGCTTGGCGCTGTTGGTGGTGCACGGCGAGGAGCTGCTCCTGCTCACGCTGCTCGCGCTGGTGGCGCTGATTCTGGCGGCGCGGCAGAGCGGACTCGAGGACGTGCTGCCGGCCGCGGCCGCCACATCCCTCGGCGTCCTCTACGTCTTCGGCTCGCTCCGCTTCGCACTGGAACTTCGCGCCGAAAGTCCGTACTGGCTCGTGTTCGCATTGGGTTTGAACTGGGCCGGCGATACCACCGCCTACTATGCCGGCCGTGCCTTCGGACGGCACAAGCTGGCGCCGCGCTTGAGTCCCGCCAAATCCTGGGAAGGCTCTCTGGCCGGGCTCGCCGCTTCGCTCCTGTTCGGCGTGTTGTTCCTGGGACGCTTCGTGCCGCAGGTCTCCTGGACGGAGCGGGTGGTGCTCTCAGCGGCGGGGAATTTGGCCGGCCAGCTGGGGGACTTGTGCGAGTCCGCGCTCAAGCGGGGCGCCCATCTTAAAGACAGCGGGCGGCTCCTGCCAGGACATGGAGGTTGGCTCGATCGTCTGGATAGCTCGCTGTTTGC
Source organism: Bryobacteraceae bacterium (assembly GCA_025055455.1). GTDB lineage: Bacteria > Acidobacteriota > Terriglobia > Bryobacterales > Bryobacteraceae > JANWXD01. Next base: position 9,941 of record JANWXD010000013.1, read on the forward strand.
GCTGCCGATGGTCTATCTGCTGTTGCGACTGCTGTGAGCGGGGGCACAACCTGCCCCCGCGAGGAACGTTCTACCAGCGCGGCGTACGGCGGCCGCCCTTGCGGCTGCCTCCGCCACTGCCGCGCCGCTCGCCGCCGCTGCGGCCCAAAGGCGTCATCGGCCGAGCCTCGTTCACCACGACGGTCCGGCCCATGAACGTTTTGCCGTTACAGGTTGCCAGCGCCGCGACAGCCGCGTCGTGATTGTGGATTTCGACGAACCCGAACCCGCGCGGTTCGCCGGAAAAGCGGTCGCGGATCAGCGCGACGCTGTCGACCGTAACACCCGCCTGAGAAAACCAGTTCTCAAGATCCGCCTCACTGGCCTGATAGGGGAGGTTGCCCACGTACAACTTCATCTCTTTCTAATCTCCTGGGCGCCCCTGGGGACGCCTGATGTCACTGAAGAGGCAGACAGGAAGCCGCCGGCGGCTCAGGATGGGAACGAATCGCCGAGGGAGACTCCGACGCTCACAGTGCAGCCCCTATCATCCCACATCATCCGCCGCCCTGTCAAAGAGAATCGGAACGCGGCGCCGCGTCCGGCTATACTCGTTAATTAATAAGGAGAGACATCGAGCCCGCCCTTCCGTCGTGGTGAACGAGAAACAGGGTAGCCTGCGTCAAGCCGTTCTCCTTCTGGCTCACGGCGCTCCGGAACGCCTCGAAGACATCGAGGCATACCTCCGCTATATTCGCAACGGCCGTCCTGTTCCGCCCGCCATGGTCGAAGAGATCCGCCAACGCTACGCCGCGATCGGCGGCAGCTCGCCGCTGCTCGACCGCACGCGGCGGCAGGCGGAGGCGCTCGAGCGGGAGCTGGCCTCCTGCGGTTGGCCCGTCAAGGTCTACTTCGCCATGCGCAACTGGCATCCGTTCATTCGCGAGGTCATGGAGAAGATCCGCGACGACGGAGTGGAACGGCTCGTGGCGATCTGCCTGGCGCCGCAGTATTCCAAGATGAGCGTCGGACTCTATTTCCGCCGCACCCAGGAGGCGAAAGTTGCCACGGGCGCCCGTGTCGAGATCGTGTGGACGAAGAGTTTCCACGCCCACCCGCTGCTCGTCGAGGCCTTCGCCCAAAAGCTCGCGCCGCTTGCGAATCGGGGACGCGTGCTCTTTACCGCCCACAGTCTTCCGGAGCGCATTCTGGAAAGCGGCGAGCCGTACGACGCGGAAGTGAAGACCACGGCGCGGCTGGTGGCGGAACGCTGCGGGCTGGAGGCATGGGATTTTGCCTACCAGAGCCAGGGGATGACGGACGAACCGTGGCTGGGGCCCACCGTGGAATCCGTGCTGGACCGCTACGCCGAGGCGGGCATCCGCAGCGTGGTCCTGGCGCCGATCGGGTTCGTCTCGGACCACATCGAGATCCTCTACGACGTGGACGTGTCGTTCCGGGACTACGCCCAACGCCGGGGCATCGAGCTCGTCCGCACCGAATCTCTCAATGACTCCCCAACCTTCATTGCCGCGCTGGCGGCCGTGGCCCGCGAGAAGCTCCGAACCGTCTAGAACACCCTCCGTCGTCATTGTCGGCGGCGGGATCTCGGGACTGTCGGCTGCTTACTACCTCGGTAAAGCGGGCATCGCCTGCACGATCATCGAGCAGCAGCCGAGGCTGGGTGGCGTGATTCGAACCGAAGTCGTAGACGGCTGCTTGCTCGATGACGGTCCGGATAGCTTTCTCTCCGTCAAGCCCTGGGCGATGGAACTGGTGCGCGAACTCGGCCTGGAGAAGGAGGTGATTGGCTCGAACGATCACCTGCGCGTGACTTATGTCCTCAAGCGCGGCCGGCTGGTGCCGTTGCCGGACGGGCTGATGCTGATGGTTCCGACACGAGTTCTTCCGCTCCTGGCAAGCCCGCTGCTCGGTTGGAAAACCAAGCTGCACATGGCGCGCGAGTTTTTCCGCAGGCCAGGCGGGATTCGCCCCTGCGACGTTTCGGTCGCCCAGTTCGTCCGCGAACACTTTGGCCAAGAGGCCGTCGACTATCTGGCCGAGCCGCTGCTGGCGGGAGTCTACGGCGGCGACGCCGAACAGTTGAGCGCGGCGAGCGTTCTCAGCCGTTTTTTCGAGCTCGAGCAGCGCTACGGCAGTCTGACCCGCGGCGTCCTGGCTGAGCGCCGCCGCCTTGGTCGCCCACGCGCGTCCGAGCCGCTGTTCCAGACCTTGCGTGGGGGCTTGGGGCGTCTGGTCGAAGCCCTGGCAGAGGCCGCCGGCCCGCGTATGCGGACCGTCCACGCGCGGGCCGTCGCGGTCGAACGGCAAGAGCCACACTACCGGATCCGAACCGAAGAGGATACCTTCCTGGCCGACTGCGTGATCCTGGCCTGCCCGGCCTGGCAGAGCGCCGCGCTCGTTGGCACGCTGGATGCCGAGTTGGCGGCGCTGCTCCGACGCATTCCGTACCATTCCTGCGTCACGCTGGCGCTCGGCTACGGCCGACACGAATTCTGCGTCCCGCTCAACGGCTTCGGATTTCTGGCGCCCCGGCGCGAGCGGGGCAAGGTCATTGCTTGCACCTGGGTGGGAACGAAATTCGAGCACCGCGTCCCCGAGGACAAGATCGTGCTGCGGTGCTTTCTGGGAGGCGGCGACGAGAGCATTCTGGACCTGAGCGATCCAGAGATCGAAGGCCTTGTCCGCGGCGAGCTGCGCCGGATCATGGGCGTGGAGGCCGAGCCGCGGTTCGTGCACATCGCTCGCTGGCCGCGCTCCATGGCGCAGTACGCGGTCGGGCACCAACGCAAACTGGAAGCGATCGAGCACCGGCTGGAGCGCTGGCCCGGGCTGTACCTGGTCGGCAACGCCTATTACGGAATCGGCATTCCCGACTGCATCCGCCTAGCGCGCCATGCGGCCCGGTGCGTCGCCGGCCAGTAGCGCCTCGCCAAAAAAGTTGGGCGGGCCGCGGCGCCCGCCCGAAGTGGAGGTGAAAGCCGCTAGGCGGAAGCCTAGAAGATGAGTTTCAAGGCGAACTGAATGTTGCGGCGCCCCGTCTTGAGCGCCGGCACGAATTCCACCGACGCCACATCGGTCTCGCCGCCGTCAATGATCAGGTTGGGGTGGTTGGGCATGTTGTAGAACTCCGCGCGGAACTGAACGGTGTAACGCTCATTGACGCGCGTGTTCTTGTACACGCCCAAGTCCAGGTTCCAGGCGCCCGGCGAGCGGAAGGCGTTGCGTCCCGTCATGTTCTTCGGCCACGGACCGAACTCCGCGGTGCCGGTGATCGGATGCACATAGCTCGAATTGATGGGCGCGCCGGTGAGGTCCAGAAACTTGAACCGGTTCGGCTGGGCCGCCGCGGGCGGGTTCTTCGTGGGACTCCTCTTGACGGGCCCGTCGAACATCGCCCTCGGGATGACCCAATAGTAGGCATTGGTGGTGTCCCAGAGGGTGTACGGGTTTCCGGTGCGGGCCGTGAAGATCGGCGCCAGCACCCAGCCATCCAGCATCCGGTTCACCGGACCGCGCGTGTTGCGCGCGAACGGGATATTCCAGTGCGCGCCCAGACCGATGCGGTGCCGCAGGTCAAAGTCGGCGTCGCCGCGGTCCAGCTTCGGGTCGAACGGATCCATCAAACCGAGGTTGAAATTGTTGGACCGTTCGCTGAAGGTGGAACTGAGGTTGTCAATGGCGTGCGACCAGGTGTAGTTCGCGGTCAGACTCAGCCCGGTGTTGCCCAGGTCGCGGATGGTGGTCCGAAGATTCAGTCCGTGATAGTCCGAGAAGCCCTGACCGCCGCGGCGGTTGATGTTGGTGTACTGGGTCAGCCGGAGCCGGTTCGTGCAGACGAAGGGATCGCCAGGCGACGGGCACGGGTCGCCCAAGTAAACATGGCCGGCGCCCACCAGGTTGGGATTCTCCAGCGAGTACAGCTTCTGCCCCTTCGATCCGGAGTAATCCAGGCCGACGACCAGACCCCGGCTCACCTCGCGCTCCACAGAGGCGCTCCAGAAGTGGGCATAGGCCGTGCGAATGTCGGCGTCCACGTTACGCAGGCTCACGCGCGGCAGAGCCTTAGTGCCGGTGGAGCCCGCAAGCGGGCCAGCGTTGTCCACCGTGATAGGGATCATGGGTAGATCCACCCCGGCGGTTAGTGCGATCACGGCGTAGGCCGGCGGGTTCTGGATCACGTTGAACGTGACGTTGCCGAAGTTACGTTCGTAGCCGATGCCGTACCCGGCGCGGAAGCTCGTCCGGCCGTCGCCCGTGATGTCCCAGGCGAAGCCGATGCGTGGAGCGAAATTGTCCCAGTCTTTTCTCCAGAGTCCTCTGATCGGGCTGTGGGGGACGATCGCCACATCGCCGTTGCGAATCCGCTGGAAGATGTTGCCCCCGCCGCCGTCATAGTAATTGGAATCCAGTTTCGGGTCCTTGTGGTGCTGGACGCCGAAATACTCCCACCGCAGACCGAGGTTGAGCATCATGCGGGGCCGGATGCGCCAGGAATCCTGGAAGTAAATGGCGAACTCGTGGTAGCGGTTGCTGCGGCTGAAGCTGGGCGGCCCGACGGGAAGCTGCACCGTGCACTGTGGCGTCACCGTGGCGCCGCACGGGTACTTGCCCTGGGGATCGATCGCGGCCTGGAACCGCAGCAACTGGCCGGTCAAAAAGTTGTCCATCGCCGTGCCAAAGCGGGTGCTCAAGGTCTCCGCCGCCTGCTGATAGGCGCCGAAGGTGCGGTTGTCGCGCAAGTAAACGTAGGAGCCGCCGAACCGGAACTGATGGGCGCCCTTCGTGTAGCTCAGGTCTTCATATGCTTGCAAGAAGTTCTGCGGGCCTCCGAAGGGGATTCCCGTGCCTGGAGCGTAGGGAAGATAACCCGGCAAAGCCACGCTCGTGCCTAAGAACACCGCTCGGCGGTCCAACATGTACAGCGTCGGGACCACGCCCGCCGGACCCAGGGGTTGCAAGCCGTTCAGGCGATTGAAGACCAGCTTGGACTGCGCCACAAAACGCGGCGTAGGCGTGTGAATGAGCGAGACCAAGTAGCTTTGGTTACGGACCTTCTCACCCGTGTTGAAGCCGTCGTACGGGCTGTCGGAAACCGTGCCCTCGAAAATATTCCGGTCCTCGAGGGCATAACGGCCGTAAAACTGAGTCCTCTCGCTGACGTTATAGTCCAGCCGCCCCACGAGCAGGAGGGCATTCTGCGGATCCCCGCCGCCGGCATCCCGCGGGACGTTGTAGGTCACTTTTTCGAACAGGGGCATGTTGGGATCCAGCCTCTGGCAGGGTCCCCCGGCCGCGGCGCCGGCGCAAGGGTCGAATCCTTGCGCGATCAATTGGTTGCGACTAAAGATCCCGAGGCTCTGCAAGTCGCTGCGCCGCTTTCCCAGCTTGGCGAAAAAGTCGCGGGTGTTCGGGGCGGCGGCGCCGATGAACTGCGGCGTCGGGATCCAGGCATACTGCGCCGCCGCGCTGCGGATGCGGATCCACTCGGTGTTCTGGAAGAAGAACGCTTTGTCGCGCTTGATGGGCCCGCCGATCGAGTAACCAAACTGATTGCGCGTGAACACGGACCGGGGAACTCCGTTGGCGTTGTTCTCCGGGGTGTTGGAGGTCAGCCGTGAAACACGGTTGAACTCGTAGGCGGTGCCGTGAAATTCATTGGTGCCGGACTTGGTGGCCACGTTGACGATGCCCCCACTGGCCCGCCCGAACTCCGCCGTGAAGTTGTTGGTCAGAATGCTGAACTCCTGAACGGAATCCAACGGCACGGTCTGGCCTACCGTCGCTGTGAACTCGTCGTTATTGGCCGCGCCATCCAGCAGGATGTTCGTGGAAGCGGCCCGCTGCCCATTGATCGCGACACCCACGCCGCGACCCGACGGGTCCGCCTCGGACACATTCCCTGCCGTCACGACGAAGTCGTACGGGTTGCGGGTAAGGCTGGGCAACTCCACCACGTCCTGGCGGTCAATGACCACGCCCAGTGTCTGCGTGGCGGTGTTGACTTGGACCGCGCTCGCCGCCACCTCGACCACGGTCTCGGTCCGACCCACTTCCATTCGGAAATCGGCGGTGACGCGGGCGCCAACCGCCAGAGTCACGGAACGCCTCAGGGTGTTAAACCCGGAGGCCTCGACCGTGATTTCATAAACCCCGGGAAGCAGGTTCGCGAAGGTGTACAGTCCCGCCTCGTTGGTTGTGGAGCTTCGGCTGACTTGCGTCGCCTCCGCCCGCACGGTGACTTTGGCGTTGGGAATGACGGCTCCAGTCGGATCCGTCACCGTGCCAACGATCTGACCTGTCTCGACTTGGCCGGTCAGTGGCAGAGCCGCCAGCAACACAGCCAGCACACACGTCAACCGTGGCTCACCGTTTCGCATAGGCGCTCAATTCTCCCCTCAAGAAATATCAAACCGCTCTTGGTGCCATGCACGCCGCGGTCCAGACCGTCCTGGGAAGAACAACCCTCTTGTCTTTCAGCGGGTTGACAAATCCGATGGGTAACCACCACGGACCGCTTGTTCCCGTTTCCAGTAAGTGTGATGCGGAATTTGGAAGCCAGAGACACGGAACGCCTCGGATGCGTTACAACGGTCATGACACCGGCGGTCTATGCTGTGTCTGAAGAGCGAGCACCGGAACGTCAGGCCGTGTATCGCCAGAGTTGTCAATTTCTTGCGCCGCTGCGTCTTGTCTTTCGACCAAGACTGGGTGTATACTAGGCTTTCACATGCTCTACAACGACGCCAGCTTTAGCTTTTGGTACTGGGGCTTCGCCCAGGCCTAAGCGGGTGGCGTTGGCGTAGGGCAGCAAGAAGGCGAAACCAACCCACTCGCAAGAGTGGGTTTTTTATTTCGCGCGGAAATTGGACGGAGGACACCGCACATGATCGTTTCCATGCGACCCAAGGCCACGCGGGAGCAGATCCAAGCCGTCTGCGAGCGCATTCGTGAATTCGGTTATCGGCCCCACCCCATTCAGGGGGAAGAGCGCGTGGTCATCGGGGCGATCGGACTCGGGGACGAGATCCCATGTCTGGCGTCGCTCGAAGCCATGCCCGGCGTGGAGAAAGCCGTGCCCATTTCATCACCCTACAAATTGGTCAGCCGGGAGTTTCGAGCCAACAAGACACAGATTCGGATCAATGGCCATGAGATCGGCGGAGAACAGTTCCTCGTGATCGCGGGTCCTTGCTCGGTAGAAAACGAAAAACAGATCATGGAGACCGCCGAAGCGGTGGCCCAGGCCGGCGCCCATGTGCTGCGGGGCGGAGCCTTCAAACCACGCACATCCCCATATGAGTTTCAAGGCCTGGAAGTGGAAGGCCTCAGGTTGCTGCGCAAGGCCAAGGAGGCAACGGGCCTGTCCATCGTCACGGAGGTGATGCGCGACGGCGATGTGGAGCTGGTGGCCGAATACGCCGATATTCTTCAAATCGGAGCCCGCAACATGCAGAACTTCTCGCTGTTGAAGGCGCTGGGCCGCGCCCCGAAGCCGGTGCTGCTCAAGCGGGGGATGAGTTCCACCATCCGAGAACTGCTGATGTCGGCCGAATACGTTGTGGCGCACGGCAACCCGAACGTCATCTTGTGTGAGCGCGGCATCCGGACGTTCGAAACGGAAACCCGCAACACCTGTGACATCGTGGCCGTGGCCGTGTTGCAGGAACTGACGCACCTTCCCGTGATCGTCGACCCGAGCCACGCTACCGGCAAGCGCCACCTGGTGCCGCCCTTGGCCCGGGCCGCTGTGGCCATCGGAGCCGACGGGCTCATGGTGGAAGTGCACCCCTGTCCGGAAAAGGCGTTCAGCGACGGGGCGCAGTCGCTGACCATCCCCATGTTTCAGACCATGATGCGCGAGCTCGATCCGTACCTCGGTTTGTGGCGCCAATCGCGCATGGCGCAGATGGTGGCGGCGGTGTAAGCTGATTGCCGTGCGTCCGCGGCTTCACCCCCTGGTGCTCCTGGCCCTGGTGGCGGCGTTGTGCGCCGCGGTCGTCGGGGCGCTGGCATGGTATCGCAGTCGCAAGCTGGCCACAGTCGCCGATCTCGTGCGCCGGCTTCCCGAGGGAAGCAAAGCCGTGTTGTTCGTGGATCTCCGGCCGCTGCGGGACACGGGGACTCTGGCGCGAGCGTTGCATGCCGTCAAGATTACGGAGGAGCCGGAATACCAGGCTTTCGTCGTGGAAACGGGCTTCGACGCCGAACGGGACCTGGACGCGGTGCTGGTTGGCTTCCATGAGGACCATACCTACGTGCTCGTGTTGGGTCGCTTCCAGTGGGGACGCTTGCGCCAGTACGCCGCGGCGCAGGGCGGTTCCTGCCGCAACGCGTTCTGTCAGGTGCCGGGCAGCGCGCCGGAGCGTCTCGTCTCCTTTTTCCCGCTGCGGCGGGACGTGCTGGCGCTGGCGGTGGGCCGCGATCCGTGGGGAGCCCTGGAGCTGATGCAGCCGCATTCCGGTATGGCGCCGGCCGGGCCGCGAGGGGTGGTCTGGCTGTCCGCCTCCGCCGCCTGGCTGCGCGACCGGCTGCCCTCACCGTCCGTCCGAAGCGCGCTCTCGAGCGTGTTCGCAGACGCCGACCGCCTCTTTCTGTGGGCCGAGCTCGGAACCGACGGCGTGCAGGTGCGGCTCGAACTGGCGTGCCGCTCCGAAATACACGCCGCGGCGCTTGCCGGGCAGCTCCGGGCCGCTGCCGAAAGGCTTCTTTCAGACCCCTCCCCCGGAAGAGCCGACCAGAGTGCCAGCACCTTGGCGGGCGTATTGAGTCGTGGAGCTTTTGATCACTCCGGTTCCCGCCTGTTCGGCCGTTGGCAAGTGGAATATAGTACGCTGGCCGCCCTAGCCGCGGAGTCCTTCTAGCCCGAGGCGGCAGCGTTCAATTCAGAAACAGCGTCCGGTAAAGCGTGTCCCGCTGCCGGGGCACGAAACCGGCGTCGCGGATGATCCGCCGCAACTCCTCTTCCGTCGAGCGGTGGTGCGCGCCCGCTGCGGACACCACGTTTTCCTCGATCATCACGCTGCCCACGTCGTTGGCCCCGAAGCGCAAGCCGAGCTGGCAGGTCTTCAAGCCCTGCGTGACCCAGGAGGACTGGATGTTCGGGATGGTTTCCAGATACAGCCGTGAAACCGCGAGCGTCTTCAAATACTCGACCGCTGTGGCTTCCTCCTTAATGAAGCGCCCCAGCGATGTATTCTCCCGCTGGAACGTCCAGGGGATAAAGGCGGTGAATCCGCCCGTTTCCTCCTGGAGGCGACGGATGACTTCAAGGTGATTCACCCGCTGCTCCAGCGTCTCGCCGCAACCGAACATCATGGTGGCGGTGGTGCGCAGGCCGAGGCGGTGCGCGGTGCGGTGCACCTCGAGCCATTCCGCGGTGCTACATTTCAGACGGCTGATGCGGTAGCGCACGGCGTCGTCGAGAATCTCGGCGCCGCCGCCCGGAATCGAATCCAGTCCCGCATCCCGGAGCCGCGCGATCGTATCGCGGATGGTGAGCCCGCTGACTTCAGCGATGTGGAGAATCTCGGGCGCGGAAAAGCAGTGCAGGTGGAGTCGCGGAAAACGCGTCTTGATGGAAGAAAGCAGGTCCGCGTACCAGTCGATTTTCAGTTCCGCATGCAGCCCGCCTTGCATCAGGATTCCGGTGCCGCCCAAATCGAGGGTCTCCTGGATCTTGTGGAAGATCACTTCCTTGGGAAGCACGTATCCTTCCGGATGACCCATCGGGCGGTAGAAGGCGCAGAAGCTGCAATACTCGGTGCAGAAGTTCGTGTAGTTGATATTACGGTCGACAATATAGGTCACGACGCCTTCTGGATGCAGCTTTTTGCGCACGGCGTCGGCGGCCATGCCGACTCCAATCAGATCTGGGCTCGCCAGCAACTCTACTGCTTCTCGGTGCGAAATCACGCGAAGACTCTCCCAGAGGCTTCCACGTTAGCAAACTCCCGGGCGGCTTGGAGGAACCGCTCCAAGCCTTCATACTCGCGCGGGCCGAGCTCATGGACGATGTGCCGCGATAGATAGGCGCGGGCCAGCTCCTCCGGGATGCCACGCGGCGCCGCTTCGCGGCGAACGATTTCTTCGAGCCGGGCCCGGCCGAAGCGGCACGACTCCAGAAACGGCGTCGCCAGCTCGGGGGTTACGCATTCCGGCCGTCCGGCCCAGACGGCGAACACCATGGGCAGGCCCGTCCAATCGAGCCAGGCTTGCCCCAGGTCCAGCACGCGGTATGGCAGCGCTTCGGCGGGGAGGCACAAGGCCGGATCCCCGATCAGGAGGGCGGCGTCGGCCTCCTCCAGCATGCGGTTCAGGTCGGCAGCCGTCGGCCGCACTTCCAGACGGGCGCCGTAGCGGTGCCACAGGACCATGCGTGCCAGCGTCACCGAGGTCCGCGAGGCGCTATCGGCCGCCAGCGTGCGGATCCGAGCGAACGGCTGTTTCGACACGAGCAGAATGCTGCGCACCGGGCCGCGGCAGGCGATCCCTACCCCGGGGATCACCTTCAGCTCCTGACGCAACAGCTCGACGACGGGCAGGAGGCCGACGTCGGCCCGTCCCTCGGCTAGGCGGTCGGCGCACTCGGCAGGCGAAGCGAATTCCACGTCGAAGAGACCCCTCTGGCCGCCGTGAAGCATCCCCCAAACCAACGGCATGGTATTGAGGTAATGGACGGCGCAGACGCGCAGGCGGCAAGCTGGAAGTGTCCGAGGGTTCAAGATCCATTGTAGCTTGCCGGGGGTGTTCGACCCGCCCGGCGGGGCATCCGATTTAGAATTGTTCAGGAGGGGTGCTGCGCACGTGCGTTCCAACCGCCGAATAGTTTTCATGATGCGAGTCGCACGATGGCTCCCGCTTGCGTTGGCAATGGTCGGCGCCACCGCAAGCCGGGCCCAACCCGTCATCAACCCCTACCCGTCTCGGGTACTCGGCCATCCGCAGATGACGCTCGTTACAGCGAACCCCAATTTTGTGGAGGGACGGGAGTTGTACGGGCCCCGCGGCGTGGCCGTGGACACTTCAGTTTCGCCGCCGATCCTTTATGTGGCCGACACGCTGAACAATCGCGTGCTGGGTTGGCGCAACGCCTCCCAGTTCGGCAACGGCGCGCCGGCGGACATCGTCATTGGCCAGCCGGACTTCTATTCGACCAACCCACTTGGTCCCGGGACGCCACGGAGCACAGGCTTAGCGGCGCCGACCGGGCTGGCGGTGGACCGCAACGGCAACCTCTATGTGGTGGATTCGGGCAACAATCGCATCTTGCGGTTTCCGCGACCGTTCGACGATCCCAATCCGGTGAAAACCCCGGACTTCGTCATCGGGCAAAGCTCGCTGACCTCGAATGCGGCCAACGCCGGGGGAAGGTCGGCGCGCACCATCGCCACGTTCGCCGGCGGCTTGCTCGCCACCGGCTCGCTGCTGTTCGACCCGCAAGGAAATCTCTATTTCACCGACCCTCTGAACAACCGGGTACTGCGCTACAGCAGTGCATCGCTCGCACCAGGGTCTCCGAACGGTCCGGAGGCAGACTTGGTGTTGGGGCAGTTTGACTTTGTGACCGCGGCGAACCCCACCAGCCCGACCGACTTGCGCTCGCTGCGGATTCCCTCCGGCATCGCCATGGATTCGGCGGGTCGCTTGTACGTAACCGACTCGATTCACCGGGTCCTGGTCTACGAGCCGCCCTTCAGCATCGGCAAGTCGGCGCAACGCTACATCGGAGCGCGGCTGACGCCGCAAGGGGGGCCGATTCAGCCGCCGGATAATGCGAGCCTCAACGCTCCGAGTGGGGTCTTCTTTGTGGGTTCCACGCTGTACGTGGTGGACACGGGCAACAATCGGATTCTGCGGTTCCCCCCGTACGAAAGCTGGCCCGCCGCGACGCCGCCCGCCGCCACGGATGTACTGGGTCAGCCCGACTTGATTTCCTTCCGCCCGAATCTGGGATCTCCTCAAGCCTCCGAGCGCTCGCTTTCCCAACCCGAGACGGCCGTCTTTGTCGCCGGCGAGCTGTTCGTGGTGGATTCCGGGAACCACCGCCTGCTGGTGTTTCCCAATCCGTCCTCGGCCTCGTCGCTCGCGTCGCTCGAGGCGCGGCGCGTGCTGGGGCAGCCGACGCTGGACACCCACGTGGCCAATTGGCTGGACGGACGCGGTTTTTCGCTGCGCGCTTCGGCGGTGATCGCCAACCAAACCTTCGGCTTCGGGGGGGGCATGGCGGTGGATCGGACCTCCAATCCCCCGCGGCTCTACGTCGCCGACACCGCAAACAACCGCGTGCTGGGCTACCGGGATGCGCGTTCGTTTCAGATGGGCATGCCCGCCGACCTCGTCATCGGCCAGCCGGAGCTGCTGCGGGCCATTGTCAACTACCCGACGGGGGACCCGTTGCAGCCCCGGGACAACACGCTCTACGCTCCTACAGGCGTGGCCGTGGATGCCAACGGGGACCTCTGGGTAGCCGACACGGGCAACGGCCGCGTGCTGCGATTTCCGAGGCCGTTCGAGTCAGGGACCCACATGCCCCGCGCCAACCTCGTGATCGGCAAACCGAGTTTCACCGCACGGACCGACGCCTTTCCCGATCCCACGCCCTCCAACCTCAGCGCTCCTTACGGAATCGCCTTCAGCGTCGGCGGCCACCTGCTGGTGTCGGACTGGGTTCACAATCGGGTGCTATTTTTCCGCAAACCAGAGGGCGGGGACTTCACCAACGGCATGGCCGCTGAGAAGGTCTTCGGCCAACCGGACTTTTTCTCCCGGGGCAGCGGCGGGGCCGACAACCGTATGAATCGCCCACGGCACATCGCCGTCGACAGCTTCGACCGCCTCTATGTCTGCGACGAAGGCAACAACCGTGTCCAGATTTTCGACAGTGTGGGGACGGCAGGACCCGATCCCCGACCGGCCGTGATCTTGACCAGCGGGGGAACATTCGGCGGGCTGCGCAATCCGAACGGCATTGCCATCGGCCCCGGGGATGAAATCTGGGTGGCCAACACGAATGGCCCCCACACGCTCCGATATCCGCGGTTTTTGGATTTGCTCGCCAGCGGCTTTGCTCCCGACGGAGGTTTTGGTTCCGCGGCGGCCGGTGAAACACCCGTGGCCCTGACGGTGGACGGATTCGGGAATCTGTTGGTGGCCTACAACACGAACCGGATCGCGGTGCACTATCCCGCCATGGCGGCCGTAAATGGCGCCAGTTACATGCCCCGGGTCGCCCCGAACACGATCGTAAGTCTGTTCCCTCTGGGCGGTCAGTTCGGCAACCAGACGCAGCGGTTCACGGATCTGCCCAATCCGCTGCCGCTGCCAACGGAACTGGCCGGGCTCGAGGTGTTGGTCAACGACCAACGCGCCCGCGTGTATTTTGTTTCTCCGGGACAGATCAATTTTCTGATGCCGATGAGCAGTCCCACCTCCGGCGTGTTGGACGTGCTCGTCGTTGAGCGAGCCACGGGGCGCATCGTCGCCTCGGGCTGCGATGCTCGTCCCGCCGGCGGAGGGCGTTTCGCCTGCGTCGACCGTTTGCGCGCCGACGTCGCCTCCCCGGCGCTGTTCGCTGGACCGGGCTTTGCCACGGGGACAGGTCAAATCGCCGCCCTGAACCGGCGGAGCTCCGACGGTTCGTATTACAACCTCGACTCCGCCGGGCGCCCAATCCCCAACGGCCCCCAAAACGCGGTGTCCCGGGGAGACATCGTGGAGATCTTCGCCACGGGCACAGGCTTTGTCCCCAACGCCCCGCCGGACGGTCAGCCCGCCTCCGGTCAGGTTCCTACCCCGGAGAAGCCTCAGGTCATCGTGGGAACCCGTTTTCTGAGCGACTCGGAGATTCTTTATTCGGGCCTTGCCCCCGGCTTGGTTGGAGTTTGGCAACTCAACCTGCGGATCCCGGACTGGGTGGCGCCGAGCAACACGGTGCCGGTCGTGGTGGTCTACAAGAGCATCCCCAGTAACAACCCGCAGAACCCGGGACAGATCGTGACGACGATCGCTGTCAGGCAGTAGAAGCTAGCGGCTGCGGTTGCGGCCTTTCCGCAGGGAGTCCACAAAGGCACTCAAGGCCGTAAGGGCCCGCCACTTGCGTCGTAGACAAGCGGCCCAGGCGCTTCGGTAGGTTGCTGTGCAGCCGCCAGCCGGTCGAGCCGACGGTTCCACTCGGGACAGAAAGCGCGTGGGCCACTAGCAACCCCTTGGGAATTGCAGCCGGCCATGATTTTGCGAATCCCCCAAGACGAGGAATGATTCAGCGCTGGCCGTTGCGGCTCTTGCGCAGCGACTCCAGCAAGGACCGCAGCGCCCGATCCGTCTCTCGTTGCGCGGAAGTCAACTGCCGGACCTCCCCAGAGATGCGCTGGACCTCGGTTGAAAGTTGCCGCACCTCGCCGGAAAGCTGCCGCACCTCGCCGGAGAGCTGCCGTAGTCCTACGGAGAGATCCTTGACTTGCTCGCCGATCTGCGCGACCGTCTTTTCCAGGCGAAGCAGCATCCGCGCACCCTGCACCATGAATTTTTCCATGGTCTCCATGCGCTTGTTGAAGTGAGCCTCCATGCGGTCCATGCGCACTTCGGCACGATCCATGCGCGCTTCCGCGCGAGCCTGGGTCTGCAAGATGAACTCGATGGTGCGCTCGATGTCCATCGCCATGACTCACAGTGTAGCAGCGGGATCCGTTCCGAGCGAGCCGACCGCCCCTGGGCAGGCCTGTGGAAATAGCGCAGGGAGCCGGACCTCGAGACTTTTACTTCATTTCAAATGATGCGGGCAGCCGGCTTGCGCGCCGCGTGGAATGGCCCGGAGCCCAAGGCTGGGTCCTCCGGAGCGGGTCCAGCGGGCGGTCCCGGGACGCGACGGTCTTGCTTGAAGCACTCCACCCTTGACGCTGGCTCCGGCGCGGGCCTAGAATTGGAGGTAGCCCAAGACCGGAGTACGACTGGGCACGGTGACGCCATGAGCATCCGACTTACCGTCGCTCTCGGTTCTTCGATCCTGCTCCTTTCCCCGGCAGCTTTCGACGCGGAGGCCCTCGCTCAGAAAAACAAGGGTTCCAATGAGGCGCCCCGCGAGACCATCGCCAAACCGCTCAGCGACAAGGAACGCCGCAAGCGCGAGGAGCGGCTCCGTAAGGAGCTGGAAACCCCTTACCGGAAGTGGCTGGAGGAGGACGTCGCCTACATTATTACGGACGAGGAGCGGACCGCCTTCAAGCGGCTCTCCACGGACGAAGAGCGTGAGCAGTTCATCGAGCAGTTCTGGCTCCGCCGCGACCCGACGCCGGACACGGCCGAGAACGAATATAAAGAGGAGCATTACCGGCGCATTGCGTACGCCAACGAGCGGTTTGCCTCGGGAATCCCGGGCTGGAAAACCGACCGCGGGCGGATTTACATCATGTACGGGCCGCCCGACGAGATCGAGTCCCATCCCTCCGGCGGAACCTATCAGCGCCCATGGGAAGAGGGCGGAGGCACTACAGCGGTGTTCCCCTTCGAGAAATGGCGCTATCGGTATATCGAGGGCATCGGCACGGATATCATTATTGAATTCGTGGATCCGACCATGACAGGCGAGTATCGCATGACCATGGATCCATCGGAAAAGGATGCATTGCTGTACGTGCCGAACGCCGGGTTGACGCTGATCGAGGAGATGGGACTTGCCTCCAAGGCGGACCGTTTCAGCCGAACCGACGGCACGCGTCTGGGGGTAGGCAACCAACCGCTGCCGGCCCGCATGAATCAGTTTGAACGCCTGGAGCAGTTCGCCAAGCTGCACAAGCCCCCGGCGATCAAATTCAAGGACCTGGAGGCTGCCGTCACCTCCAAGATCACCTACAACCTGCTTCCGATGAAGGTGCGGGCGGATTACGTCCGTGTGACCAACTCCTCGATTCTGACCAATATCACCCTTCAGTTCGAGAAACGGGACTTGCAGTTCCAGGAAAAGGACGGCCTCCAGAAAGCCATCGTAAACATTTACGGCCGGATCACCTCTATGTCCCGTCGCCCGGTGAACGTCTTCGAGGACGTGGTCACCGTCGAGGCGCCGACGGAACTGTTGCAAGAGGCGGTCAAAGGGTCGGCCGTGTACCAGAAGACCGTGCCCTTGGCTCCCGGCCTGTACCGGCTCAACGTAGTCGCCAAGGACGTGGTGGGCGGCAACATGAACAACTACGAAATGGCCCTGCGCGTGCCGCATTACGATGACGAAACGCTTTCGGCGAGTTCCCTGATCTTTGCCGACGTCATCGAGAAAGTACCGACGCGCAGCATTGGCACGGGGCAGTTCGTGATCGCCAGCACCAAGGTGCGTCCTCGCGTTACCGAGACCTTCAAACGGAACGAAAAGCTAGGCATCTACATCCAGCTGTACAACTTCGAGCCGGACGAGAAGACGAACAAACCCGACGCAAGCATTCACTACGAAGTGATCAAGAACGGCACCAACGAAAAGGTGTTCGAATATAGCGAGGACGTGGCGTCGCTGGAAGGCGCATCGGCGACGCAAGTGACGGTGGAGAAAATTCTGCCCTTGGCCAGCTTGGAACCGGGTCAGTATACTCTCAAGATGACCGTGACGGACCGGCGGCGGAACCAGACCATCAGTCCGTCGGGCACGTTTACCGTGATCTGACCGAAGTCACCGAGAACGGGAAAGACAGGGAATGACCTTCCGTTGGAAGTGGGCGGTGATCGCCACAGCGGGGTTGTGGGCTCTGTGGCTTCGCGTCCCGGCTTCCGGTGGTGAGCTTTCGGGCAGCGTCGGAGGGCTGGTCACCGACGCTGTGGGAGTGCCCCAGATGGGAGCGGCCGTGCTCCTGTTCGACAGCCAGGAACGGCTGGTGCGTCGCGTGGTTACGGACCAAACCGGGGCTTTCTTATTCGATTCGCTCCGACCTGGCACGTACTCGCTGCGGGTGAGCTTGGCTAGTTTCGTCCCCGCCCTGAAGCGCAACATTGTGGTACAGCCCGGCATGCGAAGTTTGTTGAACGTGAACCTGGCCGGGCTGCTGAGTTCGATCGAGTTGGTCTATTCCGCCCGGACGGAACGTGCCGTGATGAGCGAGGAGTGGAAATGGGTGTTGCGTTCGGCAGCGGCCACGCGGCCGGTGTTGCGTCTTGCGCCCCGCATCGACGCCCCCGAGTCGCGACGGAAGACCACCCTGGCGTTTTCGGACACCCGCGGCCTCGTCCGGATCTCGGCGGGCGATGAGGGTCGCATTTCGTCCTATGGCAACGAGCCCGACTTGGGAACGGCCTTTGCCTTGGCGACGTCGTTGTTCGGGACGAACCACGTGGCGCTGAGCGGCAATTTCGGCTACTCCACAGCCGCCGGCATCCCGACGGCCGGGCTCAGTACGCGCTACCGTCGGGACACTGGGGGATTGTTCCGCCCCGAGGTCCACCTGACGATGCGCCAGATGTTCCTTCCCGCGCGTGCGGGCGCCGCCTGGGTGGCGGGACAAAAGGACGGCACCCCGGCTGTCCGGACCATGTCCGTAGGCTTTTTGGACCGCACCCAGTTGACGGAGTCTCTCCGGCTCGAGTATGGTTTCTCCCTCGAGTCAGTTTCTTTTCTGGAACGCTTGAATTTCTTCAGCCCCTACGTACGCGCTACGCAGCGGCAAGGGGACTCCGGCGCGCTCGAGCTTGTCTACAGCTCCGGCTTGCCGCCGGCGGAAGCCTTGGGTTACGGCAAGGAGCCCGGCGCGCAGTTGCACCACGACCTGGCAGCCTTGGCGCTGTTCCCGCGGGTCTCGCTCCGCGAGGGGCGCGCGCGTGTGCAACGGGTAGAGACAGTCGAGGTCGGTTACCGCAAGTCGGTGGGTTCACGCACCTATAGTGTCGCCGTGTACCGCGAGAACTTGCGCAACGCAGCCCTGACGATGGTTTCGCCGCCGGGGGCCGTTCCGGCGACCGACCTGCTTCCAGATCTGTTCTCCAACAGCGCCGTGTTCAACATGGGAGACCTGCGCGGGTTCGGCTATATGGCGTCCGTCACCCAAGCGTTGGGCGACGCCGTCGAGCTGACCACTGCGTTCGGCAGCGGTAATGCGCTCGTCGCCTCTACCCGTGAGTTGGCCAGCGGCACACCGGATGAGATCCGTCGGCATATCCGATATGGCCGGCGCTATTGGCTGACTGCGCGGCTCGCCACGACGCTCCCACCTGCGGGCACGCAAGTGGTGACCAGTTACCGTTGGCCCGACGGGCGCGCCTTGACGCCCGGGCACTATTTCCTGACCCAAACGCTCCGTCCCGAGACGGGCTGGAACGTCCACGTACGCCAGCCTATGCCTGCCGTTCCCGGGCTTCCGGCGCGTCTGGAAGCATCTGCGGATTTCCGCAATCTCCTCGCTCAAGGCTACCTGCCCGTCAATTTGGCGCAAGGGAAGCGGCTGTACTTGGTGCAGAACCCGCGGAGCGTCCGGGGTGGCGTGAGTTTTATTTTCTAAGCTCCTGTCTGCATGCGCAACTGCGCAGCGCCCGCGCCGCAGTGTGACTGCGAAGCCGCGTGCCTCCGCGATGTGCTCAAGTTGATTCGGCGGGAAGGAGGAACAACCAGCCGAGCGGGCCTCCCTCGGCGTGAATCACGACCAAGAGAGCCCCCAGCGTCGGGCGAAACGGTCGGCAGTGACGCGCCCGCTTGCGCCATCCGAGCGAGCGCGAACCGGACCGCGCTTGGCATTTCGGCGATAACCTCGTCGGACGTTCGGAGCAGCGGCAGCGGTACAACATCCCTACTTCCGGGACCAACTCCCTTTCTCTATTATCCCTCCCAATGATCCCTCCGAGTACACTCCCAGGGTAGAATGGCCGCTATGAGGAAGCTAGCGAGTTGGGTTCTGCTGGCGACGGCGGCCGCGAGCTCGGTCAAGCGCCCCGTCGAGGAGTTTCCGGCTTCGGGAGGCACCGTGCGGATTACACCGGTCCGGCATGGCAGCTTGATGATCGAAGCGGGCGGCCAAGTGATCCACGTGGATCCGTGGAGCCAGGGTAACTATGAGGGCCTGCCGCAGGCCGACATCATTCTGATCACGGACACCCACGGCGATCACTTGGATCGGGTCATGATCCAGAAGCTGAAAAAGCCCCATACCGTGGTCATTGGCCCCCCGGCGGTCGCCAAGGCGCTCGAAGATGTCGCCGCCGTCACGGTGTTACGGAACGGCGAGACGACCAAAATCGGCGCCTGGACGATCGAAGCTGTGCCGATGTACAACCTCAAGCGAGGTCCCGCCGAAGGCAAGTTTTACCATGACAAGGGCCGAGGCAATGGATATGTCGTGACGTGGGGAGGCAAGCGCTTCTACATCTCCGGCGATACGGAGGGGGTGCCGGAGATGCGAGCTCTCCAGAACATCGACGTCGCCTTCGTATGTATGAATCTGCCGTTTACGATGCCGCCCGAGGAGGCCGCCGACGCTGTGAAAGCGTTCCGGCCCAAAATCGTCTATCCCTACCACTATCGCGGCTCGGATCTGTCGGTGTTCGAACACGCATTGAAAGGAACGGGCATCGAGGTGCGCATTCGCGACTGGTATTACTGACGGACCGCCGGACGCACCCGAACGGTGAGCGGCGGACGGGGAGTTACGGTGAACTCGAGGATGCCGCCTCGATCCGCCTCGAGCTCGCGCATCTCTTCGTCGTCGGCTTCGATTTCGTAGCGGCCCCCTGGCGCCAAGCCCACGACAAAGACCAGCTTGGTCTCGGGGTTGTCAAGGGTGAAACGGGCCGCGCCGGAGGTATATAGCACCGCCGCGTCCTGAATGCAAATCGGCTGGGGCTCGGCTTCCGGCCTCAGGATTTTGCGCTCGCCCTTTTCGAAGAGCTGCAATTCGCGGTCGAAGTACCCCAGCCAGACAGCGTCCTCCTCCCAGCTTGACCGCAGGAACAGCCTGCCGAACGTGGTGTCGTGCCAGGCCAAGGGCACGTGGTAGTAGCTGAGACCCGGAAGGTAGGGGTTGGCCCAAAGAAACTCGTAGGGAATCCCAAAGGAGCCGCGCATCAGGAATCGGTCGTGGATCAGCCAACCCTGTAGGAACTGGTTCTCGAGCAGGTTCGGGTCGTAGGCCACCGTGGCCAGAGCGGCCGCCCGCGTCAAAGCCGCCACCTCGAGGTTGACTTCCCCTTCCCCCTTCCATGCCGGGATCCAGTATTCGTTCTCGGCGGCCGGAAACGGCGCGGGGTAAAAGCTGAGCAGCAGGTATTTGGGCAGGTCCCGGAACCACAGTCCCGCGGCTTCGCGCAGGTCGACGAAGAGATTGTCGCGCACTGCGTGGAGGAGTTCCGCCAAGGGGTACAGCTCGGCTTGTGGAACGCTCGCCCGGCCGGAGCGGAGACCGGGAACGACCTGCTCGCGCCACCAAACCTCCACGGCGAAGCGCAACTTTTGCTCCGGCAAGCTGGGTACGTGTCCGGATAGAGCTATGGCAGCCAGCACACGATCTCGCACGGCCGAGATGGAAGGATCCTCGCGGCTCGTCCCCTCGAGGACACTGCGAAGGCGGCGCGAAAGCGTGCCGGACTGGGACGGTGTCAGCGCTGATTGGCACCAGTCGAAGACCAAGGCGGTCTGCCGGGTGTCTCTGACCTGCTGAGTCGCCCACTCCGCGGCTTGGCGGCAGGGCTTAGGGTCGTCGGTCACCTGGGAGTAGAGGGCCAGCGCAAAGCCGGGCTCCGGGAGAGCACCCCCGGTCTTCATCACCAGCTCGAATTGCTGCCAGCGAAGCGACAGTCGCTGCCGTTCGCGTTGAAGCAGTCGCAACCGGCGGGGCTCGAGAAACAAGCGTGGGTGTGGCCGTCCGATCCGATAGCTTTCGGCCCTGTCTTGCGCCGCCGCCTGAGGTCGCGGCGAAGGTAGCACTACCAGGATCGCCAGCAGTAGCTTGCAAACCATCCCCTCCGATTGTGTCATACGGACACGGTCCCCCGCCCAAGCCTCAGCCTTGCCCAGCCAGCCGCGTTGCAACGCAAGAACTTACAGCCAAGCCAGGTTGGGGACTCGATTGCAAAGGGGAGGGGCGAATTGATGTGAGTTGCTCTTTGAACCTGCCCTCTGCGGCAACCAGCAAGCGAGAGGGTGAACCATGCGGCGGAACGCAGGACATGCTCGCGGGACACGAGGTGGAACTCAAGCCGGTTCACCCGCTCGTTTTGGGGTTGCAACAGAGGGTTTTTTGGCCTCAAACCTCAGGTTCCCCCCAGGGATCCTCGGTTCCGGCCACAACCGGAAGCTCTGTGTGGAGGCAAATTTTATTGTGAGGACGCGGGCTTCACCAGGGCCGGAACGGCTAGCGGGTGCAACGTTCTCCGGTTGAGTCGGCGCCGGATCCCGCGCCCACCTGGGCGGACCGCATCGGGAGCGACGGACACTCTCCTTCGCTTCCGATGCGGTTTCTTCTTTCCCTCCGTCCCCGAGGCTACCAAGCCAAGGTACCGGAACGGGGTTCCTCCTCCGGGTTCGGCAGGTAAAGCGTCTTGCACCGCTCGCAGCGATAGATCTCGGCCTCTGCCCCGAATTTTTCCTTCACTTCGTCGCCGAAAAAGTACCACCGCTTGAGGTGGCCGGCGCAAATCTTGCCTTTCTCAGCCTTTTCGTTGCAGGCGCGCTGCCGCAGAATCCGTCGTTTGACCTTGGTGCCGTCGCTCAGAACGGCGACGACTTCCGACTCCGGAGCGGACTTTCCCGGCAAGGGGAACTTTGCGGTTGCCATAGCTCTGAACAAGGGAGTATACCAGTGGCCGTTGCTGACCGGCGCAGAGCCCGGGCGTTTGGCCGGAACCTGAAGCGTGCCGCGGGAGTGTACCGTTCAAGCTCGCCTTGGGCGGAACTCCCGCACTAGTACTGCTGTGACTCTACCCGCTCCGAAAACCTGCGCGCCCGGGTGTTACAATCGCGATGAAATGCCAGCGATTCACACCAGGAGACGGCCGCGAGCCAACCACTACCTGTTGATCGTCTTCGATAGCTGCCGGTGGGACTCTTTCGTCGCGGCGCGGCCGAAAGTGATGCGCAAACTTGGTCCGATCCAACGCCGGTGGTCGTATGCGTCTTGGACGTCACCATCTCACTACAACTTGCTGATCGGTTTGATGCCGCATACCAGCCCGCGCCACGTGTTCGCCTCCGAGTACTACAAAAAGGAGTTTCTCAAGTTCAACGAGCGGCTGGGATGCACCAATTTCGAATTCAAATCGTTGGTGCCGCGCCTGTACCTTCCCGTGTTCCTCAAAGAGACCCTAGGCTACCGCACGCACGCCATGGTCTCGCTTCCGGTGTTGAACCCCAAGACGATCCTCAACCAAGGGTTCGACACTTACAGGCTCATGGACAAGCACAACGACATGCGGGCCATGCTGCGGGAGCTCAAATTTTCGGAAGACCGCCCCTCGTTTTACCTGCTAAACGTAGGCGAGACGCATTACCCGTACGCGCTGCCGGATGAACCTCCCGATCTATGGCCCCGCATCAGCGGAGTTCACGGGGTGTTCAAGCACCTGGACGACCACATCGTGGGCGGCAAACTGCGCAGGCGGCGGCAGAAATTTTTCGATCAGAAGAAACTGGACCAGTTGCGGCAGAGACAGATCGAGGCGGTGCGGTACTTGGACGGCGTGATGGAGGAGTTGTTCGACTTGGTACCCAAGAACACCTACATCACAATCACCTCCGACCACGGCGAGTTGTTCGGCGAAGACGGCTATTTTGGCCACGGCCCGGTGCACCATGAAAAGGTTTTCGAAGTCCCCTTCGTCGAAGGGAAGCTTCGGTGAGGGTTGGCTTTCCGCACCAGCAGGTGCTGGCCGCGGTGGCGCTGGCGGCGGGGTGGTGGCTGGCGAGCCCCGGGCCGGGCTCTGAGGCGCTTCAAACCGCTTATATCGGCCCGGGTGCCGGGTTTGCCTTCCTGGGCTCTTTTCTGGCCATCCTGGGTGGATTTTTCCTAACCGGGCTGTCGCTGGTGTCCTGGCCCTTTCGCCTGGCTTGGCGGGCAGTGCGTTCCCGCCGAGTCTGGAAGCGGGCGCGCGTCCGGAAGCTGATTTTCCTCGGACTCGACGGCTTCGACGCCGCGCGTACGGAACGGTTGCTCGCCGAAGGCAAGTTGCCTCATCTGGCGCGGCTCCGGGAGCTCGGCGGCTACCGCCGGCTGCGTACGACCTTCCCCTCGTTGTCTCCCGTGGCCTGGTCCACCTTCGCTACCGGGGTCAACCCGGCCCGTCACAACATCTTCGACTTCTTGAACCGGAATTTAAAGTCCTATTTGCCAGAGCTGTCCTCGGCCAAGGTTGGCCCACCCTCGCGCGTGCTGCGGATCGGGCGGTGGCGCCTTCCGCTGGCGCGCCCGTATCTGGAGCTGCGCCGCAAAAGCCAACCGTTTTGGAAGATTCTTGGACAGCACCACATCAGCGCCACCATTCTCCGGGTGCCGATTACATTTCCGCCCGAGAAGTTCCGCGGGCGCCTGCTCTCGGCGATGTGCACGCCGGACCTGAAAGGCACGCAAGGCAGCTTTGCGCAATTCACGACGCGGCTGGAGCAGGCCAACTTCGAAAGTGGGGCCCGATACCCGTTGCGGCGCCGCGGCTCGGTGCTGGAGGGCGAGTTGGAGGGCCCAGAGGATTTCCACTTGGAAGGCCGCGGCGCTCTGAAAATACCCTTCCGCCTCGAGCTGGACGGCGCCGGCGCGCGCCTTCAGCTCGGGGGCCGGAGCTACCGCCTCAGACTGGGCGAGTATACGCCCTGGATCCGGCTGACGTTCCGCAATGCCCTCGGCGCAAAGGTGCGGGGCATCGCCCGCTTTTTGCTCACGGAGCTCGAGCCCCACGTCTCGCTCTATGTTTCGCCAGTGAACCTCGATCCGGAACGGCCGGCGCTACCCATTGCGCACCCGTCCTTTTACGCGGCCTACCTGGCCAAACTGATCGGCCCGTACGCCACGCTGGGGATGGCCGAGGACACCTGGGCCCTCAACGAAGGCGTCATTGACGAAGAAGCCTTTCTCGAACAGGCGTATCTGATCTTCGAGGAGCGTAAGGCGATGTTCTTGAGCGCGCTGGAGCGGACGCGGCGCGGTGTCGTCGCTTGCGTCTTCGACACAAGCGACCGCATCCAGCACATGTTCTACCGCCATCTCGGCGGCAACGGCCGCTTTGCGCACGTCATCGATGAAATGTACCAGCGGATGGATCAACTGGTGGGGGAGACGCTCAGGTATGTGGACGACGACACGGTGTTGTTCGTGCTCTCTGACCACGGGTTCTGCTCGTTCCGCCGTGCCGTCAATCTCAACACGTGGCTGTGGCGACACGGCTACCTCGTCGTGAAACCCGAGGCATCCCTGGGACCATATTTTCAGGGTGTGGATTGGAGCCGCACGCGCGCCTACTGCCTCGGGCTCGGCGGACTGTATCTGAATCTTCGGGGACGCGAGGCGTGCGGCGTCGTCTCACCTGGGGAGGAAGCCGAGCGCCTCAAGGCTGAGCTCATCGAAAAGCTTACGGGCCTGCGGGACGACGAGACGGGCCAGCTCGCTATCCGCCAAGTCTACGCCGCCAGTGATCTTTACACGGGTCCCTACCTGGAGGCGGCGCCGGATTTGATCGTCGGTTACAACGAAGGCTACCGCATCGCTTGGGAGGCTGCCGTCGGCCACGTCGGCGCAGAGATTTTCACCGACAACCGCAAGGCGTGGAGCGGCGATCACTGTGTGGATCCCCATTTGGTGCCGGGCGTGCTGTTTTCCAACCGCCCCATTCACGCTCCGAGCCCCGGTATCGAGGACATGGCGCCCACCGCCTTGGAGCTGTTCGGCCTGCAACCTCCCTCGTGGATGGAAGGCAGGCCTGTGCTGGCTTGCACCTCTTCAGGCCGGAGCACGACTCGATGAGCCTAAGCGGTCCCCGACGATGGGGCGCCCTGCTGGTGGCCGGGGCGCTGGTCGCTGTGGTCGGTTGCGGCGGTCGCCCGTCCCGCGGCGCTGGCAAGCGGGTCATCGTGCTGGGCATCGACGGAATGGACCCGCAGTTTCTGGAGAGGCATTGGGAGGCGCTACCCAATTTGAACCGGTTGCGCCGCAGCGGGAGCTACGCCCGGCTGGCCACGACCATTCCGCCTCAAAGTCCAGTGGCCTGGTCCACCTTCATGACCGGCATGGACCCGGGCGGGCACGGCATTTTCGACTTTGTGCACCGCGATCCGGCGACGCGGATGCCCCTGTCGTCGATGGCCGAGATTTTGCCCCCCAGGCGCATGCTCCAGTTGGGACCGTACGAGATCCCGCTTTCGCGTGGGGAGGTCAAGCGCTTCCGCCGGGGCAAACCGTTCTGGCAACTTCTCGACGAGCATGGGATACCGGTGACTATTTTGCGCATGCCGAACAATTTTCCGCCGGTGGAGTGCCGGGGGCGCACGCTGGCAGGCATGGGCGTGCCGGACCTGCGGGGTACCTTCGGCACGTTTACGTTCTTCACAACCCGGCCGGGCGAAAGCACGCGCGACGTCGCCGGAGGGCAGATTGTAGCCGTGGCGATGCGGGACCATCGCGTTGAGCTCGCCGTCTCCGGTCCCGTCAACACCCTCCGCCGGGACCGCCGCAAGGCGGTCGTCACGGTGGCCGTGGACGTCGATCCGGAGGCACCCGTCGCCCTGTTCCGCGTGCAAGGACAGGAATTCGTGCTGAGGCAAGGAGAATGGTCCGATTGGGTGCGCGTGCGCTTCGCCCTGGTGCGGGGCGTGGCGGAGGTCGCCGGGATGTTCCGGATCTACGCGAAACGACTCAAGCCGTACGTGGAAGTTTACATCTCTCCCCTGAATCTGGACCCGGAGGATCCGGCGCTGCCCATCTCGACGCCTCCCTCCTACAGCCGCGAGCTTGCCCGCGCGGTGGGCCCCTTCTTCACCCAAGGCATGGCGGAGGACACCGCCGCGCTGCGGCGGGGCATCTTTACCCTGGAGGAGTATCTCCAACAGAGCCGCTTGGTCTCCCTCGAACACCTCCGGCTGCTCCGCTTCGAACTGAGCCGCTTCCAGGACGGCCTGCTGTTTTTCCACTTCTTCGGGGTCGATCAGGACTCTCACATCTTGTGGGGCGAGCACGAGCACCGACTGCTCGAAACCTACCGGATGGCGGACGCCGCCTTGGGCGAGGTCCTTCAGAAGGCGCCCGACGCCACGGTGATCGTCATGTCCGACCACGGCTTTGCCCGGTTCGATCGGGCCGTGCACCTGAATACGTGGCTTTGGAAGGAGGGCTTCCTCCACTTGGACGATCCTTCGAAGGCGTCCGACCAAGAAGGGTTTCCTCACGTAGATTGGAGCCGCACCCGAGCCTACGCCCTGGGTCTCAACGCGGTATACTTGAACCTGACCGGACGAGAAACCGGCGGCATCGTCGCCCCAGGGTCGGAAGCCGAAAACCTGTTGCGCGAAATCCGCCGGCGTTTGCTCGCCTGGCGCGACCCGGCCACGGGCGCGCACGCCGCGGAAGCGGTGTATCTGGGTCGAGACGTCTATCGAGGAGCAGCCGCCCATGAGGCGCCGGATTTGATCGTCGGCTGGGCGCCGGGATACCGCGCCTCGTGGCAAACGGCGCTCGGCGCCGTGCCCGGCATCGTGGCGGAGGACAACCGGGACGAATGGCGCGGAGACCACTGCATCGCGGCGGAGCGCGTCCCCGGCGTGCTCATTGTCAATCGCCCTCTACGGCAGGCCGCTCCCCGCTTGGCGGACCTGACAGTCACGCTGCTCCGCGAGTTCGGAGTGCCACCGCCGTCTCCGATGCGCGGGAGACCTCTTTTCGGAGACTAACAGTGCCCATGTTTCGAACTACCATCAAGCTCAACAAAGCTCTTTGGCAGCGCGTCAAGCGCTGCGCCGAAAGCCAAGGCTACAGCTCGGTGGACGAATTCGTCCAACACGTTCTCGAAAAAGAAACGACTCGAATCGAGGAGGCGGAGTCCGATCAAGAGATCGCCCGCAAACTGAAAGGCCTCGGCTACCTGGACTGACAGGCGGGTCGCCGTCGTGGAGTTCGTCCTCAGCGTCCTCGGCGCCGCGGCGAGGGGTCTTTTGCAACGGTTAGACGATTGGCCCCCCATGCTCAGCTTGGCCGGCCTCAGTGTTTTGACAGGGATCGGCATGCTGTGGGTGTTCGGTCGCCTGTCGGACCAGGAAGCCATCCGGGCGGTCAAGCGGGAGCTGGCGGCGTGTCTGTATGAGATTCGCTTGTTCGCCGACGAGCCCTCGCTGATCTGGAGGGCGCAGAAGCACCTGCTTACGCGCAATTTGCGGTATCTCGCCCTTATGCTGCGGCCGGCGTTGGCTCTCACGGCGCCGATGGTGCTGCTGTTGATTCACCTGGATGCGTTCTTTGGACGCGCTCCGATTCCCCCTGGGCAGGCAGCCCTGGTGAAGGTCCAGCTCGAACGCGCAGCCCCTCTGGAAGCCGCGTTGGAGACCCCGGCGGGCGTTGCCGTGGAAACGCTCCCCGTCCGACTTCCGGAGCAATGGCAGCTGGTCTGGCGGATCCGACCGAGCCGCGAAATGGTGGGCACGTTGCGACTGCGAGTGCACGACCGCCTCTACGAAAAACAGTTGGTTGCCGGCGCGCCTCCTCGATATCTAACTTCGCAGCGCGTGCGATCGTTTTGGAGCTGGGTGGCCCACTCCGGTGAGGCGCGGTTGCCCGAGGGGCCCGTGCGCGCCATCGAGATCGTCTATCCGCCCGCAAAGCTGAGCTGGGGACCGCTGCAATTCCATTGGCTGGTCTGGTTCCTGCTGCTTTCGTTGGCCGCGGCCTGGGCGCTTCGCGGTCCGTTCGACGTAACCCTGTAAGCGTGAGGCTTTCCGGCGGGACTCGGGAACACTTTCTGCTAAACTGATCGTTTCGCCGCGATTCGATCCTGGGAGGTAGTCGTGAGAAACATCTTCACTTCCGAGTCCGTCACGGAGGGGCACCCCGACAAGATAGCGGATCAAATCTCCGATGCGGTGCTCGATGCGGTCCTCGAGCAAGACCCCGAGGGCCGCGTCGCATGCGAAGTTTTGGTGACCACGGGCTTATGTGTCATCGCTGGGGAGATTCGCACCACGGCTTTCGTGGACGTCCCCAAAGTGGCCCGCGCCGTGATCAACGAGATCGGCTACACGGACTCGGCCTACGGCTTCGACGGCAGCACGTGTGGCGTGATCAACGCCCTGCAGTCCCAATCCCCGGACATTGCCCTGGGCGTGGACACGGGCGGCGCCGGCGACCAGGGACTGATGTTCGGCTTCGCTTGCGATGAAACCCCGGAACTGATGCCGCTGCCGATCATGCTCGCCCACAAACTCGTTCGCCGTCTCAGCGAAGTGCGGCGCAGCGGCACGCTGGATTTTCTGCGGCCGGACGGCAAGTCGCAGGTCAGCGTGGAGTATCGGGATGGCCGGCCGGTGCGAATTGACGCCGTGGTGGTCTCCACGCAGCACAGCGACCGCATCTCGACCGAGGCGCTGCGGGCCGAGGTGCGCAAGCACGTCATCGAGCCGGTGCTGCCCCCGGAAATGATGGACCGCGGCACCCGGTGCCATATCAATCCCACCGGGCGCTTCGTCATCGGCGGTCCCCACGGGGACACGGGTTTGACGGGGCGCAAGATCATCGTGGACACCTACGGTGGCATGGGCCGGCACGGCGGCGGATGCTTTTCCGGCAAGGACCCGACCAAGGTGGACCGCTCCGCCTGCTACATGGCCCGCTACATCGCCAAGAACATCGTGGCGGCGGGCTTGGCGCGCCGCTGCGAGGTCCAGCTGGCGTACGCCATCGGCGTCGCCGAACCGGTTTCGGTGATGGTGCAGACCTTCGGCACGGGGTTGATCGAGGAGGAACGCCTCGTGGACCTGATTCGCGCTCACTTCCCGCTGACGCCGAGAGGCATGATGGACCATCTGCGCCTGCGGCGGCCCATCTACCGGCCCACGGCGGCCTTCGGGCATTTCGGCCGCACGGAAGAGACCTTCACGTGGGAGGCCACCGACAAGGCGGCTGTGCTGCGGCAAGAGGCGGGCACAACGGTCGCCGTAGGGGATTGACATCGCCCAGGGAGACGGAATGTCAGCAGAGACGCAAGTTCCCACCAGCTTTGACGTACGCGACCTGAGCCTGGCGGAGACCGGCAAACGGCGGACCGAATGGGCCGCCCAGTTCATGCCGGTGTTGCGGTCCATCCGCAAGGAGTTCATCAAGCGCCGACCTCTGGAGGGCGTCCGAATCGCCGCATGCCTGCACGTCACCACCGAGACGGCCAATCTGATGATCACGCTGCGGGATGGAGGCGCCTCGGTCGTGCTGTGCGCCTCCAACCCGCTCTCCACCCAGGACGACGTGGCGGCCGCCTTGGTGCGCGAGTACGGCATCCCCGTTTTCGCCATCAAAGGCGAGCACCACGATGTCTACTACGCGCACATCGCGGCGGCGCTCGAGCACAAGCCCCAGATCACGATGGATGACGGCGCGGACCTGGTCACCACGCTCCACACCAAGCGCAAGGACATCGCGGGAGAGGTCATCGGCGGCACCGAAGAGACCACCACTGGAGTGATCCGCCTGCGCGCCATGGCGCAGGAAGGCGTCTTGCACTATCCCATCGTCGCCGTCAACGACGCCCAGACCAAGCACCTGTTCGACAATCGCTACGGGACGGGCCAGAGCACCATCGACGGCATCATTCGCGCCACCAACATCCTGCTGGCCGGCGCCAACGTGGTGGTGGCGGGCTACGGCTGGTGCGGCCGCGGCGTGGCCTTGCGGGCCCGGGGCATGGGGGCCAACGTCATCGTAACGGAAGTGGACCCTATCAAGGCCCTCGAGGCGGTCATGGACGGCTATCGCGTCATGTCCATGGCACAAGCCGCCGAGGTCGGCGACGTCTTCATTACGGTGAGCGGCAACAAGAGCGTCATCTCGCGGGAGCATTTCGAACGCATGAAAGACGGCGCCATCCTGTGCAACTCCGGCCACTTCAATGTGGAAATTGATCTGGAGGCGCTCCATCGTATGGCGTCCTCCCGCCGCCCCGTCCGGGAGTTCGTCGAAGAGTATGCCCTGCGCGACGGACGGCGGATTTACCTGCTCGGGGAAGGACGCCTCATCAACTTGGCGGCCGCCGAGGGTCATCCGGCGTCAGTCATGGACATGAGCTTCG
Organism: Bryobacteraceae bacterium; assembly: GCA_025055455.1. Classification (GTDB taxonomy): domain Bacteria; phylum Acidobacteriota; class Terriglobia; order Bryobacterales; family Bryobacteraceae; genus JANWXD01. Next base: position 40,142 of record JANWXD010000013.1, read on the forward strand.
CCAACCAGGCCCTGGCGGTGGAATACTTGGTGCGCCACGGCAAGGAGTTGGAGCGGCGGGTCCATCCCGTGCCAGAGCAGATTGACCGCCAGGTGGCGCAACTCAAACTCGAGGCCATGGGCATCGAGATTGACCGCCTGACGCTCGAGCAGGAACGGTATCTGGCCTCTTGGTCGGAGGGAACCTAGCCGCGCGCTCCATGAGCACCGAGCAGAGCTGCAAGCGCACGCTCCACATCACTGTCCCCGCCGAGGAAGTCGAAAGAGCCACCGAGAAGGTTGTCCGAGAGCTGGCGGCGCGCGTCCGCGTGCCCGGCTTTCGGCCTGGCAAAGTGCCGCCGACTCTGGTGCGCACCCGGTTCGCCGCCGACGTCCGGCAGGCCCTCGTCGAAGAGCTGATTCCCAAGTTCCTCCAGAAAAAAGTCGAGGAGGACAACCTGCGCGTCGTGGGCACTCCGGACATCACGCGCATTCAACTCGAGCCCGGCCAGCCCATGCAGTTCACGGTCGAGCTGGAAGTCGCCCCAGAGATCGAACTCAAACCATACCGGGATTTGACGGTCCCCTACCGCGATCCGGTCGTCACCGAGGAAGAAGTGCACGCGCGGCTGGAGGCGATCCGCGAGCGGCGCGCCGAATACGTCACCCTCGAGCCCCGGCCCGCGCAGGAGGGAGACTACGCCGCGGTGGCCCTGGAGAGCTTCGACACCGCCGGCAAACTGGTGGGGCGGCAGGAAGAAGTCCTCGTCCACATCGGCTCGGAAGACACCCTGCCGGAGTTCACGGAAAACCTGCGGGGCATGTCGCCGGGCGAGGAAAAGGAGTTCGAGGTCCGCTATCCGGACGACTACGGCGACGAGAAGCTGGCCGGCAAGACGCTGCGGTTTCACGCGCGCCTCAAAGCCATCCGGCGCAAGGAACTGCCCGAGCTGAACGATGAATTCGCCGCCGAGGTCGGGGACTTCCGCAGCCTGGATGAATTGCGGGAGGAGATCCGCCGGTCTCTGCTGCGAGAAAAGGAGTTCCTGGCGCGACAAGAGGCCAAGAACAAACTGGTGGAGCAGTTGGTCGCGCTCCACGACTTCCCGGTTCCGGAAGCGTTCCTCGACCAGCAGCTCGAGCGTCAGTTGCGGGAGTTTTTCGCGTCCCGCGGGGTGGATCCCCGCTCGGTGCGCGTGGATTGGCAGCGGCTGAAGGAATCCCAGCGGGACCGAGCCCTCCTGGAAGTGAAGGCCTCGCTGCTGCTGGACAAGATCGCGGACCGGGAAGGCATCGAAGCCACCGTGGAGGAAGTGGATCGCGAGGTGCAGCGTCTGGCCCGGCAGGAGCGCGAGAACGTGGTGGCCATGCGCCGGAAACTGGAGCAGCAGGGAGCGCTGCGACGGATCGCCTCCCGCATCCGGGCGGAAAAGACGCTGGATTTTCTGTTCGAACACGCGCGCAAAGTGCCGGGCGGGTGAAGCGCTTCCCGCGGCGCGTTGCCGCCGCGGCGAGCCGTGAGAGATAATAGGGTTGGATTTCGGCCCATGGCGAGGCCTTGCCAATCTCCGGGTGGGGGCGGCACGTGAGACGGACTGGGTCTGACGATACCCTGCGTTGTTCGTTCTGCCACAAAAGCCAGGATGTAGTCGGCAAACTGATCTCGTCGCCGAGCGAATACCCGCGGGCCTACATCTGCGACGAATGCATCGCGGTCTGCAACTCCATTCTCGAGGACGACCGCAATGACCAACCGCACGCCGCCGCGGGCAGGCTCCCGAAGCCGCTCGAACTCAAGGAGCATCTCGACCAGTACGTCATCGGCCAGGAAGCCACGAAAAAGAAGCTCGCCGTGGCGGTCTACAACCATTACAAGCGCATTTACATGAACAAGACCCGCAGCTCCGATGTGGAGGTGTCCAAATCCAACATCCTCCTCATCGGGCCCACGGGCACCGGCAAGACGCTGCTGGCGCAGACGCTGGCCAAGATCCTGGATGTGCCCTTCGCCATTGCGGACGCCACCACCCTCACCGAAGCGGGCTACGTGGGCGAGGACGTCGAAAACATCGTGTTGCGTCTGCTGCAAAACGCCGACTGGGACGTGCAGCGCTGCCAGCAGGGGATCATTTACATCGACGAGATCGACAAGATCGGCCGCAAGGACGAGAACCCTTCCATTACCCGGGATGTGTCCGGCGAAGGGGTGCAGCAGGCCCTGTTGAAGATTTTGGAGGGCACGATCGCCAACGTGCCGCCCCAGGGCGGCCGCAAACACCCCCACCAGGAGTTCACTCCCGTCGACACCACCAATATCCTGTTCATCTGTGGCGGGGCTTTCGTGGGCCTGGAGAAGATCATCAGCCGCCGCATCGGGCGGAAGGCGATGGGGTTCCTGGCAGCCGAGGACAGCGACGGGTGTCGCCCCAGCGCGCGCCGGGACACGAATCTGCTCGCGCAGGTCCAGCCGATTGACTTGATCCGGTTCGGGTTCATTCCGGAATTCGTCGGCCGCCTCCCAGTGATTTCGGTTCTGGAGGACCTGGATAAGGACGCCCTGGTCCAGATTCTCACCAAGCCCAAGAACGCCATCGTCAAGCAGTACCAGCGCCTGTTCGAGTTCGAAAATGTTAGACTGAAGTTTACGGACGACGCGTTGGAGGCCGTAGCCACGCTGGCCTTGGAGCGCAAGGTGGGCGCCCGGGGGCTGAGGATGATCCTGGAAGACATGATGCTGGATCTGATGTATTACTTGCCCTCCTACAAGAAGGTTCGGGAATTCGTCGTGACCAAAGAGATGGTCATGTCGCAGAAGATCAACCTGGCCTTGCTCGAGAAAGCGGGCTGACGGTTCTCCGAATCGTCGCACCCGGCGGCAACGCGCCGGTTGGGTCCTCAGGCGCCATCTCGGAGAGGGCGGGGTCCAAAGATAACGATGCTGACGTCACGAGAACGTTCCGAAACCAAGCGGCTGCCGATGATGCCCGTCCGCGACGTGGTCATCTTCCCGCACATGATGACGCCGTTCGTGGTCGGCCGCGAGTCCAGCGTGCGCGCCTTGGAGGACGCTCTGGCCGGCGACAAGAAAATCTTCTTGGCCACTCAGCACGACGCCTCCGTGGACGAGCCGCGCCCGGACGAGATCTACAGCGTCGGAACGATCGTCAACATCGTCCAGAGCCTGAAATTGCCCGACGGCAACATCAAAGTGCTCGTGGAAGGCGTCGAGCGCGGCAAGATCGTCAGCGTCTCCGACGAGGAGGGCTTCTTCCGCGCGGTGGTGCGGACGTTCCAGTACAAGGTGGAGTCGGGTCCGCAACTGGATGCGCTCATCGGACGCGTCACCACCCTGTTTGAGCAGTACGTCAAGCTCAGTCAAAACCTCAACTACGAAACCATGATCGCCGCCATCCGGGTCGACGACCCCGGGCGGCTGGCGGACACGGTGGGGGCCAACCTGCAACTCACGATCGAGGAAAAGCAGGAGCTGCTCGAGATCTTCGACCCGGTCGAACGCCTCAACCGCGTGGCCGACCTGCTGGACATCGAGATCGAAAAGCTCAACATGGACCGCACCATCCAGGGCCGCGTCAAGCGACAGATGGAGCGGGCGCAAAAGGAGTATTACCTCAACGAGAAGATCAAGGCCATCCAGAAGGAGCTCGGTCGCGGCGAGAAAAGCGAGTTCGACGAGCTGCGCAAGAAGATCGAGGCGGCCGGCATGAGCAAAGAGGCTCACGACAAGGCCATGGCCGAGCTCAAGCGCCTGGAAAGCATGCCCCCGATGTCGGCCGAGTCCACCGTTTCGCGCAACTATCTGGACTGGCTGCTGGCCGTGCCGTGGAAAAAACGGACGCGTGAAATTCGCGACTTGAAGTACGCCGAACAGGTTCTGGAGTCGGACCACTACGGGCTCGAGAAGGTGAAAGAGCGCATCCTGGAGTTCCTGGCGGTGCGGCGTTTAGTCAAGCACCCGAAGGGATCCATCCTGTGCTTCGTCGGTCCTCCCGGAGTGGGTAAGACGTCCCTCGGCATGTCCATTGCACGGGCCACGGGGCGCAAGTTCGTGCGCCTCTCGCTCGGCGGCGTGCGGGACGAGGCGGAGATTCGCGGACACCGCCGGACCTATATCGGCGCCTTGCCGGGACAGATCATCCAGATGATGCGGAAAGCCGGCACCAAGAACCCGGTCTTCATGTTGGACGAAGTGGACAAGATGTCCATGGATTTCCGCGGAGACCCGTCGGCGGCCCTGTTGGAAGTCCTCGATCCGGAACAGAACTACATGTTCATGGATCATTACCTCGACGTCGAGTACGATCTCAGCCAGGTGTTTTTCATCTGCACGGCGAACGTGCTCCACACCATTCCGCCAGCCCTTCAGGACCGCATGGAGGTGATCCGCCTGTCGGGCTACACCGAGCCGGAAAAGCTGGAGATCGCCAAGCGATTCCTGGTGAAAAAGCAGATGCAGCAGGCCGGCTTGACGGACAAAGACATCCGGTTCACCGACGAAGGCTTGCTGACGCTGATTCAGTACTACACCCGCGAGGCGGGCGTACGAAATCTGGAACGCGAGATCGGCAACCTGTGCCGCAAGGTGGCCCGCAAGAAGGTTACCTGGGATGGCAAGGATGAGTTTTCGACGGTGGTCATCACGCCGGAAAACATCCCGGAGTTTTTGGGACCCCAAAAGTTCCGCGATCTGAAGGCCGAAAAGAAAAATGAGGTCGGCGCGGCCATTGGCCTGGCTTGGACGGAGGTGGGCGGGCAGATTCTGACGACCGAAGCCACGATCATGGAGGGCAAAGGAAAGCTCACCACCACGGGCAAGCTGGGCGACGTCATGCAAGAGTCGGCCCACGCGGCCATGAGCTATATCCGGTCCCGCGCCGCCATGCTGGGACTGCCAAAGGACTTTTACCGGCACTTGGATATTCACGTGCACGTTCCCGAGGGCGCCATCCCCAAGGATGGTCCCTCGGCAGGAATCACCATCGCGACGGCCATCACGAGCGCCCTGACGAAGATCCCGGTGCGCTGTGACGTGGCCATGACGGGGGAGATCACCCTGCGAGGAAGAGTGTTGCCGATCGGCGGGGTGAAAGAGAAGCTTTTGGCGGCGCACCGCCACGGCATTCGTCAGGTAATTCTGCCCCGGGAAAACGAAAAGGATCTGCCCGACATCCCGGAGAATATTCGCAACGAGATGCAGTTGCACTTCGTCGAATCCATGGACGAAGTCTTGAAAATCGCCCTGGAGCGGGAGATCGAGCCGCTGGCCGTCACGGCCCCGCAGGCCACGGTGGAGGTGGGTGCTCCCGCCGCGCAGGAAGAATTGAGACACTGAACCCCGCCCGGGAGATCGGACGGAGCGGCAAAGTCGGCGCTCGCCGGATCTGCGGCGGCACCGCCGGTGCCGGAAAGTTCAAACGCAAGCAATCCAAACTCATGGAACATCACCGGCTCCGCCAGTCGCTCGGGGGCCGACGACTGGAGGAGCCGGAAGCGAGGTTACCTTGTCAGACGAACTCGAGAAGCAAGATCAAGGTGTAGAGGAAAAACCGCCTGAGGAAGCGGCTGCCCCGCCCCGCAAGAAGCATGGCCAAGGGGGGCAGAGCACGGCGGCCAAAAACGGTGCCACCACTCTGGATCTGGTCGAGCTCAAGGAGATGAGCATCCAGAAACTCAACCAGATCGCCAAGGAGCTGGGGGTCCAGGGCGCCGCCGGGATGCGCAAGCAGGATCTGATCTTCAAAATCCTGCAAGCCCAGGCCGAAAAGAGCGGTCTCATCTTCTCCGAAGGCGTCCTCGAATGCCTGCCGGACGGGTTCGGATTCCTGCGTTCGCCCGAGTACAACTACCTGCCCGGTCCGGACGACGTCTACGTTTCCCCGTCCCAAATCCGCCGCTTTGATCTGCGCACGGGCGACACGATCTCCGGCCAAATCCGACCGCCCAAAGAGGGGGAGCGGTACTTTGCGCTGATCAAAGTCGACGCCATCAACTTCGAGCCGCCCGAAGAAGCTCGTAACAAAATCTTCTTCGACAATCTCACGCCGCTGTATCCCAACGAGCGGCTCCGCATGGAAACCACCAAGGACAACTACTCCGGTCGGGTCCTGGATCTTCTCACCCCCATCGGCAAGGGGCAGCGCGGTCTGATCGTTTCTCCGCCCCGGACGGGCAAGACGATGCTGCTGCAGAGCATCGCCAACTCCATCAGCACGAACCACCCGGACGTGGTGCTGATTGTCTTGCTCATCGATGAGCGGCCCGAGGAAGTCACCGACATGCAGCGGTCGGTTCGGGGCGAGGTGATCAGCTCGACGTTCGACGAGCCGGCCAGCCGACACGTGCAAGTCGCCGAAATGGTCATCGAGAAGGCCAAGCGTTTGGTGGAACACAAACGCGACGTGGTGATTCTGCTCGACTCGATCACCCGGCTGGCTCGCGCCTACAACACGGTGGTGCCTCCCTCGGGGAAGGTGCTTTCCGGCGGCGTGGATTCCAACGCCCTCCAGCGGCCCAAGCGGTTCTTCGGCGCAGCGCGCAACATCGAAGAGGGCGGTTCGCTGACGATCATCGCCACCGCCCTGATCGACACTGGCAGCCGGATGGACGACGTCATCTTCGAGGAATTCAAAGGCACGGGCAATCTGGAAATTCACCTCGACCGCAAGCTGGCAGAAAAGCGCGTGTTCCCCGCCATCGACATCCACAAGAGCGGGACGCGCAAAGAGGAGCTGCTACAGCCGAAGGAGGAACTCAACCGCGTCTGGGTGCTCCGCAAGGTTCTGAGCCCGCTTTCTCCGGTGGAGGCCATGGAGCTGTTGCTCGACAAGCTCGCCAAAACCCGCAACAACGCCGAGTTCCTGGCCTCGATGAGCGGGTAAAGAGCCATCTCCCGCTCGGCCCGGCAGATACGATTCCACTCAGCTCGGTTCTCGCCATAACCTCTGGGGCGGGAACGACGTCTTTTCTGTGAGCAGCGTTGAGGAAAGTGCTTGGCCCCGAGGGGGCGAGCTATACTTTCCAGGGACGGAAATCGCATGCAGCCGCAGACAACTCCTCTTACGGTTCCGACGCCACCGTTGCGTCCAGCCGAGGTTCCCCCGCGCCCTGCGGTCCGGCCGCGCCGGCCCCGTAGGGGCTTGTACTTGATCCTCGGGGCCGTGGTCGTGTTAGCGATCGGGCTCGTGTACTGGCTCGGGCCATCGGTGGTTCCCACGCGACAGGCGGCGCCGGGGCTGGGCGCCGTGCCGCTGTACACCGTAACCCCCGGCGAGGTGCGCCTCACCATTCGGCTCACCGGGACCACCACGCCAGAGCGCTACGCCCTGTTGACGGCGCCGATCTTGCGGGGCGGCCGCGGCGGCGCCCTCGGCATGGGAGGCGGAATCTCTACGGGGGCGGGTCGTGGGGGCCGAAGCGGAGCCGGGGGTGGCGGGGGCGAATCCCCCTCGACAACCGCCTCGACGGCGATTCTCGCCAGCGCCGGTGGGGGTGCCTCGGGCGGCGCCATGGTAGCCAGCACCGCTGGAACGGGCTCATCCACTCTCGGTTCGGGCGGTTCGGGCTCTGCGGCCTTCCGGGCCGCCACGACGCGGTTTGGCGCGACTTCGCCATCCGCTCGGACGACGCGCTCCTCCGCGGGAAGCTCCAGCGGCTCGAGCGCCATGGGTTCGGGGCTCGGCTCCACGGCGGCGAGCTTGCCGGGCGGCCCGAGCGGTCCGCCTTCCGGTGGAGGCGGCGGGGGAGGCAGCGTCATGGTGGTCTCGGCCGGGCCCGGGGGCGCCCGCGTCGGGTTCGGTTTGACCTTGGTCAGCACGGCCAAGCCAGGCTCCTGGGTCAAGAAGGGCGATATTGTCGCCGAGTTCGACCGCGAGGACATGTTGAATCGGCTGGACGACTTCAAGGCTCGAGTGACCCAAGCCGAAGCCACCATCAAAAGCATTCGCGCCCAGCTTGAGGTTCTCAAGGACGCTCACGATCATTCCATCCGGGTGGCCAAGGCCAATTTGGACAAGGCATTGCTGGACTTGAAAACGACTCCCGTCCGGTCCGCCAACGCCTCGGAGATTCTGCGCCTGAATGCCGAAGAAGCCGAGGCGATCCACAAGCAACTCCTGAGCGAAGTCAAGTTCATGGAGCAGTCCCTCAACGCCCAGCTGCGGATCGCGGAACTGGCCCGGGATGAAGCGAAAGTCGAACTCCAGCGCGTCCAAGCCAACGTGGACCGCATGGTGGTCCGGGCGCCCATCGACGGCATGGTCGTGATGCAAACCGTGATCCGCGGCGGCGAACAAGCGCAGATCCAAGCCGGCGACCAAGTAGGTCCGGGCCAGCCGTACATGCGGATCGTGGATCCAAGCTCGATGCTGGTGGAGGCGGCCGTCAACCAAGTGGATGCCGAGCGGATCCGCGTCGGTGCCCGAGCCACGGTCCGCTTCGACGCTTACCCCGACTTGGAGCTCCCCGCGCGCGTGGTTGCCATTGGGGCGATGCCCAAGGCGGCAGGATGGCGCTTGGAGTACGTCAAAGAGATCCCGGTGACGTTGAAACTCGAACGTTTGGATGCCCGTGTGATCCCGGACTTGTCGGTGAGCGCGGACGTAGAAATCAGCCAGGAGCAGGCTGCGGCCGTCGTGCCGTTGGAAGGGATTTTCCGCGATGGGCCCGGCCGAGCGCCCTACGTCTTCGTCCGGCGCGGCTCTTCTTGGGAGACCCGTCCAGTCGAGCTGGGGCTGGTCAACCACATCACTGCGGCCGTGCGTTCTGGTTTGCAGCCCGGCGAAGTGATTGCGCTCCGCCGGCCCCCGGCACCGAAGTAGGAAAGGCATGGCGAATTCGAAGGATTTGAAACCGAAACAGCGTCTGGGCCAGAAACCCGTTTCGCGGGCCCGTAAGGCGGCGGGCTGGTCCCTCGGCGTGGCGCTGCTCGGCGGCGCCGTATACGCGGCCTACCGTTCCACAGCCCCGACAGTGGTGGAGGTGCCTGTGGCGCGTGTGCAGCGGGGGGAGTTTGTCCTCGCCGTCCGCACGCGGGGGGAAATCCGCAGCACGCGCTCGGTGATCCTGACGGCGCCGCAAGTACCGGATCCTCGGATCGTGCGGCTCGCCGAGTCGGGCAAGCCGATCAAGAAAGGCGATGTGGTTGTCGAGTTCGACACCGCCGCGCAGGAGCAGTACTACCTGGAGCGGGCCACGCGAGTCCGCACGGCCGAAAGCGAGATCGTGCAAACCAAGGCCGCCCACCGGATCGTGAACGAAACGGACGGCCTGAACCTGATGACCGCAGAGTACAACGTCGAGCGGGCCAAGCTGGAGGCCAGCAAGGCGGAGATTCTCTCGGAGATCGAGGGGGCCAAGAACCGGATCAACGTCGGCATCTCCGAAGGCGAGCTCAACCAGGTCAAGACCACGATCAAGGCTCACAAGGTCACGCAGGAAGCGGACTTGGAACGGCTCGAGGAGTCCAAGCAGAAAACCATCCGCGACATGGAACGCGCCAAGGGATACCTCTCCAAGATGGTCATCCGCGCGCCGATTGACGGAATCGTCAACATTCTGCCCAACTTCCGCTCGGGCGGTTCCTTCGGGCAGATGCCGCCGCCCTTCAAGGAGGGCGACCGCGCCTGGACCGGGGCGGCTATCGCCGAAATTCCGGATCTCTCCGAGATGCGCATCGAGCTGAAGCTGGAAGAGGTGGACCGAGGCAAGCTCAAATTGGGCCAGCTGGTTCGAATTCGCGTGGACGCCATCCCCGACAGGGAATTCACGGCGGAACTGGATTGGATCAGCCCGATTGCGACTCTTCAGTTTCGCGGTTGGCGCGAAGCCGACCGGCTGTTTCCAGCCTACGCGACGCTCAAAAATCTGGATCCGCGACTGCGCCCCGGCATGAGCGCCACTGCCGAGATCATCCTCGAAAGTCAGTCCAACGTGCTTCTGATCCCCGTGCGGGCCAGCTTCCTGCGGGCGGGCAAGCCCACGGTGTGGGTCCAGACGGGAGAGAAGTTTGCCTTGCGCACCATCGAGGTGGGCAAGCGCAACGAGGAGAACGTGGTCGTCTTGAAGGGGCTGCGCGAAGGAGAAGTGGTGGCCCTGGAGGATCCCGACGAGGCGGCGCGCCGGGCACGGAAATTGTAGGAGAGCGGGAACGAGCATGAAGAAATGGATCTTTCGAGGCGCGATGGCGGCGCTGGTCGGGCTGGCGGTATGGGCAGCCTACTGGTTCGTCAAGAGAATTCCCCAGCGCCAGGAGCACATTCCCACCACCCGCGTGCGGCAAGGGGACTTGGTCATCCGCGCGTTCACGCGCGGCGAGTTACGGGCGGTGCGTTCGGAGACCCTGGTGGCGCCGAACCTGTTCGGTACCGTGCAGGTCACCAAGCTGGCGCCCCTGGGCGCGTTTGCCCGCGAGAAAGACCTGATTGTCGAGTTCGACGACTCCGAGGTGCGCTCGCGGCTGGAAGAAAAGCAGCTCGAACTCGAACAGATCGAGGAGCAGATCAAGAAAGCACAGGCGGAACTGGCGATCCGCAACAACCAGGACCAGGTGGACCTGCTCCAGGCCCGCTACGCGGTGCGTCGCGCCGAGCTGGAGGTCAAGCGCAACGAGCTGCTTTCGGCCATTGACGCCCGCAAGAATCTGCTGAACCTGGAAGAGGCGCGCCGCCGTCTCAAGCAGCTCGAGGTGGACATCAAATCCCGGCGCGAACAGTCCGAGGCCGAGCTGGCCGTGCTGCGCGAGCAGCGCAACCGGGCCTTGGTCGAGCTCAACCGGGAGCGGATGCGCCTGAGCCAGACTAAGCTGCTGGCCTCCATGAGCGGTTTGGTGGCGATCCGTCAGAACATTTTCGGCGGCATGCGGATGTTCGGCGCGCAGGTGCCGGACATCCGCGAAGGCGACCAGGTGCAGCCGGGCATGCCCGTGGCCGACGTGCTCGATCTCTCGGAATTGGAAGTGGTGGCGAAGGTCGGCGAACTGGATCGGGCCAACCTGCGCGAGGGCCAGGACGTGATCATTCAATTGGATGCCTTGGCCGGAAAGAAGCTCCAGGGCAAGATCAAGAGCCTGAGCGGAACCGCCAGTGCGAACGTCTTCTCGGGCGATCCGGCGAAGAAATTTGACGTCACCTTTTCCGTAGACATGAAGGAACTGCTCAGCGCGGTGGGCGCCACGCCGGAACAAATCCGGCGCGTTATGGAAACGGCCGAGCGCAACCGCAAAAAACCGGTCGCCCAGGTGCAGACCGCCAGCTTTGGCTCAGCCGGAGGCTTTCCGGCTATGGCCGTCATCGGCGGCGCCGGCGGCTTCGGCCCGCCTGCGGGGCTGGGAAGTGGGGCGTCCCAGGGCGGCGAGCAGGGCGAAGGGGCGCCGGAGGGCCGTCGCCGGGGCGGCTTCGGCGGCGGCTTTTTCGGCCAGCTCTCAGAAGAAGACCGTCGCAAGATCCGCGAGGCCATCGAGAAGGCGCTCGGCGGGCGCAGCATGCAAGATCTCAGCCCCGAGGAGAGACAGAAGATTTTTGCGGAGCTGCGCCAGAAGTTTCAGCTCCCCGGACCGGGCCAGGGACAAAGCGGGGCTCCCGGACCGGTCGCGGGGCTGCCGAGCTTCGGGCTGCGTCCGCCGGGCGCCCCGGGAGCGGCACAGGGCGGCCGCGAGGGCGGCGAGGGCAGGATGTTTGGCTTTGGAGGTCCCACAGGGCCGTTCACGGAAAAAGAACTCGCCGAGGCCAAGCTGCCGCCCCCGCCCGACGAGGACAGTCAGCTCGAAGTGTTGTTGCGCCCTGGCTTGCTGGCGGACGTGGAGATCATCGTGGAGAAGATCCCTAACGCCATTCATGTCCCCGCGCAGGCGGTTTTCGAGAAAGAAGGCAAGCCCGTGGTGTACGTCAAGGTCGGCGAGCGTTTCGAGCCCCGATTCGTCAAATTCAGCAAACGCAGCGAGTCGGCAATTGTGGTCGCCGAGGGGTTGAAGCCTGGAGAAATCATCGCCCTGGCCGACCCGTTCGCCAAGCCCGGGCAAAAGAAAGAAGAAAAACCGGCCGCAGGCCCGAATCCAATGGGCGGCGTGGGCCCCGGGCCGCGGACCTGAGGCGCTCCCACTGACATGGCGCAAGGAAGGTGACATCAGATGTCGGGTCTCAGCAGTTACCTGCCCGAAATTTACATGGGCCTTTCCAGCCTCCTGGTGCACAAGCTCCGCAGCTTGCTCACCATGCTGGGCATGATTTTCGGCGTCGGCGCCGTGGTGGCGATGCTCTCCATCACTGCCGGGGCCCAGCGGGAGATGATCAGCTTCATTGACCTGCTGGGAGTGAACAACATCATTGTGGAAGCGCGGGAGGCCGTGGACCGCAACGAGCTCCAGGCCCGGCGCCAGATTTCCCCCGGCCTCACGTTCCGCGATTTCCGCGCCATTGCGGAAAACGTCCAAGGTCTGGAGGCGCTCACGCCGCGGAAGCGTTTCAAACCGACCAAGGTGTTGCCCAAGACCACCCAGGAGCCTCCGCTGCTGATCGGGGTGCTGCCCAATTTCATGCAGATCAATAACCTCACGGTCGTGGAGGGGCGCTTCTTCACGGAGGAGGAGAACCTGCAATCGGCGCCCGTGTGTGTGCTGGGCGAGTCGGCCAAGATCAACCTTCTGGGCTACGACCGCGCCGTGGGCAAGTACGTCAAGGTGAACAACGTCTGGCTCCAAGTGATCGGCGTGCTGGCCCATCAGGCCACGGCGGACACCGAGATCGAGGGTCTGGAAGCGGTCAACCGCAACAACATGATCATCGCCCCGCTCAACACCGTTATGCGCCGTTTCGAGGATTCCAACAGCTTCCTCAAAGACGAAATCGACGGCATTTACATGCGCGTGCGCCCGGGGACGGATTCGATCGAAACGGCCAACATCGTCCGCGCCATCCTGACGGCGACGCACAAAGATGCTGGAGACTTCACGGTGGTGGTCCCGGCCGGGCTCTTAGAAGAGCGGCGACGCACGCAGTTCATCTTCGAAGTGGTGATGATTTGCATTGCGGGCATCTCGCTGTTGGTGGGCGGTATCGGCATCATGAACATCATGCTCGCCACGGTGCTGGAACGGACGCGGGAGATCGGCATCCGGCGCGCCATCGGCGCCCGGCAGTCCGACATCGTCCGCCAGTTCCTGACGGAGGCGGTGATGATCTCGATCCTGGGCGGTTTGATCGGGATTGCGTTTGGGTTCACGTTGTCCCGCGTCATTGCCGCGGCGGCCGGCTGGTCCACGGTCGTCACGGCGACTTCGATCGCGGTTGCCTTCGGCGTTTCGGTCTTCATTGGCTTGCTGTTCGGGATCTATCCGGCAGTTCAGGCCGCGAAATTGGACCCCATCGAAGCGATTCGCTACGAGTAACTCACGAATATGAAACCGAGTTGGATTCTCACAGGATTCCTTTGCGCGGGCGCGGCTTGGGCGCAGGAGGCGCCGGTGTTCCCGCGTCCCGCGTACTTCCGGCAGCATTTCAGCACGCCATCGATGCGCGTGGAGCTCCAGCCGCCGGCGCGCCTGGCCGACTTCCTCGTGGACGGCAAGCTCGAACTCTCGCTGCGCTCCTACCTGGAACTGGTACTGGCCAACAACACGGACATCGCCATCCAGAAATTGTCGGTGGAAGTGCCGAGGAACGCCGTGACACGCGCGTTCGGCCGCTTCGATCCCACGCTGACCGCCAGCTTCAACAGCACGCGCACGAAATCCCCCGCAAGCGACGTGCTGGCCGGCGCCGCCACGCTCAGCCAGTTGAACCAGCCCGCCAACTTCAGCTACCAGCAGGTGCTCGAGACCGGCACGCAGTTCAACGTGGGCTTCTTCGCCAGCAAGAACTCCACCAACAGCGCCTTCCAAACCTTCAATCCGGCGCTCAACGCGCGCCTGACGTTCGGCTTCACTCAACCCTTGCTGCGGGGCCGCGGGGCGTACGTCACGCGGCTGCCCATCCTGATCGCCCGCAGCCGCCTGCGTAGCGCGGAGCACAATCTGCGCGACCAGCTTCTGCGGCTGCTGACCGTAGCCGAAAACGCGTATTGGGACGTGGTGGGAGCGCGCGAGAACGTCCTGGTTCAGGAACAAGCCGTCGCGCTTCGCGCCGAGGCTTTGAAGATCGCCCAGCGGGAACTCGAGCTGGGCGCGCTGTCCCCGCTGGACATCTACCAGCCGCAAGCCGATTACGCCTCGGCCCAGATCCAGCTCTCGCAGGCCAAGTACCGGCTGGCCCAGCTCGAAGATGCGCTGCGGAAGCAGATCGGCGCGGATCTGGATCCCCAGTTCCGGAACGTCCCCATCGTGCTGACGGAAACCGTTCTCCCGCCGGCCGACACGGCCACGTTCGACCGGGAAGCGCTGGTCGAGAAAGCGCTGGCCATGCGGCCCGACCTGCTCGCGGCCCGGGAGAACCTGCTCACCGACGACATGAACATTCGCGCCGCCGCCGACGCGCTGCGGCCCGATCTGTCCCTTACCGCCAGCTACGCCTCGTCCGGTCGCGGGGGACCGTTCTACCGACGCACGAACGTCTTCGGGCCGGAGGGTCCGGTAGGCACGGTCGTCACCGTGATCCCGGGCGGTTTCGGGGACGCGCTCAGTCAGCTGTTCAACTTCAACTTTCCCACCTACACCTTCGGCCTGACGCTGCGGCTTCCGATTCGGGACCGCACGGCCTCCGCCAACCTCGCCGACGCTCTCGTACAGAAGCGCCTGGATGCGCTGCGCGTCCGCAGCCTGGAGCAGAACGTTCGGCTGGAAGTGCTCAACGCCATCAGTCAGGTGGAGTCCAGCCGGGAGGCCGTCAAGCTGGCTCAGGTAGCGCGAGACCTCGCGCAGAAGAACCTGGAGGCCGAGCAGAAAAAGTACGAGCTGGGCACGACGGTGCTGTTTTTCGTCCTGGACGCGCAGACCCGTCTGACGACGGCCCAGTCGCGGTTGCTCACCGAGTCCATCAACTATCGCCGAAACTTGCTGAACCTGCTGCGCGTCACCGGCGAACTGCTGGAACAGCGAGGCATCGCGGTACAATAGGCCCATTGGACTGCGCCCCGTGCGCGGGGGCGGGGCCCGGGGCTGATGGGTCTCATCCGCATACTTCCGGACCAGGTCGTCAACCAGATCGCCGCTGGCGAAGTGGTCGAACGGCCGGTCTCCGTGGTCAAGGAGCTGCTGGAGAACGCCTTGGACGCCGGCGCCACCGAGCTGCGCGTGGACATCGAGGCGGGGGGCCGCCGTCTGATCCGTGTCGCCGACAACGGCTGCGGCATGATGCACGACGATGCGCTGCTGGCCTTCGAGCGCCATGCCACCAGCAAGTTGCGCGACGTCAAGGACTTGCTTGCCGTCGGGACGCTGGGGTTCCGCGGCGAAGCGCTTCCCTCGATTGCGGCCGTCTCCCGTGTGGTTCTCGAAACCCGCTGGGCCGAGGAACGCACCGGGACGCGCGTCGAAATCGCCGGCGGCAAGATGCTCCGCGTCGAAGAGGCCGCCATCCCGGGGGGCACCACTGTCACGGTGCGGGATCTGTTCTTCAACGTGCCGGCGCGCAAGAAGTTCCTGCGGTCCGAACCGACGGAAACCGCGCACGTGGCGTCCCTGGTGACGCACTACAGCCTGGCTCATCCCGACAAGACGTTTTTCTTCCGCCACGACTCGCGGGAGCTGCTCCACGTCACCCCCGTCGAGACGCTCCGCGAGCGCGTCTATCAGGTCTTCGGCAGCCAGACGCTCGAGGAACTGGTCGACTTGGGCTGCCGGGAGCGGGTGCTGGAGGCGGCCTCCGCCGAGAGCCCTCAGTCCGGGCACATGCGCCGTGTCTTCCGCCTGCGCGGCTTTGTGTCGCGGCCCCAAGTGCAAAAGTCGAATCGCAACTCCATCTTTTTGTTCGTCAATCGCCGGCTGATCCGTGACCGGCTCCTGCTGCACGCGCTTTCGGCCGCCTATCACAACCTCCTTCCGCCGGGCGCTTTCCCGTTTGCGCTGCTGTTTCTGGAATGCGACCTCGAAGAAGTGGATGTGAACGTGCACCCGTCAAAAACGGAGGTGCGCTTCCGCCAGGGCACCTTCGTGCACGACTTCGTGCGGGATGCGGTCCGTGAGGCGCTCGTGGAATCCCGGCCGGTATCCAGTTTGTCCCTCCGGCCCGGCCCGCAGCCCGCGGCACAGCTGCCTTATTCGGAGTTCACGCAGCAGATCGAGAATCAAGCGTGGCTGGGGGCACTTCCGGAAGCGCCTCCCGCGAACCCGGAAGGGCTGCCGCCCTTCACGCTGCGGCCTACGGCGGCCCCAGCCCTGCGGCTCGATTTCGGCCCGGACGCTTCGCCCGAACCCATACCGGTTGCCCCGCCGGCGGGCCTCAAGCTTCCGGTTCCCGATACGCACCGCGGATCGCCCGCCGACCTCGACCTCTCTGCCGCCGCGACGTTGGATGCTTTGCGAGACCTCCGCCCCCTTGGGCAGCTCCACGATAGCTTCATCGTGGCGGCCGGCCGCGACGGCTTGTGGCTGATTGACCAGCACGTGGCCCACGAACGGATTCTCTTCGAGAAGCTGCTGCGCGAGCAGGCTGCCGGCGAGCTCGAAACGCAGCGCCTGCTGCTTCCCGTGCTCGTGGAGCTGACCCCAGGGCAGTATGCCGAATACGCGCGCATCGCCAGCGAACTGGAGGCCAGCGGCTTCGAGACCGAGCCGTTCGGCCCGCGCACCATTGCCGTCAAGACGGCTCCGGCGGGCCTGGCGGCCGGCGACGTTGAACAGGTCATTTTCGAAATTCTGGAAGTGGCTGAGCGGGAACTGCGGCGCGTTTCTTTAGGTGATCTGCGCCGCGCCATGGCGGCCTCGATCGCCTGCCGCGCTGCCATCAAGATCAACACGCGGCTGGAGCCGGCAAAGATCCAGTGGCTGCTCGAAGAACTGGCACGGACCGAGTGCCCCATGAGCTGCCCGCACGGTCGGCCCATCGCCTTGCGCTACTCCACCCGCGAGATCCTGCGCGCGTTCCAGCGAATCTAGGACGCTTCGGCTCCGGACCGCCGCGAGGCTCAGGGGCTCTTGCCTCGCGACTGACCGCTGACTGCCGACCGCTGTTCGCGCACCACTGACTGCTCACCCGAACGCTGCCGACCAGCCGGCCTTGATCAGCACGTAAACGGCCCACGGTGCCATCACCAGCGCCAGCGCCCGTTGATACGAAACCCGCTTGGCAGCAGTCGAAAGGCCGAGAGCCAGCAGCAAGATCACCCAAATGCTCAGCAGATCGAGCGATCCGGCGGCGGTGTAGAAGAATTTCGGTGTGGTGCCGGGATCGAGGTACGCCCCGAGGTTCAAGGGAACCGGATTTTGGAGATCGAAATCCTCAGGATTCTTGAACCGCATCACGATCATGGCCAGGACCGTTCCGAGGGCACCTGGCAGTGAGGCATAGGTCGCGATACTGAAGACTTGACGGAAGCGCAGCTCGGCCCCGGCAAGTCCATTGAAGATACCCAGCAGCACGACAGAGCTGATCAGGATCGAGACCACGACGCCCAGGACTGCTGCCGCATAGCCGAAACCGGCCGCAAACTGGACGGACTGTCCGATAACCTGCTCGCGCTGCTCGGGCGGCATCTGCTGGATCTGCTCGTTGGTTTCCAATTGCCGACGCATAAAGGTCTCCCAGCCCACCAGCCGGGAAAACATGACGATATAGGCGACCGACAAGGCGGTCATGAGGATCAATGGCGCCCACCAGCGCGGCCGGGCAGCCAGATCGGCAAACACCGGCTTTGGCTCCCAGAATACGCCCAAGAGCCGCTGCGGTTCGGTCAAGGAACGAGGTGCGGGTTCGGGGCTGGCCATGGCCCATTCATTATAGTCCCGACGCCGTCGCCGGGATCCGGCTTCTCCATTCTGTGCCTGCTCAATCGCCGGCGCGTCCTTTACCTTGGCGAGTGGGCCGTTGAGCCGGCCTTCCCTCTCACCGCCTTCCCGGGCGGGTCAGTGGAAAGGGCGTTTCCCGCTATACTTGGGAAGAGAGGATCGTTGGCCGCGTTCTGGGGTGGCAAGCGACGATAAGATTCCGATGAAAAAAGCAGTGCAGGTGCTGGTGTGGTTTCTGGCCTTGACGGGCGCGAGCCTTGCCGCCGCTTCGGCGGCCTCCACCGAGCGGCAGCCCAACCGGGCGGAAGCCTATTATCACTACGCGATGGGCCATTTGTACGCGGAGCTGGGTACGCTGTACGGGAATCGCGGCGAATATTTCTCGCGCGCCATCGAGCATTACAAGGAGGCCATCAAAGCCGATCCTGGCGCCGGGTTCCTGGCCGAGGAGCTCTCGGAAGTCTACGTCCAGTCGGGGCGTCTCAACGAGGCGGTCACCGAAGCCGAGGAGCGCCTCCGCCAGAACCCGGATGCTCTCGACGCCCGCCGGCTCCTCGGGCGCCTCTACATGCGCCTCATCGGAGACCCGCAAAACAACCGCATCAACGAGACCATGCTCCGCAAGGCCATCGAGCAGTACGAGAAGGTGGCCGAGAAGGATCCCAGGAGCATCGAGACGTGGCTGGTGCTCGGCCGCCTTTACAAGGTGGCGCAGAACTCGGTCGAGGCGGAAAAGGCCTACAAACGGGCGCTGGAGCTCGACAGCGACAGCGAAGAGGCCATGACCGGCCTGGCCATGGTCTATTCCGACGTGGGGGACCACCGGCGGGCCGTCGAGATGCTGGAGCGCGTGGTTCAGGCCAATCCCAATCTGCGTACCCTCGCCTCTCTGGCCGGCGCTTACGAGCAAATGCGGGACTACAAAGGCGCCGCCGGAGTCCTCAAGCGGGCGCTGGAATTGGCGCCCGACAATCCGGAACTCAAGCGGGCGCTCGCCCAGAATCTGGCTCTGTCTCACCAACTCGATGCCGCCATCGGCCTTTATGAAGATTTGACGCGGTCGAACCCCAAGGACGTTCTCGCTTGGCTGCGGCTATCGCAAGTCTACCGCCAGAAGCGGGATCTCCCCAAAGCGCGGCATGCGATCGAGCAGGCCAAACAGCTCGCCCCGGACAACCTGGAGATCCGCTACCACGAAGTGAGTCTGGTCGAGGCCGAGGGGAAGCATGCGGAGGCGATTCAGCTCGTCCAAGCGATGTTGGACGAGCCGCAGCTCCGTTCCCGCGCCCCGCTGGAACGGGCTCACCGCGCCGTGCTGCTGGAACGCCTGGGACAGCTGTATCGCAGCAATCTGCAGTATCCGGAGGCCGTGGCCGCCTTCGGCCGGATGGCGGAGCTCGACCCGGATTTAGGGCCGCGCGCGGCGGCCCAGATCGTCGAGACCTGGCGACAGGCAAAGGAATACGCGAAGGCCGCCGAAGAGGCGGAGGCGGCCCACAAAAAATACCCCCAAGACCGCATGGTGGCCATGGTCCGGGCGTCGATCCTAGCGGATCTCGGCAAAGCGGATCAGGCGGTGGCGGCGGTCAAGAGGTTCCTCGACGGCAAAGCGGACCGCGAAATCTGGATCGCACTCGCTCAGGTTTATGAGAGGACGAAGAACTACGCGGAGATGGGCAAGGCCCTGGACGCCGCAGAGAAGCTCTCCGACTCGGACGACGACCGGCAGACGATTTACTTCCTGCGCGGGGCCATGTTCGAGCGTATGAAGAACTACGACGCCGCTGAGGCGCAATTCCGCAAGGTTCTGGAGCTCGATCCGGAGAATGCCTCCGCCCTGAACTATCTGGGCTACATGCTGGCCGACCGCAACGTCCGACTGGCCGAGGCCCACGAGCTGATCGCCAAGGCAGTGGAAATCGAACCTCACAACGGCGCCTACCTGGACAGCCTCGGCTGGGTGTACTTCCGCATGGATCGGCTGGAGGAGGCGGAGAAATACCTACGAAAGGCTCTCGAACGCGTGCCGCGCGATCCCACCGTCAACGACCATCTCGGCGATGTCCTGGCCCGCCAAGGCCGCTGGAAGGAGGCGATCGCCCAGTGGAGCTTGGCGCTGAAAGAATGGGAAGCCAGCGCCCCGTCCGAATACGACGCCGCGGAGGTAGCGAAAATCCAGAAGAAGTTGGAGGGCGCCCGCGTGCGTCTGGCCAAGGAAGCGGCAGCTTCTGCGCCCCGGCGGTAGAGTTCCGCAGCTTCTCAGGCCATTCCGAGCAGCTCGCCAGCTTCTATCATAGAAGTGTGAACGGAGGGCTCCCTGCGTCGGGCGGGCTGGTCGCCAGGCTCCTCTCCGTCTGCCTGCTGGGTGCCATGTCGGCCCTGGGGCAGGTGATCGAATTCGAATCTGGCGGACTTCGCTACCAGACGCTGTCGCGAGAGGGGCTGACCGTAATGTACGCGCCACTGCCCTCCCAGATCCGGGAGTACACCGTCCTGCAAGTGGCGGTCTCGAACGGTTCCGCCGAGCCTTGTGTCGTGCGTCCCGAGGACTTCACGTTCCGTCACGCCGACGGGTCCGAGATGCGGGCGGCGCCGGCGCGCACGGTTGTGGAGAATTTCCTGCGGCGGGCAGGCCGCGACGATGTCATCAAACTCGTCTCGACGTACGAGATCAGCCTTTACGGCGTGGGCCGTATTCGCTCGACCAACGGCTATGAAAAGCGCCGGCAGGCGGCGCTGGCGGAGGTTTCCTCCACGAGAGTGAAGGCGGCCGCGGCGGCTTCGGCCATCGCTTTGGTGGAGACGAAGCTCAATCCGGGCGAGTCGACCGACGGCGCACTGTTTTTCCCAGCGCACGGCCGCCCCCTGGCCGGCGGGCGCCTCACGGTCCGCATCGCCGACCGGGTCTTCGAATTCGAACCGGAGCTCAGCGCGCGGGAGGGGAATGAATCTCACCCTTAGAGGGGTGCCTCGAGCTTGCGGCAGCGTCCAACGGCGCCTAAGGTAGACTGAGAGCAGCCGCTCGCGGCGCGGATCCCTATGTACCTGGCGGAGGCCCTGCGCTTCAGCGTGGATGCGCTGCGCTCCAATCGCATCCGCAGCCTGCTCACCGCCCTCGGCCTGGTCATCGGCAACGCCTCGGTCATCCTCGTCGTCACCATCTCGCTGACGAGCCGCGAGTACATCCTCGAGCAGATCAGCGGCGTCGGCAGTAATTTGATCATGGCCTATTTCGAAACGGGCAGCCGCGAGGCCACCACTGTGGCCGCCGACTTCGTCAACATCGCCGACGTCGAGGCGGTGCGCGCCCAGCTCGGGCCGCGGATCGTGGCTGCCACAGGCGTCATGTCGGCTTACGACAGCCTCGTGATCGACGGCCGGCCCCGCGACGTGCTCGTACTGGGCTCGGACGATCAGTACGCCTACGTGCGGAACCTAGTCCAGCTGGCCGGCCGTCCCTTAGACCCGAGCGACGTGCTGCTGCGCCAGCGCGTGGCTCTGCTCACCGAAGAACTCGCGCAGCGCTTGTACGGCTCGCAACAAGCAGCCGTGGGCCAGGTGCTGAAGATCCGGGGCCTCCAGTTCACCGTGATCGGAACCTTCAAGGAAAAAACCGCCACATATGGGCTATCGGAACTCGCCCGCGAGAGCATCCTCATCCCCATCACGGTCCTTCGCTATTTCGTCCCGTACGAGCGCATCGATCCGCTCTATGTCCAGGCCCGCCGGGCCGAAGACGTGCCGGCGCTCACCGAAGAGGTGCGCCGGATCCTCGAAAGCCGCCACCGGCCGGGCGCTAAGTACTACGTCGGCAATCTGACGGGCATTCTCGAAGCCGCCCGCAAGATTGCGCTCGTGCTGACGATTGTGCTGATCTTGATCTCGACCATTGCTCTCGTGATTTCCGGAATCGGCATCATGAACATCATGTTGGTGACCGTCACCGAGCGCACGCGGGAGATCGGCATTCGCATGGCCGTAGGCGCATCACGGCGCGACATCCTTCAGCAGTTTCTCGTGGAGGCGATGTTACTCAGCGTTTCCGGAGGTCTGGCGGGCGTGCTGCTCGGCGTGGCCATCCCGTTGAGCGCACAGTTTTTCCTCAGCGCCTTGCCGCTCACGGTGTCCTGGGTCTCCATCGTCGTGGCTTTCGGCGTCTCTTTCCTGGTGGGTGTGGTGTTCGGCCTGCTGCCCGCCAACCGCGCGGCCCGGCTCAATCCCACCGAAGCGCTCCGCTATGAGTAGCGGACTCACCGCCCTCGAATGGCTCTGCTCGGTTCCGGTCGCCGCCGGCTCGCTCTTCTGGCTGCTCTCGCTCGGCACGCTGGCGCGATTCCGCCGCCGTCCCATCGCTCCGCTGCCCGCCGAGTGGCCCCCCGTCACGCTGATCAAGCTGGTGTGCGGCCTTGAGAAAAACTTGCGCGACACCCTGCGTAGCGCCTGCCTCCAGAATTATCCCGTTTACCAAGTCATCTTTTCCGTCCGGAGCCCCGAGGACCCCGCCCTGCCACTTCTCGAAGAGATCCAAGCCGAGTTCGGAGCCGAACGGGTCACACTCGCCGTCGAGAACCTTCACCTAGGCCCCAACGGCAAGGTGAACAATCTCGCGGGAGCGTTGCCCCACGCTCGCTACGAAGTGCTCGTGCTGAGTGACAGCGACGTACTGCTACCACCCGACTATCTCAGGGCGATGGTGGCGCCGCTGCTCGACCCCGGGGTGGGCTATGTTTCGAGCCTGTACCGCGCCGCCAGCGCCGAGACGCTCGCCGAGCGCTGGATGCTGTTGACTCTGAACGCCGACTTCCTCCCCAGCGTCGTCTTCGCCTACGAAACCGGGGCTTCGCACTTCTGCCTGGGCGCTTCTGTGGCTGTGCGTCGCACCACGCTCGAGCGCATTGGCGGGCCCGCCGCCCTGGCCGACTATTTGGTGGAGGATTACGAGATGGGCCGGCGGATCGTCGCGCTCGGTCTCGGCCATGTGCTGGCCCCGTGCGTTGTCGACACGGTGCTCGACCTGCCTTCCATGGGCGCTTGGTGGCGCCAGCAAGTGCAATGGGACCAAAAGACCCGAGCGGCCCGGCCTTGGGCATTTTTCGCAACCGTGGTCATTCGCTCGGTGCCGTTTGCCGTGTTGCTGGTTGTGCTGCGCCGCGCCGACCCCGTGAGCGCCGTGATGCTCGCCATGGCGTTGATCGTGCGGTGGAGCGTGGCAGCGGCGTGGCTGCAGTGGGGACTCCGCGACCGCGAGGGCTTGCGCGCCCTGCTGTGGCTGCCCCTCAGGGACGTGGCGGCGCTGGGCTCCTGGGCGGCGGCGCTCCTGCGTCGCAAAACGGTCTGGCGCGGCGAAGAGTTCCTCTTGAAGCGCGGCGGACGTCTGCACGGGGTGCGCACCCGGCGCCAGAGCGGATGCGATGCGGCGGCTGATCCTCACGGCGGATGACTTTGGCTTGGCCCTGCCGGTCAATGAAGCCATCGAACAGGCGCACCACCGGGGTGTTCTGACCTGCGCCAGTTTGATGGCTGCCGGCCCCGCAGCCGACGACGCTGTGGCGCGGGCGCGCCGTATGCCCGGGCTCGGCGTGGGGCTGCACGTCGTGGTGGTGCGCGGCGTGCCGTTATCCGCGGCCGGGCCGGCGCCCGCCCGGCGGACCCGTCCGAGCCGGTTGCCAGACAATCTGGTGGCGGCCGGCGTGCGCTACTTTTTCTCGCCGCGCGCCCGGACCCAGCTCGAGGACGAGATCCGCGCGCAGTTCGAGTGGTTCGCGGCCACGGGGCTCGAGCTGGATCACGTCAACGCCCACTGCCACATGCACGTGCATCCCACGGTGCTGAACCTGATCCTGAAAGTGGGGCGCGAATTCGGCCTCCGCGCCATGCGCGTTCCGGACGACCCCGCCGGGCCGCGCTGGCTTCGTCCCTGGATCCGACACATGCGCCGGAAGCTGCGTCAGGGCGGCGTGCGCACGAACGATTTTCTCTTGGGTCTGCGTCACTCCGGCGCCATGGACACCGCCACCGTCCTCCGTATGCTCCGAGAGCTGCCCGACGGAGTCAGCGAAATGTACTTCCACCCCGCCATAGACTCCTTTTCCGGAGCCGAGCCGAACTACCGCTATCGGGAGGAATTCGAAGCCTTGCTCAGCGCACGGGTGCGAGAAGCCATAGAAGCGGCGGGCCTGCGGCGAATTCGCTATCGAGATTTGCTTGACGGCGACTCGCCAGCGGGCGACCCCCAGGTGACGCGAATGGGAATCAGCTGAGCCGTGGGCATCACGCGCACGTTCACCGTTAGGTTGCGGGCCGGAGCTTGTCCGCTCCAGCGGACCATGAGCGTTGCGCTGTCCTTGGTGCCCAACTCCGGCCGGTCCAGCTCCACGTGCAGGCCCGGCACAGGTTGATACTCGAGCGAAAGGGTTATGGAACCCGGCAGGAAGTTCGTGATCTTGACCGTGTCCGAGGATTCGCCCTGGGGACTCAATCTCACCTCGGCCTTGTCCGCGCGCACCATATTCTGCAGCGCGGAAATTTGCGGAACCCCCGCCACGAACCCCGCCTGCTGGCCGGCCTGGGGGGCGGGCCCGGGCTTCATGACCCCCGCCGGGGTGAGCACTTCCTCGCCAGCCGGCAGTGCGTACCAAAACCACTGGCCATGGACCTGTTTCCAGAGGCTAGTAACCGGAATCGGGACGACGTAGCGGTTGCCGAACATGGAGGTTTCCATCTCGCAGGCCACCACTGCTCGAGCCTTGGTGAAATTGTCCGAGTACTCGATCCGGAGGATGTTACAGCTACGATAGCGTGGCTTCTCTGCGGCAAAGAAAACATCCTTGCTGTCGTCGGCCACCAGATCGTAGGCCTCGCGGAACTTGCCCTCCACGTGCGCTTGGTAGAACTTGGAGATTCGAGCCCGCAAAGCCGCATCCACATCCGGAGGCGCTTTTTGCAACAACTCCACCAGCTCTTGGGCGCCGAAGGCTGCCAAAGTAACCACACAGATCGCCGCTGCGCGCAACATTGTCTTTCGCATCAACCCGTTCATTGTAACAGGCCGGGCAGATCCGGCTTGCCTTCACATTTGGCTCGCCCAGAGCAACGTCTCCTGCACCAACAGGTCCTCCTCCGGCGTGACCCCCAATTGGCCGCCGGTTCGTATGGCCCTTGCGAGCTCGTCGAACTCCCCCACGTAGCGCCGATACGGCGGAAGGGGCACCTCCTGGAGTCCGGAGCGGTACGGTCCGGCCGACTCCGCCAGGTCGATCTCCAGCTTGGCGGGCTCGATCGGGCGCACCACGGCGCTGCCATTGGTGCCAAATACCTCGAACGCGCGGTGACGCGCCGCCCCTGGGTGAAGCACGGAACTGGTAATTACGCCCAGTGCGCGCGGAAACTCGAAGATCGCTGCCGTGTTGTCCGCCAGTTTGTCGTCGTAGCGGCCGTGCGTTTTGAGCACGGAAGTGACCTGTTGCGGGCGACCGAGAAGCCGCACCATCGGATCGATCAAGTGGCATCCTTGCTCGAACATCTGGCCCCCGCGGAAGAGAGCCCACTCCGGCCGCCGGTCCGGCCCGATCAGCGTATTCATGGTGCCCCGGACCAGAAAGACGTCTCCCAGCCAGCCC
Organism: Bryobacteraceae bacterium; assembly: GCA_025055455.1. Taxonomy (GTDB): domain Bacteria; phylum Acidobacteriota; class Terriglobia; order Bryobacterales; family Bryobacteraceae; genus JANWXD01. The sequence goes on from JANWXD010000013.1 coordinate 65,626, forward strand.
TTGCGCGCCGCCTCCAGCGCCGCGTTGATGCCCGGGTGGAAGCGCCACATGTATCCCATCTGCAGAAGCAGGCCCTTGGTGCGCGCCAGGTTAACGAGATCCTGGAACTCCGCGAGGTTGTCCGCCGGGGGTTTCTCCAAGTGCACGTGCTTGCCCGCGGCGAGCGCCCGCCGTGCGTCCCGTGCATGGTCGGGGACCGCGCTCTCCACCGCGACCACTCGGATGCTTGAATCCCCGAGCAGTTCGTCTTCGCTCAGGATGCGGATGCCTGCCTTCTCGTAGCGCGCGCGAAGCGCCGCGTCCGTTTCCACGACCCCGACCAGCTCCCAATCCGGCGACTCCCGCACCACGACCGTCTTGTCCCAGGCATGCGAGTGGCTCACCCCAAGAAATCCAATCCGAATTCGCGTCTGCGCCCCAGCGGCTCCGACCGTCGCCGCCAACAAGAATGTTCTCCGATTCATGCCCGAGCCCTCTCGATCATGCTAGTCGGCACCTGCGCCGGTGTCCAGAGGATCTGGGCTACGCTGGAAGACGTGCGCCCGTGGTGCCTTGTGCTGCTGTGCGCTGGCGTCGCCGCCGCTATGGCGGGACCACTTCCCAAACCGATCCCCGTGATTTTCGACACGGACATGGGCAATGACGTGGACGACGCCCTCGCGCTCGCCATGCTCCACGCCTTCGAAAGCCGCGGCGAAGTTCGCCTGCTGGCCGTCACCGTCACCAAGGACAACCCCTGGGCCGCGGTCTACGTGGATCTGGTGAACCATTTTTACGGCCGGGGCCACATCCCTGTGGGGCTAGTGCGCAACGGGAAGACTCCCGAGGACAGCCCCATGATTCGCGTCCCGGCCGAGCGGCGCCGCCCGGACGGCCCATTCCTTTATCCGCGTAAGATCCGCGACGGGCGGCAAGCGCCGGAGGCCACGGGCCTCCTGCGCCAGGTGCTGGCCGCACAGCCAGAGGGATCGGTCGTGATGATCCAGGTAGGGTTCAGCACCAACCTTGCGCGGCTCCTCGAGTCGGCGCCGGATGCCTGGAGTTCGTTCGGCGGCCGGGAACTGGTGGCGCGCAAGGTCCGCCTGCTGTCGGTCATGGCCGGGGAGTTCGAAACGGGCATGGCCGAATTCAACGTGAAAACCGATGTCCCCTCGGCGCAGAAGGTGTTCGCGGAGTGGCCCACTCCCGTGGTGGTGAGTGGTTTCGAGGTCGGCAAGAGGATCCTTTACCCGGCCCGCAGCATCGAGGAGGATTTCCGCTACACCCAACATCATCCCATTGTGGACGCCTATCGCCACTACGGGAACATGCCGTACGACCGACCGACTTGGGACCTGACTTCGGTGCTTTGGGCCGTACGCCCCGAGCGCGGCTACTTCCGTTTGTCCGAGCCGGGCTGGGTCCGGGTCGACGACCAAGGCCGAACCAGCTTCGAGCCCGCCTCGGAGGGCCGTCACCGCCACCTCCTGGTGGACGAGCTCCAACGGGCGCGCATCCTCGAGGCTTTTCTGTACTTGGCGAGCCAGCCTCCTCAGGGAAGGGCCCGCTGAGCCCTGAATGCTACACTGAAGATTCCATGGGGGACAAACCGAAGACAGTGCGGCAGCCCATGCCGCCGCTCAAGGTGTGGTTCGGGCCGGTGGCGGTAGCGTGGTTGATCCCCGGAGGGGGTCACTTCCTTCTGAACCGCCGAGGCCGGGCGGCGCTGCTGTTTTTCGCCATTACTTCGATGTTTTTGCTGGGCTTGATGATGCGGGGGGCGCTGTTTCGGCCCAAAGTGGGGGACCTTTTGACGACGCTGATTTACTGCGGAGGCTTCCTTGGGGACCTGGCCGCCGGTTTGTTGTACCTGCTCACGGTGTGGCTCGGTTATTCGCAGCCGGAGGTGGCCGGCCACGTCCATGACTACGGGACGAAATTCCTGGTCGGCGCGGGCCTGCTGAATGTTCTGGCCATGGTGGACGCTTACGAGATCGCCGCCGGGAGGAAGAACTGATGCCCAAGATGACGCTGACGCATTTTGAAGCGGCGTTGTTGTTCGCCTTTTTCACCTCGATTGTGTTCGGCGTCGTCAGCCATGGCGACGACCGCAACCGGTGGCGTTATGGGCTGAAGTGCTTCGCCTATTTTCTGGTGGCCCTGTTCGGAATTGGCTGGCTCATGTACCTGGGTCACGGCTAGCTAGCTGCCGCCGGCATCCTGTTGCCGGCAATCCCCTTCCGGCTCCCAACGCAGGCCGCCGATCAATTCCCGCACATCCGCAATCTTCTGCCGCCGGAGGAAGCGCTCGAGCTCGCGCGCCACTCGCAGCGGCGCTCGTGGATCCCAGAACGTGGCACTTCCCACTTGAACCGCCGAGGCGCCGGCCAGGAGAAATTCCGCCGCGTCTTCGCCCGTGGCGATGCCTCCGATCCCGATCACCGGAATCCGCACCACCTGTGCCGCCTCGTAAACGAGCCGCAAGGCCAGGGGTTTGATCGCCGGTCCGGAAAGGCCCCCGAAGCCGGCGCCGATTCTGGGACGCCGCGTGCGCGCATCGATCGCCAAAGCCAAGAAGGTGTTCACGAGCGAGATGGCATCCGCGCCGGATTGCTCCGCCGCCCGGGCGAAAGGCTCGATACGTGCCACGTTGGGCGAGAGTTTCACGATGAGAACGCGCCGGGCCACGCGCCGCACGCTTTCGACTAGCTCCGCGAGCAGGCTTGGGTCGCTCGAGTAATAAATCCCCCCTCGCTTCGTGTTGGGGCAAGAGACGTTCAGCTCATAGCCGGCCAGGCCTTCGGCGTCCTCGAGGATGCGGACGACCTCGCTGTAGTCCTCGGGGGTGTAGCCGAAAACATTGGCGAACACGGGCGTCCGAAATTGCCGCAGCACGGGCAGCTTCTCGCGCACGAAGGCCCGCACACCGATGTTCTGCAGACCGATGGAGTTGATCATGCCCGCAGCGGTTTCGCAGATCCGAGGCGGAGGATTGCCCGGCATCGGTTCCCGCGACAGCCCTTTGACAACGAGCCCGCCCAGCCGATTCAAGTCCACGATCGAGGCGAACTCGACGCCGTAGGCGAAGGTTCCAGACGCCGCCAGCACCGGATTCCGGAGTGGGATTCCGCACACCGTAACCGACAGCTGCGGCGAGGGCATTGCTTCATTGTAGACGGGACCGACTCGGGTGTTTCCCTGAGAGAGGCAGCGTCCCCCGCCGGCCGATAACTCTAAGGGAAGTCCCGATGGGGCTGGGCCGCTCCCGCTCGCGGAGCTATCACTCTTTGGCCACGAAGTTCTCGGTGTTCACCGCGGCCCTGATCATCTGGACCTCGCTCCTTCAGATCGTTCTCCGCTGGCAGGATCCCCACCTGTCTTGGTCGGAGCAAGCTGTGGCCACGGCGGTGTTGACCGCTTTCGCCGTTCTGCTGGCCCGGCTCACCAGCCGAGTGTTCGTGCGCCCGCTCGTTTTGCTCGAGCGAGCCATTGCCGGAGTTGCTGAGGGACGCCGCGAGCCGATCCCCGTATCCCGTACCGGGGATGAAATCGAACGGCTCGGGCACAGCTTCAACCAGATGATTGCGGAACTGGCCGCCTCCGAACGGGAAGTCCGTGAGTATCAGACTCGCCTGGAGGAGAAAATTCACGAGCGCACGGCGGCCCTCCGCGAGGCCATCCAGCGCGCCCATGCGGCGGCGCAAGCCAAGAGCGATTTTCTGGCCAACATGTCCCACGAGCTCCGCACGCCCATGAACGGCATCCTCGGCATGATCGAACTCGTCTTGGAAGGTCCTCTCTCTGCCCAACAGCGCGAGGACCTGGTGACGGCCCGCAACAGTTGCCTGGCACTGCTGGCGCTGATCAACGACGTGCTCGACATGTCGAAGATCGAAGCCGGCAAGATGACGCTCGAAAAGGCCCCGTTTTCGCCGGCCGCCGTCGCCCTCGAGACGGTGAAAGCCATGGAGCCGACGGCGCGGCAGAAAGGTCTCGGTTTCGAGCACCACGTGAGCCCCGATGTGCCGGGGCTCGTCCTGGGAGACTCCCTTCGATTCCGACAGATCTTGTTCAATCTCCTCGGCAACGCCATCAAGTTCACCGAGAAAGGGTCCGTCCGCTTGGCCATCTCGTGTGGGGCCCCGTCGGCGCCGGATCGCGCCGTCCTCGAGATCGAAGTCTCGGACACGGGCGTCGGCATTCCGCGCGACAAACTCGAGGCCATCTTCGAGAAATTCACGCAAGCCGACGGCAGCGTGTCGCGCCGGTATGGCGGCAGCGGCCTCGGGCTGGCCATCACGAAAGAGCTCGTGCAGATGCACGGCGGCCGCATCACGGTCGAAAGCCAGGTGGGCCAGGGCAGTACCTTCCGGGTCTCTCTGGAGTTCGAGCGCAGTGACGAACACCCGCATCCACCGGAAACCCCCGCCGTCCGCGGGGCGCCTCGCCAAGGTCCGGCGCGGATCCTCATCGTCGAGGACGATCCCGTGACACGAGTGGCCCTCTGTCGATTGCTCGCCCGCCGTGGTTACGAGACCGCTGCCGCGGAAACCGGCAAGGAGGCCCTGGCCGCTCTGGAAGCTGGGGCTTTCGACCTGATCTTGATGGATCTTCAGCTCCCCGACGGAGACGGCCTGGAGTTGACCAAACAGTTGCGGCGCGATCCGCGCTGGACTCAGGTGCCGGTGATTGCCGTCACGGCCGCGGCCGGGCGAGGCCAGCGGGAGCTCTGTCTGGCCGCCGGGCTGACCGACTACGTGCCCAAGCCCGTCCGCACCCCGGAGCTGCTCGAAACAATCCGCCGCTATGTCTGAGTCCAGCGGACTGCTTTGGTAGAATTCTCGTTTACTTCACGGAGGGGAACTGCCATGCTGGCCGCAACGCAGACCTATGCGCCGAGCGAGGACTTCGTCCGCCGGGCACACGTACAGGGGATCGAGGCGCGCCGAGTTCTCTACGAAAAGGCCGCCGAACATCCGGAGGAATTCTGGGCGGAAGTGGCGGAGCGTGAAATCTCTTGGTTCCAAAAATGGTCCCATGTCTTCGAGTGGGATCCACCCTTCGCGAAATGGTTCGTCGGCGCCAAGACCAACGCCGCATACAACTGCCTGGATCGCCATCTCGCCACCCACCGCAAGAACAAAGTGGCCATTCTGTGGGAAGGCGAGCCGGGCGACCAGCGTCTGCTCAGCTACCAGGAGCTCCACCGGTTGGTTTGCCGCTTCGCCAACGTGCTGAAAGGCAGGGGACTGAAGGCCGGCGACAAGGCCATTATTTACATGCCGATGGTCCCGGAACTGCCCGTGGCGATGCTGGCTTGCGCCCGCATCGGCGTCACGCACAGCGTGGTGTTCGGCGGATTCTCCGCGGAAGCCCTCAAGGCGCGCATCCAGGACTTGGGCGCCACGGTGGTGATCACCGCCGACGGCGGCTGGCGCCGTGGCAAAGAGATTCGGCTCAAAGATGCCGCGGACGAAGCGCTGACCGAGTGCCCGACCGTGCGCGACGTCATCGTGTTGCAGCGCACCGGATCGGCCGTGAACATGACACCGGGGCGCGACCACTGGTGGCACGAACTCGACCAGAACGCGAGCGAAGATTGCCCCGCCGAGCCTCTGGACTCCGAGCATCCGCTCTTCGTTCTCTACACCTCCGGCACCACGGGCAAGCCCAAGGGCATCCTGCACACCACGGGCGGCTACTTGACCATGGTCACGGCCACCATGAAATGGGTTTTCGACTTGCGCGATGAAGACACCTACTGGTGCACGGCCGACATCGGTTGGGTCACGGGGCACAGCTACATCGTCTACGGCCCCTTGTCAGCGGGCGCCACGACGGTCATGTACGAAGGCGCGCCGGATTACCCGGCCTTCGATAGGTGGTGGCGCATCGTCGAAAAGTACCGCGTCAACATCTTCTATACCTCGCCGACGGCCATCCGCGCGTTGATTCGCCAAGGGGATCAGTGGCCGAACGCCCATGATCTGTCCAGCCTGCGCCTACTCGGCTCCGTCGGCGAACCGATCAACCCCGCCGCCTGGGAGTGGTACTACCGCGTCATCGGCAAGGAACGGTGTCCGATCGTCGACACGTGGTGGCAAACGGAGACCGGCGCCATATTGATCTCGCCCATGCCGGGCGCCGTGCCACTCAAGCCCGGTTCGGCGACGCTTCCCCTGCCCGGCGTGATCCCGGACATCGTGGATCTGACAGGCAAGCCCGTGGCGGACGGCCAGGAGGGGTTTCTCGTCATTCGCCGGCCATGGCCCTCGATGCTCCGTACGATCTGGGGCGATCCGCAGCGGTACAAGGAGCAATACTGGTCCCGCGTGCCGGGCGTTTACTTCACCGGGGATGCAGCCCGCCGCGACGCGGACGGGTACTACTGGATCCTCGGTCGCGTGGATGACGTCATGAACGTGAGCGGGCATCGGCTGAGCACCATGGAGGTGGAATCCGCCTTGGTGCGCCATCCCGCCGTCGCCGAAGCTGCGGTCGTGGGCCGTCCCGACGAGATCACGGGACAAGCGGTCTGCGCGTTCGTGACGCTCAAGAAAGGCGACTGGAACCACCGCGACTTAGCGGAAGAGCTGCGCAAGTGGGTGGCGCACGAAATCGGCAGCTTCGCCAAGCCGGCCGAGATCCGCTTCACCGACGCGCTGCCCAAGACGCGGAGCGGCAAGATCATGCGGCGCCTGTTGCGCGAGCTGGTCACCAGCCAGACGGTGACCGGCGATACGACCACCCTGGAGGATATGGGTGTGATCACCCGTCTGGCGGCCCAGCAGGAGGAAGACTAACGCCGCAAGCAGCCGTGTGCTGGCGGGGGGCCTGACTCTGACGAGCGGGTCCCGGTCTTCGGCGATGCCATATTTTTGACCCCGGGTGAGTGGCTCAGTCCGCCGCGCTGCCGACCCCTTAGGCCGACGCCCGCGGTCGTTGGAAGCCGGCCTCGCGCATCAGGCGGTCGGTTTCCCGGTACGCCTCGGTGACCCACTCGAGGATTTTGTCGGGCTCCGGTGAATATTCGAGCTCGATACTGAGCGTGCCGTCAAAACCCGTCTGCTGGATGGCTCGCAGGTAGGGCAAGAAGTCCACTACGCCACGCCCCGGGGGCAAGTCTCCGTGCTTTACGCCATCGCAATCGGAAAAATGCACGTGGGCGATGCGGCCTTCGAGTTCCCCGATGCGCTCGGCGGGCGTGTGCACGAGCGCCAGATGGGATATGTCCAGATTCGCTTTGACGGAGGGATAAGCCACCTCCTCGAGAAAGGCTTTCATGCGGTCGACGGAGTTGATGATCGACAGCCGGAACGGTTCCAATTCGAGGGCGACCTCCAAGCCGAGACTCGCGGCATACTCGCCCAACGCCCTCACTTCCTCGACGGCCCAGCGCCACTGGTCCTGCGGCTGGATGACCTCCTGCTGCCAGATATACTCGCCCAGCACCAGAAGCAGGTTGCGCCCTTCGAGTTCGTAGACGAAATCCAGATAGCGCCGGACGCGTTCGGCGTGGAACTGACGCACCGAGCGGTTGAAATCGGCAAGGCCCAGCGCCACACAGCACACCGAGACGACCGGCAGGCCCACCTCCCGGCAGGTGTCGCGGATGAGTTTGCGTTCCTTGACGTCCGCTTCGAGCGGGTCGGCGAAGATGTCGATGGTGTCGAAGCCGATCTCTTTGGTCTTGCGGATCCCTTCCGCTGTGCCGATCGGCGAGCCGAGCCACGCAGAATTGATCAGTCCGAGGTTCATGCAACGCCTCCTGAAAGAATCTCTTCCAACCGCACGGGCCGGTGTTCCTCCACGGACTTGTAGCACGCCTCCACCAAGGCCATGGTGTGGAGATTGTCGCGCCCGCTGACGGCGGGCTCGGTGCCGCAGGCGAGGGCGTCGAACAATTGGCCCATGGTGGCTGCAAATGCGTCCGGGAACCACACCTCCTTCCAGCGGGGCGAGAACCAGCAGTTTGCGGCGCGCGTGGTGAAATCGATGGTACTAGGCTCGGCGTTCGGCCAAGCCGGCCAGCCGATCGTCCCTCGAGCGATGCCCTCGGTTCCCTCGACGCGCCAGCGGATGTACACGTCCGCGCCGGATCCCTCCTTCCACGGGCCGGCCCAGACGTCATCCCAGGCTGCCGCGCGCAAGCCGTTGGCATATTCGAGGATATACAGCGCGATCCCATCACGATGGCGCCAGCGCTCGGCAGTGCGCGGATCCTCGCGCACGCTCACGTAGACGCTCTCCGGGTCCCCGAACCAGTACCGGAAAGTGTCCAGATGATGGATGCTCATGATCAGCAGCGTCATGCGGCCGTAAGCGGCGCACCAGGGCTGCCAGTGCGGGCTGGCCCGCATCTCGATGGTTGCGAGTACCGGTTGACCCAGCTCGCCCCGCTCGAGGAGCGTTTTGCACGCCCGCACCGATTGGTCATAGCGCATATTCTGATTCACGGCGAGCACGATGCCGGCCTGCTGGAACGCGTCGACGATGCGGGCAGCCTCGGCGTAGTTCAGCGCCAGGGGCTTTTGCGCCAGCACGCCCTTGAGGTGCCGAGCGCTGGAGGCGAGCTCCAACAGGATCGGCGGTTGCTCGCCCGGTGGAACCGCCACATCCAGGACTTCGAGTTCCGGATCCGCCGCCAACTCGCGCCATGACTGGTAGACCTTGGGAATGCCATGCCGGGCCGCCACGTGACGGGCATGCTCCGGATGAGCCGAGGCGATGGCCCGCACGTTGTAGCCAGCCTTTCGGTAGGCCACCAGCTGGACGTCATTGACGATGAAGCCCGCTCCGACGATGCCGATGGGATAGTCCTTCTTGCGGGGCGGCGGCGGGACCGGTTGCAAGTCCACATCCACGCGGAGCATCTTCGGTGAGCCAATGCTAACACAAAACCCCGGGGCGATCCCATTGGCCGGCTCGGGCCGTTGCCGTCGTTCTGTTGACCAAAAGAACTTGATGATGTAATGTAAGCCGTCACGCGACCGTGGTGGAACATGGACCAGACGAGCAGAGGCGTGGGTGCAGGGATGGCGCCGGAGCCAGCGCACGCGAGTTTCGGGAGCATGTGGGACCAAGCGCTCGCAGCTTTGGGTCGCCTCTATCCCCTGCCCCCGGCCATGACGGTCTGGCTCGTCGCCGCGGGCGCGGCGCTGGGCGTGTTGGGAGACGGTTTGCTGTACACTCCGGGTCCGCCGGGCGTGAACCTCTCGCTGTGGATCGCCTCGGTGGCGGCGGCCGCCCTCGCGTTGGAGCGCCGCATGGCCGTCGGGCTCGACCTCGGGCGCGCGGCATGGCTCGGGGTGGGCGTCATGTTCGCCGCCGGGCTGGCGTGGCGAGATGCGCCACCTCTGAAGTTGCTCGCCCTCGGCTGCGCCGCCGTCGCCTTCGCCCTTGCGGCGTACCGCCTCGACGGAAGTTGGGTGCGGCGCGCCGGCGTGCTTCGATACGCGGCAGCCTTGGCCCTGGGCGCGGTGCACGCCTGGACAGCGGCGACGCTGACGCTGCTCGAGGCCACCACCTCCGGCCGCCCAACGGAGCGCGGCCCTGGCCGGCGCCGAAGCGCCGCCGTGGCCCGTGGCCTCCTGATCGCCGCGCCGCTGGTCGCCGTCTTCGGGGCATTGCTCGTCTCCGCCGACGCCGCCTTCGAGGCACTGGTGAGGAATCTGCTCCAGTTTGACTTGGACCGGCTGGCGAGCCACGTGGTCGTCTTTGCCGTCCTGGCCTGGCTGTCCATCGGATACTTGCGCGGCTTCCTCTCGGGAACGGAGCCACGCGCCTTCTCGAAGGAGGCATCTCCAGCCGGCGGGACGGCGAAGCATCTGAGCCTGGGAATCACGGAAGTCGCCACGGCACTGGCGGCGCTGGATCTGCTGTTCCTGTTGTTCGTCGTGTTGCAACTCCGCTATCTGTTCGGCGGCGAGGCGCTGGTTCGGACAACGCCCGGCCTGACGTACGCCGAATACGCGCGGCGCGGCTTCTTCGAACTCGTCTTTGCGGCGGTGCTCGTCATTCCGGTGCTGCTGGCTGCTGACGGCCTCCTCGAGCGTCGTAGCCGCCGCGACGCCCTGGTATTCCGGCTGCTGGCGGGCCTGCAGATCGCCCTGATGCTGGCGATTGCCGCCTCGGCGCTGGAGCGCCTTCGCCTCTACCGCGCCGCCTATGGGCTCACCGAGTCGCGGTTCTACGCCGCGGCGCTTCTGCTGTGGACCGGCGCCATGCTCTTGTGGCTGGCGGCGACTGTGCTCCGGGGCCGCCGCGAGGAGTTCGCCTTCGGCCTGCTCACTTCCGGCCTGGCGGCCGTGGCGCTGCTGTTCTTCCTTAACCCGGACGCGGTGATCGCGCGCACGAACCTGGCGCGGCTCGCCTCTGGCCCGGCGCCTGGCCGCTTCGACGCCGCCTACGTCGCGTCCCTCAGCGCGGACGCCGTGCCCGTGCTGGTCGCGGCGCTCGACAGCCTGCCGCCCGAGGCACAGTGCCGGCTGGCGCGGCGCTTGTTGCGGCGCTGGGGACCGGAGCGAGAGGCCTCGCTGCGGGATTGGAACTGGTCGGTGGCACGGGCCCGCGACGCAGTCAGCGCCCACCAAGGCCGCCTGCGGGCGGCGCTAGGCCCGGGCCAAACGTGCCCACCCTAATTTCGGTGACAGACAGGAAATCCCCGAACACTCCGCCGCCCACGGCACCGACCCCAAGCTAGCGGTAGGCGGCGATCCCCGTGACCCGTTCGCCGAGGATCAGCGCGTGGATGTGGTCCGTCCCCTCGTACGTCTTCACCGTCTCCAAGTTGCACATGTGGCGCATGATCGGGTACTCGTCGGTAATGCCGTTGGCGCCGAGCAAGTCCCGGCTGAGACGCGCACATTCGAGTGCCATGGCCACATTGTTCCGCTTCAGCATGGAAACGTGCGCGTAGTCGGCCTTGCCCTGATCCTTCAGCCGGCCCACCTGCACGGCCAGCAGCTGCGCTTTGGTGATTTCCGTGATCATCCAGGCCAGCTTCTCCTGCACGAGCTGGTGCGAGGCGATGGGCCGGTCATCGAACTGCTTGCGCACGAGCGTGTACTGCCGCGCGGTTTCGTAACAGTCCATGGCCGCTCCGATGGCGCCCCAGCCGATCCCGTAGCGCGCCTGCGTTAGACACATCAGGGCACTCTTGAGCCCGATCGCTCCCGGCAGCAGGTTCTCCTCCGGGATGCGGCAGTCCGTAAACGAGAGGCTCGAGGTCACCGAGGCTCGCATCGACCACTTGCCGTGAATCTCGGAGGTGCTGTAACCGGGCGTGCCCTTCTCGACCAAGAAACCGCGGATGCCGTCTTCGGTGCGGGCCCACACCACCGCCACATCGGCAATTGTGCCGTTCGTGATCCAGGTTTTCTCGCCGTTGAGCACCCACGAGCGGCCCTCCTTGCGGGCGGTCGCTCGCATGCCCGCCGGGTTGGAGCCGAAGTCCGGCTCCGTCAAGGCAAAGCAGCCGATGGCCTGCCCGGATTGGAGCTTAGGCAGCCAGTGCCGCTTTTGCTCCTCCGACCCGAAGGTCAAAATGGGGTACATCACCAAGGCGCTCTGCACCGAGACGAAGCTCCGGATGCCGGAGTCACCCCGTTCCAGCTCTTGCAGGATCAACCCGTAAGCCACGTTGTTGATGCCGGCGCAGCCGTAACCTTCCAAGTTGGCGCCGAAAAAGCCCAGCGCCGCCATTTCCGGGATCAGCTCCATGGGAAATCGCGCCTCGCGATAGCAATCCCGGATAATGGGAATCACACGGTCTTCGACGAACTGTCGCGCGGTCTGGCGGGCCAAGAGCTCATCTTCGCTGAACAGCGAGTCAATATGGAGGAAATCCACCCCGCGGAAGGGAGCCATGACCTTCATCTTACCGTGCGATTCTTCCGTTCCCCGGCCACTATTCTTTTAGGCCCCGAGGTGAATCGGTGGTATTGCAACTGCTGTTTTTGGGCATGGCGGTTGGGCCGGCGACGGTCCAGGCACAGGATCCGGCATACGAGCCGTTAGAGAAGGCCTACGCCGCCTTGCGCGCGCGGGATTATGAGACGGCAGTGGCGCGCTTCGAAGAAGCCATCCGCCTGGCGCCGCAGCGGCCCTCCATCCGCAAGGACTTTGCCTACTTGCTGTTACGCATCGGCGAACGGGAGGCGGCCCGGGACCAGTTCGCCGAAGCGATGCGGCTGGCGCCGGAGGACACGCATGTTGCCCTCGAATATGCCTTCCTGTGCCACGAGACCGGCAAAACGGCCGAAGCCCGCAGGATCTTCGATCAGATTCGCACAAGCGGCGGCCCGGAGGCGCGCGCCACCGCCGAACAGGCCTTCGAAAACATCGACCGTCCGCTACGGGAAGGGATCGCGCGCTGGAAACAGGCTCTTGCGCTGCGGCCTGGGGACTTCAGTGCGCATTATGAGCTGGCGCGCTTGGCCGAGCAACGAGGAGATCACGCTTTGGCCGCCGCTCATTACTACGAAGCTTGGAAGCTCCGGCCGCAGCTGCGTTCGCTGCTGATTCCGTTGGGTCGCGCCCGACAAGCTCTGGGAGACGCCGAGGGCGCCATGGCCGCGCTCCTGTCGGCGTCCCGATCGCTGGACACGCGCACGGCCGAGGAGGCGCGCACCCTGCTGCCGGAGCGTTATCCGTACGTTTACGAGTTTCAGAACGCCATCCGCCTGGACCCCACGAACATCGAGCTGCGACGGGAGTACGCGTACTTGCTACTCGCCATGGGCCACGGCGCCGAGGCGGAGGACGAGTTCCGCTCGATTGTGGAAGTCGCTCCCAAAGACTGGCTATCGGTGGCGCAGCTCGGTTTTCTCCATCTTGCGCGCGACGATTGGGCAGCGGCCGAGCCCTTGCTGAACCGCGTTTTACAGGGCGACGACGAGGCACTCAAGGAGCGGGTCCGGCGGGCTCTGGAGCCACTGCGGCGCCTGCGGCAGCGAACCGCCTCGCCGGAGCCCGCCCCGGAAGTCAAAGTGCTCGCGGAACGGAGCTATCAGGCGGGGTATCTCAAAGACGCTTTGAAATACTACACCGCCGCGCACGAACAGGACCCGCTGGACTTTTCGGTCATCCTACGCCTGGCTTGGACCCACAACTTGCTCCGGCAGGACGAATACGCGATTCGCTGGTTCGAGCTGGCGCGCAAGAGTCCCGACCCACACATCGCCGCCGAAGCAACCAAAGCCTATCGAAACCTGCGGCCCGATTTCCAGCGGGTGCGCACCACCGTCTGGGTGTTCCCGATCTATTCGACGCGGTGGCGTGACTTGTTCTCCTACGGGCAGGTCAAGACGGAGATCCGTCTCGGCCGGTTCCCGCTGCGCCCGTACCTGTCGCTGCGTTTCATCGGCGACACGCGACGCACTACTGGCGGAGCCTCCCCGCAATATCTGTCGGAAAGTTCGTTCATTGGCGGCTTGGGAGTCACCACGAGGCCCTGGCGGGGCTTCGTACTGTGGGGCGAGGCGGGCAGCGCGGTGAGCTATTTAGCCAAACGACGCGATGTGCCGCGGGCCGCGCCCGACTACCGCGGCGGCGTCTCCTTCGCCAAAGGATTCGGGCGGCTGCTCGGCAGCGAAGCCAGCGGACCGTTTTTCGAACTCAACGCTGACGGGGTCTTCATCAGTCGCTTCGACAACGACACGCTGCTGTACTGGCAAAACCGCTTCGGCTGGACCTCAGCGCCCGTGGAGGCGCTCGGTGGCTTGCAGTGGCAACTGTACTGGAACGGCAACCTGATTACGGATGCGCGACGTCAGTATTGGGCCAACCTGGCTGAAAGCGGTCCCGGAGTGCGCCTTCGGTGGAAGTGGATGCCCCGCTCGGTAGCTTTTTCCGTCAACGCCGTGTGGGGCCGCTATCTGATCCAGAGGGGCAATCCCTGGGGTGTAAGGTTTCACGACGTTCGCGTGGGGATGTGGTATGCCGCCACTCGCTAGGCTCCTCGTTGGCGGCGTGACGCTGTGCTGGGCCGCTGTGGCGTCCTCGAGCGTGCGCATCACCGGCGCGGACCCCAGCCCGTGGCGCCGGATCCTGGACGCCTGGAGCCTGGACGCTACCGGCCGCCCGATCGTGGTGGCCGGGGCGACCCAGGCCGGGCAGCCGGCCGAATGGCTGGAGCGGGTGGAGCGAGGAACCTTCCTGGTGCTGGAGGGCGCCTCGCCGTTAGCCGAAGCGCTCGGGTTTCGCCCGAGCGGTCGCCGCGTGCGGGTGGCCAGCGTCCAGGACGTCCACCGTCCGGCGCTTGCGATCTATTGGGAGCGGCCCCTCGAGTTGCCCGTGTTCGAGGTTTCTGAAGAGGCCCGAGTCTTCGCGCGGGAAAAATGGACCGGGGCGCCGCTGCTCGCCGGGCTCCGTCGGGGCGCAGGCGCCATCCTCTGGATGGCGGCATCGGCCGGCGAAAAGGGCTACGAGCGCTTCCCTTACCTGTTGCACGCCCTGGCCGACCTCGGCTTGACGCCTGCGTTTCAATCCCGCCGCCTGTGGGCGTTTCTGGACACCTCCTATCGCCGGCGGGCCGATTCAGATTATCTGGCGCGCCGCTGGCGGGCGGCCGGCATCGCCGCCGTGCACATCGCCGCCTGGCATTTCTTCGAACCGGATCCAGACAACGACCGCTACCTGCGGGAGCTCATCGCAAGCTGCCACCGGCAGGCCATCCAGGTCTACGCCTGGCTCGAGCTGCCCCACGTCAGCGAGGCCTTCTGGCAGCAGCATCCTCAGTGCCGGGAAAAGACCGCGTTGTTGCAAGACGCCCACCTCGATTGGCGCAAGCTCATGAATCTCCTCAACCGCGACTGCTTCCAGGCGGTGGCGGCGGGCATGCGGGATTTGCTGACCCGCTTCGACTGGGATGGCGTCAACCTGGCCGAGCTCTACTTCGAGTCCCTGGAGGGGCACGGCAATCCGTCGCGCCTGACGCCCATGAACGATGACGTGCGGCGCGAGTTCCGCGAGCGGCACGGCTTCGATCCGGTGGAACTGTTCGATGCCGCGTCGCCGCGGCATCTGGAGAAGAACCCCGGGGGTCTGAGAGCGTTTCTCGACTACCGGGCGGAGCTGACCTATCGCCTCCACGTGGAATGGCTGGAACAGCTCGAGGCGCTGCGCCGCTACAAGCCCGATTTGGACATCGTGGTGACTCATGTCGACGACCGATTCGACACGCGCATGCGGGACGCCGTGGGCGCGGACGCCGCCGCGCTCCTGCCGGTGCTCGACCGCTTACCCTTCACGTTCTTGGTCGAGGACCCGGCCACGGTCTGGCATCTCGGACCGGAACGGTATCAGGAGATCGCCCGCCGCTACCAAGAGCTGACCCGCCACCACGACAAGCTGGCGATCGATCTGAACATCGTCGAGCGGTACCAGGACGTCTACCCGACGAAACAACAAACCGGCGTCGAGTTGTTTTCTCTCATCCACACGGCGGCCCGGGCCTTTCCGCGGGTGGCGCTGTACAAGGAAAGCTCGATTCTGCCGCCGGACCTGCCGTGGCTCGGTGCGGCCGCTGCGGTCGTGAGCCGGGCGGAGCGCCACGGCGACCGGTGGGCCGTAGAATCCCCTTACGGTGTCGGCTTGAGACTGGGCAGACCGGCGCGGGTCAATGGACGGCTTTGGCCGGCCTGGGACGGAGAGACGGTCTGGGTGCCCGCCGGCAAGCACGAAATCGAGCCCGCAGCCGAAGCCCCAGGCGTGCGCTTGTTGGACTTGAACGCCGAGCTGCGAAGCGCGCGCCTGGTGGAATCGGGAATCGAGTTCTCCTACGAGAGCTCCTCGAGAGCCTATGCGGTTGTCGACCGCAGGCCCGTGGCGGTCGAAATCGACGGCGAAGCGACGGACGTCCGCCTGATCGAGGACGGCGAGCGCTTTGTGTTGGGCTTACCCCGAGGCCAGCACTGGGTAGCCGTGCGCGTGGACTGAGCCGGGTCAGCTCTTGCGGGCAGCAGGGGGGCGCTCGAGCGCAACCTGTTCGCCCGGCCGCAGGCCAGAGGCGACGGCAGCATGCGTCGCGTTCCGGCCAGCCAGTTCTACCACGCGCCGCTCGAAATTTTCCCCGCGCTTGACGTAGACCACCCGCTCGGCGCCTTCGGCATGGACGGCCTCGAGCGGCACCAGCACCGCGTTCTCCTTGCGGTCTACGATCACATCCGCCGACGCCGACAAGTCGGGGATCAGTCGGGGGTGCGTGCCCAGGATGCGAACCTTGACCGGAATCGTGCGGATGTAGTAGTTTTCCCGCCAGCTTCGTACGCCCATGGCCCCGATGCTGAACACGCGCCCTTCCAGGACCACTTCGGGAAACGCGTCCAGGCGCACGGTGGCGGGTTGGCCGACGCGCAGTTTCTCGGCGTCCACCTGGTTGACTTCCGCGTCGACCTGCATGCTGGTGGGGTCCACGATCTTCATGAAGGTCTGCCCGGGCTGCACCTGATCGCCCAACTGCACCTGAGCCATCTCGCCAGCCCGGAAGAACGTCTGCATGACCACCATGCCGCTGATCGGCGCTGTGAAGGTAAACCGCTTCAAATCCTGCACATGGCGGTCTCGATGGCGGATGTGCCGATCCCGCGTGATTTCCAGGATCCGGATCTCGGCGCGCTGGATCTCTTGGCGCGTCGCCAAGTCCCTCTGGAGCTGTTTGTAGCGCGCCTCGGCTTCCTCGGCGTTCAGCCGTAAGATCTCTTGGTCGATCACAGTGCGCACCTCGGAGGCTTTCAGATCCAGTTGAGCCTTCTCCCAGTCGGCGCGAGCCAGGCGGAGCGTCTGCTGGAGATTTTCCCAATCCACCAAATGTTCGGCCCGCCGCTTTTTGATGTCGGCATCGGCTTGGTTGATGGTGGACTGCACGTCGTCAATGTGGTCTTGCAACGCTTGGGAATCGAGCTCCGCTACGACATCGCCCGCCGCGACCATGGCGCCCGCTTTGGCCAACTTGATCAACGTCAGTTCCTGGCCGCCTTCGCGCCCGCGGAAGATGGGCACTGTGATGTTGGCGTAATTGGTCGCTGAAGTCTGGCCCGCCAACCGCAGAACGTGATCCAAGGGGCCCACGGTCGCTGTTGCCGTGCGAACGGCGGCCGCGGCTGCGGGGCTGCCCACCGGCCAAGGCTTCTTCCACAGGGCGTAGCCGGCCACAACCGCTGCGACCATCAGCGCCGCCATCGCAAGTTTCCACCGCCGCGGCTTGCGTGGCGCCGGGACCGGTGCGGTTGGGACGAGTTCGGGGGGTTGCGCAGGTACGGGAGAGGGTCTCGAAGCGGCGGACATGGGGCTTTCTCTAGCCTACAACAGCTATTGGCGATCGTGGGCGGCCGCAGGTTACCGCGTATACTAGCCCTAATCATGTTGAGCCGGCTCCACTTGCCCGCGGATCCGGCTTGGCGCGCCCTTTGGGCGGCCATGCTGGGCTACATGCTGGACGCCATGGACGTGCTGTTGTACGTCTTCGCGCTCCAGACGCTCCGGGCGGTCTTCGGCCTCTCCCACGCCCAAGCGGGGCTGGTGAGCTCCGCCACGCTGGTGTGTTCGGCCGTAGGCGGGGCGCTAGCGGGAGTTCTGGCCGACCGGATGGGCCGCCGGCGGCTGCTGATCTACACGATCCTTCTGTACTCGCTGGCCTCGGGCGGTACGGCCTCGGCCACCAGCTTCGAATCGCTGCTGTTTTGGCGGGCGCTGGTGGGGTTCGGACTGGGCGGGGAATGGTCGGCGGGCGCGGTTCTGGTGGCGGAGTGGTGGCCGGCGGAAAAACGGGGGCGCGCCATCGGCTTCATGCAGTCCGGTTGGGCTCTGGGCTATATGCTAGCGGCCGTGGTGACGGCCTTGGTCCTTCCACGCTGGGGCTGGCGCGTGTTGTTTTTGACGGGCGTCCTGCCGGCGCTGCTGACCTTGTGGATCCGGCGACGGGTCGAGGAGCCGGAAATTTGGCGCCAGCAAAAGGGACCGCGCGGACGCATCGCGGACTTGTTTCGGGCGCCGTTGCGCCGCCGCACGCTCCTCGCCACCGCGCTGACGACGTCCGTGCTGCTGGCCTACTGGGGCTTGTTCACGTGGCTGCCGGGCTTCCTTTCGGCGCCGCCGACGGAGGGGGGAGCGGGCATGAGCATCGTGCGGACCAGCGCCTGGATGGTGGCCTTGCAGGCGGGCGCGTTCGCCGGCTACCTGAGCTTCGGATGGCTGGCGGACCGCTTCGGCCGCCGTCCCGCGTTCGTCGGCTACATGCTGGCGGCTGCAGCGCTCACGCCGCTCTACGGACAACTGCCGGCACTGCTGGGCGAGTCCGCCGAGACCGGTTTGCTCGTGCTGGGACCGTTTGTCGGGTTCTTCGGATCGGGCTATTTCAGCCTTTTCGGGGCCCTGCTGGCCGAGTTGTACCCGACCCCGGTGCGCGGCGCCGGGCAAGGCCTCACCTACAACGCCGGTCGCGCCGTGAGCGCGCTGGCGCCTTACGCCGTGGGCTTTCTGGCGGACCGGGCCGGCGTCGGCTCGGCCCTGGCCTTGAGCTCGGCGTTTTTTCTCGCGGGCGCGCTGTTGATCCTCCTTCTGCCGGAAACCAAGGCGCGCCGTCTGGAAGAGGTTGTCTGAACGGAAACTGAGAGGGAGTTTTCCATGCCGAATATTCGATGGGTATGTCTGTCGGATCTCCACCTGGGCGAAGAGGACAGCTTGCTGACTCACGTCAACGAGCGCGGCGAAGTGGAGCCGGATGGGGTGAGTCCCGTACTGCTGCGGCTGGCAGAATGCGTGCACGAGCTGATCGCGGCCAACGACTCCTCTGCGCCCCGGCCAGACCTGATACTGAACGGCGACATTCTCGAGCTCGCCCTGGCCCACGAGCACGTGGCGGCTGAGGGGTTCATGCAATTTCTCAGGGCGGTGGCGCCCGACCCGAAAACGTTTCGAGAGATCATCTACCTGCCCGGCAATCACGACCACCACCTTTGGGAGACTGCCCGGGAGGCGCAGTATCTGAACTACGTGCGCCGCCAGGAGCCGCAAGCGCGGCTCAAAGAGCCGTGGCACACCACGAAAGTGTTCATGGACCTGCAGGGGGTGGACCGCCTGAGTAGCGAGTTTCTAACCACCTTGGCCCGGCGCTGGCCGCAGTTTACCGAAACCGAGATTCTTATCGCCTATCCCAACTATGGCGTGCGGGACCCCAATTGGAATCGCGCCGTGGTCTTCCACCATGGTCATTTCATCGAGCCGTTGTACCATTTCATGTCCACCGTGACCTCTTTCGTCTTCCCGGATCGAGCGCTTCCGAAAACGGTGTACGCCCTCGAGCAGGAAAACTTCGCCTGGATCGACTTTTTCTGGTCGGCAATGGGCCGGCAAGGGAAGGCGGGCGAGGCGGTCGAGCAGATTTACGAGGCCACTGGCGACGAGACCGAGCTGCAAAAACTCGCCGATGAGCTGGCTCGGAGTTTAGCGCAGCATTACGACGCCCTCAGGAGGGTGCCGGAGTGCACAGAGCGATGGCTTTGGCAAAAAGCACTGCGCGAACTTTTAGTGCGGAAAGTGACGGGCCAGCAAGAGCGGCAACGCACGGCCCAGCTGGAGGCGAACTATCCCCTGTCGGCAAGCGCCCGCCGCAAGCTCGCTTGGTACGTCGAGGAGCTTTTGCTCCAGCAGATGTGCGAGGAGGTTGGCCGCACGCCACGGGCATTGACCTTCGTCTTCGGTCACACGCATAAGCCGTTCCAGCGTTTGCAACCCAGTGTGCGCTTTCCCGACGGTGTCAGCTTGTTCAACACGGGAGGCTGGGTGGTCGACTCGGTCGATTCGGTGCCGGTCCGTGGGGCAGCCATGGTGCTGATCGACGAAGCCTTGCATGCGGTGAATGTGCGCTTGTACCAGGAGGGATGCTACAAGGTAAGCGTCGAGGAGGCCCTGCCCCCGGGGCCTGCACCCTCGGCCTTTGCGGAAAAGATTCGCTCGCTGGTGCACCGGGACCGACAACCTTGGAAGTCGTTTGCCGAAGCGACGAGCCGCGAAATGGAACGTCGGCAAAAACTACTCGCGCGGCGCGTCAAAGGCCCCCAGTGGTGAGCACCACTCTGCATGCACGAACTGCCGGAGCCGTTCCGCGAGCTGATCCCGCACGCGCCGGAACGCCTCGAGCCGTTCGCGCTCGGATCCGGAGGCCGCAGCCGGATCCTCGAAGCTCCAGTGGATCCTCCGAGCCGGCCCGGCAAACACGGGACAGGCGTCGCGGGCGCTGTCGCAGACCGTGATGACGTAATCGAAAGACTGGCCCACGAACTCCTCGACGGACTTGGACCGGTGCCCGGAGATGTCGATGCCCAACTCCTGCATCACGGCCACCGCTTCCGGGCGCACGGCGCTCGGCCGCGTTCCGGCGCTTGCGACTTCAAAGGAATCGCCCGCCAGGTGACGTAGAAGCCCCTCGGCCATCTGGCTGCGGGCCGAGTTGCCGGTGCAGAGGATGAGGACGCGGCGGCGATCCACCTCTCGATTGGAACAGACCAAGGGCCGCGGGGGCAACGGCACAGACGACAATGCCCTTGTCCCCTCTTTGCGGGATGAGTTCATCGGCGTCGCCCGATCGGGCGGCGGGTATTTTCGCCCGGGCGTCAAACTCGGAGCTCAGCCCCGGGCTCGAGCCGGGTGTGTAGCAAGAATCGCGTGGCGCAGACTACCTTGGGTGAGGCCGGAATGGACGGCGGAGCGGCGTATCGGGAACGGTATCTGGCGATGCTGGCGCAGTATACGCCGGCGCTGCGACGGCTCTGCCGATCGTACTGCGCAGCTCAGGCGGGGGCTGAGGATCTGTTTCAAGAGATCGCCTTAGCCCTCTGGACGGCGCTGCCGCGGTTTCGCGGCGACTCGAGCGAACGGACTTGGCTTTACCGCATCGCCCATAACGTCGCCCTGACATTTGCGGCCAAGAGGCGGAGGCAGACCGAGCGGGAGCAACCGGTCGAAGGCACCGCGGAGGCTGCGACGGGAGGCCACGATATCGAGGCCCGGCTGATCGAAGAGCACAAGCGGAAGATGCTCGAGCGGCTCCTGCGGGAACTTTCCTTCGAGGACCGCCGGCTGATCCTGCTGTACCTCGAGGGATTGCCCACGGCAGAGATCGAGGCGGTGACGGGCCTAACCCGCAGCAACGTAACCGTGCGACTATCGAGGATCCGCCAGCGGCTTTCCGAGCGCCTGCAACACGCCCAAGCGAGGACAGAAGGGCCATGAAAACCAGCTTCGAACCGAATGACGAGCTATGCAAGCTCTGGCAGGGTCCGGAGAGTTCTACATCCCAAGAGGAGGTACGAAAAATCATGACATTGGTGGAAACACGTGCAAAGCAATTCGAAAGACGGATCTTCTGGCGGAACGCCGGGGAGTACCTGGCGGCGGCCGTGGTGGCCGGGTTGTTTGCCTTGCTCGCCTACCGCGCTGACGCGCCGTTGGTGCGCTTGGGGCACCTCATGGTAAGCGCCGGCGCAGCCTGGGTCCTCATTTTTCTGTGGCTCATGCAGCGATCCAGGCGGATGCCATCGCCCGAATCTTCCACTGCGGCCTACAAGCGGGCGCTGCTCGCCTGGTATGACCGTCAAATCCTGCTCACGCGGAATGCGTGGGCCTGGTACGTTTTGCCGTTGGGTGCGGGGCTGGTGGTGTCGAGTCTGGGACACCATCACGCCACCGGATTCAAAGCGTTCATGGCTGGGCTGGTCGCGGCCGTAGGGGTCGGGGTGGCGATTGTGAACCGGAAGGCGGCCCGGAACATCGAGGCGGAGAAACACGAGCTGGAGCGACTGTTGGAGAACGGCGGGCTCTGAATCAGGCGGCCGCGGTGCGGCTATTCCAGCTCGTTGACGCGGGTCGTGACGCGGTCCTTGAGGGCCTCGGGGCCGCCATCGAGCAGGTAGAGGCAGCGCCGCGGCAGCTCCCCGAAGATCAAAGCAGGATCTTCGGATTGAGAAGATCGAAAGACCTGAAAGCCGAGGGCGTCGGCGAGGCGGCAGGCCAGGTGAACCAGCCGGATCAAAGTCATGCGTCCGTCGGCTGGAGGCAGGTGGTGCTGTGCGGCGACTTCGGCCAGTTGCGGAGGGAAGTCCCAATGACGCGCCAGCCACGCGCCAGCTTCGCAGTGGTCCACACCGAACAAGTCCCGCTCGCTTTCCAGCGCCGGCAAGCAGTTCTCCTCGATTACCTCGAGCAAGCCCGCATAAGCCTGGGGGTGCTTGACCAAGAGGGCCAGTCGGCCGATGTCGTGCAGCAAGCCGGCCGTGTAGGCTTGATCCACCGGGAGCAGACAGCCGCGAGAAAGTTCTTCGGAGAGAATGGCACAGGCCAAGCTGTGCCTCCAGCAGCGCCGGAGCAGCTCCAGCTTCAAGGCAGTCTTCAGATAGGCTCCCACACCCACGGTTAGCGCCAGCGTTTTCACCCGGTCGAAGCCCAGCACGACCACCGCATGTTGCACGCTGGCAATTCGGGCCCGCAGACCATAGACCGGCGAGTTGGCACGGCGCAGCAATTCCGACGACAAGGAAGCATCGGCGCGGATCAGCTCCACCAGCCGGCAGATCTCGACGTCGTCGGCCCGGGCATCCGTGAGCAGTTGGAGCACTTTGATGGCGATCCAGGGAAACGGAGGCAGATCGCGAAGCGCCCACAGCCGATCCGTGTCCCTCTCACAAACCCCGTCCGGCCGCACGGTGTGCCTCCCAGGATGCATCGTCGGCCCCAGGCCGGAACTTTACGCCTGATAGGCGATCGCCAGTCGTAGAATAGCCGCGAGGTTTCCCGATGCAAGCCAGGGCGCCCGAGAGTGCTGTACGCTTTACTTCCAAGCGGTTTGCCGCGCGCGCGGCGCGTCCGGTCAACCGCGATGCCTGCGCGCAGGAGTGGCCCGAAGCCGGTTTGGCGGTCTTCTGGAGCCCGTTCGACCCAAAGCCGAGCCTGCGCATCGAGGCGGGGCGCGTGGTGGAGCTGGACGGAACGCCCGAGGCCCAATTCGACTGGCTCGACCGTTTCATCGCGCGGTACGCCCTCGACCTCCAGGCGGCGGAGGAGGCCATGGCGCTCGAACCCCTCGCCGTGGCGCGGCAGATCGTGGACCCGCACGTGCCCCGTCGCCGCGTGGTGCGCTTGGTATCCGGGCTGACGCCGGCGCGCCTGGTCGAGGTAGTCAACTGTCTCAACGTCGTCGAGATGATGATGGCGCTCCAAAAGATGCGGGCGCGCCGCACCCCGGCAAACCAGGCCCATGTCACCAATCGCAAGGAGAATCCAGCCCTGCTGGCGGCCGATGCCGCCGAGGCAGCCGAGCGCGGTTTTGCGGAGCTGGAAACGACGGTCGGCGTGGCGCGGTACGCGCCGCTCAATGCGCTGGCCGTGCTGATCGGATCCCAGGCCGCAACGCGTGGCGCGGCGCTGACGCAGTGTGCCGTGGAGGAGGCCTTGGGACTGCGGCTGGCCCTGCTCGGTCTGACGACCTACGCCGAGACCCTCTCGGTCTACGGCACGGAGGCGGCCTTTCGCGACGGGGACGACACCCCGTGGTCCAAGGCGTTCCTGGCCTCCGCCTACGCCTCGCGCGGCGTCAAAGTCCGCTTCACTTCGGGCACGGGATCGGAGGCGCTCATGGGGCACGCGGAGGGCAAGTCCATGTTGTACTTGGAGGCCCGCTGCCTGATGGCGGTGAAAGGCGCGGGGGCGCAAGGCGTGCAGAACGGCTCGATCAGTTGCATCGCACTTCCCGAGGCGCTCCCCGGCGGCGTGCGGGGCGTGCTGGCGGAAAATCTCATGGCGGCGCTGCTCGATCTGGAAGTCGCCACGGGCAACGACGCCATGGCGTCGCATTCGGAGATCCGCAAGACGGCCAAGCTGATGCTCCAGTTTCTTCCGGGCGCCGACTTCATCTTTTCCGGCTACAGCTCCATGCCGCGCGAAGACAACCTGTTCGGCGGCGGAAATTTCGACGCCGAGGATCTGGACGACTACAACATCCTCCAGCGCGATATGCAGGTGGACGGCGGCCTGCGCCCCGTGCGGGAGCCGGAGATACTCGAAGTGCGGCGGCGCGCGGCCCGGGCCGGTCAAGCTGTGTTCCAGGAGCTGGGCCTGCCGCCGGTGACGGACGAGGAGGTGGAATCCGCAGTCACCGCCCGCTCGAGCGCGGACATGCCGGACCGGGACGTGGTGGCGGATCTGGCGGCGGCCGAAGCGTTACTCCGTGCCGGTCGCAACAGCTTGGACGTGATTCGCGCCCTGGCGCGCCGCGGTTTTCCGGATCTCGCCGAGAAACTTTTGGCTGTGCAGAAACTTCGCGTCTCCGGGGATTACTTGCAGACTTCGGCGATCCTCGTTCCGAGCGGCCGGGTGCTGAGCGCCGTGAACGATCCGAACGACTACGCGGGGCCGGGCACGGGCTACCGGCCGAGCCCCGAGCGGGTCGCGGAAATCAACGACGTCCCGCAGGCAGCAGACCCGCGCACCATCGGAGCGGAACCCGGCGAAGCGGTGCTGGCCGAGCTCGGCGAAGCGGCGCCGGGCGTGGACCCGCAGGAGGTGATCCTTGCCGTCGGCCCGGCGTTCGGCACGGCCCTGCGCGCCACGCTGACCGGCTTGCCGCACCGCGACGTGATCCGGGCGCTGGTTGCCGGCATCGAAGCCGAAGGCATGCGCGCCCGGCTCATTAAGGTGCGCGACACGGCCGATTGCGGCTGGATCGGCTGGAAGGGCGCGCAATTGAGCGGCTCCGGCATCGCGGTGGGGCTTCAGTCGAAGGGCACGACCGTCATTCACCGCCGCGATCTGGCCCCGCTCAACAATCTGGAGTTGTTTCCCCAAGCGCCCAACCTGACGCTCGAGTCCTATCGGGTGATCGGCCGAAACGCGGCCAAGTACGCCAAAGGCGAGCCGGTGCTGCCCGTGCCCGTCGAAATTGACAACTTCGCGCGCCTGAAGTGGATCGTGGCGGCGACGGTGCTCCATCGTCGCGAGACGGAACAGGTCAGGGCCGGCGCACCGCCGGTCGAGGTGAGGCTGCTATGAACGAGGACTATCCGCTGGCGGAAAAGCATCCGGATCAGCTCCGCACGCCGACGGGCCGGCCTTTTGCCGCGATCACGCTGCATGCGGCCGTGGCGGGCGAGATCGGCATGGAGGATCTGCGCATCACGCCCGAGGCGTTGGAATGGCAGGCCCGGATTGCCGAATCCGAGGGGCGCACCCAGCTGGCCGAGAACCTACGGCGCGCCGCGGAGCTGACGCGCCTGCCGGACGAGCGCATCCTCGAGATATACGAAGCTCTCCGCCCCGGGCGCAGTGACAAAGCCGCCCTGGAGCGGTTGGCCGACGAACTGGAACGGGACTACGGAGCGTTCCGGTGCGCCCGGCTGCTCCGCGATGCAGCGGTTTGAGGAGAATTTATCGCCGGGCTCACGAACCGGGCACGCGCGTTGAAAATGCGACCCGCGCGACCCGGAGTCGTCAAGTCCGGTAACTGGCGTTGATGCGGACGTACTCCTCGGTGAGGTCGCATGTCCAGAAGCAGGCTTCCCCGCGGCCCTCGCCTCGGAGTGCGAAGCGGATCACGCAGTCGGGGGAATCCAGTTTGGCCTTGAGCTCCCGCTCGGAGAATTGGGCGGCGACGCCCCCGCGGCAAACGGTCACCCCCTGCAGCAGGATGTCGACTTGCGACGGCTCGAACGCTACGCCCGAGTTGCCGGCCGCCGAAAGAATTCGCCCCCAGTTGGGATCCGAGCCGGCGATCGCCGTCTTGACGAGGGGCGAGTTGGCGATGGCGCGGGCCAGGCGGGCAGCGGCCTCCTCCGAAGGGGCGCCCGTAACGTGGATGGTGATCTTCTTGCGCGCGCCTTCCCCGTCCCGGGCGATCATTTCGGCCAGGTCCTGCATGACCCAAGCGAGCACCTCTTCGAACACCATCCGCTCGCTGGCGTTGGGTCGGATTCCCGAGGCGCCGTTGGCCAGCAAAAGCAGCGTGTCGTTGGTCGAGGTGTCGCCGTCCACCGAGATGCGGTGGTAGCTGCGGTCCGCGGCGCGGCGCAACATTGGCTTCAGGTGCGCCGGAGCGATGGCGGCATCCGTCAGCAGGAAGCCCAGAGTGGTCGCCATCCGCGGGTGGATCATGCCCGCCCCTTTCGTCATGCCCGCGATCCGAACGGCGCCGGCCCGGAAGGGAACTTCGCCGAAGGCGACTTTGGGAATCCGGTCCGTGGTCAGGATGGCCCGGGCTACGTCCTGAAAAGACTCCTCCGAAAGCTTGCGCACGAGCTTGGGGAGCGCCTTCAGAATGCGCGCGCCGTCCAGCTCGACGCCGATGACGCCGGTGGAGGCGGGCAGCACGTGGCGCACCGGCACGTGCAAGTGCCGCGCCGCCGCCCGGCAACAGTCGCGCGCCACCCGCATCCCCGTCCGCGTGGCGCAGTTGGCATTGCCCGCGTTGACCAGGATGGCCTGCGCTTTGCCACCCGATTCGTCGAGGTGCCGTCGGGCCAGCTGAACCGGAGCCGCTTGAACCTGGTTCGTCGTGAACAGGCCTGCGGCCGAGGCCGGGCGGTCGGAGACGATCAGCGCCAGATCATCCCTGCGCTCTTTGCGGATGCCCGCGTAGATGGAGGCGTAGCGATATCCGCGCGGGAGTCTCACGCCGGCTCTCCTAATCGTTCGCCGTCCGCGGGCTGGTAGCCGTTGAGGAAATCCTGACCCGAAATCCGCTTCTTGCCTTCCAGTTGCACCTCCGTCAGCTCCAGGGCCGCTCCATCCCCGCAGATCGCCGTCAGCTTCCCGTGTGCGGTTGCGAGCGCGCCGGCCGGCCCTTGGGACGAAATGGCCGTCGGCCGCGCTTTCCAGATGTGGAGCAGCTTGCCGCGGAACCGGGTCCATGCACCCGGCCAGGGCAGGAAGCCGCGGATTTTATTGTAGACCTCCGCCGCTGGCCGCCGCCAATCGATCCAGCCGTCCTCCTTTTTCAGCAAGGGTGCGTACGTCGCCTGACTATGGTCCTGCGCTTGCGGAACGATGGCGCCGGATTCGAGCCCGCGCAGCGTCTCGACCAGAAGATCCGCGCCCATCACTGCCAGCCGCTCGCTCAACTCGATGGCCGTCTCATCGGGACCGATCGGTGTGGCGCGCTGCAGCAGAATGTCCCCCGTATCCAGCCCTGCGTCGATGCGCATGGTCGTGACACCGGTGACGGTTTCTCCGCGCGCGATCGCCCACTGGACCGGAGCGGCGCCCCGGTATTTGGGCAACAGCGAAGCGTGGACGTTGATGATTCCGAGTGGGGCAAGGTCGATCACGGTCTGAGGGATGAGTTGACCGTAGCCGACCACCACCATGCCCTGCGGCTGCAAAGCCGCCAACATGGCCACCGCCTCCGGGTTGCGAATGCGCTCGGGCTGGTGAACGGGAAGCCCGAGGCGCTGTGCGGCCAGCTTGACAGGAGGGGGCGCCACCTGCTGACCGCGGCCCTTGGGCCGGTCCGGTTGGGTGACGACCGCCGCGATGTCGTGGCCGGCCGCGACGAGCCGCTCGAGAGAGGGCACCGCAAACTCCGGAGTTCCCAGGAACACCAGCCGCACCGAGGGCCCCGCGTCTCAGCCCCATTCGCCGGCTTTCATCAGCTTGCGGATCTTCCGGCGGATCAGATCCCGTTTGAGAGCGCTCAGGTGGCTCAGATAGAGTTTCCCTTCCAAGTGGTCGGTTTCATGGAGCAACGCCCGCGCCAACAAGTCTTCTCCGGTAACTTCGAAAAACTCGCCCTTGACGTTCTGCGCCCGCACGGTGACCCGTGCGCCGCGCGTCACCTCCTCGCGGAAACCGGGCACGCTCAGGCAGCCCTCCTCGGAGCGCTGCCGGCCCTCGTTGCGGATCACTTCCGGGTTGATGAGCACCAGCCGCTGCGATGGATCTTCGCCGCCCGAGATGTCAATCACGGCAATCCGCTTGGAGATGCCGATCTGAGGCGCGGCCAGGCCCACGCCGTGGGCCGCATACATGGACTCGAACATGTCTTCGATCAACTGGCGCAGTTCCGGCGTGTCGAACTCCGTGACCGGATCGGCTTTGCGCTCCAGCACCGGGTGGCCGTACTTCACGATGGGATAAATCATCTCAGAAGTTTTGCACCTGTTCGAGGTAACTGTCGAAGTTCCGTTTGGCTTCCTCCAGGGAATCGCCGCCGAACTTTTCGCGCATCGCGGCGGCGAGCACGAGGGCGACCATGGCCTCTCCGATGACGGCCGCGGCGGGCACGACGCACACGTCGCTCCGCTCGTAGGCGGCCAAGGACGGCTCGCGGGTCCTCAGGTCCACGGATTCCAGCGGCCGCCGCAGCGTGGAAATCGGCTTCAGGAAGCCGCGGACGATGACGTCCTGCCCATTGGTGATACCGCCCTCCAATCCGCCGGCCCGGTTGGAGCCGCGAACGAAGCGCCGCTGGGCGGGATCGTAGTGAATGGTGTCCTGCACTTCGGAACCGAAGCGGGCAGCGTTCTCGGCGGCCGGGCCGATCTCCACCCCTTTGACCGCCTGAATGGACATGACGGCTTGGGCCAGCCGCCCATCCAGCCGCGCGTCCCAGGTCACGTGGGACCCGAGCCCGGGCGGGACGTTGTGCGCCACCACCTCGAAGACGCCGCCGACGGTGTCCCCGGTACGGTAGGCCTGGTCGACGACTTCCTTCATACGCAGCTCGGTTTCCGCGTCGACGCAGCTGAGCAACACCTGCTCGCGACGGCTGAGCGCGACCAGCTCTTCCCACGCCGCTTGGCGCTCAAGGCGCACCGGGCCCACGGCGATCACATGGCTGAGTACGCCCACGCCAAATTGCTCCAGGAACGCCTTGGCCAAGGCGCCCACCGCCACGCGGGCCGCCGTCTCGCGGGCGCTGGCGCGCTCCAGCACGTAGCGCGCATCGCGGAAATTGTACTTAAGGACGCCGGCCAGATCTGCATGACCCGGTCGCGGGCGCGTGACGGGTTTCTTTTTGTCTTCCGCGCCTTCGGCATCTTCGACCGGCAGCGCTTCGGCCCAATTGGCCCAATCGCGGTTGCGGATCAGAATCGCCACGGGCGCCCCAATGGTGTGGCCGTGGCGCACGCCGGCGACGATCTCCGCCATGTCGGTCTCGATCTTCATACGGCCGCCGCGACCGTAACCTTGCTGGCGGCGCCACAGTTCCCGATTGATGGAAGCCACCGAAACGGGAACGCCCGCCGGAAGCCCCGTCAGCGTGGCCACCAAGCATTCCCCATGGGACTCCCCGGCCGTTTCGAAGCGAAACACTTGCAAGAGCTTATGGTAACCGAGGGCCGCGCCAGCCGGCAAGGATTGACGTGGTTTTTACACCGGTTGTTCACCCATTTGTCGTCGCAGGCGTATCATAATGGAGTTCGGGATACCCCCCGAGAGGAAAGGAGTTTTGGATGCGGTTGCGAAATCTCGCTTTGGTTGTGTGGGCCGGGGCTCTGTTGTGGGGCCAGGCGGACGCCAACAAGGGCCAGATCGTCGGGATAGTGTACGACCCCAAACAGGCGGTCGTGCCGGGGGCCACGGTCCGAATCAAGAATTTGGGCACCGGCTTCACACGGGAGCTGAAGACGAACGAGTTCGGCCAGTTCCGCGCCGTGGCGCTCGATCCGGGCACATACGAACTGGTAGCGGAAAGCTCGGGCTTCGCCCCGACGACGCTGAGCGGCATCGAGCTGAATGTCGGTTCTACAGTCAACTTGAACGTCATCCTGCAATTGAGCACGACGGTGGTCACGGTCGAGGTGGCCGACACCATGATCAGCACCACATTGCCGGCGGCCTCCACCGTAATCACCAGTAACGTCATCCGTAACTTACCCATCAACGGGCGCCGTTTCCAGGATTTTGCCTTGCTGACGCCGACCGTGCAGGTGGAGCCCCAGCGAGGCCAGCTTTCCTTTGCCGGACAAAAGGGAATCAACTCCAACGTCATGGTGGACGGGGCAGACTACAATCAGCCCTTCTTCGGCGGCATCCGCGGCGGCGAGCGGGCCAACTTGATCTTCACGGTGCCGCAAAGCGCTGTGCAAGAGTTTCAGATCATCGCCACGGGCTACTCGGCGGAATACGGGCGCTCGACCGGCGGCGTGCTGAATGCCATCACCAAGTCCGGGACGAACGAGTATCACGGCGAGGTCTATTACAATTTGCGGCACAAGGAGCTGGGCCGGAAGACCCCGTTCGGCTTGCAGTCGCTGGAGACGCGGCACCAATTTGGCGGCGCCGCCGGCGGGCCGGTCCGGCGCGACCGCATGTTCTGGTTCGCGGCGGTCGAGCGACAGGACTCCCGCACCCCGCGCTATGTCCTTTTCCCGCTGCTGCGGGGCCTGGCCGAGACCGACGACAATCGGGAGGCGCTGCGCTACTTCCGGAGCCTGGAAACGCCCTTCACGCAGACCAACGACGCTATCGCGCTGCTGGCGCGGAGCGATTACCAGTTTTCCGCAGGCCACCGGCTGACGCTGCGCTATAACTTCAGCGACGGGGTCGCGCTCAACTCGACGACCACGGGAACCCGGATCGAGCCCAGCATCGACCGCGCCTTGACCAACAACGGTACCGAGAAAGATCGCACGCACACCGGTGGAATTCAGTTCACTTCCTTGCTGGGGCCGGCTACGGTCAACGACCTGCGCTTCCAGAGCTCTTACGAGATCCGTCCGCGGGAGGCCAATCTCCCCACCGGCCCGGAGGTGGCCGCGGTGATGGGCCGCTTCGGGACAGTGAACTTTCTACCGACGGTCCAGGATGACATGCGTATTCAGATCAACGACGGCCTGTCCCTGATCCGCGGCCGTCACACGCTGAAAATTGGCGCGGATTACAACCGGCTGGGGACCTTCCAAAGGTTTGGATTCAATCAGTTTGGGGCTTTTGCCATCAGCGGTACGGATGTACAGCGGCACTTGGACATCCTTTCGGTGGGCGGCGCCGTGGCCAACCGCTTCGACGACCGGGCTGTGACGTACCGCCGACAAATCGGCAACCTGCTCGTCGACTACGCCGTGCACCAGTTCGCCCTCTATGGTCAAGATTCCTGGCGCGTAACTCCCACGCTGACGCTCGACTTGGGGTTCCGCTGGGAGGGGCAGTGGAATCCGACACCCCAGGCCAACAACACAAGCCTGATCGAGAGAGTTCGAAATGTCGTGTTTCCGCTTGGCAAGAAGTTCGACCCGACGGTCATCCGGGACAACACCAAGCAATTCATGCCGCGCTTCGGTTTTGCCTGGAGTCCGTCGACCACGCGGCGTATGGTCGTGCGGGGCCACACGGGCTTGTTCTATGCCAGCACACCCATGCTGCTGCTGGCCGGACCGATGAATAACTTCCGGGAGCCGCCCGGCGACGTCTCCATTCAGTTGCCGCGCTCGGGGAGCACGGTCTACCGAGACCTCTTGGCGGTGGGCGTGGATCTCAACACCTTCCCGCTGGACAAACTCCCGCTTCTGGACGTGGAAACGGTGCGGCGCGCGGCCGGCGGCGGGGCGGTGGATCCTTTCGCGGGCGCCAATCTGCTGTCTTGGGCTGCCGATTACAATAACCCGCGTTCGTACCAGGCCGGTCTGGGCTACGAGATGGAGCTGGCGCGGAATCTAGTGGCCGGGGTGCAGCTGAATTATGTGAACACCGTCCACATTCAGCGCAACCGCGACTTCAATCTGCCGGCGCCGACCCTCCGTCCTGGCGATCTATCGCAGCGGCCGTTCTTCGGCCTCCGCTCCGGAACCCGGCGCCCCGTGCCGAGTCTCGGCGCGATTTGGGTGCGGGAAACCTCGGCCCGTTCCATGTACCGCGGTATGACGTTCTCTTCGCAGTACCGCTCGGGCAGGCTTCAGTTCGGGGCGTTCTACACGGTTTCGCAGACTTTCTCCGACGACGATCAGGAACGGGATGCGACCGGCTTCCGCCACGACAACAGCTTCAACCTGCGCCCAGAGTACGGCTACTCCGATCTGGATCGCCGCCACCAGTTCACGGGCTACGCTGTCGCGTCGCTGCCCTTCGGCATCGAGCTGTCGAGCGTGTTCCGCGCGGTGAGCGGGCGGCCGATCGACCCGCGAACGGGCGCCGACACCAACGAAGACCTGGCGGCGAATGACCGTGCGTACCAGGCGCCGGGCGTTCCTTATCGGCGCAACTCCTTCCGCGATCGGGCCATTTCCAACGTGGATTTGCGGTTCTTGAAGACGATCCCCCTGCCCTCGGAGCGGTTCAAGCTGGAGTTCTCCTGCGAAATGTTCAACCTGTTCGACATTGACAACGTGGTGTTTGGCTCAGCGAACACGATTTACGGGCTGGGTGTGGACCCGGCGACGGGCGCCACCTTGTCCCCGCGCTGCCAGGCGCCACCGGACGGCTGCTGGATGCGACTCCGGCTGCCGGATGGCCGATACGATCCCAACAACCTCCAGGTGGGCAACCCCTTCCAGGCCCAGATCGGCCTGCGGTTGACCTTCTAGGGTCGGCTGTGGCGCGGCCTGGCCGCGCTCGAGTTTGCGTCCGCCGCTCAAAAGCCCGATAATGGCAGCGAGCGGCGGACGCATGAGGAAGCACGAGATCCTGCTCGCCCGCCGAGAGTTTCTCTTTCCGGCGGTCTTTCACTACTTTCGCGAGCCGCTGGTGATTGCCCGCGCCAAGAATCAATACGTCTGGGACGCGGATGGCAACCAGTACTTGGACTTTTTCGGAGGCATCGTCACGATCAGCGTCGGCCATTGCAACGATTTCGTCAACGAAAAAGTCCATCGGCAGCTCGACCGACTCGAACATGTTTCGACGGTGTTCGCCACCGAGCCGCCCGTGACCCTGGCGCGAAAGATCGCGTCGCTCACCCCGGGTGGCAAGCTCACGAAATCGTTTTTCACCAACAGCGGGACCGAAGCCAACGAGACCGCCATCCTCGCCGCGCGGTGCTATACGGGCTCGAGCGAGGTGATTGCACTGCGGCATTCGTATCACGGTCGGTCGTCGCTCGCCATGGCGCTGACGGGCCAGTCGGCCTGGAGGCTCGGTGCTCCGCTACATCCGGGAGTGGTCCACGCACACAACGCCTACTGCTACCGCTGCCCCTTTGGCCTGTCCTACCCTGCCTGCGAGGTGCGCTGCGCCCGCGACGTCGAGGAGCTGATTCGCACGACGACGTCGGGCCGCGTCGCCGCTTTCATCGCTGAGCCGATCCAGGGCGTGGGAGGCTTCATCACGCCGCCGAAAGAGTACTTCGCGATCGTGGCCGAGATCGTGCGCCGTTACGGGGGCATCTTTATCAGCGACGAAGTTCAGACCGGCTGGGGCCGCACCGGCGGCAAGTGGTTCGGCATCGAGCACTATGGCGTCGAGCCGGACATCATCACCAGCGCCAAGGGACTGGGAAACGGCTTGCCCATCGGCGTGACAGTGGCCCGCCCCGAGGTGGCCGATTCTGTGCGCGGGCTGACCATCTCCACCTTCGGCGGCAACCCCGTGGCGGCGACGGCGGCCTGCGCCGTGCTCGAGTTCATCGAGCAGAACCGGTTGCTCGAGAACGCCGAAGAAGTCGGCGCGTACTTGCGCGAGGGGCTGGAAGAGTTGAAAGCCAAGCACGCGCTCATCGGCGACGTACGCGGCATGGGACTGATGCAAGCCCTGGAGCTGGTCCGGGACCGCCACACCAAGGAGCCGGCGCCGGAGGAGACCTTGGGGGTGATGGAGTCGGCCCGCGACAACGGGATCTTGCTCGGCAAAGGAGGCCTGTACGGCAACGTGCTGCGCATCACGCCGCCGCTGAATATCTCTCGCACCGACGTGGACGAATTCCTGCGGCGCCTGGACGCCAGCTTCGCCCGCTGCGAGTCGCTGGCCGCTCAGGCAGCTCCCAGGGCTTACGTTGAGCGATGAACGAACGGAAATTTTTCAACGAATCCGAGGCGGTCAAACCGGCCCAACTGGTGTGTCCTTTCTGCCGCACCACCGAG
>JANWXD010000140.1:0-233 GCA_025055455.1 Bryobacteraceae bacterium
CAAGGGCGAAGTACCCTTTGCAGCAATAAAGGCGGAGCTGGAGCGTCTGGGCTATGATGGCTGGATTGTTGTGGAGCAAGATGTGCTGCCCGGCATGGGCACACCCAAAGACTCCGCTCGGCGCAACCGGGAATTTTTGAAGAGTATTGGCCTGTAATTAGTCATTCATCTTCAGTCACTAGTCCATAGTAAAACAACCCATGACTACCGGCCCTATTAACATCTGCCTCATT
>JANWXD010000140.1:243-512 GCA_025055455.1 Bryobacteraceae bacterium
TTCCACACCCCCGCCTACCAGGACTACCGCCGTATTCTAGACGACCCGGCGATTCAAGCTGTGGCCATCTGCTCGGCCACCGATACCCATGCGCGCTTTATTATCGAAGCCGCGCAGGCAGGTAAGCATATCTTCTGCGAAAAGCCGATTGATTACGATTTGCAAAGGATTGATGCTGCACTGGAAGCAGTGGAACAGGCCGGCGTCAAGCTGATGATCGGTTTCAATCGCCGCTTTGATCCCAACTTTCGCAAAGTGCGCGAACTGGT
>JANWXD010000141.1 GCA_025055455.1 Bryobacteraceae bacterium
GACGCGTTTCTCTTCGGACCGGAGAGCCGCGGACTGCCCGATCACGTTCTCTATGCCATCCCCCTTGAGCAACGTCTCTGCCTGCCGATGGTGGCCGGAAGCCGCAGCCTTAATCTTTCCAACGCGGTGGCAGTCATGATCTACGAAGCCTGGCGGCAAGTGGGGTTTCCCATCGACAGGCAAACCGCCGGCTCGCCTGTTCATTCACACTTGACCCTTCCAAAAGATCTGCTACCCTGACCGGCAAGGAGCGCACACAATTCTTCAAACCAAAAGCACCATGATGATCCTGGTCACAGGCGGCGCCGGCTACATCGGCTCGCACACCTGCGTGGAACTGCTTCGAGCAGGATACGACATCACCGTTTTCGACAATTTCAGCAACAGCCATCCGGCGGTGCTGGATCGCGTACGACGAATTACGGGAAAGTCACTGCGTTCGATTCACGGCGACGTTCGAGATCGGGCTGCTCTGATCACCGCCCTGCGCGAGAGCGGCGCTCAGGCG
>JANWXD010000142.1 GCA_025055455.1 Bryobacteraceae bacterium
TCGGGTCTAAGGGTCGTTCATCCCGTTGAAACGCGCGATTTTTCAGATTCCAGCGTTCCCCCCGTACCAAAACGGCTCCGTGGCGTGCTAACCGCGTGGGAATCACACAGTCGAATAAATCCACTCCAGCGGCAATTGCCATTGCCATTTCCCGGTACGTGCCCACGCCCATCAGATAACGGGGTCGGTCTGCTGGTAACTGGGGCGCGACGGCCTGCACAATTTGATGCATCTGTGCTACCGGCTCACCCACGCTGACACCGCCAATGGCATACCCCGGTAAGTCGTACTCCGTGGTGTACTGCAAAGACAACTGCCGCAAGTCAGGATAGATACCCCCTTGGACGATGCCAAACAAGGCTTGGTCTGCTCGTTGATGCGCCCGCACACAACGTCCTAGCCATTTATAAGTGCGTTCCACCGCCTGCTTCACGTCGTCGTAGCTAGCAGGATAAGGGGGACACTCGTCAAACGCCATGATCACATCGGCTCCCAGCGCGTTTTG
>JANWXD010000143.1 GCA_025055455.1 Bryobacteraceae bacterium
TGGTCGCGGGCAGGCCTGCCGCCGAGCGGGCTGGCCGACACCACGAAGGGTTCGAAGAATGACCACTCCTCGTCCGTCAGCAGTCCGCGAAGCAACGCCGATCTCCATGCCAGAGATCAGCGTGGAATCACGCCCGAGTCCGGCTGGGAATCCCCCCAAAGTCGGTTTGTCCACACGGCCTAGAAACACGAAACTCGGCAACACCAAGGGCAAGGCCGCCACAGCTATTTGGCGCCATGCTGATGAATCACGGCACGCCATCCAAGGCCACGATAGGTCTCGTACCCAGGCGTGACATGCCATGCATACACATCCCCGCCGACACGTCGATGTCCCGCTGCTTCCGCAAGCACGAAATCCGGAACAGAAACGGCATGAGCACCATGGGAAGCCGCCAAGATCGTTCCTTTGGCGTCGATAATAAAAGCCTTGGAAAGGCTACGCTCAACATCCGTCAAGCGGATGCCGTTCAGCACAGTCTCGGCCTGAGGCTGCCAATCGA
>JANWXD010000144.1 GCA_025055455.1 Bryobacteraceae bacterium
TGCGCTTTCGCGACTTGCTGCTGATCGGTCTGCACCGTCTGTTGCCGCAAACAACGGCTCTGGGGCGGGCGCTTGCCCACCCCGCCATTTTGCTCGTCTTCGCGGACATCGTATTGCTACGGAGCCATGCCGGAAGCGAAGGCGCTTACCAAGCCTGGCTCACGCACCATTACGAGCGGATCGCTCCGGTAACGGCGCAATTCCGCGCTTTGCATCCGCACTTGCCCCGCGGGACCCGGGTGCTCATCGTCAAAGATCCCTTCGGCGATTCCACGTGGGAGACGTATTACATCCTTCAGCTCCCGTACCGGGATGAAACCCTGATGGTGAACCGGCTGGAGATGATCTCGCCCAAACCGGACGCCGCGGCCCGAGCGTCTTACGAGTATATCTTCAGTTTCGAAGATGGGCGCGCGGTGGAACCGAGCCGGCCAGGACAACCGTAGGAACCCGAACATGCGGCGCGCGCTTCCGACGCTGCTTCTCGTCGCGGCGCCGCTG
>JANWXD010000145.1 GCA_025055455.1 Bryobacteraceae bacterium
TGCGCTTTCGCGACTTGCTGCTGATCGGTCTGCACCGTCTGTTGCCGCAAACAACGGCTCTGGGGCGGGCGCTTGCCAACCCCGCCATTTTCCTCGTCTTCGCGGCCGTCGTATTGCTACGGAGCCATCCCGGAAGCGAGGGCGCCTACCAAGCCTGGCTCACGCACCATTACGAGCGGATCGCTTCGGTAACGGCCCAATTCCGCGCCCTGCATCCGAGCTTGCCCCGCGGGGCCCGCGTGCTCATCGTCAAAGATCCCTTCGGCGACTCCACGTGGGAGACGTATTACATCCTTCAGCTCCTGTACCGGGATGAAACCCTAGTGGTGAACCGGCTGGGGATGATGTCGCCCAAACCGGACGCCGCGGCCCTGGCGTCTTACGACCATATCTTCAGTTTCGAAGATGGGCGCGTGGTGGAACTGAGCCGGCCAGGACAACCGTAGGAACCCGACCATGCGGCGCGCGCTTCCGACGCTGCTTCTCGTCGCGGCGCCGCTG
>JANWXD010000014.1 GCA_025055455.1 Bryobacteraceae bacterium
CTCTGTCCATACACGCCGCCTTTCAGTTCTGTTGTGAAACAACAATCCGTACCACCCTTCCACGCGTCGCGCGACGCCCCGATCAGAAGGGGACTGAAATGCGCCCTCGGCAGAGGTTCAGCGCGTGCTGACCCGCTCCGACCGGGCGCCCGCCCCCAGCGCCCGGGCTGGCATGCGGCGTGGTGCCCGATACAAGGCCGAGGCCCGCTCCAGGGCCATCGCCACGGCCCGCCGCAACGAATCCGGCGCAAGCACCTGCACGTCCGGGCCGTGGCGCAGCACGTCCATCAGGATCTCCCGGTCGCTCGAATACGGCACCTCGAGCAACAACGTGCCGTCCGGCATCCGGCTCTGCCGCTGGTCCGGATGCCACAGCTCCCGGCTCACCCAGCGCGCCGCCTGAGGGCTGAAACGCAGCAGAGCCTTTTCCGTGGCCGGGCCCGCGAAAATGCCATAGCCGACGCCCAGGCTGGCGTCAAGCGTTTCCTGGGCCACCTCGATCGCCGGCTCGGCCAGGATCTTCGCCTGCCGAATCGAGTCCAGCGCAAAGCTTCGCAGAGCGCGCCGCTCATGGCACCACGCCTGCAGGTACCAGTTCGAGCGGTAGGAAATCAGCCGCTGCGGCGAAACTACGCGCTCCCCAACCGCGTCGCGGGCCCGGCTGTAGTAATTCATCCACAGTTTCCGCCGCGCCAGAGTGGCCTGGCTGACAAGCTGGAACCACTCGGGTTCCACCGGGCGCACGCCCGCATGCAGGATCCGGAAACGGCGCCGCACCTCCTGAACCGGGGCCGGCATGCGCTCGAGCAGCTCGCGAACGCGATTTTCCAAAGGCGCCAGGTAGTCCCGCAGCAGCCCTGCATGCAGCTCCTCCAGAATCTCGTGCATCAGCAACAACGCGCTGAGCTCGGCCGCCGTGAACCACAGCCCAGGAAGGGAGTACTCGGGAGCGTCCGGCGAAGGGTTGCCATAACGATACCCCCGCGCTTCCCGATCCCACTCGATAGGCGCGTTCAGACGGCTGCGCATGAACTCCAGGTCGCGCTTGAGCGTCGCCGGGGAAACCTCGAGCGCATCCAACAGTTCTTGCCGCGAGGGCGGCTTACGGCGTCGCAGGAGCCGGTCGATCTTGTAAATCCGCTCGATCTGGCTCACGGGGCTTTCCCCGACCATAACATACCGGCGTGCGGCGGGCGATGTTACCGCCGCGAGGCACCCGCCCCACGCCATTTCAGTCCACCACAGCGGCACCCCCAGTCGTCGCAGGGTCACGGCCAGCCACTGCCATGCCTTGCGTTGCCGCCAGCGCCTACCGGCCCGAGGAGCCGAAGCCCGCCGCGCCACGCGCACTCTCGCTCAGCTCCCCTTCCACCCATTCGATCTTCTCGTAGCGGGCCACCACGAGCTGCGCAATCCGGTCACCCCGGCGCACCGTGTACGGCTCCCGGCCCAGGTTGAGCAGAATCACCTGAATCTCGCCGCGATAACCCGGATCGATCGTGCCCGGACTGTTGGGTAGGATCACGGCATGCCGCAGAGCCAGGCCGCTGCGGGGCCGCACCTGAGCCTCGAATCCGGGCGGCAGCTCGATGGCGAGCCCCGTGGGCACGAGCGTGGGAGTTCCCGGCTCTAGGGTCAGGTCTTCGGCCGCTCGCAAATCCATGCCCGCGTCCGTATCCCCATCGTGCGCGTATTCGGGAAGAAAGGCCTCGGGTCGCAACCGCCGGATTCGAACGGTCATGGACTAGTATCATAGCGGAGAATGCTCTCGCAACCGCGCAAGCGTGTCGTGTCGGTGGCGCCGCTGCCACCCGAAAAATGCGCGTACGCGCTGGCGCGTTACAGCCGCTCGCCGGACTCCATCCGCCAGTCCCTGGAGTGGGTCCGCGCCCATGACTCGCAAAAATTCCTCGAGCACTACTACTTTCAGTACGGCCACGCCTCGATCGCCGATCTGGGCCACGTGGTGATCTGCTTCGAAGGGATCTCCGAGCTGGCGGCCATCGAAATCGAGGACGAGCCCCTCTGGGACGGGCAGGCCAAGTCTTCCCGATACCAGGATTTTTCGAAAACGGGGTTCGTCACCCCGTCGGAGATTTCCGGTGAGGATGCGCGCCGCTACGAGGCCGCGGCCCAGCGGCTCCTCGAAGCTTACACGGAATTGCACGGCCGCATCCTGTCCTACCTGCGAGAGAAACTTCCCCGCCCTGCCGAAATGAAGCCGGAAGCGTACGCGCGCAACCTGGCTGCACGCGCCTTCGACGTGGCTCGCTACCTGTTGTTTCTCGGCGTGCCGACCAACGTCGGCCAGGTGACCAGCATCCGCACGCTCGAAAAGCAGATCCGCCGGCTGAAAGCCTCCGAGTATGCGGAACTGCGCGAGGTCGCCGAAGAAATCGTCGCCGCGTGCGCCGCGCCGCCCGATTGCCTCTGGGACCCCGGCGCGGCAGTGGAGCCGCTGGCGCCCACGCTGGCCCGACACGTGGACGCGGATTGTTACTGGATCCAGGTCCGGCGCGACCTGCGGGCTTGGGCCGAGCAGAACCTGCCTGCCCCGTCGGGCATCGAGGTGGACGACGTAGACTTGCTGCGGCCCGAGGACACGCCGGCTGACATCGTCGCTACGCTGCTTTATCCGGTCACGGACCGGCCGTTCCGCGAGCTGTACGAACTGGCCCGATCTTGGAGCGCGGCGCGGCGGGCCGAGGTGTTGGATCTGGCCGTGCGCTCGCGCCGGCGCCGGGACGAGCTGTCCAGCGGGTTCCGCGGCAACCTCTACGTCTTCGACATCGTCACGGACCTCGGCGCCTATCGCGACCTCCACCGCCACCGCCGCTGCCAGCAGTTCCGCCAGGCATTCACCACGCG
This sequence comes from Bryobacteraceae bacterium, assembly GCA_025055455.1. Lineage (GTDB taxonomy): Bacteria > Acidobacteriota > Terriglobia > Bryobacterales > Bryobacteraceae > JANWXD01. Next base: position 2,869 of record JANWXD010000014.1, read on the forward strand.
CCTGGGCTTCGACACCCCCGCGCTGCTCGAAGAAGCCGGACTCGCCGGAGTCTACCAGGCCGCCATCGAAACCGCCGTCGACACCGTCCGCTCCTTGCCGGAGCCGGCAGCACACTATCTGATCCCCTTCGGCGCCCGCGTGCGGTTCTTGTTGAAAATGGACTTCGCGGAAGCCGACTACATCGCGCGCTTGCGCAGCGGCGTCAAAGGCCACTTCAGTTACCGTCAGGTGGCCTGGCGGATGAAGCAGAAGATGGAGGAAGTCGAACCCGAGCTCGGGCGTCTGATCGAGGCCACGCCGCCCTGGGTCGAGGATCCGCTGACCCGATAGCTCAAGCGGCCGACTTCATCTCTGCCCGCGCCTGCGCAATGACGGCCAGATATTTCCGGGCTCGCTCCTCGATCACGTCAAAGCGGCCCTCGGCCACGCTCTTGGCGTCGACCAGCTCGGCGCCTACTGCCACCGCGCAGGCTCCGGCTTTCAAAAATTCGCCCGCGGTCTCCAGATTCACGCCTCCGGTGGGAATCATCTCGATATGCGGGAAGGGCGCTTTCAAGGCCTTGATGTACTTGGGACCGCCGACGTTGCCGCACGGGAAAATCTTGACGATGTCAGCGCCCGCTTCCCAAGCCGTCACGACCTCGGTCGGAGTGAGCGCGCCGGGAATCATCACCTTGGAGTAGCGCTTGACCATCTCGATGGTGGAGAGCTTCAAGCTCGGGGTGACGAAAAACTCGGCGCCGGCCAGCATCGAGGCCCTCGCCGTCTCCGGGTCGAGCACGGTGCCCGCGCCGAGCACGATCTTGTCGCCGAACTGGTCGGCTACCTTCTCGAGAGCGCGCAACGCGCCCGGGACGGTCATCGTGATTTCCGCCGCCCGAATGCCCCCGCGGTAGATGGCTTCGATCGCGCGAATGGCGCTTTCGGCGCTGGTCGTGCGGACTACGGGAACAATGCCAATTTCCGTGATGGACTCGAGAATCGCTTGCTTGGTCATGGCACTCTCGATCTTATCCCCAAACGCCAGTCTTTAGATACCGCGCGCACGACACGCTGGGCAACCAGGCCGCGGATCGGCTAGCCAGCCCGCACCTCCCACGATCGTTTGGATTCGCGCACGGTGGGCAGGATTTCCATGGCGGCACGGAGGCACACCTCGCCCGGACCGCGGCGCTTAAGCCGAACTCCCAACCTCGCGCGAAGCGACCACCCTCGTGGACGGCGCCGACGGTGGAGCCACGGCGTGGGCCCGTCGCGGGCGGGCCGGAACTCGGGGCCGGCCGGGTAGGAGCCGGTTGCGAATTCGGACCGCAGAAATCGGGGGTGCGTAGCCTGTCCCCGAAATCAATAGCCTTTGTGCTTGTCCACGATATTGATCAGCGGTTTGCCTTCCACGAACCGCCGGATGTTCTCTCGCACCGTGCCGATCATGCGGGCGCGGTCCTTGTCCGAGCGGCCCGCGATGTGGGGCGTGATGATCACGTTGTCGAACTTCCAAAGCGGGTGACCCTTCGGCAGAGGTTCTGGATCGGTGACGTCCAGGCCGGCGCCCGCCAGCCGCCGGCTGTCGAGCGCCTTGACCAGCGCGTCCATGTCGTAGAGCGCCCCGCGGCTGACGGCAATGAAGTAGGCGCCCGGTTTCATCCGCTCGAACTGGCGCGGCCCGAGCATCTTGTAGCTTTCCGGGGTGTGCGGCGCTGCCACGAAGATGACGTCCGCTTGCGGCAGCACCTCGTCCAACTGATCCGGCTTGACGACGCGCTGCAAAAACGGCGTGTACGGGATGTCCTCGGGATCCGCGCCCAGCACGGTCATGCCGCAAGCCCACGAGCGCACCGCGATTTGCATGCCGACACCGCCCACCCCGATCACCAGCGCCGTACGACCGTTCAGTTCGATCCCCTCGTAGGGACGCCCCGTGCGCCAAATCTCCTGACGGCGGTTCTCGACGAATTCCGGGATCCGGCGCGCGAGAGCGAGCAGCAAGGCCATGGCGTGATCCGCGATCTCCGGGCCTTGAACGATCTTGTTGTTGGTCAGAACAATGTCGCTGTCGCGAAGGTCGTTGCTCCCGGAAAGATGCAGCACCTGCTCGACGCCCGCGCTCATCACCTGGACCCACTTGAGCTTCTTGCCCGCTCGCACGTGTTCCGGACGGATATTGCCGATAAAAGCGTCCGCGTCGGCGATCTCCCGCATGACGGTTTCCGCGGTGACCGGAACGAGCTGCGCCTGCGGCGTCACGCCTTCCAGTTCCCGTAACAGCGTGGGATCGGGGTGGAAAACCAGGATCTTCTTGGGCTGGGCGCTCGCGGGCAGCGCGAGGCATAACACGGAAAAGAAAAACCGCAGCATGTGGTCCCCTCCGGTGAACGGCCACATTCTACCCCACCGAAACCGCGCGGTCGCAATCGCGTAAGAGAAGGTGGCTTGTGGTTAGAGCAGCCGGAAGTTGACTTCGATCGTGGCAGCCACGGTCACGGGCTTACCGTCCTTGTATCCAGGCCGGAAGCGCCACTTCTGGACCGCCTCGATGGCCTTCTCGTCCAAGCCGAGTCCGAGAGCCCGCAAAACCTTGATGTTTTGACAAATGCCCCGCTCAGTTACTTCGCAGTACAGGACCACCGTACCCTGGAACTTGGCCTTGCGCGCCTCCTCCGAATACTCCGGCTCGACCTTGTAAACGAGAACCGGCGCGGTCACTCCGCCGCCGACGCGGAATACCCCGCCGCCGAAACCCCCGCCTTCTCCGGGACCGTAGCCCGGCCCGCGACCCGGACCAACCCCCCCGCCGGAACCGGATCCGATACCTCCGCCAGAGCCAGGGCCTCCGGAAAGCGGTCCGATCTTACCCAGCGGGTCGCCATACTGCGCCATGTTCACGCTGGGCAACGCGATGTCCGGCGGAACCACTAGCGTCGGCTCCATCGCCAGCTTGGGCTCTGGGTTAGTAATCACAGCCGCTGGAGGCGTGAATTGACGAGGCGCCAGTTTCGGCAAGCGCCCTTTGCTCGCGGGCAGCGGCGACCGATCGCCCCCACCCCCTCCGCCTCCCATGAGTTGAGGCTTGGGTCTGGTTTGCGGAATGTAGGGCGCCAGATCCGGCGCAACGAGCGTGATCGTCTGCCGGACGTGATGGTGCACCGTGGGGCTGGTCGCCAAGGAAAACATCAACACCACGACCGTGGCGTGGACCACGAACGAAGTGACGAAGGACTTCTTGCTGTGCCCGTACAGGCCCCAAATATCCTTGACCTGCACCGGCTTGGAGCTCACCTGCAAGGGTGGCAGCTTTTCGGGAAACAGCAGATCGCGCAGATTGCCGATGAAGGAGCGGAACCAAGGCTGCTGCGTCTCGACCGGCAGCAATCTTCGGAGATGCTCCTCGGCATCCGGGATTGCGCTCGCCGTGTTCCAGTGTTCCGCTGGAGCCTTGCCCTCGTCTACCGGGTTCATGTATTCTGCCCGCGCCTTGTGATTGTTCGGATAATCAAACCCTCTCGTTCGCTCAGACGGACTCGCCCGCGGTCAGGTTGCGCCTGCGCACCCTCGCCGCTACCAAAAATTGTAACACAGCACGTCAACTGGGTCATCCCTCTCCCGAAATATGTATTCGATTTTACAGGGCCCAGTGTCGCGATCCCCGAGGCGCTACGGCCCGGTTTCAGCGAACCGGATATCCGTCTGTGCCCCGAAACGCCGAAAGTTGGAGTAGTGGAATACGTTTTCGGCCAGCAACAGGTCCCCGATGAACTGGCGGTGCACCACCGAAACGGGGAGCAGGACCCCGTGGGCCGACATGGCGTAATCCACGGCAGCTTCGTCCCGCACCAGGACATTGTCTTGGCTGCGCTGGGCGCGCAACTCGATCCGCATCGGCAACAAATCGCTGGCCCGAACCCAGATCATGCCCTCCAGGGGCAAGCGCAGCATGCGTTTGGCTTCGAAGACCGTCAAGTGCGCCGTGCTATTGCCCCTTTGGCGAAAAGCGCAGCCGAGCGCATAGTCCGCGCCGATCCAACGCTGACCCGCCCAACGAAACTCGTAACCCGGCTGTGAGGACTTGTCGAACAGCAGGAGCACGGGACCGAAATCGGCTACGGCATGCTGGATGCCCACCCGCTCAAAGGCCTCGAGCAAATGCCGGCGGCGGCGGTCGTCGGGCGACGACATGCCCTCGATCAATCGCTTTCTTGCGCGCGCCGCCCCGGCCACGCGGCGACCGTCCACGGACACTACTTGCCGCACTTCGTGCAGAACCGTAGGTGGCCTCCCGAAAAGCCCAAACCCGTACTCGGAGATGACCTTTCGAGTCTCGAATGGAGGCGGCGCGGGCTGGTCCGAGTCGCCGATCCGTGGACGGAACCTCGCTGGCCGCTTACGGGCCCGGTGCGTCAGCGTCTCCTCCGCAATGACGTTCGGCGCCACGGCGCGGAACGCGGCCGCTTCTTCCGCGAGGCGGGCTAGGAGCTTGTCGAGCGCCGAGTCGCCAGCCGGATGCTGGAGAGTTAACGCCAGCAGCACAAGGGCCGACGACATTCCAGCCTCACTCCCCAGCGGCGCGTGCTTGCCGCGCTTCGAGCCACAGATCCACTGGCTTGCGGACGCCAGAGGGCCGGAACGGCAGCGGGATCTTGCGCCCTTGTCCCGCCGAGGCGTAGCCTGCGTAGATCGCTTCCAGGACCACGCGGCCGTCCTCGCCCGTAGCCTCCGGTTGTTCTTTGCCCCGCACGCAGCGGGCAAAGTGCCGCATTTCCTGAGGGAAACCGTAGTTCCACAGCTCTTCGAACACCGGCCAGCTCCAGCCCTTCGTGGTCGGGGCTTTCTCGACCGCGTAACCGTAGCCGTATTCGCTGTAGGTGGGCAGCGCGTTGCCCATGTGCAGGTTGCCGTACGTCACGCCGCCTTCGCCGTAGACCTCGATACGGTCATCCATGCCCCCGCGCCGCGCCCAACTGTTCTCCACCAGCCCGACGGCTCCGTTGTCGAATTCGAGGATCGCGATGCTGTCATCTTCCCCCAAGGTCTTATCGGCGTGGACGTAAGTCCCCATCTGGCAGTAAACGCTGCGAATTCGTGGCCGGCCGAGAAACCAGTAGCAGAAGGCGATGCCGTGGCATCCCATGTCCATGAAGACGCCGCCGCCGGATCGCTCGACATCCCAAAACCAGGGGCTGTGCGGGCCATAATGCTTTTCGCTTTGCTTAACCAGGTAGACTCTTCCGAACGCGCCCTGGTCGGCCATCTCCTTGGCTTTGCGATACTTGGGCGTGAAGAAGAGCTCTTCGGCATACAGTAATAGCACCCCTTGGCGGCGGCAGGTTTCGATCATCTCCTCGGCTTCCTCGAGGTTCAAGCACAACGGTTTCTCGCACACCACGTGCTTGCCCGCCCGCGCGATGTCTACGGTCATGCGCGCATGCAGGTCATTGGGCGCCGTAATGGTGACCATTTCGATGTCCGGCTCTTTGAGCATCTCGCGGTAGTCCAGAAACACGCGCGGGATGCCGTACCGGCGAGCCAGTTCCGCAGCGTGCCCCGCAGTGGGTGACGCCACGGCCACCACCTCGGCGGCATCGGGGATCATCTGGATCGAAGCGGCGTGAATGTCGGCTTCGAATTGCGATCCGATGATGCCCACCTTGACCGGGCCGCTCGCCATATGCTCCGATTGTACTTCCCCGCTAGCGGTGTCAGTGCACGTGCAGCGGATCCCCGAAATAGCTGAGGATCTGTTCCGCGCAGCGGCGGCACGCCTCGTCTTGGTCGCGGTGGCGGACCTCGGTCCGGATCAGCTCCTGATCTTCGAAGGCCATGGCGCGGCCGCAAATCCACTCCTCTCCATCGAACAAATGAATGTGGTTAAACTCCACCGACACCTCCTGGAAGGCTTGCCCCAGGATACCACCGGCGCAGACATGAGAGCACCGGCGGCACGTCGCGCCATCCGGACGGGGTTGGTCCTTCCCGCCAGCCGGCTGTTGCCTTCGGCCAGGGCCGTGTTAGAATCGTTCCGTTTGCCAGATATCCGGGGAGGATTCATGTCCGTCGAACAGAAGGTAAAGCAGATCATCGTCGAGCAGTTGGGCGTCGACGAAAGCCAGGTGGATCCGACGGCGTCCTTCGTCGAAGACCTGGGAGCCGATTCGCTGGACTTGGTCGAGCTGGTGATGCAATTCGAGGAGGCCTTCGAGCTGGAAATTCCCGACGAAGACGCCGAGAAGATCAAGACCGTCAAAGACGCTATCGACTACATTGAGTCGAAGACGGCCAAGAAATGACTTCGGTCGCGGGCCGTCCGAGGAGCGTGAGTTTTGACGCGCAGAGTCGTCGTCACCGGCATCGGCTTGGTTTCGCCGGTGGGCATCGGCACTGAAGAATCTTGGCAGGCCCTCAAAGAGGGACGCAGCGGCATCGGTCCTATCACGGCCTTTGACGCCTCTCAGTTCGCCTGCCGCATCGCGGGCGAGGTTCGCGGTTTCGACCCGGAGCGGTTCATCGAGCGCAAAGAGATCAAAAAGATGGGCCGCTTCATTCACTTCGCGATTGCGGCCGCGGATTTCGCCCTGGCCGCTTCTAAGTTGAAGATCCAGGACACCGACCCCGAACGCGTGGGCGTCTACATCGGCAGCGGCATCGGGGGTTTCGAAATTATCGAGCGGGAACACAAGAATCTGCTCGAGCGTGGTCCCGGCCGGATCTCCCCGTTTTTCATCCCGGCGACCATCGTCAACCTGGCGGCGGGCTATGTTTCGATCCGCACCGGCGCCAAAGGGCCGAACTCGGCCACTGCCACGGCGTGCACCACGGGCGCTCACGCCATCGGAGATTCGTTCAAGATCATCCAGCGAAACGACGCCGACGTGATGATCTGCGGCGGCGCCGAGGCGCCCATCTGTCCCATGGGCATCGGCGGCTTCGCCGCCATGCGGGCGTTGTCCACTCGCAACGACGAACCCGAACGCGCCAGCCGGCCTTGGGACAAATGCCGCGACGGGTTCGTCGTCGGCGAAGGCGCCGGCATCTTGATCCTGGAAGAGCTCGAGCACGCCCGCCGGCGCGGTGCTCCCATTCTGGCGGAAATCGTGGGCTATGGCATGAGCGGCGACGCTTACCATATCACCGCTCCCTGCGAAGACGGCGACGGCGCTGTGCGGGTGATGCGGAACGCGTTGCGCGACGCCGGTCTGGAGCCCTCGCAGATCGACTACATCAACGCCCACGGTACGTCCACCGACGTCGGGGACAAGATCGAAACTCTGGCCATCAAACGCTGTTTCGGAGACCACGCCTGGCGGCTGGCGGTGAGCTCTACCAAGTCCATGACCGGTCATCTGCTCGGCGCCGCCGGGGGGCTGGAGGCCGGCATCACAGTGCTGGCCATCCGCGATCAGATCGCTCCGCCCACCATCAACTACGAGGTGCCCGATCCCGACTGCGACCTCGACTACGTGCCGAACCGGGCGCGCCCCATGCGCATCGAGTACGCGTTGTCGAACTCCTTCGGGTTCGGGGGCACCAACGGGTGCTTGATTTTCAAACGCTACGCAGGAGACTAGCCGGCGGCGCGGATGAAGATCCTGGTCGCGATCAAGCAGGTGCCGGGGCGCGACTCCGTCCTCCGGCCCGATCCCTCTGGACGATGGGTCCAGGAGACCGACCTAACGTTTGAAATCAATGAACCGGATGCGTACGCGCTCGAGGAGGGCTTACAGCTCAAAGAGCAGTACGGCGGAGAAGTGGTCGTGGTCTCGGCGGGGCCGCCGCGCGTTGCGCAGGCCATCCGGGAAGCCTTGGCCAAGGGGGCGGACCGGGGCATCCACATCGAAGAAGACAACGCGGCCGCATGGGACGCCCTGGCTTCAGCGCGGCTGCTCGCGGCCGCCTCTCGCCTCGAAAGCCCCGATTTGATTCTCACCGGTCTGCAATCGGACGACCTCGGCGCCGGACAGACGGGAGTGATCCTGGCGGAACTGCTCGGGCTGCCCCACGCCACCATCATCATGGACGTCGAAAAACGGGACGGCATCTTGCGGGTGAAGCGGGAATTGGAAGAGGGCTGGTTCCAGCACGTCGAGCTGCCGCTGCCGGCCGTGCTGACCATCCAGTCCGGCATCAAGAAGCTGCGCTACGCTACGCTGATGGGCATCAAGCGCGCCAAGACGAAGGAAGTGAAGCGATACACGGCCGCAGAGCTGGGCGTCGCCACCACGTCCTCCCTCGCGATCGAGCGGCTTTATGCGCCGCCCCGCGCCAAGCAAACGCAGATCCTGGAGGGGTCCCCCAAAGAAGCGGCCGCCAAGCTCGTGGAGAAGCTCCGGTTCGAGGCGCGCGTCTTATGAGCGTGCTCGTCGTGCTCGAGGAGCAGGGCCGCCGCTGGCACCGTCTGTCCTGGGAGGCGCTGGCCGCGGGCCAGCAGTTGGCCAGCCGGCGGGGTGTTCCCGTCAGCGCGGCGGTGGTCGGCAACGGCATCTCGGAGTTGGCCAACGAGGCAGCCCGCCGCCAACTCGAAACCGTCTGGGCCGTTGAGCACCCCTTGCTCGAGACCTACACGGCCGATGGATTCACTGCCGCTCTCGAGCAGCTGATCCGGCATGCCGGGCCTGCTGTCGTCTTGTTCCCCCACACCTACCAGACGCGGGACTACGCTCCCAAACTGGCCGCCCGTTTCGGTTCCGCCCTCGCTAGCGACGTCATCCGCTGGAGTGTGGAGGATGGCCGCTGGATTCTCGTGCGCCAGGTGTTTCAGGGCAAGCTACAGGCGGACGTAACCTTCCTCTGTCCCCCACCGCATTTCGTCTCCGTGCAAGCGGGGGCGTTCCGGGCCGACGCCGCTATTGCGGGCGAGGCGCCGGTAACGGTGTTTCGCCCGGAGTTGGATGCCCGACTCATTCGTGCCCGGCCGGGGGAGCCGTTCCGCGAGTCCCAACGGGCCGTGGATCTGTCCAGCGCCGAAGTGATCGTGGCAGTGGGTCGTGGCATCAAGGAAAAAGAGAACCTACCCTTGGTCGAAAGGCTGGCCGAAGTTCTCGGGGCGGAGCTGGGAGCTTCCCGCCCCATTTGCGACAGCGGTTGGCTGCCCATGGAGCGTCAGATCGGCAGCTCCGGTCAGACCGTGGCGCCGAAACTTTACGTAGCCGTGGGCATCTCCGGCGCGATCCAGCACTTGGTCGGCATGAAAGGATCGAGGACCATCGTGGCGATCAACAAAGATCCCGAAGCCCCTATTTTCGAGGTGGCCGACTACGGCATCGTCGGCGACCTGTTCGAAGTGGTGCCCGCTCTCGTCGAGGAGATTCGCAAGGCGAAGACTTGACCGGCCCGCCCGCTACCACGTGGGCAGGCGCGAGGACTCGGCCTCCAGGTCCGCCGCCCGCTGAGCCTGTTGCGCCTGGCAGTGGACGCAGTATCGAGCCCACGGCAACACTTCCAGACGTTTCGCCGGGATGGGTTGCTCACACGCCAGGCAGATGCCGTAGTCCCCCGCGGCCAGGCGGTCGAGGGCTTCCTCTACCATCCGAAGCTGTTCGTAGTCCAAGCGATTGCGGCGCAACGAGATGAACTCGTCGTGGCTGATCGCCGGCTGATCCTCTTCGGCCACGCGGCCCAGCCGCGCCACGGTGTCGAACTTCGTGCCAAGGTTCTCCAGAATTTCGGCGCGCTTGGCCAGGAGTGCCTCCCGGTAGCGCTGATGAGCGCCCCGCCCCTGATTGCTTGCGCGTTTCATGGCGCCCTCCTCGCCTGTCCCCCGCGCTGATCGGCGGAAAGCAGGCAAGCCTTTATATTGTGTGCCGGAATTATACAACTTCTCCGGCAAATTGCAAGCTTTTTAATAACCTGTTGAGGTGGGCTTTTCTTCCGGAACGGTTGTCGGCTTGGTCGCCATTGGGAGGCTTGCAGAGTCAGATGAGGGACCCCGGGCGCGAGCCTCCTACGGGCCTATTCCTCCCCAGGTTCGATGGCGGCGACTCGAGCGACGGCTCCAACCAAGGTTTCGAGCTCCTGCCGGGTGATGGGGCGGGCGGCGCCCCCGGCCGCGGGCTCCAGCGTGAACGATTCGGCCGCGGCAAATTCTTCCTCTAAATTGAACTGCGGCGGTTCGCGAAGTTCCGGCACGCGGCTGACACCGTGTTCGTCAATGACACATTCCATCCCGTTGCGCAGCCGGAAGCGCAGCCGCACCCGTTGGCGTACCGTGAGCTTGCGCGCGTCTTGGAGTTTCATACCCGCGTTCTGGAATCGAGAATAACAGTCCGCGGCAGTGAGCCACAATCGCAGTGCGCTATAGTGCGGGCATGAGCGCCATCTCTTGCCAGGCATGGCGTGTGGCTCTCGCCGGCATGGGGGTGAGCGTGGCCCTCGCGCTGGCCAAGATCGTCATCGGCCTGATGGCGGGCTCGACCGCCGTGGTGGCTGACGGGGTCGAGTCCGCCGGAGACGTGGGCGCTTCCTTGGTCGTGCTGTTCGGACTGTGGGTGGCGGCCAAGCCGCCGGATGCCAACCACCCTTACGGACACGGGCGACTCGAAATTCTCACCGGCTTGGTGGTCGGAATCATCCTAGCGGCGGCTGGAGCTGTGATCATCGTGCGTTCCCTGGATCGTGTTGGAGAGGCTCACGAGCCGCCGGCCGCTTACGCCGTCTGGCCCCTCGTGGCCTCCGTCGCCCTGAAGTCCGGCCTCGCAGCGTTCAAGTTACGGCATGGGCGGAGGTTCAGGAGTTCGGCTCTCGTCGCGGATGCCTACAACGATCTCGTGGACGTACTTTCCGGATCGGTGGCGCTGCTGGCCGTGGGGTTGACGCTTTACGATCCCGCGCGGTTCCTGGCGGCGGACCATTACGGTGGCGCGGCCGTGGGGCTGATCGTGATTTTCACCGGCCTGCGCGTGGTTCGCACCACGACGCTGCAACTCATGGATACGATGCCCGACCCCGGGCGCATGAAGGAGATTCGCCGCGTGGCCTTGAGCGTTCCGGGAGTCCTTGGCGTCGAAAAATGCTTTGCGCGGAAAACGGGGTTTCAGTACCACGTGGATCTGCACTTGGAAGTGGATCCGGAACTGACCGTACGCGCCTCGCACGACATCGCGACGGACGTGCGCTTTCGCATCCGCGAACGCTTGGAGTGGGTGGCGGATGTGCTGGTGCACGTCGAGCCCTTTCTCCCCCAAGAAGCGAACGCCTCCACGCCCGGCCACTCCTCAGGGCCGGGCGGGCGCCCTTCAGCGCCCGGTCCGGCATAAACCGGGCTTTAGTAGGCGCAGGCGCGGGACGTCCCCAATCGGAGCAGCAGATCCGGTCCAGGGTATCGCTCGCGAGCGCTCCTTTGGCGGCGCGGCGTGAGATCTCGCCGCAAGTGGATCCGTTGGCGTTCCCAAGACCCGCCGACCTTCCGCACGGCTCCTCGCGCAGGAGGACTTGCGTCCCCATCGCACACCACTGGCGCCGACGGATCCAGCCAGCCGATGAGGTTCATCTGGCTACGCGCCTCGGCCTATGGTATCGTCCCAAAAGGGGATGCAAGATCGTTACGACGTCATTGTGGTCGGCACTGGCGCCGGTGGGGCGACGGCCGCCTACGTGCTTACCCTGGCGGGAGCGCGCGTGTTGAATCTCGAGGCGGGCCGGATGCTCGACCCGGTCAAGGATTTTCACACCCACACCTGGCCTTGGGAATTGAAATTCCGCGGCTTCGGCCCGCCCGGTGAGTACGACGGCCTGTGGAAGATCAACGAGTACACCGCCCATCTCTACACGAACCCTCGCAAGGACCGCTATCGGTCCGATCCCGCGTTTCACTGGACGCGCCTTCGAGCCGTCGGCGGACGCACGAACACTTGGGGCCGGGCGTGCTTCCGCCATGGCCCCCTGGACTTCAAGACCAAAAGCCTCCAAGGTTTCGGGGAAGACTGGCCCATCGGCTATGAAGACATCGCACCTTATTACGACAAGGTCGAGCGGTTAGTGGGCATCGTGGGCGCCAAGGACAATTACTTCAACATGCCGGACGGGATTTACTGCGGACCGCCCCACAAGCCCCGCTGCGGGGAGGTCTTGCTGATGGAGCGAGCGCGCAAGATCGGCGTTCCGGTTCTGCTCGAGCGCACCGCAGTCCTGAGCGTGCCCTACGACGGTCGGCCGGCCTGCCATTACTGCGGCGCCTGTGGCCACGGCTGCGACGTGCGCGCGCGGTTCAGCACGCTCGATGCCGTGATTCCGAAGCTGCGGAAGCGTCCGAATTACACCCTGCGAACCAACGCCACCGTCTACCAGGTATTGACTGACGAAAATGGCCGGGCCGCGGGTGTGTCGTTTTTCGATAGCCTCACTAAGGAGTACTACGAAGTGCGGAGCCGGGCCGTGGTGCTGGCGGCCAGCACGGTCGAGTCCGGCCGAATCATGCTGAACTCGCGCTCCCGCCACCATCCCAACGGGATCGGCAACTCGAGCGGCTTGGTGGGGCGCTACTTGATGGACAGCGTCAAGTCGGGCGCGGTCGTTGGCGTGCTGCCGCTACTCAAGAATCGCGTGCGCGAGGATGAAGACGGCGCCGGCGGCGCCCATGTCACCATTCCGCGCTTCAATTACAACCGGAAGGACAATTACTACGGCGGCTACTTCATCCTCTGCGGCACCGGCTTCGGCCGCGGCGTTTCGAGTGCCGGAGGCATCACCGGCTGGGGCGCGGCTCTCAAACGCCAAATTCGCCAAGAGTACGGCGCTACGCTTTCGCTGCGGGCGTACGGGGAACGGCTCCCGGACTATCACAACTACTTCGAGATCGACCCGGACAACAAAGACGCCTACGGAATCCCGCAGGTCCGCTTTCATTGGAGAGAAAGCGACAACGACCGCAAAATGATGGAAGACATGTATGGTTGGATGGAGGAGATCCTGCGGGCCTGCGGAGCCGAGCGCGTCGTCCCGTACAAGAAGTATCTAGAGCCCATGGGCGATGCCACACACGAAGCCGGCACCGCGCGCATGGGTACGGACCCGAAGACGAGTGTCCTCAACCCGTTCTGCCAGTCACACGACGTGAAGAATCTGTTCGTCACCGACGCCAGCTGCTTTGTTTCGTTGCCGGGCACTCACGGCATCACCACGCTGATCATGGCCCTGGCCTGGCGGGCGGCGGAGTATTTAGCCGAGCAACTTCGGAAGGGGGAGATCTGACTGTGGCTGTCGATCGTCGCGAAACGCTGCTGCTGCTGGGCGCAGGCGTGATTTCCTCCCGGCTCGAGTCGGCGCAGCATCATCTACACGTGCTGCGGAGCACTCCGGGCCGCTACCAGCCCCAATTCTTCACCGAGCGCGAACATGCCCTGCTCGACCAGGTCGCGGAGATGATCCTTCCCGCCGATGAGCACTCGCCGGGAGCGCACGCAGCCCGCGTGGCGGACTACATCGACCTCGTGGTCGCTCACAGCCCGCACAGCGTGCAGCAGCAGTGGCGCGCCCAGCTGGCCGCTTTCGACCAGCTGGCGCGCGCTGCGGCCGGCCAGCCGTTCCTCGAGCTCGACCAACCGGAGCGAGCCCGGGTGCTCGACCTGGCGGCCCAGGGGGAAATCAACCCCTCGAGCCCGGCCGAGCAGTTCTTCGTCGCCATGAAGAAAATGACCCTCGCCGCTTACTACACCTCCGAGATCGGCCTGCTTCAGGAACTTGGCTACCAAGGTAATCGCGTGCGGGCGAGCTTCCCGGGATGCCGGCACCCCCGTGGAAGCCACACCTGAAACGGCACGGGTGTACACTGGAACCAGCGAGGGGCGAGATGGCCAGGGAGGTAACCGAAAGCCAGTTCCTGATCCGCTCCCATGAATTCCAGCCTGCCTATATAGAGCTGTACCGGACGGGCGAGCTCCAACGCCGGGCGCAAGAAGCGGTGGCGGCGTTGGAGCACTGTTTGATGTGTCCCCGCGACTGCGGAGTCAACCGCCTCGCGAACAAGACCGCCACGTGCCACACGGGCCGCTACGCCCGCGTGTCGAGCTACTTCCCTCACTTCGGCGAGGAGGATTGCCTGCGCGGCTGGCGCGGCAGCGGAACGATCTTCTTCTCCCTGTGCAACCTGCGGTGCGTGTTTTGCCAGAATTGGGAGATCAGCCAGGCGGGCGAGGGCGTCGAAGTGGGTCCGGAACGCTTGGCCGCCATGATGCTCGAGCTGCAGGATCGCGGGTGCCACAACATCAACTTCGTGACGCCCGAGCATGTGGTCCCGCAAATCTTGGAAGCGCTAGTGTTGGCGGTGGAGGGGGGCTTGCGCCTGCCCCTGGTTTACAACACCTCCGGCTACGATTCCCTGCACAGCCTTCAGCTGATGGACGGCGTCGTCGACATCTACATGCCGGACTTCAAGTTCTGGGACTCGGCTCTTTCGCTCCGATACCTGAAGGCCAAGGACTACCCGGAGGTGGCGCGGCGCGTCATCAAAGAGATGCACCGGCAGGTGGGCCCGCTGAAGTTCGATGAAAACGGGCTCGCCAAACGTGGCCTCCTGGTGCGCCATTTGGTCATGCCGGGCGGGATCGCCGGCACGGAAGCGATCATGCGCTTCTTGGCGGAGGAAGTTTCGCCCCACACCTATGTAAATGTAATGGGGCAGTACCATCCGGACGGACGCGTGGGTCCCCAACAGTACGTAGAGATCAACCGGCGTATTACCCCCGCCGAGCTCGACGAGGCTGTGGCGGCCGCCCGCCGTTTTGGACTCCGGCTCGACGACGACCACCACGTCCGCCGCCGACTCGTGATGCTGTACGCTTGGAATTGAAAGGGCGCTAGCCTGTGGCCCGCGGATCGGCGTCCACGGGCCACAAGCCGTCAGCCGTCAGAAGGACAGCCGCAAGCCGAACCGGAAGACCCGCTCGTCGATCCCCTCGCGACCTGTGTTGCGTACGCCGGTCACCTCGAACACGCCGCTGCGGAAGGTGCCGTCCGGATTGAGACGAAGATTCGAGATGTTATTGCTCGGGTTCGCGAAGTGCGGCGTGTTGGTGGCGTTGAACGCCTCGGCGCGGAACTCCAACTTCACCCGCTCGCTGACGTCGAAACGACGGAACACGCCCAGGTCCAGGTTGACCAAGCCCGGGCCGCGGAGGATGTTGAAGCCCGCCGTGCCGAACCGCGGCTCGGTCACCGAGCTAAAGCAAGTCCAGTCGTAGAACGGCAGACCCGCGCCCACGTGCCCGAGCTTCTTGGGCTTGCAGTTCGGCTTGAGATCGGCCCTCTGCGAGCTGAACGGAGCATTCAAGGACACGCCAGAGGCCACCACGCTGAAGGGATAGCCCGAAAACGAGCTGAACATGGCGCTCACCTGCCAGCCACCCAGGACCGCGGCGGCTGCGCCGTCGTTAACCCACCGCTTGCCCCGTCCAAAGGGCAGCTCCGCAATGGCCGCCGTCTGGAAGTTGTGGGGGGAGTCGTTCCAGCACAGCGCCCGATTCAGGTGGAAATATTCGGGGATGGGAATGGCCGGCGCATCCCCGCTGTTGTTGACGCCCGCGATTCCCATGCACTTTGACCAAGTATAAGAGACATGTAACTGGTAGCCCCCCGCGAAGCGGCGCTCCAACGTGGCCTGGAGCGAGTCATAGCGGCTGTTACCCACGGGGCCTACCAAGCGGGTTGCGGCCGTCCGCAAGAACCTACGGTATAGTTGTTGGCTGTCGCGGCCGCCCCCGGGCAACCCGTAATTCTGCTCCAAAAAGCCTAGGATATTGTTCTGGCGCGTCGCCACATAGCCGACTTGCGCCGTGAACGAACCGAACTGCTTCTGCAACATGAAGTTCCAGGATTGGATGTAGCCGCGCTTGAAGAAGTCCGGCAAAGTGTTGGCATCGACGTTCAGCGGCATGTCGATAATGCCGTTGCCCAGCGGCGGTTGCGTGAGCGTCGGGATGCCGTCCCGCAGACGGCCCACCGGCGTAAAGGAGTTCGGCCCATTTTCCGTCAAAGACATCAGCACGGGATGATTGACCCGCATGGGCCGGGCCAGATTCCATGGGTCGTTCGTGATGCCGTAGCCCGCGCGGATCACGAAGGTGTCGGTCGCGCGGATCGCCAAACCGAGTCGCGGCGCAAAGAGCCGTGCGCTCACATCTACGCCGCAGTCCCGCGGCACCACACCCACACCGCATACGTGCATCTTATTGGTGGCTAGATTATAGCGCTCCAAACCGAACTTGCCCTTGCGCACGGGCACTGGGAAATACTCCCAGCGCGTGCCGTAGGAAAATGTTACGCGGCGGCTGACCTGCCAACGGTCGCGTACATACAAGCTGTACATAGACGTCCGGGTGTTGTACTGATCCGGAAATTGGAAAATTTTGCCTCGCGAGAACGGCAAGCCCAACAGGAAGTCCGCATAGCTGTTCCACTGGTTGGCCGCCGGGCCACCCCGCACCGTGGTGATGCCCCCACTGAAGAGGAACCCGCCGGCCCCCGGCTGTGTGCCTCCATAAAACTCCGGTTGGGTGTGATTCAAGTTCTGGTAAGAGAACTCCATGCCCCACCGCACTTCATGGGCGCCCTTGATCCAGTTGGCATTGGCCTGGTAGTTGTGTTGCGGATCCCAGCGGTAGTAGGGCATGTAGCCTTCGGTCTCACCGAGGGTGTCATAACCCGAGATCTGGAAGCGGGGCCAGCCGCCCTCGAAACGCCGCGGGCCGTTGGTTCCCGGTATCCCCAGCACATCGGACCCGATCTTCTGGTCGATCTGCTGCTGAGTGGCGTTTTGGATGGTCACTGTCACGCCTATATTGGCGTCCAAAACGAAGGTCGGGCTGACGACGTACGTCATGGCCCAGGTGCCGCTGTGGGTGCCGCCGTAGCCCTTACCCGGGTTCGTGAATTCTCGCGACACCCAAAGCCCATGCTCTCCCAGGGGGGTGCGGAACGCCCGAGCACAGAGTTGATCGAAATTCAAATAACTATACCGCCAGTAAGTGGTAAACTTCTCGCTGGCGTTGTAGTTGAACTTGGTGTCGAGCGTGTGCCGGTCAAAAGCAAACGAGCCGGCGGCGTAATAGTTGCTCGTGAACCTCCCCGGAAATGTGGGCAGGGGCGTGTTCTCCACCAACTTCAACGAGATCGGCTCGAATCGCGAGGGCGGGATGATTTTGCCCGGAAACGGAACGCGGCCGCTGCCGTCCGGATTCCCGGTGAGGGGGTCATAAATTTCCCGATCCGACTCGGTCATGATGCCTCGGCGCGTGAGCTCCGTCGGAACCGTCATCAGCCGCGAGGCAAACTCCCGCAGGCTCGTGCCTTCGTAGCTGGCAAAGTAGAAGAACTTGTTCTTCACGAAGGGTCCGCCGATCGTCCCGCCGAACTGATTGAAGATGTACTTCGGCTTTCGCTCACCGGCCGGGGAAAAGAACTGCCGGGCTTTGATCTTGTTGTTGTTGTGGTACTCGAACAGCGAACCGTGGACCTCATTGGTGCCGCTCTTGATCTGGACGTTAATCGCCGCTCCGCCCGCCAAGCCCTGCTCGGCGTCGAAGCTGTTGGTCACCACGTTGACCGCCTCGATGGATTCCAGCGCTGGCACATAAGCCGTGATATGAGGCAGCCAGATGTTGTACTGCGTGGCGCCGTCCAAGCGGACATTGTTCGAGGCGGGCACCGTCCCATTGACCTCGTACATGAGCGAGCGCGAAGGATTGGAAGGAATCGAGTGGGCGTTCCGAGGCTGGCTGAAGCCGGGCAGCATCTTGAACACGTGCTGGTAGTTGCGCCCAGTGAAGACCGGAAGGTTTTCCAACGTACTCGCCGTCACCTCCGCCCGGACCTCGGCCCGATCTGTCTGTAACGCCGCCGTCGTCGCCGCCACCTGCACCGTCTCCGTGACGGCCCCGACCTTCAGGGCGATGTTCACCCGCGTGACCGCGTTGATCGGCACGACCACGTCACTCTGGACATAAGTCTGGAAGCCTTCCTTAGTCACGCGAATATCATAGGTGCCACTCGGCACCGTGGGGAAGTGGTAGAGACCCGACAGGTCCGTAGTGGTCGTTCTTGTCACCCCGGTCTCTTTATGGACGATGGTGATTGTGGCTCCGGGCACGGCGGCCTCGCTCGGGTCTACCACGTTGCCGATGATCGAACCATACAGGACTTGCGCACTCGAGACCGAAGCCGCCGAGAGGAAAATCAAAGCCGCGCAAACCCAAATCCTTAGCGGCATAAGTGGCCAATTGCGGCACCCCGACATTACGCACCTCCTTGCTGTTGACAACCCCCTCGCCCCCGATTTTACAGCGGCTTGGCGGGCCCAGGCAAGTAAATTCTAAGGGGGTTAGCAGCCCGGGGAAAGTATCCATTCCAACCGGCGAAAGGTCTCCTCCAAGGTGGCTTGCGGCGCTTGTGCGTCCGCCACGACGAGCTCGACCCGGCCGCGACCGAACGGACGCCAGCGAGCGCGCATGCGCGGCGACACCGCCCCCGCGAAAACGCTTACAACCGGCGTGCTGCTAGCGGCCGCTGCATGGCCGGCCGCCGAGTCGTAACCCACAAAGACACGGCTCCGCGCGATGCGGGACGCGAACTCGGCAAAAGATCCCTCGAACGTTTTCACCCACGGGCTGCCGCAGGCTTTGACCGCCTTGTCCACGCGCATGGCTTCTTCCGGGTCCCCACCCTTGTCCACCAGCACCGGGCCGAACCGAGCTAGGCTCGCCAGAAGTTCGGCTTCGAAGGGGTCGCCCAGCCGTTTGGCGGGATTGCCACCCACGCCGAGACTGACCGTGATCATCGCACCCGAGGACGTTTCCGGGGCCGGTTGTGGGGCAACATACGGCCAACCCCGGACCCCGAACGTCTCCTCCACCCACCGGCCCGCCAGCAGTCCCAGCGGTTCGTCGCCCTCCCGGCCGTAGGAGCGGCTTTCGAAAAAGAAATACCTGTCCTCCGAGCACACTGGGAGCAGCCCGAGCTGGGTCAGGCGCGAGTCTGGATCCACAACGATGGAATCGGGCTGGTCCACTAACGCCCGCAAGCGGGACCAAACGGCCAACCTCTCCCGGAGCCGCCCGCTGCGCTCGTAAGGCAGCAGAATCGGCCGGATGCGTGGATCGGCGGCAAACAGTTGGTGGCTTTTCGGCCCCCCCACTAAGGCGATCTCTGCCGCCGGGAAGGCTCGCTCGAGACCGTCGAGAATGGGGCTCGTCACCGCAATGTCCGCCCCGAGCGTCACCCGCGACAGGACGAAGATCCGCTTCACCGCGGAGCGGTCACCTTGGAACACACGCGGTCGCCGGACCCGTTGGTAGCGTGCAAGCAGGTCCGCTGGATCCACATCCGGATAGGTGATCGCAATCACTTCCGAGAAGAGTTCGGCATAGGTATCACACAACCGCGGTTCGAACCGGTCCGCCAGGCCCTCCACCAAAACGCCAAACAGCGCCTGCGACGCCGCCTGCGCGCGAACCGGATCCGGATGCAAGGCCTCACCAACGAGTCGCCGCAAAACGTCTTTAGCCCAGCGCCCTGAACCCAAGCACTGGGCCAATAACGTCCGCGCGGCTTCCCGGCCCCAGTGCTCACCCATGGGCTTTTCCGTGAAGCTCCGATTATACGGGGCTCGGGACCCGAGAGCGGCGTGCCGGTCAACAAAAAAGCTCACCGGCTCTTGGTGGGCAGAGCCGGTGAGCAAAAGGTGGACCGGCTATGCACCGGTTTAGGAGGAGTGAAATGTGCGAACCCGACTTTCCATTAGAGCGTCCCCCTGATGTAGAAGGCTGCTCCAGTCCTGAGCTTACGTCACATGCTTTATATACGTACGCCTATCTTTCGGTGAAAACTTGTGTGACCGCCGTACGGGATCTACCTGCAAACTTTGGTACTAGGAACCCGCGCCTCAGCACCTGTCAGATGTCCCCCGCGCCACCGTGACCGTACTACAATGTGGCAGAAATCCGCATGGACGACCACCGCGACGGCAGAATCCGGATTGTCGTCGTAGACGATCACGGTTTGTTCCGCGAGAGCCTATCTCGGCTGCTCGCGGCCGAAGCCCAACTGGAAGTGCTGCCGCCTTGCGCCACCGTCGATGAAGCCCTCGAGCTTCTCGAGAACACTAGCGTGGATGTCGTGCTGCTGGATTATGACCTGGGCGACGAGCGTGGCACGCGGTTCCTCGTGCAGGCCCGCGAGAGGGGCCTGAGGCCCCGCACGCTCATCCTGACCGCCGGAATGGACGACGCCGCAGTGCTGGAGGTCGTCCGCAGCGGCGCCGCTGGAATCTTCCTCAAGCACCATCCCTCCGCGCTGCTGCTGAAAGCGATTCTGCGAGTGGCGGCCGGGGAGGTGTGGTTCGAGCAGCGCTACGTCCGTCTCGCCCTCAGCCACCCCGTGGAATCGCGCAACGGCTCGCGATATCTCACCGCCCGCGAGCGCCACGTCCTCGAGGGCATCCTCGACGGATTGACGAGCAAGGAGATCGCTGCGCGTTTGCGCCTTTCGGAGAGCTCCGTCAAAAATGCCCTGCGCCAGTTATTCGCCAAGACCGGCGCCCGCAACCGCGCGCAGTTGGTCCGGCTGGCGCTAGAGCAGTATCGCGACTACCTCTAGGGGTGCGCGGGATCTGGGGTCCTTTCGGCGGTTCTTGAGGGCCTGGGGTGGGTGGAGGGGCTCGAACCCTCGACCACTGGAACCACAATCCAGCGCTCTGCCAACTGAGCTACACCCACCGCGGTCCGTCTTATTGTACCATGGGCCTCGGCGACCACCCACGTTGGAGTGAATGGCCATCGTTCTTCACGCATCCGGCCTTCCACGGCAACGCCCCCACGACCTTTAGCCGATCGAGCGACTCGTTCCCCGCTCCGCAGTGGCCACTGCCAGGCGCAGCAGCACGGCGGGCGCGACACGCCTCCGAGCGGCGGTCAATGCCTTTCGTCCTTCCGGCCGCTATGGATGCTCCCGGGGCTGGCAGCGAAGCGTTCCCCAGCCCGGGGTGGCCCCTGCTCCGTGGCCTGACAGCGCTGGGCGTCATCAAATGGCTGTCGCACACTCAAGGTTCTCACTTCTGCGGGTCTTGACAAGACAGCTTGAATGAATAGAATTGAGTGTAACTCTGCTCTGCTATGCAAGGCGATTGCACCCATCCGCGCACGGAGTTTCTTGCCAGGCGGGACGGAGTGGACTATCTCCGGTGCCTGGACTGTGACCAGGTTCTGGAGGCGGATGACTTGGAGTCTGTTCCCGCAGTCGATGAGGATCGGGACCTGGACCGGTAGCCGGTGATCATGTCGTCCTCCGTATGCCGCCGAGGGCAAACCGGCTCA
Organism: Bryobacteraceae bacterium; assembly: GCA_025055455.1. Lineage (GTDB taxonomy): Bacteria > Acidobacteriota > Terriglobia > Bryobacterales > Bryobacteraceae > JANWXD01. The sequence continues at coordinate 24,157 of JANWXD010000014.1, forward strand.
GCGAACACAGGAGGACGTCAAGCTGGCCCGGGACAGTGCTAAGCTAGCGGATGGCACCGATTCCAGCTGCCCGTTGGCGATGAATAGGTCTGCGGAACCCCCGATTCCTGAGGAAAATACAGCAAAAAATCCTCCTCGTCGCAAGGCGACAACGGAGGGGTCCTCCGCCAAGTCTCGGAACACCGCCGCACCCGGCAACCGGGAACAAGTCGAATGGTTCGAAAAGGCGGTCGCTCTTTTCCATGCTCGCAAGTTCGAACAGGCCCGGAGTTTCTTCGAGAGAGCCGCTATTGGGCCCGCCTCCGACATAGCCCACACCGCCCGGGCCTACATCCGCATGTGCGAGCAGCGCCTTAACCGGAACGAGCCGCAGCCCGCAACGGCCGAAGAGCACTACGCTTACGGCATCGCCCTTCTCAACCAGCGCCGGCTGGAGGAGGCCGAGCGGCATTTGGGGGAAGCTGCGCGTCTGTCCCCGAACGCCGACCACGTCTACTACGCCTTGGCTCTGTGCCGAGGTTTTCAAGGGGACTACGAAGGCGCTGGCAGGCACCTGCGGCGCGCCATCGAGCTCCAGCCGCAGACCCGCTCTCTGGCCCGCCGAGACCCGGACTTCAGCGGACTGGTGCACCAGCCACCGATAAAGGAGATCGTGTGGCCGGAGGGGGAATGAACCTCCGAGTCCACCAGCAACAATCTTGTCGTCGAGCCCACATCTGCATCCGCCTCCGGACGCGCCCCTGAGAATCGTCGCCATTGGCGGCGGCACGGGCCTTGCCACTCTGCTGCAAGGGCTCAAGCAGTACGCCCGACTCGACCCGCCTCAAGTGCAGATCACGGCGGTCGTCACGGTGACCGACGACGGAGGCAGCTCCGGGCGGTTGCGGCGCCAGTTCGACGTGCCGCCACCGGGGGACATCCGCAACTGCATGGTGGCGCTATCGGAAGACGAGGCGCTCCTGTCCCGGCTGTTCGAATACCGCTTCCCCGCCGGCCGGGGCTTGAAAGGGCACAGCTTCGGCAACCTGTTCCTGACCGCGTTGAGCCGCATCACCGGCGATTTCGCTCACGCCGTCCGTGTCTCCTCTGAAGTGCTGGCCATCGTTGGACGGATCTACCCTTCGACCGTAGCCAACGTCACGCTCGAGGCCCGCCTGGAGGACGGTGCGGTGGTGGCCGGCGAAAGCCGAATCAGCAAGAGCCGCGTGCCCATCGAACGGGTGGTCTTGCGGCCGCCGGATTGTCAGCCGTTGGAGGAAACGGTGCAAGCTCTGGCGGAGGCCGATCTGATCACGCTCGGCCCCGGCTCCCTGTTTACCAGCGTGATTCCGAACCTCCTGGTGCATGGTATCCCCGAGGCGATCCGGCAGTCGCCGGCGGTGACGGCTTACATCGTCAACCTGATGTGGCAACCCGGGGAGACGCTGAACTTCACGGCCGCGGACCACGTCTGCGCCGTCCTGCGCCACGCCCCTCAGATACGGCTGGATTACGCTGTGGTGAACACCCGTCCGGTGAGCGAGCGGATGTGTCGCAAGTACGCGCGCCAGCGGGCTCGCCCCGTGGAAGCCGACTGCGACCGGCTCGAGCGCCTGGGCTTGACCGTCGTGGCCCGGGACGTGCTTGAGGAAACGGACAAGGTGCGGCACAACCCCGCGGCTTTGGCCCAGGTCGCTCTGGAGCTGGCCCGCGAAGGCCGGCGAAGGCGATCCGGCCCAGCCCAACCCGCCTGAGTCTGCTCAAGCCCGGCTCAACGACGGACACGGGCGGAACAGCAACGGCCGGTCGGCACTAAACGCCGGCCTGGCTTTCCGACGAGTTCTATCCGGTCGCCGGATCGCGCGCCGCGGCCAGCGCCTGCTCCACCAGCCGCTCCATCCGCCGGTAGTGCGAGCCGCCCCAATACACGCGACCGCAGCCCGGGCAGCGCCAGAATTCTCGGTAGTGCTCGCGGCTGCGCGGCGGCAAATGATCCCACACCTCTTCCTTCCGCGCTTCCTCCAGCAACTCATTGCAGCGCAGGCACCGCACAAACGGCTTGACCGCCCCCGCTAAGTCGAATCGCCGCAGCACCTCGACAAGCTGCGCCCGCGGCTGCGTCTGGCGCACATAGTAGCCGTGGGTCACCGCGCTGCGTTTGAGCAGCTCCCGGTCGCGCGTCAACAGAATGCGGCGCTGTTCGGAGGCGCACCGGGCAAGCTCGTCGTCGGTGGAGTCCCTCTCGTGCACCGTGTCAAATCCGAGCATCCGCAGATACGCCGCCAGCCGCCCGAGGTGGCCATCCAGCACGAAACGCGCCTGACGCAGAGGCTGCGGCCGCACGCGCGTCACGCCGGCAATGTCGAAGGCTTCGAAGACAGGGTAGACACTGATGCGGTCGCCCCCCTCGACCAGATAACCGAAGTCCACCGGTTCGCCGTTGGCCAGCACTAGGTCCACTTCCGTGTGCGGCACGCCCGCGGCTTCGATCAGGTGCTTGACGCTCTGCCGGCCGCTGAAGGAATATTCGAACTCCCGCATGCGGCGCTCGGGCGGCAGGAAATCGTTGAGCTCCGCGTAAAAGCGAAAGCGGGCGGTTTTCACCTCGGTTGCATTCATCGCGTCGAGACACCCGCACCAGCCGGGGCGATTTGGACCAGCGGCGTCGCGGGCTTCACCGATCCGAACGACAGCACCCCCATCGGGCACACGGTCACGCAGATGCCGCATCCGATGCAGGAGCTGTTGAGATTGTTCAGCTCCTCCTGCTTCAGGGCGAACCGCATCACGTCAATGCCTACTTGACAATAGCGTGTGCACTCGCCGCAGGCGATGCATTTCTCGTTGGCCTGAATCGCGAACCGGCTGATCCGAAGGCGCGTATAGAGGGCGCTCCAATATTCGATCAGCTTGGCGAGCGGGCACCAGTAGCGGCACCAGATCCGGCCTCCAAAAAACGGATACAGCGTCACGGGGAGGATTCCCACCAGCCAGAGGTCCGCAATCCAACGGTACGCGCTCACACCGAACTCGGCCGGAGCCCGGAGCCAGCCAATGGAATCCCGTAACACCATGGCCAGCGTGATGGCCGCCGCTGCCCAAAGCACCGCTTTGTTCATGGCTTCCAGCCGGATGCTGGTTCTGCCTTTGGGCGCCAGATGCCGCCATCGGTCGCCCAGCGTCTCGGCCAGCCCGCCACAGCCGCAGATCCAGGAACAATAGCGCTTGCCGTGGAATAACGCCAAGACGGGCAGCACCACGAAGCTCAAAAGCACGCCCCAGACGACCCAAATCTGATGCGGTGCGCCGAAAAACGTGTAGAAAAACAGCGGCCAGGCGTACACCAGGCCGTAGGCGCGCCAAGCTTCGCCGGCGAACTTGGGGTCGTTGGCCAGCCGCGCGCCGACCCACTCGTACTCCACCGCCCAGCGAAACAGAAACTCCGGGATCAGAAAGAAGAAGGTCCACTGAAACGCCAGCAGGCTCACGTAACGCCACGTCTGGAACTTGTCTTTCCGGTCCAGGCCCCACCGCTTCATGGCCTGGAGGCCGAACACCGTCATCACCGCCGTGTAGAGCACCGTGTACCAGAACGCCCACGGGCGGTCGAGGAACGAAAGGGCGCGATACCCCCAGTCGCGGAACGGCCAGAGCTCGTGGCCCTCGCCGAGCTTGACGCCGTAAACGGTGTAGGCCACCACAAAGGAAACTCCCAGCCACGAGAATCGACTGCCCCGGAGCCCCGACCGGACGAGCGCAGCAACGGCGGCGAGCGCGGCAGCGCCGCCGAGCCACCCCAAACCAGCCAACATCGGAATCCCGGTCCGGGAGCCCAAGATCCAGAGTCCGAGGAATGTGACCGCCACCAGCGCGAGCGTGAGTGCCGGGCTTCCCGTCCAGTCCGTCTCCAGACGCAGGCCCAGCGACCGCAGGAATCGCGCCGGGGGCTCGGCGCCGATCAGCACAAAGGCGCGGTCGTACGGCACCTCGAGCGTTTCGACCCGGTCGCCGTGTTCCACTTCCAGCCGGCAACTGACCGCGCCGAACTCGCGCACCCTCGAGCGGTACAGCACGCGAATCCGTCCCTCCGAGACCGCCTGCTCGAGCTTTCGGGCAAGCTCCGGCAACAGGCGGTGGAAGGCCGCGCCACGATAAGACAAAGTCACGCGGTTGTGTTCCGCCAGAGCCAGCGCGGCTTCCGCTGCGCTGTTGCCTCCGCCCACCACCAAGATCTCTTCGCCGCGGTACTCCCTGGGGCTGTAGAGCCGGTGGTGGACGTTCGAGCGGTCCTCTCCCGGAACACCGAGCCGCCGCGGGTTGCCGCGCTGGCCTGTGGCCAGGATCACACGCCGCGCCCGGTACTCGCCGCGCGGAGTGCGTACTCGGAAGCCCTGGACGCCGCCCCGCTCGATGGCCGTGACGCCCTCTCGGACGCGCACGTCCAGGCGGTTTTCGCGGATGATCTCGTGCCAGCGCGCAAGCAGATCTTCCTTGCGCGCTCCCTCCAGCCAGAGCTTCCCTCGGGCTGGCCTTTCGGCCGGTTCCGCATAGACCCACTTGCCTTCGGGGAAGTCTTCGATCGTGCTGGCGACTTCGTTTTTCTCGAGCACGAGCACTCGCAGCCCTGCGTTGTGCAACGTGAGCGCGGCATTCAAGCCGGCCGCCCCCGCGCCCGCCACGATCACGTCGTAGACGCCGGGAGTTCGGGCGCGTGCGTCCGGCTGGGAGACGATGTGCGCCGCCACTTGATCGCCCTGCTCCATGGCGAGCTTCACGACGGGTGCGCCCGCCAGGTCTCCAATCACGTAAAGCCCCTTCACGTTGCTTTCGAAATGGCGGTCGAGCACCGGGCGCGGGGCAGGCGCGTCCGAACTGTCCCACAACTGCTTCCACCACCCCCGCAACCCTAAGTTCATGGCGCGACTGGGATCCTGCCCTGGTCCCAGAATAGCCCATGGCTCGCCGCGGCCGTGAGAGACGCCCAAACTTCGGTGAGAACTCCGGCGGCCTCGGCGCACGTTTCTCATGGAGGCGCGTCCCCATTGTCCGGGTTGCGTGTGCCCCTTGCACGCGGCCGCTGGTGCTGGCGCGGGGGGGTTCTGCTGGCTTCCGCCGGCATGTTGCTCGCCGCCGAGTGGCGCGGCGGACGGGCAGATTACGTCGGCGGGACCAGCGAGGCCCTCCAGCCCGACACGGAGGGCCTCATCTACACCGCACACCCCGAATGGTTCTTGTTTCAGACCCGCAAGACCGTAATCCGCGTGCCTTACGAGCGCATCAACTTGCTCGAGTACGGACAAAACGTCAGCCGCCGTTATGCCCTGGCCATTCTGGTGTCGCCCCTGCTGTTGCTCAGCAAGAAGCGCACGCATTTCCTGACGGTGGGTTTTCAGGACGAATTCGGACGCCAGCAGGCCCTGGTGTTCCGGGTGGACAAGAAGGACGTGCGCGCGGTGCTGGCGGCGCTCGAGGCGCGCACTGGCCTCCGCGTGCAATACCAGGACGAGGAGGCGCGCAAGGCAGGCAAAGGATGAGACCCGCGCTGCTGGTCACACTCGCCCTGGCGGCGGCTCAGGAACCGCCCAAGCCGCGGCCCTCCTCCATCGAGGAGCAGACGCTGCTGCGCCTCCTCGAGGTGCGCCGGGTCTACGTGGACCGCTTGACCGGCGGGGAAACGGCGGCGCAAATTCGCGACATGATCATCAGCAGCCTTCAGGCGGCCCGGCTGTTCATTATCACGGAGAACGAGGAGCGCGCCGATGCCTTTCTGCGCGGTTCCGCGGAGGACCTGGTTTTCACCGACACCTATTCCTCGAGCGAGAGCGTGACCGCCCGGGCCACGCTGGGCGCCGGCGCTGATCCGGATCGTTCTGCCCGCGACCGCCGCAGCCGATACGCAGGCGTGAGCGTCGGCGAGCACGAAGCCACGCGCATCGCCGAGCGTAAGCACGAGGCAGTAGCCGCCGTGCGGTTGGTGAGCCGCGACGGCGACGTGCTGTGGTCCACGACTCAGGAAAGTACGGGGGCGAAGTTCCGCGGGGCGAGCGCCGACGTCGCCGACAAGGTCACTCGACAGCTCCTCCGGGACTTCGAGCGGGCGCGCGCGCTGCGGCAATCTCAAGGAAAATAAGAACTTAAGGTCCTAGAAAAATTTTTTCCGATTCGGGCCGCCTGGGACTAGACAAACGGATGTGTTTGTCTTATAATGAAGGCAACGCCATAGAGTAGCATCCCCGGCGACGAGGCCCAGCTCGTCGCCAGCCCCTCTGAGTGAAAGCCCCCGGGGGGCCCAGACCCCCGGGGGCTTTTTCTGTGCGTGCCCTCGGCACTTGGTTTGACAACCCCGTCCGGGCTTCGTACGCTTGGGAGAAGCGAGCCCAGTCACTTGAGCTCGCCTCGCAGGGAGGTTTTCCAATGTCGAATCGCAACCGTACGCGGCGCGAATTCCTCGCAACCAGCGCCTCGTTAACCGGCACGGCTGCCCTTGCCCAGACCGGACGCATCCTTGGTGCCAACGACCGGATCAACGTAGGGGTCATCGGCGTCGGGATCCGAGGCCTCGGCCTCGCGCGCACGATCCTGCACCGCGCCGAAATGAAGGGTGACGTGCGGCTGGCGGCCATCAGCGACATCTACGCCCGGCGCACGGAAGCCGCGCGCCAGGCAGCCCGTCTGGAGACCAAAGACGTCCACCGGGACTACCGCGACTTGCTAGCTCGCCCCGACGTGGACGCCGTCTTCATCGTGACGCCGGACCACTGGCACGCCCGGATGGCGATCGAAGCTATGGACCGCGGCAAGGACGTGTACCTGGAAAAGCCCATGACCCTCACCATCGAGGAGGCCCGTCAAGTCGCCGAAAAAGTTCGGCAGACCGGCCGGGTGCTTCAAATCGGCAGCCAGCACCTTTCCGACAAGCGCTACCACCGGGCGCGGGAAGTCGTCGAAAAAGGCTGGATCGGCGAAGTGCTCTGGGCGCAGACCACGTATTCCCGCAACTCCGTCTGGGGCGAGTGGAACTACCGGGTTGACGAAGGCGTGACCGCCGAAGACGTGGGCTGGAAGGACTTCCTCGGACCGGCGCCCCAGCGCCCCTTCGACCCGGACCGCTACTTCCGCTGGCGCAAGTACTGGGATTACTCGGGAGGCATCGCCACCGATCTTTTCTTCCACCGCCTGGCACCGCTGCGCTTCATCATGGGCATCGAATTTCCCACGCGTGTGGCGGGTGCCGGCGGCATCTACGTCCACAAGGACCGCGAGGTGCCCGACACCTACGCCACCATCGTGGAGTACGCCAACAACTACTGCGTTATCAGCAGCTCGATGGCCAATGCCGCCGCCAACCGCTACCTCCAGACCGTAATTTACGGCCACAAAGGCACCATCACCTTCGACGAGAACGTGGTCATCGTCGAGCCGGAATGGCAGTTCGAACGGGAGTTCGTCGAGAAAGCCGGCTCTTCCAAGGTCTACCTCGAGGTGCCGCCCCATAACCTCGACGCCGAGCACGTGGACAATTTCCTCACCTGCATGCGCACTCGCCAAAAGCCCATCTTCGACGCCGACTTCGGCTACAAAATCATGGCGGCGATCAAGCTCGGTGTCGACAGCTATCGCGAGGGGAAACTCATGCTCTGGGATCCGGAGCGCGAGCGGCTTCTCAGCCAAGCGCCGGCGCGGCCCAGCTACGCCGGGGACGGCAAAAACCGCGAGGAGCCCCGTCCACCCTTCGGATTCCGCCGCATCTGAGGCCGGCTAGCGGACCGCGGCAGGTACCGCCGTCAGCACGGAGATCGCAGCGCGGCAAAAAGCCGGCAGGTCGTCGGGCTTCCGTGAGGTCACCAAGTTGCGATCGACGACCACTTCGGCGTCCTCGTAAATCGCTCCCGCGTTCACGACGTCGTCCTTGATCGCCGAAAAGCAGGTGACGCGCCGGCCTTTGAGGATCCCCGCCGAGCACAGCACCCAACCCGCATGACAAATTGCGGCCACCAGCTTGCTCTCGGCATCCATGTCCCGGACAAACTGGAGGGCGGCCGGGTACCGCCGGATCAGGTCGGGCGCGTAACCGCCCGGGATCACGACGCCGTCGAACTCCGCGGCGCGAACCTGATCGTAGGAGCGGTCGGAAACAATAGGGTAGCCGTACTTGCCTGTGTACTTCTCACCGGCGGCCGCGCCCACACTCACCACTTCCGCGCCGGCCTCCTTGAATCGGTAGTACGGATACCAGACCTCCAGGTCTTGATAGATATTGTCCACGAGGATTGCGATTCGTTTTCCTGCCAGTTCCATATGCCCTCCCAGCGCGTCTTGGTTCATGACGGCGCGCAAGGCGCGGCGGAGGAACTCGGGTTCAGCAGTCACCCGTCGCACGACCGGTGCCACCTGCGGCGAGGGCCGTTCCGCTTTTCCTCAGCACCCGCGCCCTTATTTTACCCTGGCCCGACCCGTCGTTCTCGGCCAGCTGCACGGATTCCTCGCACCGTTTCGGCTGACCCGCTCAGGCGCAAACCACATCCGCTGGTCCAGATGCCGGCTCGCGGTTTGTGCTGCCCTCTTAGCCGACGGATCCACTCCGCGCGCAGACCCGGCACGCTACAACAGCTTCACTACGGCCTTTTCGACCTCGTTGAGATCCGCTTCTCCGACGAAGGATCGCACTAAGCGACCCCGACGGTCATAAAGGAAAAGGGCGGGCAGCGCCCCGCTCCACTTCGGATCGACCGAAACGATGAACTTCTCATCGTCGGCGACGCGCTTCAAGTAGCCAGGAAAGCTCACGCCAGCTTTGCGGAGAAAAGCGAGAGCCTTGCCTTCATCCTCGGGTTCGTCGCAGGAAACCGGAACGAGGCGAAGCCCCCGGGAGCGGTACTTCGCCTCGAGCTTGACCAACTGGGGCAATTCTTCCAGGCACGGCGCGCACCATGTGGCCCAGAAATCCACCAGCACGACTTGACCTCTGTAGGAGGCCAGCACCTGCCGGTAGATCTTCTCGTCCAGAGGGGCCAGACGCGCCGTTGCCGCGCCTGTCGCGGCGGCCACGAGCCCCACGAACGCCAGGCGCTTCACGTGGCTTTCTTGACGCGCTTGATCGTGCAGCCGAAGGCCTTCGTCTCCGGGCGCTCGACCTCCTTGCCGGCCAACAGGGCGTCCAGCGCCAGCCGCAACCCCGGATGCTTGACGTCGCCCTTGCGGGAGTCGTCAATGTAGCCGTGGTAGCGGATGGTGCCCGTCTTGTCCAACACGAACACCTCGGGCGTAAACTGCGCGGCGAACCGGTCGGCAATCTTGTTGTCGGGATCCTTGTACACGGCGAATTGGAAGCCGTTCTTGATCCGGTGCTGCTCCACCTCCTCGGCCGGCTCCGTGTGGTTGGAGTTGATGGCGACGAATTTCACACCCTTCGACGCATAGTCCGAGTAGATCGCTTTCATCCGCTCGTTGTAGTCATTGGAGATCGGGCACTGTGTGGCGATGAACAGGATCACCGTCACATCGCCCTTCAGGCTCGAAAACTGGACCGCTTTCCCCTTGGTGTCGTACAGGGTGAAATCGTCCACTTTCGAGCCCAGCTTGAAGTCCTGGCCGAAGGCCACCGCAGCCAAGCCCACGATCAACGAGATCAACACAATTCTTCTCATGTGTTCCCTCCCAGACGCCGGCCCCGAAGCCGGCTATTTTTTTGATGCCAGTTTCAAATTGATAACCGCTTTGCGCCGCGAGTCAAAGACGCTCAGCGTCTTGGTGTCGCTGGCGGCTTCTCCGTGCTCGGCTCGGAGTTCGTAATCCACATCCGTGCTCAAGCCGTGAAAGTAGTAGGTCCCATCGCGCTGGGTGACGAACGAGCGCACTTGCAACGTCTTGAGATTTTTCAACTTGACGATCGCCCCTTCGACGGGCTGGTCGTTGGCGTCGTAGACGGCTCCCTGCACGGACCGCACATTGGGATCTTCCCGCGGCTTGCCCCGTTGCGCGGCCCACAGCGAGCCGATCCCGACTACCAATGCACAAGCAACGGCGAGCAGTCGCACGCCGGACACATCCTCCCTTGCTTTGACGAACAGAGCGCTTCCGAGGTAACGCCTAACGGCGTTCCGGTTCGAGCAGGAAAAACAGGTCCACCTTCTGGTCACCCTCGATCTCCACCACCTTCTCTTGGGGCCGGAACCCCTTCGCCCGAACGGTCACAAGGTAGCGCATGGGTTCCACTGGCACCCGTACGGCGAATTCTCCGCGCCCATCCGATACGGCGTTGGCCTTCCTGAGCTTTGCCTTGCGGCGCTCTTGCGGGTCGGGCGCTGCCGCGACTGTGATCTCGGCTCCGGGCAGCACGAAGCCCGAATCCCGGAACACGGTCCCGGCAATCAACGCAAACGGCTCCTGCGCCCGTCGTTGAGGCTTATCGGCGGCAGCGAGACACACAGCACATACGCCCGCCAGCAGGCGCACGCTGAGCCACCCGCGGTGCCTAGCGCCACCGTTCGTCGTCGCCTTCCTCTTCATCAAAACCCAGTTCTTCTTCTTCCTCCTCTTCTTCAGCTTCCTCCAGCTCCAGCGGATCGACACTCGCCACGCGCAGCTCCGCGCCGCATTCGTCGCAGACGATGACGTCGCCTTCGTCCAGCTCGTCCTCATCCACGTCGATCTCGCTATCGCATAACGGACAAGTAACCATCGAATCCCTCCACACTCGTTATACGAAACTCGTCACAGTTTGCCAACTACGATCTCCCAGCCATGCGGCGACGGGTCGTGGGCGGCACCCGGCCCTTGAGGCGCAGGTACAAGAACATCTGCCCACGGTGACTCAGTTCGTGCTCCTTGACGAACTGGAGCATCTCGAGCCGCGTCACGCTCTGGCCGTCCATCCGCGTGACGATATGAGAGAAGAATTCCGGCGGCTGTTGCGCCAACTGCTGGCAGCGCGTCTCGACGCTCTCGCGCAGCGCCGCCGCCAAGGCTCGGGCGTCGGCATCCGCCGCCACCAAGGCGCCGCGTTCTTTGACGCGCTCCCGGAAATCTGGCGTCGCGAAATTCTCCACGCCCTCCAGCAGCAGGCCCGTCAGGCCGTGGCCCGCCTGGAGAATGTGAAGGGCAAGCTCGCGGAAGCTCATGACCTCCGGCGCCGGCCGGAAGTCGAGCTCCGATGGCGGGAAGTCTTCGACCGCTTGCGCCGTGTCGGCGCGGACCGAGCGCCACGACTCGAGAACCGTTGCAACGCGGACCATACCCTCTCATACTTACCACGCGTGGAGCCCCGCGGTCGGCTGCGACCGTTGTTTCCCGCCGGCGCGCCGTTCCTCACCCTGGCCGCACCAACGGCAAACGAATAGGAGCAGCATCCGGGCGACCGCCGCCGAAACGGAAATTCTCGACAGATTCCTCCGCCGCGTGCGCCTTGCGCCCGGTCGTCCCTACCCTACGGCCGGATGGACAAAGCTTCCGTGCAACATGCAGATGCGGCAACGACCTTCTCGGCTGGCGATCCGCCGGCATTGTCCCCACATGTGCCAGGAGCCACTCCCCGATTCGGGAACAGTTCTATTCTTTGCGGAACCAGTACAGGAGGATACCGTAGCCCACGCCGGCTTCATCGGCGCTCCGCGCTAATTGGAAGGCCATGAAGCGCCCGTCGGTGGAGACCACCGGGTTGGAGGCTTTGTAGCCTTCGAAGTCGTTGAAGTGCGTCAGACGGGTAAAATCTTTTCCCGTGCCGTCCAGCCGGAGTTTCCAAATGTCAATTTGCCGGAAGCCCCGCGACCAGCCCCGCTGCACGGCGTGCCGGTCGGCTTCGACCAGCGTGTAGAGGCCGTCGGGGAAAATCCCCTCGGGTTCGTTGTACGTACCGGGCGCCTGCGAATGATTCGTGACTTGCCCGGTCTCCAGATCGATCGACATGACCGAGGCCGCGTCCCCCGGCTCGTAGCAACTAAAGGTCAGCTTCCTGTCGTCGTCGAAGAAATCCTGGGCCTCCAAGGTGCAGCGGTTGTCCGGGCTCTCGTACACCACTCGCCGGTTCCGCAAAGCGGGGCTAGAAGGATCGACCTCGGCCACAAGCAGCCGAGAAGCCCCCTTGGGCAGCTCCGGATTCTGCGCGCTGGTCTCCGCGAACGCAATTTTGAGGCTGCGCTTGGAAATGGCCGCGCCTTCGCTCATGCGCTGCCCTAAGCGGACCGGCCTGGATCCGGGCTGCCGGCCCAAGAACCATAATTCATTCTCCTCCCGTCGGCTCGTGCGAATGTCCTTGAAGCGCTCCGGACCGATCAGGATGTAATCTCCCGTGACCAGATGCATCACGCGCAAGAAGGCGGCCCCCGGGACGTTGCAGGTCAAGCATCGAATGATGCGCGATTGGAGGTCAATGACGAAGGCATCGCCGAAGCTTTTGGCCATGAAGGCGATTCGCTGATTGTCCGGCGAGATGTCGGCCCGCTCGCCGAACCAGGTCAGGACCTCAATGTTTGGCGGAAGCTGATCCAGCGGGCTGCCCGGTTTGCGCTGCGCCTCGAGCGGCGCCCGCCCCACCACGAGAATCGTCGCGAGCGTCCCCACTCGAATCGAAACCCACATATTGCACCTCCTCTTCGAGCTCGATGCCGAATCGCTCCCGGACGCGCCGTTTGAGTTCCGCGATCAGCGCACACAGATCGCGCGCCGTGCCGGCGCCGCCATTGTAAACCAGGTTGGCGTGGTACTCCGCAACGTGGATGTCGCCCTGGCGCATCCCTTTGGCACCGACCTGCTCGAGAAACCACGCTGCCGGAACCTTGCCCTCGCGCACCACCTCAGCCGGCACCTGCGCCGCCACTTCGGGCGGGAGCTGAGCCAGGTAGAGGTTCTTGAAAATGCTCCCGGCACACTTCATCGTCGGCGGAAACTTCGCATCTCGAATGCGCGCAATCTCCTCCGCGGTGCGACGCAATTGGTCCGGGTCGCCGGGTTGCAGCATCAGCTCGGCCGACAGGATGGTCCAGCCCTTGTGTCGCTTGAAAATGCTGCCGCGGTATTCGAACTGGCACTGTTCCTGGTCGAAGACCCGAATATCGCGGCCGTCGAAGAAGCGCACTTTCAGGATGCACTCCGAAATGGAATGTCCGTAAGCGCCGGCGTTGCCGTAGACGGCGGCCCCCACGGACCCCGGAATGCGCGTCAGCGTCTCCAGGCCCTTCAAGCCGCGGGCGATGGTGAAGTCCACCAAGGCTTGGAGCTCGGCGCCCGCATCTGCCACGACGCGGTTGCCCGCGGCCAGGATCCGGTCGGCTGTGTAGCGGACCACGGCGCCGCGGAAACCCTCGTCCGAGACGATCACGTTGGTACCGCCCCCCAGGACCACGACCGGCACGCCGCTCTGACGCATCACTTCTATCGCCCGCAGGAAGGCCTCCACGCTGCTGGTCTCCACCAGAATGTCCGCCGGCCCTCCCAGGCCGAAGCGAGTGTAAGCGGCGAGCGGAACACTCCGACTAACGCTCAGGCCGGCAACGGCTCGGAGCGATGCGACAGTGGCTTCCGTGGCGGGCACCAATCGATTCGATTATAGAAATCGTGGCGTCGGCACCGCCGGGTCGGCGCTTAACAATCGGAAAGGAATCTCGGTGCAGCTTGAGGATGGTGTGGCTGGGAGGCAGGGATTCGAACCCCGATAAGCAGATCCAGAGTCTGCCGTGTTACCGTTACACCACCTCCCAGCGAGCGCTCCAAAAGCAAGTTTAACATGAGGCTCCGCGGACGCTAGTCAGCCCCGTTGGCGATCGGTCCCTGGGTAGCTCCCCCGCGCGCCAGGGTGATCTGCCGCGCCTGAACTGCGAGCTTGACCCAGTCCGCAACAACCTTAAGGGCGCACAGGCCCGCCAGCGGCGCGCGTTGTTGTCATACCCGAAAACCGCGTGGCCGCCGTCAGCGCTCTGCGGGCCAGTTTCTTTTTTCCGAGTTCCCCGAACCGCGCCTTGGCGCGGGATTTGAGCAGGCGGAACTGCGTCTCGGTCAATTGCATCTCCCGGCAAATTTGCTCCTGGCTCTGCCCCAGCAAGTAAAAGCGCGTGAGGATTTCCCGATCCCGCCGGGAGATGCTCCGTAGGACCTGCTGCATGATCTCGGCCCGCTGCAACGCCATCACGCGCTCCTCCGGCGTCTCGGAACCGTCCGGCACGGGCGGTAGCCCTTCCAGGTTCTGAAAATCTCGGCGCGCATGCACCATTTCTTGGATGTAGCCGGCGACGTGCCGCCGCACCACGGTCCGCACGAATCCCATCAGTCGCTCCGGCTCGCGCAGTTCGCCGCGCTGGATGGCCTGGACTACCACGACAAAAGTGTCGTGCACCTTGTCGTCGAGCTCTTGCGGACCAAGCTGGCGGCAGAGGTAGTAGCGGATCCCGCGCGAGAAGAGGCGGTAGAGCCGCTCCATGCCCTCGGGATCTCCGGCCTGGATCGAGGCCACCAAGCCCGCCCAATCCACACGGTCGGCGGACCGTTCGCTGGCACTCGTGCGAGAGGTCTGGGGGGAGGCGGCCATTAGCGTCTCATTCCTTTCCGATTGCAAAATATGCGGCCCAGTAACTCGGTCGGGCGCGCCAGCTTCCAGAACGGAGGGCTCCCATTTGAGCCGCGCGGAGCGCCTCCGCAGCGGTCGCTCCGTTCCGTAGCTCCCGGTAGAAGTCGGCGAAAAACTCCCCGCTGTCATCCGGAGTGGACCACAAAGTGGCCACAACCGCGCGTGCGCCCGCGCCGAGCCACGCCCGCGTCAAACCGAGGAGCCCCGTCGAAGGAAGCACTTCCGCGCGGCCGGAACCGCAGCCGCTCAACACCACTAAGCGCGCTCCCAAGCGCCGGCGGACAATCTCGACCGGAGTCAGCAGTTCGGGATCGCCACGGGGACCGAGCCCGAGAAAGACGTGCGCCTGTTTGCGCGGATACTTCGTCTCGAGCATGTGCGTGGCCAGATGCAACACCTCGGGCGCTTGCTGGAGGTGCGTTTCCAGAGATTGCCTCGTGGCCTCTCTGCCGCGCAGTAAAACCGCCGCGCCTCCCCCCTGCTGCCATATACGGGCACAATGCTCCAGCTCCCGTCCGCTCCCGACCAAGCGCGGCAACTCGAGTTCAGGTTCGCTCGGGGACGCCGCGAAAAGCTGCGGCCACAAGCTCGCCCGCACTGTACCCTGCGGGCCACGCGGGATCGGCGGCCCTGTCCGGATGCGAGCGTCCGCCCGATTGTAGATCGCGTCTCCGTAGCCCACGAACAACCCTGAGGCGCGGTGGGGCCAACCCAGTCCTTCGAACACCGTCGCGGACGGCGCCAGCGTGACGATGTGTCGTTCCACCAGATACACCGGTTTCCCCGAATCGTATCCCGTCACCAGCGCTGCAAGGGGCGCATCGTAAAGCCGCCCGTCCAGCGTCAGGATCCAGCGCGGCTTCCGCTGGATCGAGTCGGGAAGCGAGCCGAAGAGCTCCTTGTAGAGCGCGGCGCCCTCAACCTCCGCCGGCCGGCCAGCGCGCACCGCCGCGGCCAAACGCTCGGTGAGCTGCTCCAGCCGCCGCGCCGGCGACAACCGCCGCACCCGGAGTCCGTCCCTGGTGACGATCCAGAGGTACGAGTCGGGCTCTCCGAGGTGGAAACTGAGCAACGCCTCCCGAGAGTTCAATTTCTTCTGCACGGCCGTCACCGAGGCGCCGAACCGACGCGCGGAGGAAAGATCCACGTTCGCAGCCGCCTCCATCGCCGAAAGCCGGTACAGCGCGGCGCTCAGCCGGCGCCGCGTCTCCGCCGTGTCGCGCCCGGCCAGAGCGGCTTCCAACGCGCGCACCTGCGCCAGTTGCTGCCAGTAGGCCGCAGGCAGGCGCCGCTGCCAGTCCGACGGTGTGTTCAGCAGGGCGCGCAAACTGGCGGCCCGGTTTTCTTCGGAGGCCTGAAATGCGGCGACGGCCGGCTCCCGCCGGCCGCTTCGCAGGTGCTCGCGGGCGCTGAGCTCGACATACGCGGCATAGAGGCTGTGCAGCTCCCCTTCGGCGCCCACTTGGACGGCATCGTTCGGCAGCAGTTCGGAGCGCCAGCGCCGTGCGGACTCCAACGCCGCTTCCAATTCTGCCAGCGCCTCCGTGTCCCGCCCCAAGGCTCGCAAAGCCTGACCGCGGCCGTAGTGCCAGCGCCACGGCGGCACCGCGCCGGTGTTCCGCCCCGCTCCCGCGCCCGCTGCATCCAGCAGCCGCAAGGCTTGCTGCGGCCGGCCCTGCCTGAGACGAAGCAAACTGAGCGTGTAGTAGGAATATTGCAACTCCGGCAGCCGAAAGAGCCTTCGTAAACGGAAGGCTTCAACCAGAGCTCGCTCGGCTTCATCCAGACGATCTTGCTGCAACCAGTGGTACCCGAGCTGCTCCCACGTGTCCGCCTTGGTCGAGACCGCATCTGGATGGGGCGATTCGTCGCTGGCCCGCAAGGCCGCCCGGAACAGCTCGTCGGCTCCCGCCCAATCCCCTTCCCGGGAGCGTAAGACAGCCGCTTGCGAGTACACTTTCGCACGATGACGGCTTGTGGCAGGGAGCGCGCGAAGCGATTCCTCAAGAGCAACTTTGGCCGACGGCAGATCCCCCAGTTGAAGGTAAAGAGAGGATAAATTCGCTGACAACGCTGCAACCGTATCGCGATCCCCTAGGTCCAAAGCCTCCCAGCGGGCCCGCAAGTAGGCTTGGATGGCGTCCAAGTATCGAAACGATGCGAAATGGCAGTTGCCCAGGTTCATCAGCAGCCGCACCGCCTGCGAGCGCTCACCACGGCTCCGGGCTTCTTCATATGCCTGCTCGAAGAGGCGGGACGCCTCCGCATACTGCATCCGGCGGACGAATTGTAAGGCTCGTTGTCGGAGTGCTGGAGCTTCGTCTGGATCGCGCTCGATGGGGTCAGTTCGGACGGCGCCGCAGCATATAGGGGCTGCGACACATAAGAAAAACGCGGGGAAACGTCTCGGCCTCACGCAACTGCATCCAACTTTGGCTGTAGAACGTCAGGCTGGCGTTCCTAGGAGTACCCACCTAGACAGGTCGGTACTCCTAGGAAGATCATACCAGAAATGGCCGGAGATGTGGCTGCCGATTTTTCGGCTTACATTGAGGCGACGTGCGCCTGTGGCGCGCACGGGAGTTCACAACATCTTCGAGGAACCACAGCCCACAATCAATCCCAAATGATGATCGGGGGCATCGGCTGCTCCTAATTGAGGCTCCCCGCTGCCAAGCTGCGGGATACGCCCGATTCGAGGCTACACGCCTCACAGGCATTTCTTTCGGCGAATTAGGAGCAACCCTTTAGAGACCAGCAGGTTACCGAGTCAGGGAGGATTGTGACCGGCTCCGCCCCACCCCCACACGCGCGTGGGGGCCAGTGCCGGGGAAGCCTTTACATCGGTAGATCGGTCGTATAAACGTGCCGATTGATGTGCCGATCCAAGTTGATCACGTAGGTCTCCGGGGCTTCGATAAAAACCGACGAGTGCGTGGCCGCGATGATCCGGAACCGCTTGCGCGCCACCAGCTCCTGAAGCGACTGCAAGATCCGCCGTTGGTTGGCGACCGAAAGAGCCATCTCGGGCTCGTCCAGCAGCAGGATGGTGCCGTCGGGCAGCCCCGGGAAACTCTGGTGAAACATTGCCAACATCACCTGCCCGTGACTGGCGATCTGCAAGAACTCGAGCATCCGAGGGTCATTTTTGAAAAAATCGAGCTTCATCCGCGGATTGTGTTGCTCGGCGTCGAAAAGCAGCACGTTGTCCGTCGGGACGCCGCCCCGCTCGAGCTTGTAAACGTATCCATCCACCTGCTCTCCGCGCAAGGCGTAGTAAATGGAGTGCAGCAGGGTGGATTTCCCGCAGCCGTTTTCCCCGGTCAGCATGATCAGTGGATGGGACAAATCCACGATCATCGGCATGTGGAAATTCAGAGTCGTGAGCACGGGATGAGCTAGGATCTTCAGAACCATCCTGGTCGCGTCGCTTCAAACCAGCAGTTTCTTGACAACCTCTCCGGAGACGTCGGTCAGCCGGAAGTGGCGGCCTTGGTACTGATAGGTTAGCCGCGTATGGTCCACGCCCAGGCAGTGAAGGATCGTGGCTTGAAGGTCATGGATGTGGACCGGATCCGAGACGATGTTGTAACAATAGTCATCCGTCTCGCCAATCGTGATGCCGGGCTTGATGCCCCCGCCGGCCAGCCACATCGTGAAGCAGCGCGGATGATGATCTCGTCCGTAGTTGGTTTCCGTCAGCCGTCCCTGGCAGTACACCGTGCGTCCGAATTCCCCTCCCCAGATCACGAGCGTGTCGTCGAGCAGCCCGCGCTGCTTCAAGTCCAGAATCAGCGCCGCAGAAGGCTGGTCCACGCTCTTGCACTGGAGGGCAATGTCCCGCGGCAGGTCATTGTGCTGATCCCAGCCGCGCTTGTACAACTGCACGAACCGCACGCCGCGCTCGACCAGCCGCCGCGCCAGCAGGCAGTGGTTGGCGTAGGTGCCCGGCTTGCGTGCCTCCTCGCCGTACAGCTCGAAGATGTAGTCGGGCTCGTTGGACAGGTCCACCAGTTCGGGCACCGACGCCTGCATGCGGAAGGCCATCTCGAACTGGGCAATACGCGTCTCGATTTCGGGATCCGCGTAGGCTTGCGCCCGTGTGCGGTTGAGCTCCTGAAGGCTGTCGAGCATGAGCCGCCGTAGGTCGCGGTCCACGCCTGGCGGGTCCGACAGGTACAGCACCGGATCCCCGCCGGAGCGGAACTGCACGCCCTGGTAGCGAGAGGGCAGAAAACCGCTCCCCCACAAGCGAGAAAACAGCGGCTGGTCCACGTTCAACGCGCTGGCTTGCGATACCATCACCACGAAGGCCGGCAAATTCTCGTTCTCGCTGCCCAACCCATAGCTGACCCAAGCGCCCATGCTCGGCCGCCCCGGCTGCTGGCTTCCGGTCTGGATGAACGTGATCGCTGGGTCGTGATTGATGGCCTCCGTATGGACACTCTTCACGATGGCGATGTCGTCCACGATCCGGGCGTGGTACGGCAACAGTTCGCTCAACCACGCGCCGGACTGGCCGTGCTGCTGAAACTTGAAAATGGAATTGGCCACCGGCAGAGTGCCCTGGCCGGACGTCATCCCGGTGATGCGCTGGCCCATCCGCACCGAATCGGGCAGCTCGGTTCCCCGAAGTCGTTCCAGTTGCGGCTTGTAGTCGAACAAGTCAATCTGCGACGGCCCGCCGGACTGGTGCAGAAAAATCACGTGCTTCGCCTTGGGGGTGAAGTGCGGCAGATCCGCGAGCCCGCCCGTTTTGGGGTTGATCGCCGGCGTGCCGGCAAATAGCTTCGGCTCGAGTAGCGACGCGAGCGCCGCAACACCTAGGCCCGTGCTGGTCAGCGAGAAGAAGTGACGACGCGTGATGGCCAACCGCAGCTCGTCGTGGCAGCACATCGACATGCCTCCTCTGAGGATTGCTCCTATCATACCTCCCCCGGCAAGCGCTCGGGCAGGCCCCGCGAACCGCGATAGTCTGGAGCCATGACCACCACACCATCGACCGCCGCCGACCACTTCGTCAACGCATTGAAGACGCGCGGCGTCACCTGGGTGGCGACCCTGTGCGGACACGGACTCGAACCGCTCTACTTCGCCGCCACCAAGGTCGGCTTGCGCCTCGTGGACACGCGCAACGAACAAACCGCCAGCTACATGGCAGAGGCCTACGGCAGGCTCACGCGCCGCGCCGGCGTCTGTGCGGTTTCAAGCGGTGTGGCCCACATCAACGCTCTGACGGGCCTGGCCAACGCGTGGTTCGACAGTTCTCCGATGCTGCTGGTGACCGGCGAGGGAGCCGTGCGCACGGCCGGCTTGGGCCATTTTCAAGACATGGACCACACCGGCTTGGCGCGGCCCCTGGCCCGGTACGCGCGCCGGCTAGATCATCCCGCGCGCACTCTGGAGATCCTCGACGCCGCCTTTCACGCAGCCGAGGGGCCGCCGCCGGGCCCTGCACAGATCACCTTTCCCCTGGACGTCCAGAACACGCCGATCGAAGAAGGCGAGCTGGTGAAGCCGGGCCCGCCCACCCCCTGGCGGCCCGCCGAAACCGATCCCGAGGAGATCGCGCGGCGCCTCAGCCAAGCCTCGCAGCCTCTGATCGTGGCCGGCAGCGGCTTGTTTTACGCCGGCGCCTCCGAGGCGATGCTACATTTCGCGGAACGCTTCTCCATTCCGGTGGCGGTTCCCATCTGGGACCGCGGCCCCGTCAATCGCGTCAGCGACACCTTCGTCGGCGTGCTCGGCGCGGCCACCGGCGGTCCCCGATTGCTGGCCGACGCAGATTGCATCTTGCTGGCCGGGGCGGCCGTGGACTACCGCATTGGTTTCCTCCAGCCCGACGCTGTGCGCCCGGAGGCGGCGCTCTTTCGTCTCACCCACGGATTCCGAGAGCTTCTTGCGCTCTCGGAACGTCGCGGCCTGCGAGCTTTCACCTCTTGGCTCGCCGAGGCGCGGCGCCGGCGCGTCGCATTTCGCCAAGCCATCGAAGATTCCGCGGCGGCTCAGGCGCGGGCGGGCACGCACGCCGTTCACGTGCTCTCTGCCCTGCGCCGGGTCATGACCGAAGACGCGGTGCTTCTGGTAGATGGCGGCGCCATTGGGCAATGGTTCCACCAACTACTCTGCGACCGCTATCCGGAGCATTGGCTCACCTGCGGCCGCAGCGGCGTCGTGGGCTGGGGGATCGGCGGCGCGATGGCGGCGCGCCTAGCTTTCCCGGATCGCCCCGTGATTCTGTTGTCCGGCGACGGCGCTTTCACGTTTACCGTGGCGGACCTAGAGTCCGCCGTGCGGCAGCGGTTGCCGTTCGTCGCCGTGGTGGCGGACGATCAGGCCTGGGGGATCACCAAGGCCGGGCACGAGCGGCAGTTCGGCCAGCCGATCGCCAGCACGCTCGGTCCGATTGCCCTGGATCGGCTTGCCGAAGCACTCGGCGCACGCGGCTTACGGCTGGAGCGCGCCGAGCAGATCGCACCGGCGCTAGAAGAAGCTCTGGGCGCTCGGGAAGTGACGGTGTTGCACGTGCCGGTCGTAGGCGGCCTGCCCGCCGGATCGGCTTGAGTCCGCAGCAAGCTACCCTAGCCAGAGGAGGATACCCATGTCATCATTGCCCGAGTCGGTCTCAAAATTCCGTGAACGCTACCCGCGCATCTGGCACGCCTTCGAGCAGTTAGGCGCCGAGTGCCACGAGGCCGGCCCGCTCGACGAGAAAACCCGCCGGCTCGTCAAGCTGGCGCTGGCCGTGGCTCACCGCCACGAAGGCGCGGTGCATTCGGCCGTGCGCAACGCCCTCGCTTCCGGCGTGAGCCCGGACGCCATGCGGCACACAGCCCTGCTGGCCGTCACCACCATCGGATGGCCCGCAGCGTTCGCCGCTCTCACTTGGATCGAGGAGGCCCTCGAAAGCCAAAGTGGCCCAACCGGCGTCTGAACCTCGCGGAAAAGGCGTCTTCCGGCGTTACCTCCTGCTACAGATCCCGGGCTGGATCTTGGTGGCGCTGATTCTGGCCGGCCTGCACCGCTGGGCCGGACTGCCGCTATGGGCGGCCGCCACCGCTTATGCCGTCTACGTGGGAAAAGACTTCCTGCTGTACCCTTTCCTCCGGCGGGCCTACGAACCAGACCCGCGGTCAGGCGTCGAGCGGCTGGTTGGCCAGCGAGGTGTGGCCGAGACCGATTTGAGTCCCGACGGCTTTGTCCGCGTGCGCGGCGAGTTATGGGGCGCCGAGCTGGAACCGGCCGGCGCCAGAGCGTTGCGCGGCGATCCAATCGTAGTTACGGGCGCCCGCGGCATGACGCTGCGTGTTCGACGGAGCGAGTGAACCCCGACAACGATCCGCCTCGGCGCCGATAAGCCCTGCGTGGACGCGTTTGTTCGCAACGCCGAGGCTCTGCTGGATACCGCCTCGAGTCCCGCCAGCCCGGGCGAAGAGTCCGAATGGGTCGCGCTCGTCGGCCCGGGCTCGCAGATCCGCCTGCTTGCGGGAACCGATTGGCCACTGGAATCCTTGCGCCTGCATCACGGCGCGCTCATGGCCTATCGTGTATCTCGCCGGCGCGGCAAAGTGCGGATCGAGGGGCGCGCCGAGCGCCGAAGTGTCACCCTGGAACGCGAGACCGCACTGCCGGCGCTTCAGTTGTCCTCCTGCACCCGGCGTTGCTCGAGCGGGGAGGCCAGATTCTGCGTTTCTCCTTCCGGCTCTTTGCCTTCCGCGGCGACTGGGGCCTTTTTGCCGAGCTGGTTCAGAATCCACCGCACGTAGGCGACCGTCTCGGGGAAGGAAGGCACGCCGCCGGCCGCATCCACCGCGGAAGGCCCGGCATTGTATGCCCCCAGTGCACGGGACAAGTCGCCGCGGTAGCGATCGAGCAACTCGCGCAAGTAGCGCGCCCCCGCGCGAATGTTTTCCCCGGGGTCGAACGCATCGGTCACCCCCAGCTCGCGGGCCGTTTCGGGCATCAGCTGCATCAGCCCCAGCGCTCCCCGGGAGGAGACGGCGCAAGGATCGAAGCCGGATTCTCTTTCGATGACGGCCCAGAGCAAAGCTTCCTCGAGCCGCTCGCGTCGCGCCGCCTGCTGAACGAGCGGAGAAATGTCCGGTTTCGCCAACGGGCCGCAGCCTTGCGGCGCGACTCTGTCCGGCTCAAGCGAGGCTGCCGGCCCGAGGGCCGATTCCCTCTGACGCCTGACGGCAGCGAGCTGCTGCGCAATGGCCTGTTCCATGGCCCGGATGCTCTCTTGCTGGCGCGCCACCGATCGTGCCAGCGCCTGCTCGGCGGCCCGGGGTTCGCTCGCCGAAGCCGCCAGGGCCACGACGGCCGGCAGCCAGCTAGATCGAATCCCCGGCATAAGGTTTCGTTCTCAAATCGAACCGCGGCGTCCGATGAGAAAAGAGGAGCAGAGGACCCAAGCGGCGCATCGCCGCCGGTCCGGGAAGGAGCAGGTTATGGAGATCACGGCGTTGCACCGGCCCGCACCCGTGCAGTCGGCCGCTGGGCAGCCCGTGGCGCCGGAGCAGGCCGCGCAGAACCGCGAGCTCATCCAAGCGGTCAAGGCGCTCAACGCCGCTGAGCTGTTCGGTCAGGACCGAGAACTGACGTTCGCGGTGGATCGTGAGACCCAACGCACCGTCATTCGGGTGGTGGACCGCAAGACTCGGGATGTCATCCAGCAGATTCCGCCCGAGCACGTGCTCGAGCTGGCGCGCGAGCATCGGCGCGGACGCGAATGAAACAAAACGGGCGCATTTTGAATCCATCCCGCCGGCGCGGCCGATAAGGGGTGTAGGAGGAACGGAATGGTCGGCACCGTGCAGGACGCCTATTTGGAAAGCCGCGTGCTGTCCGCCACTCCGCTGGAGCTGGTCCGGATCCTGTACCGGCTGGCCATCGAGCGGCTCCGCGAAGCCAAGGCCCATCAGGCCGCCGGCGACGTCACCGCCCGTTCGAAATCCCTCACTAAGACTTCGGAAATTCTCGCCGAGCTGACGGTCTCCCTCGACATGGCCCGAGGAGGAGCGCTGAGCGCCCGGCTGGCCGCGCTTTACCAGTACATGCAATCCCGCCTTCTGGAGGCGAACTTCCGCCAGGACATGGCGCTCGTGGATGAGGTCATCGGTTTGCTTTCCACCCTGCTGGAGGCCTGGCAGCAGATCGAGGTACCCCATCCGGCGGCGCCGGTTGCAGAGTCGGCGGCCTTCAACGCTGCCTATCCGCATCGAGTTTCGCTGGACCTGAGCGTGTAGCCCCCTGAACCGCCTCGAGTCCTTCCCCGATCAGACGGGCCAGGCCCAACCCGCCGCCGTGGGCCAACGCCCGAGCCAATTCTTCCTCGGCCATCTCGAGAGCTGTAGCAGCCGCGTCCTCGCGATCCGTGCCGAGCCAGCCGCTCCAACCCGCCTCGCGCGCTGACTTGAGCAGCCGCGCCAGTAGCAGCGCCTCGAACTCCCGCGCTGCCTCTTCCAACCGCTGGCGGGACGCCTCCGAAGAAGACGGCGCGCTGCCCGCGGGGCCCAAAGCGTGCAGCTCCATTTCAGATCACCTCCAGCTCGGCCTCGAGCGCCCCAGCCGCCCGCAGGTTTTCCAGAATGGCAATGATGTCTCGCGGCGTCGAACCCACTGAGGTGAGCGCCCGGACCAGTTCCTCCACGGTGGCACCCTCCTTGAGCACGACGTTGCGCGCTTTGTCTTCCTTGATGCCCACTCCCACTTGCGGCACCACCTGTGTGGTTCCAGGCGACAGGGGCGGTGGCTGGGAAACGGCGAATGCGGTCTGGATCTCCACGGTCAGATTCCCGTGCAGGATCGCTACCGGCGAGATGCGCACCTCCTTTCCCATCACGATCGTTCCGGTGCGCTCGTTCACCACCACTTTCGCGGGCCGGTCCGTCTCCACCGTGAGCCGTTCCAGCTCGGCGATGAACTCCGCCGCTCGTCCGATGAAAGCCTCCGGCACCCGAACGCTGACCACGGCGGCGTTGTCGGCCCGGGCCGCCGGCTCGCCCTCGGAGGCGAACTTCCGGTTCACCGCCGCGGCGATGCGCACGGCAGTGGAAAAATCCGCCTGCCGGAGTTGCAACTTCACGTGGCCCGTCGGCTCCGCCGTGGGGGCGGGCCGCTCGACCGTGGCTCCGTTCGGCACTCGGCCCACGGTCGGATGGTTGACGGTTTGACTCGTACCGAGACGTCCGGCCACGAACCCTCCCGTGACCACCGGACCCTGTGCGACGGCGTACACCTGCCCGTCGGCCCCCCGCAAGCTGGTAAGCAACAGCAAGCCCCCTTGCAGGTTGGAAGCATCGCCGATGGCCGCCACGGTGACATCGATCTTGGTGCCGGGCCGCGCAAACGGCGGCAGCACAGCCGTCACCATGACCGCCGCGGTGTTGTTCACACGGATCGCCTCGGGGGCGACCGAGACCCCCATGCGCTCGAGCAGGTTGGTCAAGCTCTGCGCCGAAAACACCGTCTGGCGGCGGTCTCCCGTTCCCGCCAATCCCACGACCAGACCATAGCCGATCAGTTGGTTCTCCCGGACGCCCTCGAGCGAGACCAGCTCCTTGAGCCGCGTGGCGCCGCCGAGCGGAGCGAGCCCCGCCAGGATCGCCACCACCGTCCGCAGGCTGCGCATCCCTCGTCCCCTCCCCCTAAAACGGCAGCAAGCCAACAAGCAGACGATAGAGGAAAAACGGGCGACGCACGGCATCGGCCACCACGCCTTTGCCGTTGACGCGCACTTCCAATTGGGCGATCCGGTCCGAACGGATCACGTTGCCCGGACTCAGGTCCTCCGGACGGATGACGCCGCGCACGACCACCGTTTGGCGTTCCGCGTTCACCTGCACCTCCTTGGCGCCCTCGATCACGAGGTAACCGTTGGGCAGCACATGCGTCACACGCGCCGCCAGAGTGGTGCTCAGCACGGTCTCGCGGCTGGTGGCGCCTTCGCCGTTGAGCTGCGACTCACCGCCGAGATCCGCCAGGTTCGCCAAGGGGCCGCGCGCCTTCGTGATGCCGCCCAGCGCAGCGACCGAAGCGGAGGCGCTCGAGGCGCGCGCGGTTTTGGTGGCGCCCCGCGCCAACGCGCTGGCCCGCTCGGCCACTAGAATCGTCACGATGTCGTCCACCTGCGCCGCCCGCACGTCCCGCGCCAAGTCCGCAAAGCGCGCCCCAGGAAACCAGATGGCCCCTGGCGCTGCCTGCATCTCGGGCCCCGGCCGGTTCATCGCCTCCTCGATGTAGCGGTCCAGCGCCGTGCGGGGCGGTTTGCCGGCCCGCTCGGCGCCGCTGACCGTCACGCACAGCAACATCGCCGCCAGTTTCGCCTTCATGGCGTCCTCCTCTCCCCGAGCGACGGGGCCACCACGGGCGTCGCCACGCGTCCCGGGCCCTCCACCCGTGCGCGGAACACTTTGCCCGTCGCCGGATTGCGCACTCGCACGACTTGCCCCCGGGCCCCATCCGACTCGGCCCGCGCCTCGAGCACGACGCGCGCCGCACCCGCCGCCGCCTCGACGCGCACCAGCTCGCCGCGCGCCACCTCCGTGGCCTCGCCGAGCATGCCGCGACCCAGCGGCGCCCCAGCCGGAACCGAACGCAGGAGCCGGCGCCCAGCAACCTCCTCCACCGAAGTGAACCAGCCGCCCGCCTCCGGGAAGCCCTCCCGCTCTTCCAGGCGCACCTGCTCGGGCCGAATCACCTCTCCCGCTTTGAGCGACTCGGCCGCCACCACGCGGGGGCTCTTGGCCAGAATCCGGACCCGCGCCCACACGGGAAATCTTCGCCCACTGCCGTAGCGCACCCAGCCCTTCCACAGCACGGCCGCACCCGGCGCGGAAGCCGGCGGCCGCAACAGGCCCGAGCTGGGAAACTCCAGCACCCCGGGCGGCACCGGTTGCCGGCTCCATTCGATCACCTCCAGCCGCACCGCTTGCGCCCCCAGACTTCCCATCAGAGCCGCCCGCACCTGCTCGGCACGGAGCCGCTCCATGCGCCGTTCGAAGCACACCGGCGCCGTTTCGCTCAGCGTCAAGCCGAAGCGCGCGGCCCAGCGCGCCAGCTCGCTCGATCGCACCCAGCGGCGCGTCCCCGGTGCCGGCGCATAGCCCAACTCAGCCTCCGGCGGCGCCGCGGCGAACGCCGGCACGACTCGAGCCACATCGGCCGCGCGGAGCCGCTCGCCGTCCACCGCCACGCAAGTTCCCCAAGCCAGAGACGTCACTGCTGACCAGGCCGCCAGCCTCATCGCGTCAGATTGTTCACTTGCTGGTACATCTCGTCCGCCGCTTTGACGATCTTGGCGTTGGCCTCGTAGGCGCGCTGGCTCACGATCAAGTTGATGAACTCCTCCACCACGCTCACGTTGGATTGTTCGAGATAACCTTGCAGCAGCGTGCCCAAACCCTCCTGGCCTCCCGGAGTCCCCACCGTCGGATCCCCGGAGGCATCCGTCGGCAGGTATAAATTGCGCCCGATGCTGTTCAGCCCCGCCGGGTTTTGGAAATTGGCCAGCTGGATCTGCCCCGCCAGCTGCGCCGCCGTCTGGCCTGGTTGCGTGTAGCTGACCGTGCCGTCAGCTGCCACGGTGATCGACTGCGCGTCCGGCGGAATCGTAATCTGCGGCTCGATGGGATCGCCATCCAGCGTCACCAGGTTGCCATCCCGGTCCAGATGAAACGACCCGGCGCGCGTGTAGGCGATCTCCCCCGACGGCAGGCGCACCTGGAAAAAGCCCCGCCCTTGAATCACCAGATCGAGCGGATTCGAGGTTTGAATGAAATTGCCCTGCGTGAAGATGATCTCGTTCGAGGCGGCCCGGGTGCCCAGTCCGAGCTGCAAGCCCGTGGGAACCACGGTCTGCTGGCCCGCCGAAGCCCCCGGCGTCACCAGATTCTGATAGAGCAGGTCCTGAAACTGGGCCCGCCGGACCTTGTAGCCCACGGTGTTGGCGTTGGCCAGGTTGTGGGCGATGTTGTCCACGTTCAGCTGCTGCGCCGTCATGCCGCTGGCGGCGCTGTAGAGTGCGCGAATCACGTTCCTCCTCCTCGTCCGGTTGTCGAATCTCTCTCCGCGGCGCGGCGTCTCCACGGACTCACGGATTGACGCGCGCCACTTCCTCCACGGCCCGCCGGTTCATCTCCGCCCCGATGGCGATGGCCCTTTGCAGCATCTCGAATTGCCGCAGCACGCTCACCAGCCGCGCCGCCGCTTCCGGAGCCGAGACGTTAGAAGACTCGAGCGCGCCCTGCTGCACCGCGCCGGCGGCCGTCGTGCGCTGAGCGCCCGCCGGCGCCTCGAAATAGTTCTTTCCCCGCTTGACGAGCAGATGGCGCTCGGCAAAGTCCACCAACTCCAATTGGCCGACGACTTGCGCTCCTGCCGTGACCGTGCCATCGGCGGCGACTTCAACGTCCTCGCCCGCCGGGATCGCGATCGTGCCCCCGCCGACGGCCCGCAGCGGATAGCCATCGGCCGTCACCAACAGGCCCGAAGCCGAGATCCGGAAGTTGCCGTTGCGCGTGTAGAGCGGGCCCGACGGTCCGTGGACCGCGAAAAAGCCCGGACCGGACAGAGCCAAGTGCAAAGGATTCTTCGTCGGCTTCAGGGAACCTTGACTGAAATCCGTCCAGTGGCGTTCGATCACCGGCAGCACCGCCCCGTAGGGACTGTCGCCGTGCGCCGTCGCCGCCGCGGCCTCGGCCGAAATGTACAGGCTGTAGAATTCCCGGTCGGCTTTGAAGCCTTCGGTCGCTTGATTGGCCAGATTGTTGGCCAGCATCTCGAGCGATTCCATCCGCGCCCGTAGACCGCTGGCCGCCGCAATGGTCAACGCATCCATAAAGGCATCCGGCTCCGACCGCGCTACTGCACGCGCAGGGCCAAGGCATCGGCTGCGAAGAAAGGGCTCGAAAATCCTCGGTGCGCGCCGAGGAGCGTTGCAGAAGCCCGCGCGGATCGCCGCCACCGTTTTGGCGTTGGGCGGCAAATGCCAGGATTCCGTCAGCAGGCATCCCCGTAACTGCCTTCCACTCCACCGCTCGAGACTGGCGTTCCAAGTGCATGGAGTCGCTGCGTGAGCGGCGCGTTGCCGAGTTCGTTCCTCACTGCCGCGGATCCCGTCTTCGGCTGGGCGGCGGGTTCCTTGGCGGGGGAAGAGCCACGCACCGCGCTCCTTCCACCGACGGTTGATTCCGGTTTTGCCAACCTGCTGGATGGTCTGCTTACGGTCCCAGGTTGCGGCGGCGCCGGCAAATCCGGGTTGCGGGCCGATGCGCTTCCTTCGGCGGAGCTTGAAACCAAGCCACTCGAGATGGCCGAACCATCCGTTCCACGAGCGATGTGTGCCGCGGCCCCCACCGCTGGCGCCTGCGAGGTAGCCGCTATCGGAGCGCGTGCCGCACTCAAGCCCATGGGGCGCCCAGCGCAGGCGACGGAGTTGTTCGGCGACGCCGATCGCGACGCAAGTGATCCTCTAGTGATGGCCATGCCGGCGGAAGGGCCCAACGCGGCGGTTGCGCAGTCCGCTCCGGCAGGTTCGACCACATGGGTTCGGCGAGCGGCCGGGCCGCCAGAGGCTGTGGTTCGACCGTGGCACCCAACGCCGCCAGCCTCTCTGGCAGATGCGCCGGCAGGAGTCGCGGAAGCGGAGGAGCCCGACCCCGTCGGAGGGAACCGGCGGGACGCCCTGGGCGCCGGAGCAAACGTCACGGAATGCCTTCGACCCCGCTTGCCGGTCAACACTAGTGCGCCGTTCGAGCAGGCTCGGCAGTCTCAGCCGGCCTTCGATCGGCGACAGCCGGGCGACGGCGAACTCTCCCTCGAAACGCTAGACCATGCGCCGACGGGCAAAACTCCCACTGCCCCCGAGTCGGCACCCGGGCTCGACCTTTCGCACCGCTCGTCGCCGCCGACGGAACGTTTGGAAGGACACGCCGAAGCTTCCGCGCCCGAACCTAGAGGCAGCAGCTCCCAGCCGGGCCAGTTGCAGATCCCGCCGCGCACCCCGGCTGGCGCCCGAGGAGGCGCGCTAGGGGAACTGGCTTTCGCTGTGCGCATCGAAGATCCCCGCCTCGCGCCGGCGCCTGTCGGGCACGCGGCATGGTCTGACGCCCGACCAGAGGACAATTCGCGCCAAAAGGCGACCGCGACCGAACCTCGCGCAGCGGGCCCGGAACCGGCTAGACCGCAGGGCATGTCGCGGATGCCGGCCGACGCTGAAGCAGGCTTCGCCGGGCAACTGGCTTTTGCCGAGCGCACTCCAGAGGTGCGGCTCGACCCGTGCCCTAACGGGCACGCTGCGTGGTCTGACACCCGGAAAGAAGAAGCTTCGGGCCAGTGGCCCAACAAGCAGGTGGCGCCGCCCCAAGCGGGAATCCAAACCACGCCGCTGCGTCCGGCGTCGGAGCGAGGGGTCGCGACGGAACTGATCGCGCTGCGGGAGCCGGCCGTCGGACGCCTGGACCCGCGTGCGGCTGCTCGGGCCGAATCGGAGCTCGGAAGGGGCGCACCCCAGGTGTATCCCATGCCCATCGAGACCCCGCTAGCGAGGCGCACTGACGAGCCCATCCCGGGCGCGCCCCGGCCGCCGGCTTGGTCTCCGGCGCCCGAGCCGGAGCCGGCCAGCGAGCGGGAGCTTCGCCAGATCACTCTGCGCCTGGACGGGACGCGAGGCGAGCGTGTGCAGCTTCACGTGCATGACCGAGCCGGCGAGATTCGCGTGGCGGTTTCGGCCCGCGATCCGGCGCTGGCGGCCAGCTTGCGGGAGGGCGCCGCCCAGCTCGTCCACCGCTTGGAGGCGAGCGGCTTCCGCGCCGAGTTGCTGCCGGGACCCGGCGCTTCGAGCGCCGGCGCGCGCTGGCCGGAACCGGCCGCCCCGAGCACCTTGGCGGAACAGCACGACGGCGCGAGTTTCGGCCAGCACCGTGGCGGCGACGATGCGCGCCAGCGCCGCAACGGGCCGCACCCGGATTGGGAAGCCGACTGGGAAGCACAGCCATGAAACCGAACGACAAGGAGGACAAGCCGCGATGACGGTTCCCGTCAATTCGAACCTCGCCGGCCCGAAACCAAGCCAGGAGATCCGGCCGGTCGTGGGCGAACCGCAGATGGTCACCAAAGATGCCTTTCTGCGGCTGCTGATCGCTCAGATCAAGAACCAGAACCCGCTCAATCCGGCCGACGGCATCGAGTTTCTGACGCAACTGGCCCAGTTCACCGAGCTCGAGCAGATGCTCGAAATCCGCAAGCAACTGGAGGCGCTGGTGCGTCAGTTGACACCGGCGTCGGGGACCGCCGACACCCCGGCGCCAGGCGCCCCGTAGGGAATTCAGGAGAAACACGGAGGAATCGAGATGGCATTCACTGCATTTTCCACGGCGCTTTCGGCGCTGAACGCTCACACCACCGCGGTGGACGTGGTGGCCAACAACCTGGCCAACCTCAATACGCCGGGCTTCAAAGCCAGCACCGTCGTCTTTCATGACCTGGTAACGCAGGCTCTGGGGCTGGGCGAGACGCAGGTAGGACTCGGAGTGGCGCGGCCGCGGACCTTGCGGCAGTTCACGCAAGGCACGCTTCAGTCCACCGGCGGCAGTCTGGATGCGGGGATCCAGGGAGACGGTTTTTTCGTGCTGCGGGACCGCAATGGAGCGCTGCTGCTGACCCGCGCCGGGAATTTCCACGTGGACGCGGAAGGCAATTTGCTGACCGCCACCGGCGAGCGGGTGCAAGGCTGGACTGAATCCGGCGGCGTGCTCGACACCAACCGGCCCATTGGCAACATCGTGATCCCGGTGGGCGCGCTGCGGCCGCCGTTGGCGACCACGCGGTTTTCCCTGGTGCTGAACCTCAACGCGGCGGGAGGCGTCGGCCAGCCGAGCGGGGTGTTTTCGACGCCCGTGGAGGTGGTGGACTCGCTCGGCGTCACGCATGTGCTCACGGTCACCTTCACCAAGACTGGCGCCAACCAGTGGGACTACGACATCACGATCATGGGGGATGAAGTTTCCGGCGGTACGCCGGGAGCGCCGGTGTCGTTGGCTAACGGCACGCTGGATTTCGATCCCCAGGGGCTGTTGCAGTCGCCTCCCGCCTCCGGGGGCCCGATCACGATCAACATCACGGGCTTGTTGAGCGGCGCCGCGGACATGAACATCGACTGGCACCTGTATGCGCCCGACCAGACGCCGCTCATCACCCAATACGCCCAGAGTTCGGCGGTGGCGGCCGTGTCGCAGGACGGCTTAGCGGCAGCCCAGCTCGTGCGCGTCGGCTTGGCGGACGGGGGTAAGATCCTGGCCCAGTACTCCAACGGGGAACAGCGCGTGGTGGGCCAGTTGGCTCTGGCGGTGGTGCGCAACCCGGACTCGCTGATGGCGGTGGGCAACAACAACTTCCAGTTGACGGCCCTCAGCGCCACGCCGGCGATCGGTTTGCCGGGCACGGGGGGCCGTGGAAAGGTCTTCGGGGCTTCCATCGAGTCCTCGACGGTGGATATCGCCCAGGAGTTCACCAACCTGATCGTGTTCCAGCGCGGCTATCAGGCCAACGCCCGGGTGGTGACGACCGTGGACGAGATCAGCCAGGAAACGATGAACCTGAAACGGTAATTCTGCCGCGGAGTCAGCAGACCGATGGAGATCAGCCCCCAGGAAGCCATCGAGGCGCTCGGCGACGTTCCGGTGGAGATCGAAGCCGAGCTCGGGCGGCCGGTGCTGACGCTGCGCGATCTGATGGGGCTGCGGCCGGGTACTGTCCTGCCGTTGAATCGCCCCGCCGGAGAAAACTTGGAGGTGCGCGCCGGCGGCGTGCTCATCGGCTACGGAGAGGTGGTGGTGGTCGAGAATGCGGCCGCCATCCGCCTGACGGACTTCGTCGTCGTATGAGGCTTTCGCAAGCCGTCCGGTGGTCGATTTTCGATTGGCTGGCCAGAGCGTGGGCGCGCTCGCTGAGCGCGTGGCGGAGGGACGGGCGCGGGAGCCTCACCGGCGCCGCCCGGGGTGAGCGCCAACTAGAACGTTTGGAGCGTCTGCCGCTTTCTCCGCAGCACTCCCTCTACCTCGTGCGCGTCGCCGGCCGCGCGCTCCTGCTCGGCGTCTCGCCGGCCGGCATCCAGGTGCTCGAGCGGGTCCGAAGGCCGGAAGCGTTGGGGAGCCGGGAAGGAGACGGAGCATGAAGTCGCTGGTCGGGACTATCGGCGAGGCTCGCGGGCGCCGCATGAGCCGTGTGCGGAATCAGCGCATCCTCGCGCTGCTGGCGACCGTCGTCTTGGCCGCACCGCTCGGGGCCCAATCCACCGCGCGCGGGGTGGCCGGCGCGCTGCGATTGGATCAGGGCACCCTCAGCGTGCCCATGCAAATTGTCTTGCTGCTGACGCTGCTAGCGCTGCTGCCGGCGCTCATCGTCTCGGTCACCCCGTTTTTGCGGATCACGCTGGTGCTCCACTTTCTCCGCCAGGCGCTCGGGACCCACTCGGCGCCCTCCAACCAGGTGCTGCTCGGCTTGGCGCTGTTTCTGACCGCGCTGATTATGCAGCCCGTCGCCGCGGAGATCTACCAGAAGGCTTGGGTCCCATTCGAGAAACAGCAGATCACGCTGGCTCAGGCGGCCCAGGAGGGCGCCAAACCCCTTAAGACCTTTCTGCTCCGCTTTGCCCGGGAGAAGGATATTCAATTGCTGCTCGAAATCAGCCGCAAGCCGGCGCCGGCCCGGCCGGCGGACCTCGAGCTGAGCGTGCTCATTCCGGCCTACATCCTGTCGGAGTTGAAGGCGGGCTTTCAGATCGGCGCGGTGTTGTTCTTGCCGTTCCTGGTCATCGACCTCGTGGTGTCCTCGGTGGTGCTGTCGGTGGGCATGATCCAGCTTCCGCCGGTGATGATCTCGGCCCCCTTCAAGATCCTCCTGTTCGTGCTGGTGGACGGGTGGAACCTTGTGGTGGGCTCGCTCGTGCGGAGCTTCTACGGGTAGGCCGGCAAGGAGGCGGGGGTGAGTCCGGAGCTCGTGGTGGAAAGCGTGCGGCAGGCGCTGATGACGGCCTTCTGGGTGGGGGCGCCGCTGCTGGCGGTCGGTTTCGTGGCTGGCGTGGCCGTCAGTCTGGTGCAGATCGTGACCTCGATCCAGGACACCGCGTTCAATTCCGTCCCGCGCTTGGTGGCTTTTCTGGCCGGCCTCGTGGTGTTGCTGCCCTGGATGCTGGAGCGCATGACCCACTATGCGCTGACGTTGTTCGGGGATTTTTCTCGCTATGCCCGGTGAGATCCGCTTGCCGCTGGCGACGGTGTGGGCGTTCGCCCTGGTGCTGGCGCGCATGGCGGGAGTTCTCGCGCTGGCGCCTTTGCCAGGTCTCCGCAACGGTCTGGAGCCCGCCCGCATCGTGCTGGCGGTGGCTCTGACCGTGGCCCTGTACCCGCGATGGCCGGCAGTGGGCTCGACGCCGACCTTCGGGACGCTGGCCGCCTGGGTCGCGGCCGAAGTCGTCTTTGGCCTGGCGGTGGGGCTCGCGGTGATGTTCGTGATCGAAGTGTTCCAAATGGCGGTGCAGGCGGTGGGGTTGCAAGCGGGCTTTGCCTACGCCTCGATGATCGATCCCCAAACCCAGGCCGACTCGGGGGTGCTCCTGGTTCTCGGCCAACTCACGGCCGGGCTGTTGTTTTTTGCCCTCGGGCTCGAGCGCGAGGTCATCCGCATTCTGGCCTCCAGCTTGGAGGCCTGGCCGCCGGGCACCTGGCGACTGACTTCGGCGAACGCCGAGGCCTTGGTTGAGACCGGCGCCGGGATGTTTTCGGTCGGACTGCGCCTGGCCTTTCCCACAGTCGCCCTGCTGTTGCTCGGCGACATCGTCATGGCGCTGCTCGGCCGCATCCACCAGCAGGTCCAACTGCTGACTCTTTCGTTTCCTGTCAAGCTGCTCGGCGCGCTGGCGGTGCTAGCGGCCACAGCGAGCGTCTTCCCTCAAGTCATGACCGGATACGCCCGCCACGTCCTGGGTGCGCTGCGCCAGGTGGCGGCTGGGGGATGAAGACGATTCGTGCCGGACCGCGGACAGAAGACCGAGCCGCCTACGCCGCGCAAGATCGAGAGGGCGCGGCGGGAGGGACAGTTCGTCGTCTCGCGGGAGTTCGTTGGAGCGCTTCACTTTCTCGCTTTCGTGATCGTGGTCACGGCTTGGTCGGCCGGTTGGCTGGCCGAGACGGCGGAGGCCTGCCGATGGGTGTTGCGCAAAGCCTTTCGCGCCGAGCTCGGCCTGCGGGAAACCGAGCGCCTTCTGGCGGGACTCATTCGGCGGTCACTGGTTCCCTTGGCGGCAACCGGGGTGATCGTCGCTGGCGCGGCGTTGCTCGCTCACCTTACCATTACGCGCTTCGGCTTCAGTTGGAAGCGCCTGGCGCCCGACGCGCAACGGCTGGCCATCCGTCCCCGGCTCGAAGAGTTGTTCCGCAACAATGTGGCGGGCCTGTTCAAGGCCGTGCTCTTGCTGCCGATCTTCGCTTGGGTGGTCTACTACACAGCCAAGGAGAATCTGGCCGCCTTCCTGATGTTGCCGCTGGCGGCCATCCCGGCGGGGGTACGGATCGTCGCGGCATCCATCGCGGATCTGCTCTGGAAGACGGCGGCCGTACTGCTCGTGCTGGGTGTGGTGGACCTAGCGCGCCAGCGGCGACGCTACCTAGAAAACCTCAAAATGAGCCGCCAGGAACTTCGTGACGAGATCCGCGAGCTCGAAGGCCACCCCCAGGTGCGGCTGCGCATCCGGCGCCTGATGCGGGAGCGCCTCCGTCGCCGGATGTTGCGCGAGGTTCCCAAGGCGACCGCCGTCGTCGTCAACCCCACGCACTACGCCGTGGCCCTGCGCTACTCGATGGAAACCATGCGCGCGCCCGTCGTGGTGGCCAAGGGCAAGAACTGGCTGGCGCGCAAGATCCGTGAGCTGGCCGTGGCTTATGAGGTTCCCGTGATCGAAAACCCGCCGCTGGCGCGGGCTCTGTACGAAGCGGCCGAAGTCGGCCAGGAGATTCCCAGCCATCTCTACCGCGCCGTGGCGGAAATCCTGGCCTATGTGTACCGCCTGCTCAATGGGCGATTACCGGGTTAGGACCATGCCGCGGGCGGGTGGGCAAAAGAGGCGGAACGACTCACCGGACCGCAGGAGGCGGAGGTAGCCGGAGATGGCCGAAGCCAAAACGTCGGTGGCGGCCCCCGGCTGGCGCTTGTCGGCGAGCCCCGGAGAGTTGGCCGTTCCCCTGGCGGTGCTGGCCATCGTCGCCGCGCTCATCATTCCGGTGCCTCCGGCGCTGCTGGACCTGCTCATCGCAGCGGATCTGCTGCTGTCGCTCACCGTGATGATGGTGGCCATGTCCATTCGCCGGCCGGTGGACTTCAGCGTCTTTCCCACGACCCTGCTCCTGTTGACGCTGTTCCGGCTCGCGCTCAACATCTCCTCGTCGCGGCTCATCCTGCTCCACGGCCACACGGGCACGGCGGCGGCCGGGCGGGTCATCGAAGCGTTCGGCAGCTTCCTGGTGGGCGGCAGCTACATCATCGGCGCCGTGATCTTCCTGGTGCTGATCGCCATTCAGTACGTGGTGATCAACCACGGCGCGGTGCGCATTTCCGAAGTCACCGCCCGGTTCACCCTGGACGCGCTGCCGGGTAAGCAGATGTCCATTGACTCGGATTTGAACGCCGGCCTGATCGACGAGGCCGAAGCCCGCGAGCGCCGGCGCCAGCTGGCCTTGGAAGCCGATTTCTATGGCGCCATGGACGGGGCGTCGCGGTTCACCCAGCGCGACGCCGTGGCGAGCATCCTCATCACCGGCATCAACATCATCGCTGGCTTCTTGATCGGCGTCTTCCAGCACGGCATGGAGCTGCGGCGCGCCCTGGAGACCTACACCGTGTTGACCATCGGCGACGGCCTAGTGACGGTGATCCCCGCGTTGATGATCTCCATTTCCGGAGGTCTGATCGTCACCCGGGCCAGCACCGAAGCCCGTTTGGGGGCCGAGTTCCAGCGTCAGGTCTTCGGGGCGGCCGAACCGCTGCTGCTGGCGGCGGCCGTGCTGGTGGCGGTGGCGGCATTTCCCGGACTGCCCAAGGTTCCCTTCCTGCTGCTCGGTGCCGTGTCGGCTGCGGCGGCCTGGCGCATCCGACGACGGGCCCACACGACCCCGGCGCCCACCCCGCGCCCGGCGCCGTCTCGGGAAAGTCTCGAGGACCTGCTGCGGGTCGAACCGCTGGCCGTCGAGGTCGGTTTAGGTTTGGTCAAGCTGGTCGAAGGCGGAGCCAATTCCCCGCTGCTGCGGCGCATCGCAGCCATCCGGCGGCAGATCGCCTCCGAACTCGGCTTTATTCTCCCGCCCGTGCGCGTCACCGACAACCTTGCGCTCGGTGCCCACGAGTACGCCGTGCTGCTCAAAGGCAACCCGTTGGCGCGCTACGAGCTCCCCCAGGGCTTTGAACTGGCCATTCCCTCGGGTCCGCTGCCTCCCGCCCTGACCGGCCGGCCCACCAAGGATCCCGCCTTCGGCATCCCCGCCTGGTGGATTCCCGCAGCGCAAGCCGAGCTGGCGCGCCAGGCCGGCTGTACGGTGGTCGATGCGGTCAGCGTTCTCGGCACGCACTTGGCCGAATTGATCCGGCGGCACGCCCACGAGCTGTTCTCGCGGCAGGAGGCCAAAAAGCTGCTGGATCGCGTGAGCGCGGACAGTCCCAAGCTGGTCGAAGATCTGGTCCCCAAGCTGTTGCCCCTGGCCACAGTGCATCGGGTGTTGCAGAACCTGTTGCGCGAACGCGTGCCGATCCGCGATGCCGTCTCCATCCTGGAAGCGCTCGGCGAAGCGGGGGCCATGACGAAGAACCCAGTTCTGCTCACCGAGTACGTCCGCCAGGCCCTCCGCCGCTCGGTGGTCAAGCCGTACTTGAACGCGGCGGGCGAGTTGCCGGCCTGGTTCTTGGATCCGAGCTTGGAAAGAGCCGTGGAATCCGCCGCGGAGCACGGCGAACACAACAGCCATCTGGCAGCGCCGCCCGATGTGATCCGCGACATTGTGCAGCGCATCGAGCGCCGCGTGGGCTCAGGCGGCACGCCGGTGGTGGTGCTGGCTTCGAGCGGCGCCCGCTACTTCCTGCGCCAGATCGTGGAAGCCTCGCTGCCGAACGTCTTCTTCCTGGCGCACAGCGAGGTGCCGCCCGGGGTCCGCGTGGTCTCGCTCGGGACGATTTCCTGACATGCCTTCGCGAGGAGATAACGCCGCATCATGACGCTCAAGAGCTTCTTCGCAGCCACAGTGGAGGCGGCCATCGAGCAGGCCCGCCGAGAGATGGGGCCGGACGCCGTGATCGTCGCTTCGCGACCCGCCCCGCCGGAAGCCCGCGCCTTTGGCGCCTACGAGGTCGTCTGCGCCTCCTTCATACCGGGCGAGGAGCCGACCTCAGTGGCGGAGTCACTGGGGCGAATCGACACCCCACCGCCAGGCGCTCCGGACCTGCTGCGTCGCGAGCTCATGCAATTGCGCCGGCAAATCGAAGGTCTTCGGCGAACGCTACGGGGGTCGTTGCGGATGGGTGCCGCCTCGGGCCCGCCAGCCGTCGTGGCCCCGCTCGAGGACCTGTTGGCGGAGGCCGACGTGGACAGCGACGTGGCGTCGCAGTTACTGGAACAGGAGCCGCCGGAGGAGCTGCGCAGGGAAGAGGGCCTGCGCGGCTGGCTGGCGGCCCGGATGGAGAACCGCCTCCAAACAGCGCCGTGGCTCGGTGAAGAGGGCGCGCCGGCAACCGCCGTCGCACTGGTCGGCCCGCGCGGGTCGGGAAAGACGACGACCCTCATCAAACTCGCCGTCACGTACGGTCTTCAGTGCCGGCGCCGCCCGTTGCTGGTGTCGGCCGATGGCGAACGAGTCGCCGGGGCCGAACCCTTGCGCACGTACGCCGCCATCCTGGGCGCTGGTTTTCAAGTGGTGGACACCTCCGGGGCCTTGGCGCAAGTCTTGGACCGGCGCTCGGGCGAAGACCTGATCCTGCTGGACACGCCGGGCTTCAGCCCCGCCGAACAGGCCGCGGCGAGCGAGCTGGCCTCTTGGCTGGCCCGCCGGGAGGAGGTCGAAGTTCACTTGGTTCTACCGGCCACGGCCCGAACTGCCGATCTACTGTTCGCAGTGGAGCGCTTTGAGGTATTTCGCCCTTCGAAGCTCATCTTCACACGCCTGGACGAGGCGCTCTCGCTCGGCCCGTTGTTCTCCGTGGCGGCGATCACCGGCAAGCGGCTGTCCTTCTTCGGCTGTGGGCCGAGCATTCCCGAGGATCTGGAGCCGGCCTCAGCCCAGCGCGTCGTGGCGGGTGTGCTCGGCGAACGACCGCGCGCCCTGGCGGCGGTCTTAACGGGCGGGCCGACCGCGCGACGCGAGCCATGTACCTGTGTGCCAAGACCGGACTGAGCCCCGCTGAACGGGAACGGTTGATCCTGGAGCACCTGCCGCAAGTGCGGCTCATCGCGCGGCGGATTCACGAACGATTGCCCATCAGCGTGAGCCTGGATGATCTGATCTCCACCGGGATCCTCGGCCTGATTGCCGCCATCGACAACTTCGACCCGAGCCAGAACGTCAAGCTCAAAACCTACGCCGAGCACAAGATCCGGGGAGCAATTCTGGACAGCTTGCGAGGTCTGGACTGGGCCCCGCGGGACAAACGGCGCAAAGCCAAAAAGATCGAGGCCGCCATCGCCGCGGCCGAGCAAAAATGGCGGCGCGCGCCCACCGAGGAAGAGATCGCCGCCGAGCTGGGCTTGACGCTGGAGGAGTACCACGCCTGGCTGGTCGAGGTGCAGGGGCTCGGCTGGAGCAGCCTTGACGGCGCCGGAGAGGGAACGCGCCGGCCCCTCGACTGGGTGGCCGACGAAGCGCAGAAGCTGCCCTCGGAACAGTTCGAACGCCAAGAATTGGAGCGACTGTTAGCCGAAGCCCTCCAGAAGATGCCACCTGCCGAGCGCGAGGTGCTCAGCTTGTACTACGAACAAGAGCTCACTTTGCGCGAAATCGCCGAGGTCATGCACCTGCACCTGTCACGAATCTCGCAACTGAAATCGCAAGCCGTTCTGCGGCTTCGCTCTTACCTGGCAGAGCGGTGGCCCATCGAGCGCGGGAGGTGAGCATGCCGACCACGGATGCCATGGCCGGGGCCGGCCAAGCCGTCTCCCTGGCCGAAGCGTGGGCCGAGGCGTTCGCCGGTGTATTGGAGCTCATGGCCGGCGCACGACCATCCTGGCAGTGCGCCGCCGGCGCGCCGGAGCTCGGCGGGGAGCCGCTGCTCGGTTGGGAACAATCCTTCACGCGCGGACCGGAGCCGGCGATGTGGGCCGGACTACCCGAGAAGGCTTGGATGGAAATCGGACGCTCGTCCCTCGAGGCGGCGGGCCTTCCCTCGGCCGGGGAGCAGGAAGTGCACGCTACGCTGCGCGAGATGCTGGCGCAGGCCTTTTCGTCTTTTGCCGTCGCCCTGGGCGCGCGGCAAGGCCCGGAGCTTGCCGCCACCAACGGCCGAGACCGGAATGCCGCGCCGGAGGGTTGGACTACCGTTGCTATCCAATTTCATTTTTCCGAAGGCCGGGCGGCCCCGGTGCTGTTGAGCATGGACTCCTGGTGGTGGAGCGAACATCCGGTCAACGGCGCGGTCACGGGCCCCGCGGTCTCGGATCTGCAGCCAGAAACCGCCTCGACCATGGACCTCCTACTGGACGTCGAGCTGCCGGTCTCCGTCTCCTTCGGCCGCACCCGGTTGCCGCTCGAGGAGCTGCTCAAGCTCGGGCCCGGCAGCGTCATCGAGCTCGGGCGCAACGCCGACGACCCGGTGGAGTTGATCGTGAACAACTGCGTGGTGGCCCTAGGGGAGGTCGTGGTGGTGGATGGCAACTACGGGGTGCGAATTTCGCGGATCGCCAGCCGCGCCGAACGCCTCCGCACGGGCGCTACCGGAGCCCGATCGGCAAAATCGGGAGCGCGAGCATGAGCCTGTTTTCGGCTTCGCACACCGTGGCCGTCTTGGCTGTGGCGCAGGGCCTGTTGCTCGGGGCCGGGATGTGCCTGTGCGTACTCTTGTTCCTCTGGATCAAGCGGGAAGTGCGGGCCGTAGTGGTCGAATCCCGGCAGCGGGCGGAAGCCCACGAACAAATCTTGAGCGGCTTGCGGAAGGAACTCGACGAGGCGCGCGCCGCCTTGGCGGCCGCCGCCGCAGCGGCAGGCGTGCCTCGCGGCCGTCTGGACCTCACGCGCCGCGCACAGGCGCTCCGCCTTTACCGCCAAGGGCAGAGCGCTGCGCAAATCGCATCCACGCTGGGCCTGCCGCGAGGCGAAGTCGAGCTGCTCTTGAAGATTCACCGGCTGCGGGACGCGGCCGATTCCTCTGAAACCCCTCGGCCGGCGGCATGGAACTGACCCGAGCCGCCGCCGGCCCGCTCAGCCTCCTGCCCGAGCTTCGAGCGCGCGCAGCTTGGCGGCCAGCGTGGTCCTCTTCAAGCGCAGCAGGCTGGCGGCGCGTGTCTTATTGCCCCCGGCGCGCCGGAGCGCTTGCTCGAGGATGCTCCACTCGAAGCGGCTGACCACCGCCTCGAAGTCCAACCCCTCGTCCGGCAGCTTGACCGACAGCTCGGCGGGGGTCGGCAGGTGTTTCCAGTGCCGTTTTTGTGGCAACGGGAAGTCGGCTGGGTACAGCAGCCTCCGCTCCCCGCTCAGAACCACCGCCTTCTCGACGGCGTTTTCGAGTTCTCGCACGTTGCCCGGCCAGGAATACGTGCACAGCCGATCGAGCGCTTCCCGCACGATTTGCTTCGGCGGGATGCCTTCCCGGCGGCAGATCTTTTCGATGAAGTGG
Source organism: Bryobacteraceae bacterium (assembly GCA_025055455.1). Classification (GTDB taxonomy): domain Bacteria; phylum Acidobacteriota; class Terriglobia; order Bryobacterales; family Bryobacteraceae; genus JANWXD01. The sequence goes on from JANWXD010000014.1 coordinate 65,555, forward strand.
TGCACCAGCAACGGGATGTCGCTCAGGCGCTCCCTCAGCGGCGGCATTTCGATGGGAACCACATTGAGGCGATAGTACAAATCTTCTCGGAACTTCCCCTCGCGGATGCACTGGGACAGGTTTCGGTTGGAAGCCGCCACAACCCGCAGATCCACGCGGATGGTTTCCGAGCTGCCGAGCCGCTGAAATTCCCGCTCTTGCAAGACCCGGAGCAGCTTGGCCTGGAGGTCCACCGGCATGTCGCCGATCTCGTCCAGAAACAGCGTGCCCCCGTTGGCCTGTTCGATCCGCCCGACGCGGTGGTTCACAGCGCCCGTGAAAGCCCCCTTCACATGGCCGAACAGCTCGGCTTCGAGCAAGTGTTCGGGAAGGGCGGAGCAGTTTACGGTCACCAGAGGCCGGTGCGCCCTGGGCCCGGCCATATGAAGCGCCCGGGCGGCCATCTCCTTGCCGGTGCCGGTCTCTCCGGTGATCAGGACCGTGCAGCGGCGGTTGGCTACCAGGCGGATAATCTCGACAATTTCGCGAATGGCCGGACTCTCGCCGACCAAATACTGCCGCCAGGGCTCTTCGCGGATCGCAGCGCTGAGTCTGGCCAGGCTTTCCGAACGGCGCTCCTCGATGGCGGCTTCCAGGCGTGCTGCCAGCCGGTCCGTATCGCAATCCTCCGACAGCACATCCCAGGCGCCCAATCGGGCCAGTCGGACGGCGTCGTCCATTCCGGCGCCGGTGTCCAGGACGAGGGCGGGCGTCCGTGGGGCAGCGCGCAGTAAGGCTTCGAGAGCCTCCCCCGGCGTGGCTTCCCCAACGGGGCATTGCACCACGACGGCATCCGGGGCGCCGCCCTCGAGCCGTTCCAGGGCCTCGGCGAGACTCGGGGCATGTTCGATGGAGAACTTTGCGGACAAGGGTCGGGCTGCCTTCGGTTCTTCGGCGGAAATCCACAGGATTCGCGGGTAGTCGGACATCGAACCGTGACAGTAATCGGGCGGCGCCGTGGCGAACTTTATGAGAAATAAGGGTCTGCCGGCGTGGATTCGGGCTCAAGTTATGGTCTCTCCTGCCGATAAACAGCTCAGAGGAGGAGCAGGCGTCGGAGCGGCCGGACTCGATATGCGAATCGGTGATCCCAATGTCAGAGAAACGGGAGCGGCGCGGACCGAACAGACCGGCGGCATCGGACGCCCCCCCGCTCAAGCCGAAGGCGGGTCCCAAGCGGCAGCCGATCAGGTGCAGCTTTCCCGTCTTGCCAAACGCGTCGCAGAAACGCTGAAAAGCCAGGAACCGGAAAACGTTGCGCGCCTGGAGCAGCTCCGCCAAGCGTATCAAGCCGGCAAATATCAGGTGGATGTGGCGGCGCTCAGCCGCAAGATCGCCGATGAGATCGTCGCCGAAACTTCGAGGGGTCTAGAACCGTGACGCCCTCCGCCACTCCAGATCCGGACGGTCTGCCCGGCGCCCCGGACGCCTCGGCGTTGCTGCGCCGGGCCTTGACGCTGGCCGTCGAGGCGTCCCCCGCCTCTCTCGAGCAATGCGCGCTCGTGCTCGAAGAGGTTTCCTCCCGCTTGCGGGAAGCCCGGCGCCCGCCGGCGGGCGGCTGGTCGGAGGCGACGGCGCTGGCTTTGCGCCGTCACATCGAACGGCTCGCGGCGATTCTCGAGCACGCCGCCGAGTTCCACCGGGGGTGGGTCCGGATGCGGAACGCTTTGACGGCGGGCTACGGCTGCCACGGCGCTCCGGCTGAGTTTTCTCCCGAACCTCGCCTAAGGCTGGAGGCTTGAACCGGTGTCGAGCCTGCTGGCGAGCCTGATGTCGTCGGCCAACGCGCTGCGCACCTATCAGCGCGCGCTCGAAGTGACGCAAAACAACGTCGCCAATGCCTCCACTCCCGGCTATGCCGCGCAGCGGTTGGCCTTAGTGGCTCAGCCGTTCGATCCTCTGGCAGGGCTTCCCGGCGGCGTGCGTCCAGGCGTCCTGGAGAGCGCCCGCGATCTCTACAGCGAGCAGGCCGTTCGCGGCCAACTGGCATATCTCGGAATGTTCGAGCAGCAGGTGCACAGCCTCGGCTCGATCGAGGCGGCTTTGTCCGTCGCCACCGGCGCCGGAATCCCGGGGGCGCTGGACCGGCTCTACCAAGCCTTTTCCGCCTTCAGCTTGTCGCCGAGCAGCCTATCGGCCCGGCAGGCCGTACTCCACCGCGCGGCGGAGCTGGCCCAAGCGTTCCGCCAGACGGCGACCGCCCTCGAGGTCGCGCGCACGGACACCGACCGCAAGATTCGTCAAACTCTCGATCAGATCAATGACTTGGGGCAGCGGCTGGCGGCTATGAATGCCGAGCGGCGCCGGGGGGGCGCTGCCGACGCCGGTCTCGACGCGCAACTGCACACCGCACTCGAGGAGCTGTCGGCTCTCGTGGACTTTACGGCGCTGTACCAAGAGGACGGATCCGTAAGCGTGCTGCTGGCCGGGCAAGTTCCCTTAGTGATCGGCGAACACTTCTACGCGCTCAGCGCCAGTTATTCCGTCCCCGCCAGCCCGCCCCCGTCCTACCCTGGGGCGCCACCTCCGGTACGAATCTTCAGCGCCTCGGGCCAAGAGGTCACGCCGCTGCTCGGCGGCGGCAAGCTAGCAGCCCTCGTGGATGTTCGGAACCGTGTGTTGCCGTCCCTGCTCGGCGACCCCTACCAGCCGGGCGGTTTGAACGTGTTGGCGAAAGCTGTCGCTGACCGCGTCAACGGCTTGCTCACCTCCGGGTGGATCAGCGACGGGCCGCCGCCGCAACCCGGCGTGCCGCTATTTGTCTACGACCTAACGAACGATACCAACGTGGCCGCCACCCTGGATGTCGATCCGGCGGTAACGCCCCAGATGCTGGCCGCCATCGATCCGGGTCCGCCCTATACGAGCAATGGCATCGCGTTGAAACTCTCCGCCATCGCCTCAGGGTTGGATCCCGCCGACCGCATCAACGGGTTCAGCTTTGTCGAATTCTACGGCGATCTGGCGGCCCGGGTTGGCCGGGAGCTGGCTAATGCCCGGGACAGCCGCGACTTCCGATCCCAAACGGTGGCGCAAGCGCGCAGCCTTCGCCAGCAGCTGTCCGGAGTCTCCCTGGACGAAGAGGCCGTGCGGCTCATCGAATTCCAACGAGCCTATCAAGCCAACGCGCGGTTGATCACGACGCTGAACGACTTGCTCGACACGACCCTGGGGCTGATCCGATGACCGATTGGGCCGAAAAGAGAGGCAGAGAGCGATGATTCGCAACCTCGATCCTTCCGCGGAGCAATTTCTGGCCGCCCTCGAGCGGATTCAAGCGACGGCCGAGCGCGCCATGCGGCAAATTTCCACGGGGCTGCGGGTCAATTCGGCCTCCGATGCTGCCGACTCGGTGAGCGACATCCTCGATCTGCGCAGCAGCCTGGCGCGCAACGCACAGATCCAGCAAAACCTAGGCCGCCTGCAATCCGAAGCCGACGCGGCCGAGCGGGTCCTCTCCTCCGCCGTCACCGCCCTGGACCGGGCTTTGACTCTGGGCTCGCAAGGGGCCAGCTCGTTCGTTTCGGCGCAAACTCGGCAGATCCTGGCCTCCGAGGTGGAGTCCATCCTGGCGAACTTGGTCGCCGCCAGCCGAACGATGGTCGAAGGCCGCTATCTCTTCAGCGGCGACCGCGATCAGGAGCCGCAGTACGAGCTGGACCTGCTATCTCCGACGGGGGTAAACCGGCGTTTCACAACCCAAGCCTCCCGCCGGGTGGAACACCCTAACGGCACCACCTTCGTTCCGGCTCGGACCGCCGAAGAGATCTTCGATCACCGCAACCCCGATGACTCGCCCGCCTCCGACAATGTCTTCGCCGCACTCAACAGCCTGCGCCTGGCGCTCCAGGCAAACGATGAAAGCGCCATCGGCCATGCCCTCACAGCCATCCGCACCGCCTCGACTTACCTCAATGGGCAACTGGCCTTCTACGGAACGGTTCAAGCCACGGTGCGCGACGCCTTGGATTTCGCCGGCAAGATGGAGCTGCGGCTGCGATCCGAACTGAGCTCCAAAGAAGACGCCGACCTTGCCCGCGCCATCACGGAACTCCAGCACAGCCGCACCCACGAGGAGGCGGCCCTCCGGGCCCGGGCGCAGTGGCCGCGGGTCAGCCTTTTCGATTTTCTCGGCTGAACGCCGTTACGCATCCCGAGGGTCCGCTCCCTGACCTTGAGAACTTTGCGTTGTTCACTTCGCGGGTATTGCGCGCTGCCCGTAGTGGGGATATACTAAGCGAGACGTTTACACCTTCCCATGGGGCAGGGGAGGTGGCGCAGGGAACCACATGACAATTCAGCAAAGGGAGGGTTTTATGAGGCGCCTTCAGTCGGTGTCGCTGGCTTGTTTGGCACTCCATGTCTGCCTTCCGATTGCCGCCCAAACGTTCGGGGAAATCACCGGGACGGTGCGAGACCCAAGTGGCGCCGTCATAAGCGGGGCGGCGGTGACCATTATCAACGTAGCGACCAACGCCACGCGTTCGACCGTCAGCAACGAGGCGGGCGTGTACAGTTTCCCGTCGCTGCCCCCGGGCACGTACAACGTCCGGGCCGAGAAAGAAGGTTTCAAGAGCGTGACGCACGCCGGCATTCAGCTTCAAGTGCAGCAGAGCGCCCGGCTCGATTTCGAGTTGCCGCTGGGGCAGGTGACGGAAACGATCGAGGTGTCGGCGGCGGCCGCGCTGCTGGCCACCGAGAACGCCACCGTGGGCACGGTCGTCGAACAGAAGCGCATCGTGGATCTGCCGCTGAACGGACGGAACTACTTGCAACTGGTGGCGATCGCGCCCAACGTGAGTTTTGGCTTTCCGGCGGCGGGCCAAGCCGGGGCGCGACAGGGTGGCATCCGGGCTGAGCAGAGCATCGCGGTGGCCGGCCAGCGCGCTCAGTTCAACCACTTCACGCTGGACGGCGTGGAAAACACCGATCCGAACTTCAACACGTTTGTCGTCCTGCCCTCGATCGACGCCTTGCAGGAATTCAAGGTCCAAACCGGAGTGTACCCGGCCGAATTCGGGCGTGCCGCCACACAGATCAACGTCTCCACCAAGCCGGGAACGAACGAGTTCCATGGCACCTTGTTTTACTTCTTGCGGAACGAGAAGCTGGACGCCAAGAACTACGCCTTCACCGCAGCGCGCCCACCCAAGGATCCGTTCAAGTGGAATCAGTTCGGCTTCACGTTGGGCGGCCCCGTCTGGATCCCGAAGCTCTTTAATGGGCGCAACAAGCTGTTTTTCATGACCAACTACGAATGGTTCCGCCAGCGGCGTTCCGTGCAAGCCGTGTACAACTTGCCGTCGGCGGCCATGCATGCCGGCGATTTTTCCGAACGCCCCTTGGGCACCTTGGGGATCTTCGACCCCAAAACGCGCGCCAACATCGGCGGGCAAATCGTGGCGCAGCAGTTTCCGGGCAACATCATTCCGAAGTCCCGAATTCATCCGATCTCCCAGAAGCTGCTCGAGTTCTATCCCACGCCCAACCTGCCCAACCCGCAACTGCGGAGCAACCACGTCAAGGCCATTGGCCTCCCCATTAACCGCGATCAGTTCATCGAGCGGACCGACTTCGTGGAATCCCCGAACTCGCAGTGGTTCGGCCGGTTTAGTTGGGGCGATGAGAATCAGCTCACCGAGGCGCTGAAACTGAACGGGCAGAAGATCATCACCCGCTTCAAGCAGGCCATGCTATCCAACACCCGCATCTTGTCGCCGACGGTGGTGAATGAAGCTCGGTTCGGCTACACAGGCTTCTACAACACCACCGGCCCGGAGCTGGCCTTCAGCCGGGACGTTGTGGGCGAACTGGGGATTCCCGGGCTGGCCAGCGGTCCTCCCGTACAGTGGGGCATTCCCAACATCAGCCTGGGGGTGTACTCCGGTTTCGGCAACGACTCGGAAGGACCCTACGAGAACGACAACTATTCGCTTCAGTGGATCAACAACACCTCCATCACGCGCGGCAGGCACACGCTGAAGTTCGGCGCTGAGGTTCGCAGAGATGCTTACAATCAGGTGGGCAATCAGTTCGCCCGCGGACAGTTCACCTTCATCCGCAACGCGACCAATGACTTGGCGACGCCGGGCATCACGGGCGATCCTTTTGCGGACTTCTTGCTGGGGGAGGTCTTCCAGGCCGAAGCTGCCGTCTCCATCGCCAAAGCGCGCTTCCGGGCGACGAGCTTCTATCTGTACATCGACGACGTCTGGAAGATCTCGCGGACCGTCACGCTGAATTTCGGCTTGCGCTACGAGAACACGCCTCCTTGGGAGGACCTCACGGGACGCTTGTTCAACGGCATCGTGCGGCAAGACATCCGGCCGCTCGATTACCGCAACGCCAACGTGGCCGATCGCAGCATCTACCCGTTCTTCATGCGGCAAGGCCGCGGAGATCCCTACGAAGGCATCAGTCTGCGCTGGCCGGATATCGAAGTGCGCCGCGATGGCAGTCTCGGCAACCGGCTCGTCGGCCGCGACAACAATGATTTCGCGCCGCGGTTCGGCCTGACTTGGAACCCGACCCCGAAATGGGTGATCCGTACCGGCGCGGGCGTGTTCTACTCGCAGGACACTGGCAACCCCCGCTTCGACATGGCCCGGAACCTGGCGGGGCGCTTGCGGGACAACTCCAACACCCAATTTCCGCATCTGAATTGGGCCAATTCGCTGGCCAGCATTGCGGGCGGGATCGCTCAGGTGCCGCGCCCGTACACCTTCGCCAACCCGTACGACCGGCGCACGCCCTACTCCATCCAGTACATGTTCAACATTCAACGGGAACTGCCGGCGCAAACGGTGGTCGAGGTCGGCTACCTAGGTAGCGTGAGCCACCGTTTGGAGGCGCTGCGGGCGGTCAACGAGGCGCTACCGGCGCCGCGCACTACCGGCCTCAGCATTCCCGCGCGCTCCCCGTTCCCCAATTTCGGGCGCATTCAGTTGGTGGACAATGGCGGCAACGGCAACTACAACTCGCTCGGGCTGAAAGTTTCCAAACGCTACAGCAACGGGCTCACCTATTTGGTGAGCTACACCTGGGCAAAATCGATCGACACAGCGAGCGCCATCCGCAACCAGGGGGGCGACACGCTGTTTCCCCAGAACAGCTACTGCCGACGTTGCGAGCGGGCCCGTTCGAGCCACGACGCCCGACACCGCTTCGTGACCTCGGCGCTGTGGGACCTGCCCTTCGGTAAGGGGCGCACGTTCTCGATCGAAAACCCCGTGGCGAACGCCCTCTTCGGCGGCTGGCAGATCGGCACCATCCTCACGCTTCAAACGGGCTTCCCGATCACCGTGACGATCGGGGGCGACCCCTCCAATACGGGGGCGTTCTTTGACCGTCCCAACTCGACCGGCAAGCGCGCCGACTTGCCGCGCGGCCAGCAAGACCCGCAGCGGTTTTTCGACACGACGGCCTTCACGCGCCAGCCCGACGGCACCCACGGCAACGTGGGCCGCAACACTTTGAACAGCCCCGGCATCATCGGCTGGGACTTTTCGACGCTCAAGGATTTTTCCGTCACCGAAAGCCACCGGCTCCAGTTCCGGTTCGAGGCCTTCAATTTCCCGAATCATCCGAACTGGGGCAACCCGAACACGGATCTCAACAGCGCCGCCTTCGGCCGCATCACAGGCACCCGCACCTCGATGCGGAATCTCCAGTTTGCGCTCAAGTACATCTTCTGAAGGGCTGACGCCGGGGAGCTCGTGCTCTCCGGCGCGCTCGAAATTTCGGGCGCCTGAGACGCCGGGTTTATAATCTTCTTCAAATGCAATTTCCACGCCTGTTGGTGGTCCGTCAGAATTTCCCCGACCGGGCTTTGACGGACATTCCGGGCGAAGTTCGCCGCGAACTGGAGCAGGCGAACTTGGCCTTTCGACTGAGACCCGGCTCGCGTGTGGCAATCGGGGCCGGGAGCCGCGGCATCGCCAATATCGCGACCATCGTCCGGGCCGTGGTGGACTATTGGAAGTCCCACGGCATGGCGCCGTTCATTTTTCCGGCCATGGGGAGCCATGGGGCCGCCACGGCCGAAGGCCAAGCCGACGTGCTGGCCCATTACGGAATCCACGAGGCCACGATGGGTTGCCCGGTGATCAGCTCCCTGGACGTTATATCCCTGGGCCACACGGACGAAGGGATCGAAGTCTTCATGGACCGTCAGGCTTGGGAAAGCGACGGGGTGTTTCTGGTCAATCGCGTCAAGTGGCACACGGACTTCGAGGGCAAGATCGAAAGCGGCCTGTTCAAGATGATGGCCATCGGTCTGGGCAAATTCGCCGGCGCGCGCCAGTACCACACCTTCGGCTACCGGATGGGCCTGGAGCGCGTCATCCGGAGCGCCGGCCGCAAGGTCCTGGCTTCCGGTAAAGTTCTGGGCGGGTTAGCCGTGGTCGAAGACGCACGTCACAACACGGCCAAAGTTGCCGCCCTCCGTGCCGAGGACATGGAGGCTCGCGAGGAGGAACTGCTGGCCCTGGCGAAGTCCTGGATGGGACGCATTCCCGTCGAAGCGCTCGACATTTTGATCGTGGATGAGATCGGCAAGAACATCAGCGGCGCCGGCATGGACACCAAAGTGATCAACCGCGGCGTTCACAGCGAGCGCAACCCTTGGCCTTACGCGCCCCGGATCGAACGGATTTTCGCGCGTGACCTCACGGAGCTCTCCTATGGGAACGGGGTCGGCATCGGGATGGCGGACGTGATCACGGACCGGTTGCTCGCCAAGATTGACTGGAGGCCGACTCACATCAACTCCTTGACCGCCTCGACCCCGGAAGCCATCCGCACTCCGGTGCACTTCCCGACGGACCGGGAGTGCCTGGAGCGGATCGCCCCTACCGTTGGCAAGCTCGACACCCGGGAGGTAACGATCGGCTGGATCCGCAACACACTCGAGCTGGAGGTGCTGGCGCTGAGCGAGAACCTGCGGGGAGAAATCGAGCAGAATCCTGCACTTGAGATTCTCGGGGAACCTTGCGAACTCGAATTCGACCCCGATGGTAACCTTTTGCCTTGGCTTGCTCCCACCGGAGCGGTGCTCTGAAAAGGAAAAGCCGGCGGAGGGGATTGACCCATCCGCCGGCTTCTGATTGCTTCCCTACGATCCAGCGCTGTCGGCGGCCGCGAGAACGCTTCCCACCTTGCTGAAAATGCTGGAAATGGCGCCCGAGACGTTGGGCATGATTGCGCCCGCCGCCACGGCCACAAAACCCGCCATGAGGGCGTACTCGATCAGGTCCTGCCCGGACTCCTCCCGCCAGAAGGTGGTCACCAACTCCTTCATAATACCTCCTTTCCGGAAAGTGTGTCGGCTGACATTTCGAGCGTAACACTGGCGGGATGCAGAACAAATCGAAGAAACGACTGAATTGGGCGGCCCGATAAGCCTGCCCGGATGCAGGATTTCGCCTGCGATTTTACTTACTCGATCACGAGTAACAGATCCTTGGCTTCGACATGCTCGCCCGGATGCACCAGCTTCTGGGTCACCTTGCCGGCGACGGGCGCGTAGACCGTGGTCTGCATCTTCATGGCCTCCATCACCAGCAGCCGATCTCCCTTTTCGACCTGCTGGTTCAAGTCTGCCGCCACGCTCGTCACCACGCCAGGCATGGGCGCTCCGACGTGGCCCGGTACGGTGGGATCCGCCTTCGGCTTGGCCGGAGCGGTGACCTGCCGGGAACGGTCCCGAATGGTCACCTCGCGCGGCTGGCCGTTGAGCTCGAAAAACACGGTCCGAGAGCCATCCGGGTGCAAGTCCCCAATCGCCAAGAACTTAATGATCAAGGTCTTGCCCGGCTCCAGGTCGACGGTAATTTCTTGGCCGACCTCCATGCCGTAGAAAAATACCGGCGTGGGCAGGATCTCCATGTCGCCGTAGAGTTGGTGAGCGCGCGCGAACTTGAGATACACCTCGGGATAGAGCAAATAACTTAAAACTTGGTCCCGAGAAGGCTTGTGCCCCAACTTCTTTTCGAGTAATTCCGCCGTCTCCTCGAAATCGGCCGGCTTCAGCTTCGCCCCTGGGCGTCCACGCTGCGGCTTGCCGTTGCGCAGAATGATTTTCTGGAGTTTTTTGGGCCAACCACCCTCGGGTTCGCCGAGCGCCCCCTGGAACATTTCCACCACCGAGTTAGGGATTTGAAGGTGGTGATTGGTATCCAGGCGCTCGAACTCCTGCATGGTCATGCCGTGGCTGACCAGGAATAGCGCCATGTCGCCGACGACCTTGCTGGAGGGCGTAACTTTGACGATATCGCCGAACGCCATGTTGACCTCGGCATAGGCCCGTTTGATCTCGTTCCACCGGTGCCCGAGCCCCATCGCTTCGGCCTGCTCCTTGAGGTTGGTGTACTGCCCGCCAGGCATTTCGTGGATGTAAACCTCGGCCGAGCCGGTGCGAGGCCCAGTGTCGAAGGGGGCATAGTAACCGCGCACGACCTCCCAGTAGTCCGCGCAGCGGTTCAGGGCCTCCAGATCGACTCCGGTGTCCCGTGGCGTATGCGCCAACGCCGCCACGATCGAGTTCAGGTTCGGCTGGGAGGTGGTGCCGCTCATGGAAGCGATGGCTCCGTCGGCGACGTCCACGCCGGCCTCGGCGGCCTTCAGCACCGAGGCGGCGCTGATACCGCTGGTGTCGTGGGTGTGGAAGTGGATCGGGATGCCGACTTCCTGGCGCAACGCCTGGATCAGCTTCTCGGCGGCATAGGGTTTGCACAGCCCTGCCATGTCCTTGATGGCCAAGATGTGGGCGCCCATGCGTTCCAGTTCCTTGGCCATCCGGATGTAGTAGTCGAGGGAATATTTCGGCCGGTTGGGATCCAGGATGTCCCCCGTGTAGCAGATGGCCGCCTCGCAGACCTTGCCGGTCTTGCGGACCGCCTCCATGGGCACCTTCATATTCGGCAGCCAGTTGAGGGAGTCGAAGATCCGAAAGATGTCGATGCCTTGTGCCGCCGCCTCGTAGACGAACTCGCGCACCACATTGTCGGGATAGGCGGTGTAGCCGACTGCGTTCGAAGCGCGCAACAACATCTGAAAACAGATGTTGGGAATGCGCTCGCGCAGGCGCCGCAGGCGTTCCCAGGGATCCTCGTGAAGAAACCGCAGGCAGACGTCGAAGGTCGCCCCGCCCCACATCTCCAAGCTATAGAGGTTGTGCAGGCGGCGCGCCACGAAGTCGGCGATGGCCACCATGTCATAGGTGCGCATGCGCGTAGCAAGCAACGACTGGTGCGCGTCGCGGAAGGTCGTGTCCGTCAGCAGAAGCCGCTTTTGCTTCCGCGTCCATTCGGCGAACCCTTCCGGACCCAGCTGCTCGAGCAATTGGCGCGTGCCGGGAGGGGGATCGGTTGGCTCATGCGGCGGCAGGGGGGCGGGGGGAAAACGTTCCGGCCGCGGCTTGCCGGCCACTTCGGGATTGCCGTTCACCAGCACCTCGCCGATATAGGTCAGCAGCTTGGTGGCCCGGTCCCGGCGCGGCGTGAAGCGGAACAGCGCGGGGGTCTCGTCCAGAAACGAAGTCGTGACCTCCCCTGCTTGGAACTGGGGATGGTTGACGACGTTCTCGAGAAACGGGATGTTGGTCTTGACGCCGCGGATGCGGAACTCGCGCAGCGCCCGGTCCATTCTCTGGCAGGCGTGGAGGAACTCGCGGCCCCAGGCCGTGACCTTCACGAGCAGCGAATCGTAATATGGGGTGATCACCGCGCCGCCATAGGCCTGCCCGCCGTCCAGGCGGATGCCAAAGCCCGCCGGAGAGCGGTAGGTGTGGATCTTGCCGTAATCCGGGACGAAGTTATTGGCGGGATCCTCGGTGGTGATGCGGCACTGAATGGCGTAACCGTTCAGGGTGATTTCCTCTTGCCGAGGCAACCGCATCTCTGGGCCGTGTAGCGCGTGCCCCTGGGCGATCTGAATCTGGGCCCGAACGATGTCGATCCCGGTCACCATCTCGGTGACGGTGTGCTCCACCTGGATTCGGGGATTGACCTCGATGAAATACCATTCCCCGGTGTCGGCATCCAGCAGGAACTCGACGGTTCCTGCGTTGTAATAATTCGCCGCGCGCGCCAAGCGTACGGCCGCGTCGGCCAGCGCCTGCCGCAGTGTCGGGTCGAGTTTGACGGCAGGCGCCACTTCGACGACCTTCTGATGACGGCGCTGCACCGAACAATCGCGCTCGTACAAGTGCAGAATATTGCCGTGCCGGTCGCCGAGAATCTGCACCTCCAGATGTCGGGCGCGGCGGATGTAGCGCTCCAGAAACACGGCGGGATTGCCGAAGGCGGCAGCCGCTTCTTGCTGGGCTTCGGCCAGCCGTTGGGCAAACTCGGCAGCGGAGTGGACCACGCGCATCCCGCGTCCTCCGCCGCCGAAGGCCGCCTTGATGATCAACGGAAAGCCGATCTCGCGGGCGATCTTGGCGGCCTTCTCGGCTGACGCCACGGGCTTCTCCGTGCCGGGCACCACCGGAATGCCGGCCTTCTGCGCCAAGCGCCGCGCCGCCGTCTTGTCGCCGAGCAGCTCCAGCAGTTCGGCGCTGGGACCGATAAACGTGATGCCCGCCTTTTCGCAGGCGCGCGCCAGGGCCGGATTTTCGGACAGGAAGCCGTAGCCGGGGTGGATGGCGTCTACGCCTTTCTCGTGGGCCAAGCCCACGATGCCCTCGATATCCAAGTACGCTTCGACCGGCCCCTTGTTCTCTCCGACCAAATAGGCCTCGTCGGCCTTGAAACGGTGCAGGCTGAGGCGGTCTTCCTTGGAATAGATGGCGACGGTGCGCAGGCCGAGCTCATTGGCGGCGCGGAGTATGCGTATTGCGATCTCACCACGGTTCAACGCGAGAAGCTTGCGCATGGGACGAACAGGAATGCGGGGTGATCTTTCAGAATATCACGGAACTGACAGGGTCTCGTCGGCGTATTGCGGTTACAGGGAGGCGCCATGGGCAAAGTCTGGCTTGGCACCGCGGGTTTGGTCTTGCTGGCCGCATGCGACCTCGCCGATTGGGCCGAGTCCACACGCTACAAAGAGGATTTCCACTACAGCTACGACCTCAAACCGGGAGGCCGGCTGTATGTCGAAAACTTCAATGGGTCGATCGAAATCGCCGGTTGGAACCAGGACCGGGCGGAGATTACGGGGACGAAGTACGCCTCGAGCAAGGACTTGCTCGCCGCCCTCAAAGTGGACGTCGTGGCGACGGGGGATTCCCTGCGCATCCGGACCGTGCGGCCCTCCGCGCGGCGAGGCATCATGGGGGCGCGTTATCTCATCCGCCTGCCGCGCCGCACCAGCCTGGAGCGGATCGAAAGTTCCAACGGCGGGATCCGGATCGAGAACATCGACGGCGACGCCCGGCTGCGCACGTCGAACGGATCCGTCCGCGTGGCCGCTCTTGGCGGCGATCTAGAAGCGGAGACTTCGAACGGCGGGGTAGAACTGGAGGATGTAGACGGGAAGCTCACCGTGCGCACGTCCAACGGGGGTATCCGGGGCACCGGCGTGCGCGGCCCCCTTGACGCGCAGACCTCCAACGGCGCCATCCGAGTCGCTTTCCAGCAACTGCACGGGCATCGCCCCATTCGGGCGGTCACCTCCAACGGGAGCATCGAACTCGAGTTGCCGGAGCTGAGCGGCGGCGTGGAAGCGTCCACCAGCAACGGGGCGATCACGCTGCGTCTGCCCGCCTCGATTTCCGCCGACGTGCGCGCCGTGACATCGAACAGCTCCATCACCTCGGATTTCGACGTGCGCGTCCGCGGCCGGATGAGCAAGACGCATGTGGAAGGCGCCATCGGCAGCGGCGGTCCGCTGCTCGATCTGAAGACCTCCAACGGCGCCATCCGCCTGCTCAAGGCCGCCGTCGGAAACCAGCGAAGCTGAGCCTTTGGCGCGGCGCCCCCCAGCGGAGTGGGCCCGAGAAATAGCGGCATCGACGGGATCTCGGTGTCGGCCGAAGCGCCCTCCTGCTCGGCCGCGGGTGCGGCCGAGCGCACTTGCCCCTCGAGGGGAAAATCGCCGACAATAGCACCCAGTCGCCTCGCCTCTGTGGCCGGGCGCGCCACCGAACGGGAGGAACGATGAGACGTTTGCTTGTCTCGGCGGGCGTAGCCGTCATTCCCATAGCCGAGCTGGCCGCCCAAGCCCAAGCTCCGCGGTTCCGTGAGGATTTTCGCTACACGCTGAGCTTGAAGGCGGCCGGAAAGCTGCACGTGGAGAACTTTAACGGGGCGGTTCACATCGCGGGCTGGAACCAGAACCGGGCGGAAGTCACAGGGACAAAGTACGCCCCGAGCAAGGACTTACTGCAAGCGGTGAAGGTCGACGTGGAGGCGGACGGCGACTCGTTGCGCATCCGCACGGAGCGTTCCGGCGATCGGCGCGGTGACTTGGGAGCCCGCTATCTGATCCGGCTGCCGCGCCGGCTGACCCAAACCCGAATCGAGAACACGAATGGTGCGGTCCAAGTGGAAAACCTCGAGGGCGAGGTGCGGCTGCGCACTTCCAACGGCTCGGTGCGCGTGGCGGGGCTGGTGGGACAGCTGGAGGCGGAGACCTCGAACGCGGGCGTAGATTTGCAAAACGTCGATGGAGAGCTCGTGGTCCGCACGTCCAACGGCAGCATTCGCGGCCAGGGCGTGCGCGGCACGCTGGACGCCCGGACCTCGAACGGCGCCATCCAGGTGGCGTTCCGCCAAGTGTTCGGGCGCCGGCCCATCCGGTTGATCACCTCCAACCAGAGCATTGACTTGCAGCTTCCGGACGTGCGGCTCGAGGTCGAGGCGGTCACCAGCAATGCGGGCATCACAGTGAGGCTCCCCGCTAACGCATCGGCCGACCTCCGCGCGGAAGCTCCCAACGGGTCCATCACCACCGATTTCGATGTCCGCCCCCGCGAACCCGGCGAAAAGCCGAAAGCCGAGGGCGTCAAGACAAAGCTCGAAGGCATCATCGGCCGTGGGGGTCCGCGCCTGGAAATCAAAACGACCAATGGGCCCATCCGGCTGCTGAAACCCGCTCGGTAGGGCAACGGCGCTCGCTCGTGCGACGTCACAACACATGACGGACTGGCGGAGTGTGGATGCGATACGTCTGGGTACTCTGCGCGAGCTTGTCCTTGAGCCACGCCGCGGAGCTTAGCCGCGCCCCCTGCCGCGTGCAGCACGCCGCTGCGGCTGGCGAGGTGGTGTGGTTGTTGTGTGAACAGGGCCGACTTTTCGTCAGCGAGGATGCGGGTAGGAGCTGGTCCGAGCGCCGGATACCGGCCGAGGGGCTTCGGGCCGCGGCTTTGTTCGACGCGCGTCGCGGATTAGTGGCGGGCGAGCGGGGCGCCGTATTTCTCACCGAAGACCACGGCCGCAACTGGCGCCGGCTGGCGGTTCCCACCGAAGAAACCCTCACCGCGATCCACGTGCGCGGCGAGCAGGCTTGGATCTGCGGATACGGGGGCGTCATGCTTCATTCGGCCGACGGCGGCCGCACCTGGGTCAAACAAAATACGGGCATCCTGGTCGCGCTCGAAAGCGTGTACTTCGCCGATGAACGCCACGGCTGGGCGGTCGGCTGGGTCGGAACCATCCTGCGCACCACCGACGGCGGCCAAACGTGGGAACCGGTCAAGACTTCCGCGGCCATGTGGTCCCTTGCGGCCGTCTACTTCCGCGACCCGCAAAACGGCTGGATCGTGGGACGGTTCGGACAAATCCTGCGCAGCCGGGACGGGGGGCTGACCTGGCAAGCTCAGGAAAGCCCGGTGCGCACCTCCCTGACCTCGATCCTCTTCGACGCGGCCGGGCGTGGGTGGATCACGGCCGACAGCGGTCTGCTGGTCAGCGAGGACGGGGGCGAAACTTGGCGGACGGCCCTTGACGGTGACTGGTACTTCCTGAACCGTTTGATCTCCGTCGGCAGCTCGCTGTGGGCCGTCGGCCCCTTTGACATTCTCAAGCGCGAACCGAAGGACGTGGCCTGAAGCCGCGGGACGCTCCGCCCTTCGACTGAGGACCGCGCCTCGAGTCGGAACCGTCACCTCGCTCCGAGGTGGCTCTCACGCCCATTTCGACCGGAGGTGCTCCACGAGGCGGGCGACGTAGGATCGCATGCGGTTCGGTATCGAAGGGTGTTCCAGGGGTAAGGCCTCGAGGGCCGCGCGGTAAGGGCGCAAGGCGGAGCTCCCCATCGCATCCAAAGCATTAAGCGCCTGCAAGACGACAAATAGGTTATGCCGCTCGAGACTCGCCAGCTCCAGCAGTACGCCAATTTCCCCCAGCGCCTGGGCCGCGACGATGCGCACGCTGGGCGCAGAATCCCGCAAAGCCCTCCGCATCTGCGCGCGGTGCGGCTCCACGGCCGCCGGGCCGCGCATCAGCAACCCGAGAGCACCCCAATAACGAACGGCGCTGTCGGGGTCGTCCAGTGCCGCCGCGAGGCGCGCCACCGCTCCGGCTTGGAGCGAGGAGGCTGCCTCGGCCGTCTCCAGGATCCGGCGCAAAGGGTAGCGTCGCTCATCCTGACCCACCTCGTAGGGTGTCGAGCCCGCCGAGCGGGCGTGCAGCTCATCCTCTGGCAGGAATCCCAGGTCCCGAATGGCGAGGGCGTGCTCGCGCTGGGCCGCGCGGAGTCGCTCCAGAACCTGCCTATACTCCGGCGACCTCGCCAGATTCCTCACTTCGTCCGGATCCACCTCCAGGTCGTACAGCTCCTCGGGCGGCTTGCGCTCCCAGAAAAACGTCTGTGGCGGCCGAAGCCGGCCTTCGTCATAGAGCCGTTTCCAGATGCGCGTGGTCGGCGTTTCGAACATGTAAGCGAGGTGCTGGCCGTAAATCAGGTGGGGCATGTAATTGCGGATGTAGATGTAGCGGCGGTCACGGACGGAGCGGACTAGGTCGAAGCGCTCGTCCATGCGGCCGCGGAGCCCGTGCAAGTACGGTGGCTCGGGACCGGCATACGGGCCCAGGAACGCCGTCCCCTGCATCCACGAGGGGGGACGGATCCCGGCGAGGCTCAGCACGGTCGGAGCGAAGTCCACGAAGCTCACCAGACGGTCAATGCGCCCACCGAACCGGTAATCTCGCGGCGCCAGTTGGCGAAACGCCTCGGGAATCGCGACGATCAACGGGATGCGCAGGCCGGAGTCGTAGGGCCAGCGTTTGTGGCGCGGCATGCCTGCGCCGTGATCGCTGTAAAAGAACACGATGGTGGACTCGGCGAGGCCATCGGTTTCGAGCTGGCGCAGGAGTTCACCGGCCTGCCCATCCATGGCGGTGATGTTGTCGTAGTACTGCGCCCAGTCGTGCCGCACCTCCGGCGTGTCTGGATGGTAGGCCGGCAGTCGGACTTTCGTCGGGTCGTGCCCCAGTTGATGGGGACGGCGACGAATCTGGCTTTCGTGGGTGATGGTCAAGTTGAACACCGCAAAGAAGGGCTGGCCCGGGCGGCGATTGCGCCAGTGCGCCTTGGTGCTCGATTCATCCCACACCCGGCCCGGCTTTTCCACGTTGTAGTCTTCTTTGACGTTGTTAGTGGTGTAATAGCCGGCCTCGCGCAGAAACTGGGGATAAAGTCGCATGTAGGAGGGCAACCGCACCAAGCTGCGCATGTGCTCGGATCCCGTGCTGGAGGGATACAGTCCGGAAATGATGGCCGTACGAGCCGGCGCGCACACCGGCGCCGTGGACCATGCGTTGCGGTAGATTACGCCGCGGGCCGCCAATCGGTCCAAGTTCGGCGTACGGGCGTACGAGTCGCCGTAGCAACCCAGGTGCGGTCCCATGTCTTCGCAGGTGATCCACAGAATGTTGGGTCGGAGGGGTTGTCCTCGGGCTAACGCCGCAGCGCCGAGTGCGAGGTGGAATCCGCGGCGGCTCAGGGCCATTGCCCAACGATTCTAGGGGCCGCGCCAACGCACGAGCGACGAAACCTCGGACCCTTCAGGCCGAGACCTCGCGCAGCTGGCCGGTGCGCACGTCGTAAATGAAGCCGCGCACGGGGATGGAGCGAGGAATCCAGGGATGCGCGCGAATCTTCTGGACTTGCTGACGGACGTGCTCCTCGAGGTCCGGGAAGGCGTGAAACGTGGCCGGAGAGACCACGGCCGTCCCCGTCTCTTTGACCAGGCGGCTGCGGAGGTTGTCATCCGTAAAAGTCAGCATGCCGCAGTCGGTATGGTTGATAATCATGAACTCCTGCGTGCCCAGCAGGTGATGAGAAATGATCAGGGAGCGGAGCGCGTCTTCGGTTACCACGCCGCCCGCATTGCGGATGATATGGGCGTCGCCCACCTTCAACCCGAGGATCGCTTCCACGTCGAGCCGGGCATCCATGCATGCCACCACGGCGAGCTTCTTGGCGGGCGGAATCGGCAACTCGCCCAAGCGAAATTCCGCCGCATAGCGCGCGTTGGCTTGGAGCGCGTCATCAATAGCGCCCATATTCTCCTCCTTTCCGATCGAGTTTAGAAGGAACTGCGAAGGAAGTCAACCGCTCGCCGTAAGCCTCGACAACAATGACGATTACGCGCGCTCCTGGTAGGTACCTTCGGCCGTGTTGACCCGAATTTTTTCGCCCGCGTTGATGAAGGAGGGCACCTGCACGACTAAACCCGTTTCCAGACGAGCCGGCTTGGTGACGTTGGAAACCGTGGCGCCCCGCAAACCCGGTTCGGTCTCGACCACGGTCAGATCCACGGTCGGTGGCAGTTCGACGCTGATAGGTTTTCCCTCGTAAAACTCCACGGTGACGCGCAATTGCGGGACCAAGTACTGGATGGCGTCGCCGAGCACGTCTTGGGTCAGGTGGATCTGCTCGAAAGTTTCCGTGTTCATGAAGTAATAATATTCGCCGTCCTGGTAAAGATACTCCATCTCCTGCTCGTCGAGCGCCACGCGTTCGATGCGGTCCTCGGAGGCGAACTTGTGTTCGATCATCGCGCCGGTGCGCAGGTTCCGCATCTTCGCCTGGACGAAACCGCGCTTGTTGCCCGGCGTGCCGTGAAAGGTGCTGAAGATCGAAAACAGGTCACCGTTGTGCTTGATGATCATACCGGGACGCAGTTGGGTCGCCGAAATCATGACTGCTACGACTCCTCAGGCGTGTGGTTGACGCTACAGGGCTTTACTCTATTGTAGCAAAGGATCTGTCGGGGGCTTCAGGCGGCTCCCACCGCGCTGGATTTCGCTGCCGCGGGCGCTTCCCGCTCCTCCAGCAGGAGCCGGCGCAGAGTGCGGAGGTCATTGAGAATCCGCCGGCTTTTTGCGATGTGGAAGGCGAGCCGGTTGAGGTTGTGCGCCACCAGTTGCAGCGCCCGGCGGCGGCGTTCCACCTGGGGGCCTTGGGTGAGGTCCAGCTCGGCGTTCACTTCGCGCTGCGCCTCCTCGATGGCCTCCAGAAGCAGCGCCACGTACTCCTGGGCGCTCTCGATGTTGTCGAAGGGCGTTTCTGCGGAGTAGGCCATACGCCGTCTCCTTTTCGCTGTTCCGGAATTATAACAAGTTCCAAGGCAACGGCCGCCGACCGGGCGCGGGTGCCGTGCGTGGGGCGCGTTTGCTACACCTGGGTTGGATGAGGCATTGGGTGGCCTGCTGTTTGCTCAGCTCTTTGGCTTACGCCGAGCTGCGCGTCGGGGCTGCTGCTGTCAAGATTACCCCGCCCGTCGGACTTCCGCTAGCTGGGTACTACCACGTGCGGCTCGCAACGGGCATGCACGACGAGCTGTACGCCAAAGCGCTCGTTCTCGAGGGCAGCGGTTCGCGGGCCGCCCTTGTGGCCTGCGACTTGATCGCGCTGGAGGGCGACTTGGTCGAGGCCGCACGCCAGCTGATCGAGCGGACGACTGGACTCCGGGGCGACCGAGTGATGATCAGCGCGACGCACACCCATACCGGCCCGGAGGTCGAGCGACAGTTCCTCGCGTTCGTCGAGGGCGCACCGCGCCAGGCAGCCGAACGCTATCGCGCCGAGCTGCCTTCCCGCATTGCGGAGGCGGTGCGTCTGGCGGAGGCCGCGCTTACGCCCGCCCGGGCCTGGGCCCATATCGGGCGGGAAGAGACCCTCGCGTTCTACCGCCGCTTCCGAATGAAGGACGGCACCGTGCAGTTCAACCCCGGCAAACTGAACCCGGACATTGTCGAACCCGTGGGAAAACCCGATCCCGACGTGGCCGTGGTCTACTTCGACACGCCGGACGATAAGCCACTGGCGACCTACGTCAATTACGCCTTGCATTTAGACACCGTGGGAGGCACGGAGTATTCGGGCGACTATCCGTACACCCTCGCCCGGCTTCTGGGCCAGGTCAAGGGACCTGGAATGCTGACCTTGTTCACCCTGGCCGCAGCAGGCAATATCAACCATGTGGATGTGAAGAGTCCTGAGCCGCAGAAGGGTCATGGCGAGGCGCAGCGCATCGGAACGGTTTTGGCGGGTGAGGTGCTGAAAAGCTATGCCCGACTGAAGCCCGTTGTTTCAGGGCCCGTGCGGGTCCTCAGCCGTCGGTTGGAACTTCCAGCGCGCCAAGTGGAACCAGGTGCGCTAGAATCGGCGCGCGACACCGCGCGATGGTTCGGCAAGCCGGGCGGACCTCCGTTCCTCGACATGGTCGCGGCGCTGCGCACGCTGGACCTTGCGGGACGCGGCGGCAAGGCCATTCCTGCCGAAGTTCAAGTCGTAGCGCTGGGTGAGGAGGTGGCCTGGGTGGGACTGCCGGGGGAGATTTTTGTCGAACTCGGTGTCGCCATCAAGAGGGCCTCGCCGTTTCCGCGCACCGTCGTCGTGAGCTTGGCGAACGGTTCGATTGACTACGTCCCCACCAAAGAAGCCTTCGCCGAGGGCGCCTACGAAGTAATCAGCGCGCGCTGCGCTCCGGGTTGTGGCGAAATGCTGGCGGATGCGGCCATCGGTTTGTTACGCGACCTCTACAAACGGTGAAGCGCGCGCCTGGCTCTCAAGCCGCGACGCGGATCTCGACGGCGACGCCGCCCACAACCCGGCCTGTGCGGGCTTCGCGCTGCACGAGATCGGCTCGCAGAATCTCGCCCGGTCTGGCTTGGGCGGGGACCTGAAGGCGCAAGCCGAAGGTGAGTTGCTGCTGCGCCGCCAAGGCCACCGGAATGTGCGCGCGGGCGCCCGTCGCGAACCGTGCCTCGGTGCGAAATACTGGCAGACTGGCCAAAGTTTGCGGATCGTCGGATCGAGCGACTCGAGCCGGCGGCGGCGCGGCGGCCGGAGAGCTGTCCGCCCGCCCGGCGCAGTCCAGCGCCGCCCGTGCTTCTTCGTCGGTAATTGGCGGCGTCGGCGACGCCCAAGGGGCCAGTCGCAAGCCGGGCGCCCGGACAAACGGGCTCGGGTTGGAGTGCAGGAGACTGGCTTCGAGCGACGGATGGTTCGGCGGGCGCAGCAGCTCCAAGCGGTAACGCCCCGCCAGAGCGGCCCGCAGGTGCGCAACCACCACGGGGATGACGATCCAGGTGTTCGGTTTCAAGTCCACAATGGTGAGATTCTTTTGCGCCAGGTTGTTGCTCTCCCAGACGTACTTGCCCGCCACGGGGCGGTCGCTGCGCGTCAAGACCGCGGCCAGCAAACATGCGTGTGTTCCCGGCGGAGGCACCAGACTCCGCGGCCACCGCGCTTTGACAATTACCGAAGCTCCTGGCGCCAAGTCGAATCCGGAAGCAGCGGCAACGCACGGGAGAAAATCCTCCGGGTAGGAGAACTGTGTTCCGGCAAACGGCTTGACCTGGAACGTGACCACGAAATGACGCGCCACGGAAGCGCCCCGGTTTCGGACGCGCGCGTAGAACCAGTTGTCCTGCCCGTATTCCGGCGGCTGGTGCGTCAGGCCGCCGTCATCGGCACGGCGCACCCACAGATCCGGCGAATTCCAGAAGGCGCCACGCCACGCGTCCGCCCCTGTGTGGGTCGGTTCGTCGCGGAGCCACAAATCCGGCGCCGACGCCGGATCGCTGAAGCCGAACACAAAGCGGTGAAACGCATCCACCAGCCGGGCTTCGCCAGTGCGGCAAAGGAGGAATTCCTCGATGTCGGTCGTCGTCACCGGGCGCCGCCAGCGCCGCCGGTAAAACTCGCTCATCAGTGACCGCAGCGCGCCGGCCCCGATCCACGCTGCGACGCCTTTCCAGAACCGGTAGCCGTCGGTATAAGCGCCTCCGGTGGTGACGCGCACCCACGGATGGCGAGGACACAGCGTCACGGGCGGATCGCTGAAATTGAAGGGCAGCGTTTCGGAGGCGCCGTTGTCGTTGTAAACCGTCCAGGCTTCGTCCCACCAGCCGTCCGGCTGGCTGGCCGGCTTGACGCCGCGCGCCCACCAACTGTGGAAGGTTTCATGACGCAGCGCGCCGGTGGAGGTGGTCGTGCCGCCTTCGTACTCCATCCCGCCGACAGGGAGAAACGCCACGAACCGATCGCCGTGGACATACGGACCTGTGGAGTTCTCGTTATCGGCCAGGAAGCCGGCGATTTGGGTGATCTGCGTGTCGAGGTTCACGGAGCTGGCGGCGGGCTTCCAGGCCTCGATCGTCACCGAGGCGCCGGAGACAGGCAGCACGGTGGCGCTGCTGGCCGAGGCCAGCGAGTCCGTGGGGCGGATTTCGAGAAGCGGCGAAAGGGCTGTGAATCGCCCGGGAAAATTCACACGCCAGTGGTTCGGCCCGAGGACGGTCACGGCGCCGTTGGTGATCACGCTGTGCGATATAGAGGAATGAAGCAGCCGCAGCTCCAGTTGGAGATCGAACTGGTCGAAGATGAGGTTGGCCGGAACCCACGCCTCCAGGTAGCGGCCCGCCCCCAGATCCGTGAAGCCGAAATTGAACACGAGGCGCGGCCCGGCACTGAAGGTCATCGCCGGCTGGTAGGAGCCCGCCGATGAGGCCTGCGGAGGCCCGAGCGTGTAGGTCACCCGCAGGGTGTGTGTGGAGCCGGCCTCCAACACTCGTTCCAGGACACGCAGCTCGGCGTGCGCTCCGCCTCCGAAGTCGTGGTGGGCCGCTTGGCTGACCGGGATGGCGGCGCCGTCCAGCCACACGCCGGTCAAGGTCTGCCGGAGGTCGAAGATCGGGTTGCCGCCGTGCGGGCCCACCTTGAAGACCACCGTCGCATCGCCGACGCCCGAAGAGGTCGCGCCGTCGAAAGTCAGGTTGGCCGAGAGGGACTGGATGTCCACTGGGACAGCCCATAAGCCGTCCACGAGGCGCGGCGGCGGCGCCAGGTCGAGATTGGTTCCGGCGAGCGGCGCCAACGGCGGCAACAGGTCCAGTAATCCCGACAGTTGGCTCACGCATTCGCCGTCCGCGGGTCCGCAGACGCCGGCGTTTCGCTTCAGAATCGCGCGCCAGCCGAAGCCGCGCGCCGCCGCGACGTGGCTCGTCGTCTCGGTGACGAAGATACACCGGTCGCTCGGCGCGGCATGGCCTGCCTTCTGAAGCGCCAGATCGAAGATGGGCCGGTTCGGCTTGCCGACATTGCCCGGAATCTCGGTGGAGAGGGTGATCAGCGGGCCTTCGATGTAGCGGGCCAGTCCGAGATTGTCCAGCGTGGCTTGGACGTGGCTCACGGTGACGCCCGCAGGCTGGTTGGACAGCAGGCCGAGCCGGTAGCCGCGCTGTTGCAAGATCTGCAATGTGTCCAAGGCGTCGGCAAAGCGCTCGAGCTGGCCCGCGGCATTCGGGAACACGAGCGTGTCGCCCAGGTCGAAGAAGATCACGCGTGGTTCCGCAGGCATGGAGCTCTCCTCGGGAGGCTACGGCTCGCGCCGGTACTCGAATTCGCAGCCGTCCGGATCCACGAAGCGCAGCCGGTCGCCGCTGTGGGTGAACCGGTAGGTGATGATGGCGTCGTTGGCCGTCGAGATGCGGATCTGGCCGGGCCCGGACACCTCCCAAGTTCCGGCATCCCACAACGTGAAGGCTCCCGGGGGATCTTTCTCGCCGGTGTACAGGCCGTTTGCCGCCAGCCGCAGACGGTCCGGATACAGGGCGCTGCACTCGGAGCGCGTGATTTTTAGCCAGCTTCCGACCAGCACCGCCAAGGTTTGGGGCATGGGTTGACTCCTCTCCAAAAGCCTGGGCGCGGGTTGGCAGCCCGCGCCCAGCAACAGCACAGCTACAAAGAATGCCGCTCCGCGCAGAGATGGCACCGCGCTAGGCCATCTTCGCGGCGGCGGCCTTCCGTAGCGTGGCCGCCTTGCGCTTCTCGGCGCTGCTCATCACGGCCGATTCATCGAGCAATTTGCTGGCCTCCGCCTGAGGTCCTCGCGGCCCGAAGCGGTCGGCGAGCCGCTTGGCTTCGATATAGGCGTAGTGCGGGCGCAGCACCGGGTTGGCCAGCGCCGCCCCGATGGCCTCGACACCGTCTTTCAGGTGATCGCCGCCCAGCGCGAGCGCCAGGAGCGCGTCCGGCGAGGAGAGCACCTTGAGCGCGGCTTCCGCGTGAGCTTGGTCGGTCGCCGCCGTCACCATGACGTCTGCGGAACCCTCCACCACGCGGTCAATCCCCCGGACGTTCCACCGCACTTCGACGGTGATCCGGTGAGGTCCGGCGGCAGGGAACAGCGCCCCGTCAGGGCCGCGCAACAGGGTCAAGGAGTCGGTGATCGTCTCACCGGGAGCGAGCGTGCGCATGGGCTGTTCGTCCAAGCAGCCGATGATCGAAGAAAACACGCGGGTATTGCCGGAGGGGTCGGTCACGGTTCCGCCCACGAATCCGCCCTTCAAGCCGAGCCGCTCCGGAACGACGGCCGGCTGGCCTCCGGTGTTCTTCAGTTCCAGATCCACGCGCACGGGCGCTCCGAGCGGCACCGCGGCCAGCACGGGAGAAACCCGCAGCTCCAGTCCTTCTGCGGTGTCCGTAATGTCGGTTGGGCTAATGGCCGGCGTCGTTGTGGAAGCCCTGCCGAAAGCCGTTCCGCCCGGCCGCACGTGGACGTCGGGGTAGTGGCGCAGGCGCTTCAGATCGTCGTCCGCGAAAGCCCACTTGATGCAGGCCGGAAACGTCGCGGGGCACGAATTGGCGATGACGTCCGTCGTGTTCATGAACCCGTTGTCCACGGTGTTGTGAAACAGCCCTAGGGCGTGGCCGAGCTCGTGCACGGCGGTGCGAAAATACGGGGCCGCAGCCGCGCCGAATCGCTGGCCCCTCACGGTTCCCCACGGGCTCGAGTTCGGGATGACCCAGTGGGAACTGATCCCGACACCCTCCCGCGGTACGTTGTTCGAGTCCGTCCCGCCCACGTCATACATGATGCCGCGCGGCGTGGAATCGAGCAGCCGCACGGCCAGCAGGTGATACCTCCACTCCGTGTCCAGATTGACGGTGGCGCGGTGCGCCAGCATGGCCGCGTGGAGCTCGGCGTCCGACCAGGAGTCGCCGCTCGGCGGCGGCACGCTGAGCTGGCTCACCTGCACGTTGAGATCCCAGCCCACCTCGTCGAAAACGGTTTTCCAGGTCACACCCGCGCCGTTGTCCAACGGCACCTCCGAGCCGGCCACCGTGTCGATTTCCAAGGTGGCTTTGCGGAAGTACTTGGAGACCCAGCCCATGGTAAGCCGGCCGACGACGGTCCCCGCGCTGTTGTTGACATCGCCTTCGAGATAGTCTCCGGGCGAAGGATAGCCCGCTGGGGCGGTTGTCCATGTCATCTGGGCGGTGAAAGCACCTTCGTTCGTCCAGTTGTTCGGCTCGGTGAAGCGCCACATCTCGAAGCCGAGCGTAAAACCCGTGCCCGTCGTGAAAAACTCCAGAAGCTGCGTGATCCGCAGATAGTAACGGTATCGCTTCCGGGCGAAGATGGGGATTCCGTTTGCAGGGTTCGGCGGGGGTCCGAACAGTACCAGCGGTGACACCGCTGCGGGGGGCTGTGGCTGCAAGGCCGCAGCAGGGTGGCCAGGCTGGAGCGTGATTTCGGGGAGCGGTGGCCGGACAAATATCAGGGGCCGCTGGTACAAATCGCCGCTCGCCGTACGGCCCGCGCTGTGGCATTCCACGCGGATCGTGCCGTCGTAAGTGACCAAGGAGGGCGTCTTGGGTTTGTAGTTGATCAGGTAGCAGCCGCACCGCAGGCTCTTCAGCCGAAACGGCGGGAATCTGAGCCCTGCGGGAAAGGGCTCTGGCGTCAGCCCCCGAGTGATGGCGGTCGTAGTGGGGTCGTCAGAACCTGGGGCGGCCGCGCCGACTTCTTCCGGCGGGGCTGGGACGGTCTCCGGGAGCGGCGGCAACGAAGCGACAAGCTCTCGGGGGTTGCGTTGGGTTGGCATAAGCTTTGTCCTTTCTGGTTGAGTTGCGCCGAGGCGGCGAACTGACTTCCGCATCCGGCTCCCCCAACTCTACACCCAATATCCCCTGAGTACAAGGGGAAATATTTAGCACTGGTACTAGGACTTTGGTTCCAAGGCTAGCGAAATGTTACGAAGGCTGCTCGACCCGCGCGGCCATCTTCTCGAAGAAGCGCTTGATCAGATACTTAGCGGTGGCGTCCAGCAGCCGCTGGCCGACCCCCGCGATCATGCCTCCCACCTGAACCTCTCCGTCGTAATGGACCTCTGTGGCGCCGTCGGCGGGCGAGAGCGTCAGCACGCCCTCACCCTTCAGGAAGCCGATCTTGCCATCCCCTTCGACGAGCAGGCGGAACCGGGCCGGAAACTCTTTGTCCGCCACGCGAATCTTGCCGGCAAACAGCCCCTGGATGCTCGAGATGACGACATTCATCTTCATCTCGTACTCGTCTTCGGCCGTGCGGACGAGTTCCCGGCATCCGGGCATGGAGGCAGCCAGCGCCTCCGGATCCTGCAGTAAGGCGTATGTGCGCTCGGGAGCGGCCGGAAGGGTGTACGAGCCGCTGATTTTCATGCGGCCTGAAGGGCGCTTCGGAGCCCGCGAACCGCGTAGACGCGAGCCAGGTGCGCGCGGTACTCCGCCGAAGCGTACAGATCCGAATTGGCCTCCACGCCCTCGGTGACCGCCGCCGCGGCCGCGCGCAGATCGGTTTCCGCGCCGTCGGTGCCCTCGAGCCGCTTCTCGGCAGCGTCGGCGCGGAAGGGTTTCGAGGCGAGCCCGGTGACGCCCAGGCGGGCCAAAGCGATTTTCCCGTCCCCGCGGCGCACTCGCGCGGCGATGCCCACCACGGCGAAGCCGGAGGCGGGGTGCGCCACTTTCTGGTACGAAGTTCCCGTTCCCGGCGCTTCGACGGGGACGACGACCTCGCGGACGATTTCGCCGGGTTCGAGCGCGGTCGTGAACACGTCCACGAAGAAATCACGAATCGGCAGCGTGCGCTCGCCGCCCGCCCGCACCAGTCGCACCTCCGCTTCCAAGGCCAGCAAGGCGGCCGGGTAATCCGCCGCCGGATCGGCGTGCGCCAGACTGCCGCCGATGGTGCCCACGTTGCGAACCTGCATATCGCCGATGTGCGCCGCCGTCGTTGCCAAAAGCGGGCAGCGCGCGCGCAGCAGAGGCGAGGTTTCGATCTCGTAGTGCGTGGTCATCGCGCCGATTCGGATCTTGCCGTCCTCCTCGCGGATGTAGTTCAACCCCGGGATTCGGCCGAGGTCCACGATGCGCTCCGGTGCCGCCAAGCGCAGCTTCATCAGCGGGATCAGGCTCATCCCGCCCGCCAACGGCTTCGCCGTTCCGTCCGCGAGCAAGGCCAGCGCCTCCTCGAGCGTCTTGGGCGCCTGGTATGTAAAGTTTTGGGGGATCATGCCTGCCCTCCCTTCTGGATCAGCCGCCACAGTTTTTCCGGCACAAGCGGCATGTCGATGTGCCGCACCCCAAGCGGACTTAACGCATCGACCACAGAGTTGACCACCGCCGGCGAGCAGGCGATGGTACCTGCCTCTCCCACACCCTTGATGCCCAGGGGGTTCACCGGAGTCGGGGTTTCTGTGCGGTCGGTTTCGATCCGTGGAACCATGGTGGCCTTCGGAATGGCATAGTCCATGAGCTCGCCGGTGACCAGCTGGCCGTTATCGTCATAGACCGCCTGTTCGTAGAGCGCTTGCCCGAGGCCTTGCGCCACGCCACCGTGGACTTGGCCCTCTACGAGTAGGGGGTTGATCACCTTGCCGCAATCGTCCACCGCCACGTAGCGCTTGATCTCGACGGCGCCCGTTTCGCGGTCCACTTCAGTGACGACGATGTGGGCGCCGAAGGGGAAGGTGAAGTTGGGCGGCTCCCAGAAGTAGGTCGACACCAAGCCCGGCTCTGTGCCCGGGGGCAGCTTCGCGGCGCGATAAGACGCCGCGGCGATCTCGGCCAGGCTCACCGTCCGCCCGGTCTTGTTGCAAATGCAGACGCCGCCGGAGAAGCTGACGTCGTCGGAGTCGAGCAGCGTCGCGCCGAATTTCTTGATCTTTTCCTTCAGGGCTTGCAGGGCGAAGTAGACTGCGGTGCCTCCCACGGCTGTGGCCCGGCTGCCGAAGGTCCCGATGCCATAAGGAACCATGGCGGTGTCCCCGTGTTGCACCACCACGTCGTCGATGTCGACGCCGAGTTCGTCACATACGAGCTGGGCGAAAGTGGTTTCCTGGCCTTGCCCGTGCGGGGAGGAGCCCGTCAGAACGGTCACTTTGCCCGTGGGCTCGACTCGGACCGTGGCGCTTTCCCACCCGCCGGCGGGAGTAGCGGGCGAGGGGCCGAAGGCGCAGATCTCGCCATAGGTCGAGATGCCGATGCCGAACAAGCGCCCCTCCTGGCGCGCCTTTTTCTGCTCCTCCCGCAGCTGATGGTAGCCGGCCACTTCCATCGCCTTCTCGAGCGCCGTGGCGTAATTGCCGGTGTCGTAACTCAAGCCGGTGGGCGTCGCGTAGGGGAACTCGTCCGGCCGGACGAAATTCTTGAACCGAATCTCGGCCGGATCCATGCCGATCTCCGCCGCCAGCATGTCCACCATGCGCTCGATGCCGTGGGTGGCTTCTGGCCGGCCGGCTCCGCGGTAGGCGTCCGTCGGCACACAATTGGTGAAGACGCCGATCACTTCCGCCCGGATGTTCCGGAAGCGGTAAATGCCCGGCATCATGAGCACGGACAGCGTCGGGATGGCCGGCGTCAGCAGTTGGTGATAAGCCCCCAGATCCTGAATCAGCTTCAACTTCAAGCCCAGGATCGTGCCGTCGCGTTTGCCGGCGATCTCGAAGTAATCCACGTGCCCGCGCCCATGAATGGTGCACAGAAAATTTTCCCGCCTCGATTCGATCCACTTGATAGGCTTGCCGATTTTCATGGCGACAAAACCCATCAGAATCTCCTCGGCGTAGACGTTGAGCTTACTACCGAAGCCCCCGCCGACTTCCGGCGCCACCACGCGCAGCCGGTTTTCCGGCAAGCCCAGGGCCTGGGCCACCAGCGTGCGCATCAAATGGGGAATCTGCGTGGAAGAATAAATGGTCAGCGATTTCTCTCCGCTGCGCCAGTCCGCCACCACGCCGCGGGTCTCGAGCGCGGTGGGAATGAGCCGCTGGCTGACGATCCGTTGCTTGACCACCACGTCGGCTTCGGCGAAGGCTTTGTCCACGTCGCCCGCTTCCTGGTGATAGGTAAAGGCGATGTTGTCCGGCCACTCCGGGTGCACGGCCGGCGCTCCCGGCTCCAGCGCCTTCTCCGGATCTGCCACCGCCGGCAGCGGCTCGTAATCCACCTCGATCCAATCCAAGGCGTCCCGCGCGATGTAACGGTCGCGGGCCACTACGACGGCGACGGGGTGCCCGACGAAATAGACCCGGTCGCGCGCCAGCACGCTGTGGTAAGGAACGCGCAGGCCGGGCAGAGACGCCCCGCACGGAACCGGCCCGATCCCCTCGACATCCTTGCCCGTGAAGACCGCCACCACGCCCGGATGACGAAGCGCTGCGTCGGTGCGGATGGCGAGGATCCGGGCGGCGGCGTGAGGGCTTCGCAGGATGGCCGCATAGTGCATGCCCGGCATCTGGATGTCGTCCACGTAGGTGGCCGTGCCCGTGATCAGCCGCGGATCCTCCTTGCGGCGGATCCGCTTGCCCACGAAGGTCTCGGTCTTAGTGATCGTCGTCGCCATGGCTCACCCTCCCATCCTGGCGGCCGCGGCCCTGACCGCGTTGACGATGTGCTGGTAGCCGGTACAGCGGCAGAGGTTCCCCTCCAACCCGTGGCGGATCTCCTCCTCGGTCGGGTTGGGATTCCGCTCGAGCAACTGCTTGGCCGCCAAAATCATCCCTGGCGTGCAGAAGCCGCACTGAAGGGCATGCTCGTTCCAGAAGGCTTCTTGCACCGGGTCGTAGCGGCCGTCGGTCGCCAGCCCCTCGATGGTGAGGATCTGGCGGCCGTCGGCTTGCACGGCGAACATCGTGCAAGCTTTGACGGCCTTGCCGTCCACCATCACCGTGCAGGCGCCGCAGATGGAGGTCTCGCAGCCGATGTGCGGCCCGGTCAGACCCACCACGTCCCGCAGGTAGTGGATCAGCAGCAGCCGGGGTTCGACCTGGTGCGCGTACGGCTTCCCGTTGATGGTTACAGTGATCGCGTGCGTCATGACTGTCGTCCCCGCTTTGGATCTAACCTGCCCAGCGGTTAACGACAATATCAAAAATCACGACAAAAGCAAAGGGGTCAGCTCGAGATTTTCGGCCCCGGGACGACACTCTATCGGCCCGCTCTGCGCGAGCCCCAGGCGCTATGCTGGACACTGCATGTACGGGACGAGCGATTGGAAGCTGCGGCTGGCGCAGTGGGCGGCGTTCAACCGCTGGGAAGCCGAACAGACGCCCGTGGAACGCAGCCCATTGGAAATCCTCGCGGACTCGAGCACGATCCTGAGCTGGCGGCCCGCCGAAGTCTGGCGGGAGGATCCGGCCCCGGAGAATAGAGGGTTTCAGGCCATGCGGGCGGCGCTGAGCCGCATCCGGATCGAGACATGAGCCGGCTCGAGGGCGCCGGCGCGGGCCGGCCAGAGGACCATCCCATTCGCCCTTGGCTGGTCGTCGCCGCGGCGCTGCTCACCCTTGGCTGCGGCGGCGACCGGAAGCTGCGGGAGCTCCTCACCCAGACGACCGGCACTGTGGTGTTGCCCGCCGGCGCGTTCGAGATCTCGCAGGAACTGAGGCTGCCTGTGGGCGCGCGCGACCTGGAGATCCGCGGGGGCGGCACGGGCACGCTCATCCGGGCCTCGCGGCGGTTTGAGGGGCGTGCCCTGCTCGTGGTCCGCGGCGGGACTCGCCTCCGGATCCAGAATCTGATCTTTGACGGCAACCGCCGCGCGCTCGAAAAGCCCGCGGGCCTTCCCCCCTCCGAGACTCCGCTCCCGGAACACTTCCACCACCATGGGCTCCTGGCCGAGAATGTCCGGTCTTTGGAAATCCGCGACGTGCGTTTCGAGAACATCGCCGGGTTCGCCATCGTGGTGGCGCGATCCAGGGACGTCCGCATCAGCCGAATCCACGTGAGCGACTGCGGCTCCCGGAACGAGAAGGGGCGGAACAACACCACCGGCGGCGTTCTTTTGGCCGAAGGGGTGGCGGAATTTGCCGTCCGGGATTCGATCTTC
>JANWXD010000015.1:0-10528 GCA_025055455.1 Bryobacteraceae bacterium
TCAATTTCCAGGTGCCGTTCGAGGTTCTCGATGCCACCAGCGTCAACGCCTGGGTGCGCACGCGCTGGTCCGACGGGCGCGTCACGGTGACCAACCCCGTGGCCGTGCCCATCATCAAGCAGAACCCCGGAATCTTCACCTTCGGCGGGCCGGAGCCGCGTCCCGGCGTGGTGTTCCACTACAGCAGCTTCGCCACGGGCACCGTTTCCGTGGACGGAAGCGCCAAAGCGGGCGACACAGCCACTGTCAACATCGAGGACCGCGCCTACACCTATACCGTCAAGGAAGGCGATACACTGGCGACGATTCGCGATCGCCTGATCGAACTCATCAACCAAGATCCGAAGGTCGAGGCCTTTCCCGCCGGTTTGTTCACCCGCATCCGTTTGCGCGCGCGCGTCGCAGGTCCGGAGGGCAATGGCATCCGCTACTCGGTTGCGGTCAGCTCCGGCGCCCAGGTGATTCTCACGCCCATGGGCGAAGCGCTGTGCTGCGCCAACGTCGGCGGCAGCCTGGTGACGGAAGATAACCCGGCGCTGCCGGGTGAAACCATCGTGGTCTACGCCACTGGCCTCGGATTGATCAAGCCCGACGAAGCCCGCCAAGCGATTGTCAGCGGAGAGAAGTACAAGGGACCGGCCTTCAACGAACCGGTGGAATTCGTCTCCTCGTTGGCCGGAGGCAAGACCGCCAACGTGCTTTTCGCCGGCCTGAAGCCGGGAATGGTCGGCATATACGAAGTGCACTTGGAGCTCAACGCGGACCTCCCCACCAACCCGCTGACGCAGCTCACAATCGCCCAGGACGTTTACGTCAGCAACGTAATCACCTTCCCGGTGTTCAATCCCAAGGGCTCTCAGCAGTAGTCCGGCGTATGCAGCGCACTTCCGGGAGCACCGACCGGTGAGCGAACTCCGCTGGCACCCGTTGCTGCGCCAGTGGGTGGCCATCACGACGCACCGTCAGGACCGGCCGCAGCTGCCCGAAGACTGGTGCCCCTTCTGCCCCGGCTCGGGCCGCGTGCCGGATCGTTACGACGTCTATCTTTACCCCAACGACTTTCCTGCCTTTTCGCTCGAAGCGGCCTCTTTCGCGCCGGAAGTTGCCGCCGACTCGCTGTTCCGCTCCACGGGCGCGCGCGGCGTCTGCGACGTGGTGCTGTACCATCCGAACCACACGCTGCTGCCCTCGGAAATGCCCGTTTCGCACTGGCGCAAGGTCGTGGACCTTTGGACCGCGCGGACGGCGCAACTGGCCTCGATTCCGGATATCGCTTACGTCTATGTGTTCGAGAACACGGGCATCGCCATTGGCGTCACGATGCCGCATCCGCACGGGCAGATCTACGGCTTCCCCTTCGTGCCCCCGCTGCCCGAGGCAGCCCTGGCCGCGGCGCGAGACCACTACCAGCGCCGCAGCCAGTGTCTTTACTGCCGCATCCTGGCCGAAGAGCAGCGCGTCGGCACACGGATCGTTTTCGCCAACGATAGCTTCGTGGCCTTCGTGCCCTTTTTTGCGCGATGGCCCTCGGAGATGCAGATCTACGCCCGGCGACACCTCGGCTGGCTGCCCGACCTGACGGCGGCCGAACAGCAGGAGCTGGCGGAGATCGTCAGCGTGGTGCGGCGCAAGTACGACAACCTTTACGGCTTTCCCATCCCGCTCATGATGCTCCTGCGCCAGCGGCCCGTGCGCGGAGACCACGCCTATTTCCACTTCCACATCGAGTTCTACCCGATCCAACGGAGCGCCACGAAGCTCAAATACCTGGCCGGGGTGGAGAGCGGCTGCGGCACGTTCCTCAACGACACACTCCCGGAAGAGGAGGCCCGCCGGCTCCGCGCCGCCGCCCCGCCGAGCTGATTACGTGGGGCGGGCCGCGCGCCAGCCGCCTCGCAGTAGAGTCCGCAATTCCGCTTCGACGGCGGCGAGCTCCGGCTTTCCAGCCAGATTGACCAGCTCGCCCGGATCCGCGCCGCGGTCGTACAGTTCAATCCCCCGCCGCCCTCCATCCCACTCCGTGTAGCGCCAGCGCTCGGTCCGGACGGAGCGGCCCAGACACTCGACCGGGCTTGGATCCGCCTCGCGCTTGCGGCCCCGGCTGGGGTTGTGAATTCACCGCTTTAGGCGCCCTGCCGCCACCGCGCAGCCCCGTGTGCCCTTGTCCTGCGAACTTCGCGACCACTCCCGGCCTTTCATCGTCGAGGCTGTCTGGGGCAGTCTACCTGGCCCATCCTCAATCCTCGAAGTGCGTCCCCCCTCTTCGAGCAGCGGCACGGAGGCCCCGCGGGCCCCGACGCCGCCCGGTCCCTTCGCTCCCCGATGCTACCGGTCGCCCGCAACGAACAGGGCGCCTGCCGGTCAACTGGAGACGCGTGCGAGTCGAGTTGGGCAGAGTCGGACGTCGGTTGTTTTTGCAGCTCTGGAGATGGGATTCGATCAGCGGGCTCTCCCTCCGGCCGACGTCGCAAAAGGTCGGCTGCGGCAGTACGCGACCGTTCCCGGGGCCACGTTCGGGCGCCTCCTTGGAGTGGGCGATCCGCGCAGCGTCCAGTTGCGCGCGCGGCTCTGGTTCTGAGGGGATTTTTACGAGGATTTGTCGGATTTGGAACTCTCCGCAAACGAGGATTTGGTATCCTCGCAGCCGAAAGGGGGTAATGATGAGGCCAGTACGCAACCTGCCGTGGATTCTGGGTGTCATGCTCATCGTTTCGGCGCCCGTTGGTCTGGCTCAATTCGAAACCGCCGGAGTGCTCGGCACGGTCCGGGATCCCAGCGGCGCCGTCATCGTGGGCGCCACGGTGACGCTCATCAGTCAGGACACCGGAATCGAAGCCAAGACCACAACGGATGAGCTCGGAAATTACTCCTTTCTGACGGTCCGCGTCGGCCGGTACACGATTACGGCAGAGGCGCCTGGTTTCGCCAAGTTTTCGACCAGCGACGTCGTGGTCAACGTCAACGCCCGCCAGCGCGTGGACATCACGATGCAACCTGGCGCAGTGACCGAAATCATCGAGGTACGGGGCGTGGCGAGCGCCCTGCAGACCGACAGCAGCGAGAAAAGCCACGTGGTGCAAGCCCAACAGATCGTCGAGCTGCCGCTCAACGGCCGCAATTTCTCCGAGCTGGCGTTGCTGGCGCCGAACATCCGCAAATCGCCGATCGCGATGCAGACCGTGACGCCCCGCGAGGGCGCGTTCAACGTCAACGGCATGCGAAGCACCTACAACAACTTCTTGCTGGACGGCATGGACAACAACGCCTATTCGACCTCCAACCAGGGGTTCTCCAACCAGGTGGCGATCCCCTCGCCGGACGCCGTGGCCGAATTCAAAGTCGTCACGAGCAATTTCAGCGCCGAGTACGGCCGCGTGGGCGGCGCCGTCGTCAACGTGGTCATGCGCAGCGGCACCAACCGTTTCCACCTGACAGCGTACGAGTTCCTGCGGAACACGCGGCTGAACGCGGTCGGCTTTTTTAGACCGGCCGGCGGGGTCAAGCCCACGCTGAACCAGAACCAGTTCGGCTTCACCATCGGCGGGCCTTTTGTCAAGAATCGTCTGTTTTACTTCGCCGACTACGAGGGCTTCCGTCAAATTCGCAAGGCGCTGTTCATCGCCACGATCCCGAACATGAACGACCGCGCGGGCATTCTGCCGGTAACGGTTTATAACCCGCTCACTGGCAGGCTCTATCCCGCCGGCACACCGGTTGAGATGACTCCTTTCGCCAGAAAGGTGTTGTCGGAGTTGCCGCCGGTGCCGGCCGGCACGGGCCGGACTAATAACTACCAACTGTTGCGGCTCACCCCACGGGAGTTCGCCGACAAGTACGATGCCAAGCTGGACGGGCAAATCCGCGACAACATGAGCGGCTTTCTGCGCTGGAGCCAGCGCAAAAGCAACGCGTTTTACGCCCCGTTCCTCGAAGGGCCTTCCGGCGGCTCCGGCGACGGCTACGTGCGCGTCATGGCCCAGTCGGCGGCGGCGGGTTACACCTGGACGGTGTCGCCCACCTCGCTCCTCGAACTGCGCTTGGGCTTCACGCGCATCCTGGCCGGCAAGCAGCCGCCGTTTTTGGGCGGCCGGAGCATGGAGGAACTTTACGGAGTTCCCGGTCTGCCCACCTCGCGGGAACTCACCGGCGGCTTGAACACGCAGAACATTAGCGGCTTTACGACCGGCATCATCGGCCGCCAGGCCACCAATCCGCAGTTCCAAAACCCGAAAACCTGGAATCCGAAGGTCAACTACTCCCGCGTGGTGGGCCGGCACACGCTGAAAGTGGGCGGCGAGCTGCAAATCATCCACACGCAAGTCATGGATATTAACCCGGTCTACGGCCTGTTGGGTTACGCGGGCCAATTCAGCCGTCCGACCTGCGCGCTGCTGGGCCAGCCAGCGGGCTGTCCGATTCCGGCGGATCCGGCCAGCTACAATCTAGCTGATTTCATGTTCGGCCTGCCTAGCCAGATCCAGTTGGCCAACTGGCTGGTGGGGAACTACCGGCAGCGTATGTATTTCCTCTACCTTCAGGACGACTTCCGGGTCACGCCCAAGCTCACACTCAACCTTGGACTGCGCTGGGAGTTCGCCACGCCGCGCTGGGAGCGCGACAACGTACTGTCGAACTTCGATCCGGTGACGGTTCGCATGGTTCAGGCCCGACCGGGAGGGCTTGCGGAGCGCGCTTTGGTCAATCCGGACTACCGGGACTGGGGCCCCCGGTTCGGAGTGGCTTACTCGGTCACACCGAAACTGGTGTTGCGAGGCGGTTACGGCATCAGCTACGCCTTCCACAACCGCATGGGAAGCGCCGACCTGCTCGGCATGAACGGTCCTCAAGTCAACTGGGCGACGATTGACCAGAGCATTCCGCCTGGCGGCCCGGTTCCGGCCGGATTCCGGACGATCTACACGGCCTTTCCGCCCGGCATGACCAGCCCGGCGAACTTCGATCCGGTTCGAGCCAACGTGGCCTACATTCCGCGCGACACGCGCTGGCCCTACGTGCAAACCTGGTTTGCCAGCGTGCAGCGCGAGTTGCCCGGCAGTTGGATCGTCGAATTGGGCTATACGGGCAACCACAGCCTGCGCCTGCCCGTGCTTTCGGACTACAACCAGGCCTACCCGAACCGTCCGGGTCAGAACCTGGGCATTCAGGCGCGACGGCCCATTCCGACCTTTGGGCCGATTACTTGGGTCAACCCGGCGGGCCAGACGGTGTATCACGGCCTGTCGGTGCGCACCGAGCGCCGCATGGGCACCGGCCTCTATTTCCTGAATTCGTTCACGTGGTCGAAGGCGTTGGGCAACTCCGAGCAGGCCCTGGAAGCCAACGCCACGGTGCAGAACATCCGAGACCTGCGCAATGAACGTGGGCCCACCAGTTACGACAGCACGATCATCAACGTCACCACCGCGATCTACGAGTTGCCCTTCGGCAAAGGCCGCCGCTTCGGCGCTGGCTGGGGCGGCTTGCTCAACGCGATCGCCGGTGGCTGGCAGATCAGCGGCATTAACTTTTACTACTCCGGGCGTCCGGTCAACATTATCTACACGCCCACCAGCGCCATGGACGTCACAGGCCGTCTGGCGGAGTGGCGCGGCGGGGCGCAGCAACGGCCCAACCTGGTTGGCAATCCGGCCCGGCCGGCTGGCGCCGACAAAGTCACTCAGTACTGGAACCGGGCGGCCTTCGCCGTCCCTCCGGTGGATGCGCCCTTCGGTACGCTGGGCCGCAACGCGCTCCGCGGTCCGGATTTCTGGCAGTGGGATGTGGGTATTAACAAGAACTTCCGCCTGCCCGCGCGCGAGGGCACGACGCTCCAGTTCCGGGCCGAGTTCTTCAACATCCTCAACCGAACCAATTTCGAGCAACCGGCCAACAACATCAGCGCGGCGGACTTCGGGACGCTCCGCTCGGCCTATGCTCCGCGGCAGATCCAGTTCGCGCTGAAACTGATGTTCTGAATCGTGCTGGAGCTGCGAAGCCCGGCTTGCGCGTGTCAGGCCTCGCCCACATGGAGACGTCTGGGGCGGGCGGCGACCAAAAGGATCGCCGCCCGCTCGTTCCTCTTTGCGGGTACGGTGGCCCTGTGGTTGTTCGAGGGAAACGCCCACTTCGCTGCGCTGGCTACGGCCGGCGAAAACCACTTGCGCAAGCCGGCCTTCGTGAATCCGACCCAGACGAAACTCAACCTCGGCGCTTTCGACTGGACGGTGGAGTTCTGGTATCGCCCCGGCAAGGACACTGGCGACGACGGCGTGGTTTTCGAGCTCGGGCGCGGACCGCGCGGGGACAACGACGAGATCACGTCCCTGCTGGTCAGGAGGCACGGGGCCGGCTTCCTGCTGCGAAACCAACCGGCAGGCGTGGCGCTGGAAATCCCTTCGTCACCGGACGCCTTACGTCCCGGCGCATCCTGGGCGCATTTCGCGTTCACCTACTCGGCGGCAGAAGGCCAACTGCGCCACTACGTGAACGGCCTGTTGCAAAGGCTCCCGCCGAGGGTGCGACTCCGTTCCGTGGAGGTCGGTGAACAGGCATATTTCACAGTGGCGCGCGACGGTCGCTGGGAACGACCTCTGGCGGGTCCGATCGACGAGTTGCGTTTCTCCGAGGCGGTGGTCTACACCGGCCCCTTCACGCCGCCGGACACGTTTGCCCCACGCCGCGCGAGACCCGTTCTGCAACGCGGTCTGCCGCTTCTGTTTGACCCTGAGGCAGCCGGCGCGGAACCGCTGCGTCTGGGCGCACGCAAGCACGTATTTCTCGATGATGCTCTGGTGGCCGCGTCCCAGCCAAACGCTGGCGCATCGCCGGGCGTCTGTCGCCCTGGTTTCTCGATAACGGGCCGCTCAGTCCTCCCGGGCTGAGCTTGGAATTGCCCACCGTGATGAGCGCCGAGGAACGCTTGGATCCGGTAGGCACGGACATTTACATGACGAAAGCGCTGAAATACCCCTGGGCGCCCGATGCGTACGTGGCGTTCCCCTCCGTCTACTTCCACTACTGGGACGATGGGCCACCCACGCGGCGCATTTTGGGAGACAAGAGCCGGGAACGCGGCTCCGGTGTGGTCGAAGTGCAGCTTGCAGTGAGCCGGGATGGCCGCCGTTGGAAACGCTACCCGCGCCCCGCTTACGCTCCCATCGGAGGCGACGGCTCCAATCGCATCCACATGCTTTTCATGGCGCACGGCTTGGTGCGTCGAGGCAACGAGATCTGGCAGTTCTTGGGCGGCCATGGGGGCAATGGCATCGGCTACCACTCCGCCTGGACGCGGAAGGGACCTTGGCTGTTGTGGCGGCTCGTCCAACGCCTAGATGGGTTCGTGGCGGCCGAGGGCGACTACACCGGCGGAACGTTGTTGACGCATCCCCTGATTTTCGAGGGCAACCGGCTGGTGCTCAACGTGGACACCGGAGCCGTCGGGTATGTTCAAGTCGGGTTCCTGGACGAGAGCGGCATGCCGGTCCCAGGATACTCCCTGGACGATTGCGTCTATATCAACGGGGATTTCCTCGAAACTGAGGTAGAGTGGCTCCACAAGGGGACGGATGTTTCGGCGTTGGCCGGCAAGCCGGTGCAGCTCGTGTTCCGGCTGCGCGGCGCCAAGCTCTACGCCATGCAGTTCGTGACTCGCTGAATTCTATCCCGGCGCCTCGAACGGCCGCCAGCCGTTTCGTACCATCAGTTCACGGGCCACAGGGGCAGCATCGGGCCGCACATAAAAAAACGCTCCCGCCCGGGCCCGGCGGAACAGGAAGCCGCCGACGTAGTGATCCACTTCGACGACGTAGTCGACGCCCGCCGTGGTGAGAAGCTCCTCCAATCGCAGCGCCTCGCCCAACCGGCGCGCGATGTAGATCAGCACCGCGTCGCAGTCGTCCAGAAATTCCGGCTCCCGGCGCACCCTTCAGCTTCCCCGTACGCGGGCCGCGAAGGCGGCATACGCCTCCGGCGCCCTGCGGTTCATCCACTCGATGTACTCCTGCGCCACCAGCTCCAAATTGCGCAGCAGAAACGGATCCTTGAAGGATTCCCGCGCCTTCGGCAGCAGGTCCCGGATCTTCTCCCAAACGAGCAGCAGCTCGGAGCCGCTCTGGAAGAACAGTTCCTTATTCAACACGCCGCAGCTGATGAAGGAAGCCGTCATCTCCCAGTAGCTGACCACCATCCGAAAAAACGCCTCGGGCTCGGATCCCGGAGGACAGAGCGCTGCGAAATCCTCCAGACTGGAGGCGCGGAAACTCGAGGCGAACCACCGGCGCGCCTCGCGCAGCTTCGGCTCGCGTCGTAACTCATACAGGCGCAGGATCAGGTTGACGTCGTCATAAGTAGGCTGAGTCTCGTAGGCCGCCTTCATCAAGGACCAGCCTAGCAGAGCCCGCCCACGAGTGCGGTTGGGAGGCCTATAACGAATGCGCGATGGCTTGCCGGAGGCGGTCGAACTCCTGCTCCATCTTGGTCAGGCACCGCCGCGCTGCGCCCAGGTCGCCGGCTTTGGCCGCCTGCTCCATCTCCCACGCCGCCGCCCGCAAAGCTTCGCCGCCCACGTTGGCGGATGCGCCCTTCAGGCTGTGCGCCTGACGCTCGAGACGCAGCATGTCGCCGGCCTCCAGATAGGCTCGCAGAGCCTCGAACTGCCGGGGAGCGTCGTCCAGGAAAGTTTCGGCAACTTTCCGGACTAACTCCCGATCGTTCATCAGCCGGGCCAGGATGCCCTCTTTGTCAAGAACGACCGGGGGTGCTTCCGGTGAGGGCCGAGGATTCGGTTCGGACGCCGGGACCGTGGCGGACGGCATGGGTGCGGCCTCGGGCGCAGGCGCCGAATCCTCCGGCAGCCAGCGGTCGAGGGCCCGGATCAGGGCCGCGATCTCGACGGGCTTGGCCAGGTAATCGTTCATGCCGGCTTGCAGGCACCGCTCGCGGTCGCCCTGCAACGCGTGGGCCGTCATGGCGATGATGGGCACGTCGGGCTTCGTCGAGCCAGCGGCGAGGCGGCGGATCTGGCGCGTGGCCTCCAGGCCGTCCATTTCCGGCATTTCGACATCCATCAGGACGAGGTCATACGGGATGGACTGCAGCGCTTTGACCGCCTCCAGGCCATTGGCGACGGCATCCGCCCGCAGCCCGAGCTTCTTGAGCAGGCCAAGCATGACTTGCTGGTTGGCGACATTGTCTTCGGCCACCAGCACGCGCAACGGCCGTTGGCGCAACGGGCGGGGGAGCGTTGAGCGGGATGGGGACGACTGCGGCGCGCGAAGCCCCGCGCCCGCCAGCACGGCGTCGAGACAGTTCAGCAGGTCCGAAGGCCGCACTGGTTTGGTCAGGCAGGCGGCAAAGCCCATCTTCTGGACCCGGGCCAAGTCCCCGGGCCGGCCCACGG
This sequence comes from Bryobacteraceae bacterium, assembly GCA_025055455.1. GTDB lineage: Bacteria > Acidobacteriota > Terriglobia > Bryobacterales > Bryobacteraceae > JANWXD01. Next base: position 9,398 of record JANWXD010000015.1, read on the forward strand.
AAGTTAACAGCACCAAGGGGATCGGCTTGAGCGCATCGTCGGATTTGATGAGGCGCGCCAGCTGGGCGCCATCCATCTCGGGCATCTGCATGTCCACGATGGCGCAATGGAATGGATCGCCCCGGGCGCGGGCGCTGTGCAGCGCTTTGAGGGCCGCAGGGCCGTCCGGCGTCTCTTCGGGCCGCAAGCCCCAGGAGCGGCATTGCGCCACCAGGATCTCGCGGTTGGTGGCGTTGTCGTCCACAATCAGCACGTGCGCGCCGCGAAGCTCCGGCGGCGCCACGGTGCGCTGCTTGCCTGGCTGCTTGCCGAACGGCAACGTGAACCAGAATTCCGATCCTTTTCCTTCTTCGCTGGTGACCCCAATCTCACCTCCCATCAATTCGGTGAGCTGCCGGGCGATGGCCAGTCCGAGACCGGTGCCGCCGTACTTGCGGGTCGTCGAAGCATCCGCCTGGGTGAACTTTTCGAACAGGTGCGGCAGCTTGTCGGGCGCTATGCCGATGCCCGTATCCTTGACCGAGAAGCGCACACGGACGTGGCTTTCGGTTTCTTCCAACAAGCTCGCCCGGACGACCACTTCGCCCTGGTGCGTGAATTTGACGGCGTTGCCACCCAGATTGACGAGGATCTGGCGCAGGCGCCAGGGGTCGCCGCGCAAATAGACGGGCACGTCCGGCGCGATGCTGCAGACGAATTCGAGCCCCTTTTCCTGCGCCCGCGGGGCCAGCATGGCGGCGAATTCGTCGAGCACCGCTTCCAGGTCGAAGTCCAGCGTTTCGATCTTCAGTTTGCCCGCCTCCATCCGGGAAAAATCCAGAATGTCGTTGATCAAGGCGAGCAACGACTCCGCGCTGGTGCGAATCACCTCGCCGTAGTGGCGCTGCTCGGCATTGAGCGGCGTGTCCAGCAGCAAACCCGTCATCCCGATGACGGCGTTCAGCGGCGTGCGGATCTCGTGGCTCATGTTGGCCAGGAAGTTCTGTTTGGCCTCGGCGGCGGCCTGCGCGGCCGCGCGTGCTTTCCGCAGCCGCACAGTCTGGCGCACGGCCATGACGAGAGCCACGACCAGCAGCGCCGAAAGAGCGAGCAGAAGCCGGTTGAAGCGCTCCGTCGCCAGATATTCGGCCA